>NZ_JAGXKA010000008.1:0-322053 GCF_019091065.1 Burkholderia sp. GbtcB21
ACCCAACGCCGCAGTGTTGAATACCCAACTCCGTACTTCCGGCCGAGCGACTCGCAACTGCCTTCGCCGCTCAGATATGCCTTGACCAATTGTTGCTTGAACGACGGGTCATACTTCGTCATGAAAAAACCCCCAAGGGTTGGAGTGATGTCCAACTCTTGGGGGTCAATTCAGTCGGGCGGCCGCTTCGAAGTCGATGCGTATCGCGCGATACGCAGCGTGCTCACCACTCGGCGACGCTGCCGTCCGCGTGGCGCCACACCGGGTTGCGCCAGCGGTGGCCCGTCTTGGCCATCTCGCGCACCTTTTCCTCGTTGACGTCGATGCCGAGCCCCGGGCCCTGCGGGATCGCGACGAAGCCGTCCTCGTAGCGGAACACCTCGGGGTTGCGCAGGTAGTCGAGCAGGTCGTTGCCCTGGTTGTAGTGGATGCCGAGGCTTTGTTCCTGGATGAACGCGTTGTAGCTGACCGCATCGAGCTGCAGGCACGCGGCGAGCGCGATCGGGCCGAGCGGGCAGTGCAGTGCGAGCGCGACGTCGTAGCTTTCCGCGAGCGTCGCGATCTTGCGGCACTCGGTGATGCCGCCCGCGTGCGACGCGTCGGGCTGGATGATGTCCACGTAGCCGCCCGCGAGGATGTGCTTGAAGTCCCAGCGCGAGTACAGCCGTTCGCCGAGCGCGATCGGCGTGTTGGTCTGGTTGACGATGTCGCGCAGCGCCTCGGCGTTCTCCGACAGCACGGGTTCCTCGATGAACATCAGCTTGTACGGGTCGAGCTCCTTCGCGAGCACCTTCGCCATCGGCTTGTGCACGCGGCCGTGGAAGTCGACGCCGATCCCGACGTGCGGGCCGACCGCGTCGCGCACGGCCGCGACGTTCGCGATCACCTGCTCGACCTTGTCGTAGGTGTCGACGATCTGCAGCTCCTCGGAGCCGTTCATCTTCACGGCCTTGAAGCCGCGCTCGACGACTGCGCGCGCATTGTTCGCGACGTCGCTCGGCCGGTCGCCGCCGATCCACGAATACACCTTGATGCGGTCGCGCACCTGGCCGCCCAGCAGCGCGTGCACCGGCACGCCGTGATGCTTGCCCTTGATGTCCCACAGCGCCTGGTCGACGCCCGCGATCGCGCTCATCATGATCGGGCCGCCGCGGTAGAAGCCCGCGCGGTACATCACCTGCCAGTGATCCTCGATCAGCAGCGGGTCGCGGCCGACGAGGTAGTCGGCCAGTTCCTGCACCGCGGCCTCGACCGTGTGCGCGCGGCCTTCGACGACCGGCTCGCCCCAGCCGACGATGCCTTCGTCGGTTTCGATCTTGAGGAACAGCCAGCGCGGCGGGACGACGAAAGTTTCGAGGCGGGTGATTTTCACGATACGAGTCTCCATGGTTGGCCGGCGCGGGCGCTCGGGCGCGGCGCACGGTCGCGTGCTTTCGCGATTATCCTAGCGTAGCCGGATAAAAAATAGTATTAATAGCATTATTGTGCAGATAGTGGGCAGCCTGCACGCGGGCCCAACGGAGAACGATCATTCAACACGACCTGCATGGACAGACGGCTTTCCGGCTTGCGACGGCGATCCTGCGCGGCGACTATCCGCCCGAATCGCTGCTGCCGAGGGAGCCCGACCTGATGGAGCTGTACGGCGTGAGCCGCACGGTGATGCGCGAGGCGCTGCGCACGCTGACGTCGAAGGGGCTGGTCGAATCGCGGCCGAAGGTCGGCACGCGCGTGCGGCCGCGCCATGCGTGGAACCTGCTCGACGCCGACCTGCTCGACTGGTACGCGCGCGTCGCGCCGCCGCTCGCGTTCGCGCTGAAGCTGCAGGAGATGCGCGAGATGATCGAGCCGTACGCGGCCGCGCTCGCCGCGCGCGCGCATACGCCGGAAGCCTTCGACGCGATCGACGACGCGGCGCGCGCGATGGCCGATGCACGCAACGTAGACGAATGGGTGCGCGCCGACCTGCGCTTTCACCTGAGCGTGCTCGCGGCGGGCGGCAACGAGTTGCTGGTGCCGCTCGGCGCGCTGATCGATCGCACGCTCGAGGCACAACTGCGTCTGAATGCGCGCCGCGCGGACGTGTACAACGCATCGCTTGCCGAGCACACGGCCGTCAGCGACGCGATCCGCGTGCGCGACGAGGACGGCGCGCGCCGCGCGATGGCGGCGCTGCTCGCGGTGACACGCGCGCGGATCGAGATGTCGTGACGGGGCGGGGCGGCGCCTTCAGGCGGCGTTTGCGCAGCCGCCCGGCTTGTGGATGCGCTCCGTCGACGCAGGATACTTCGCGAGCAGGCTTGCCGGACGCCGCGGGCGCACGACCAGGTCGCCGCCGCAGTTCGGGCAGCGGCCTTTCAGCACGTCGTCGGCGCAGGTCGCACAGAACGTGCACTCAAACGTGCAAATGCGCGCATCTGCCGAATCGGGCGGCAGGTCCTTGTCGCAGCATTCGCAGCCGGGGCGCAGTTCGAGCATGATGGTTTTCCTTGGTTGGGGAGGGTCAGGACGGGCGCCGCCGGACATTGCGCGCGGCGCATGTGCGCGCTACTGTACCCGCTTGAATCGGCCTGGCCAACGGTGTCCCGTCCGGGCGCCGCCGACGCGCACGGGCCGCACCGGGAGACGACCATGCTTTATCGCGGAAGCTGTCACTGTGGCGACGTGAAGTTCGAAGTGGAAGGCGACCTGCAGGGCGTGATGGCGTGCAACTGCTCGATCTGCCAGCGCAAGGGCGCGCTGATGTGGTTCGTGCCGCGCGACCACATGAAGCTCCTCACGCCCGACGAGAATCTCGCGACCTACCTGTTCAACAAGCACGTGATCAGCCATCGCTTCTGCAAGCGCTGCGGCATGCATCCGTTCGCCGAGGGCGTTCATCCGAACGGCACTGCGATGGCCGCGATCAACGTGCGCTGCCTCGAGGATGTCGACCTCGACACGCTGCCCGTCACGCACTACGACGGCCGCTCGCACTGAGCGGCGTGCCATCGCGTGAACGTACGTGCCGCGGTCAGGAAGGTTGCGCCGACGCGGCGCCCGGTGCGGGCATTTCCGCCTGCGGCGCGGGGGCCGCGGCGTGCGTGCCGGTGGCGGCCGGACGTTCGATCAGCGGCGCGAGCGCCGGCGCCATCGACTTCAGCAACTGCACGGCCATTGCGCTCGTGAAGTCGTAGCGCGCCGCGTACGGTTCGTGCGCGGTCGCCGTCAGCACCCCGAAGAACCGGTCGCCGAGTACGAACACGAACGTGCCGCTGCGGTTCACCTTGCGCGACTCGATCAGCCGCGCGCCGCGCGCGTAGACGTTGAAGCGCTGGTCGCCGGTCCCCGTCTTGCCGTATACCTCGAGCGTCTTGCCGTCGGGCAGCGTGAAGCCGCCCGCGAGGCGGCGCGCGGTGCCGCTGAGCACGACGTCGCGCAGCAGCGTGTGCGCCACGTTGACGATTTCCGGCGACAGCATCGGCTGCGGCTGCGCGGCCGCGCGCACGAAGCGCGTCTCGTACGGCGTGCCCTTCGCGAAGTCGAGCCGCGTGATCGTCTCGGTCGGCGCTTTCTGGCCGCCGTTCGCGATCAGGCCGATCAGTTTCGCGAGCGCGTCGGGCTGGTCGCCCGATGCGCCGATCGCGGCCGCGTAGGACGGCGTGACTTCCGCGAACGGGTAGCCGAGCGCGCGCCACGACTTCGTGATCTCCGCGTACGCGCGCAGCTCGACCATGCGGCGGATGCGGCGGTCCTGGGTCGCGTGGTAGCGCGTCTTGTACAGCCACGAATACGTGTAGAAACGCGCATCGCGGCTCTCGCGCTGGACCTCGCCGAGCGACGCGCTCGGGTGCGCGCGCAGGTAGTTGAGCGTCCACAGCGCGAGCGGGTGCACGCTCGCGATATAGCCGCGATCGTTGAGGTTGAAGCGGTCGATCGCGTATTTCGCGTAGAGCGCGGCGAGATCGTCGTCGGACAGCGTCGCGGCCGGCGTGCCCTTCAGTTGCGCGCGCATCTGCGCATCGAACCACGCGAGCGATTCGTTCGGCGCGACGCTGCGCAGCACCGTCGCGATCTTCGGCGGCGACTTGCGCACGTCCTTCAGCATCAGTGCCAGCGCATCATCGGGTGCCTTGCCCGCATAGCGCGTGTAGTAGCGCTTCACGTAGACCTGGCTTTCGCCGTCGACGAACTGCTGCAGGTAATGCCGGCGCTGTTCGGGATCGCCGAGCCACGACGACGACGGGCCGGCCGCCTGCAGCGTCTCGTAGTGGACGATGTCGCGCATCAGCCGCACGAACACGAGGTTGACCGAATGCTCGAACGCGGTGTGCAGCGTCAGGATACGGCCGTTGTCCGACTTCTCGAAGTTCGAGAACACCTGCGCGCCGCCGCCCGTGTAGAACACGTCGGGACTTGCCGAGTACTTGCGTTCGACGGCCGCGTCGAGCATCGCCTGCAGCGAGCGGTCGCGCGTATGCGACAGATAGTCGAGCGCCCAGCGCGACAGCCCGTCGACCGGGTCGGGTTTCACGCGCGCAAGCTGCGCGTTCGACAGGTTCGCATAGCGCGCGTGCAGGTCGGAGACGATCTGCAGGTACGTGATCAGCGTGCGCAGTTTCGCGGTCGAGCCGAGGTTGATGCGGCCGCCGCGATTCACGTCGAACGGCTCGTTCACGCTGTCGGTCTGCACGCGCAGCATGTTCGCGCCGTTGCGGCGTTCGTACAGCGTGAAGCTGTACGTGAGATGCGACGGGTCGTCCTTCGGCGCGAGCATCTCGTAGCCGTAGAGGCCGGCGGCCTGCGCGCCGTCGCGCGTCGATGCCTTCGCGAGCCGCTCGGCGACGGCCTGCTGCACGCCGTTGTCGAGCGTGCTGGTCGCCTCCAGGTCGAGCAGGTCGAGCTGGTACACGTCGCTGATGCCGAGGGCCGACAGCAGCGACGCGCGCGCGGACGTCACGGCCTTGCGCGACACGAACGACTGCACCAGCGCGGCGGCAGGCGGCGCACTGCGTTCGATCTGCGCGGACAGCGCGGCATCGCGCAATGCAGGCGAGATCACGCCGCCGTTCGACAGCAGCCGCAGGTAGCTGTCGGTCAGCCGCTGCAGCGCCGGATAGCCGCGGTTGAGGAAGTACGACGGCGCGCGCTGCGCGATGATCAGCGACAGCACCTCGCGGAACGTCTTGCCCTGTTCGTCGACGTTGTCGCCGGTCGTCGGCGCGGACAGGATCCGGTTCACTTCGTTGAAGTCGCGGCCGTACCAGGCGGCGAGACCGTCGCCGATGCCGGTGATTTCGCCGATATGCGGCCGCGCGGCGAGCGGCACCGAGTTCAGGTAGCGCACGACGATCGTGCGGCGCGCGAGCATCGTCTGCGGGCCGTTCAGATACGCGCGGACCGACGCCGACGCGATCTGCCGCAGCTTCTCGGGCGGCGTCGCGGTGCGGCCTTCGGGCGAATGGCGGAACTTCTCGATCTGGGTCGCGAGCGTGCTGCCGCCCGGGCGTGCCTGGTGACGGTTGACGACGTGCAGCGCCTGGTCGGCGAGCGCGCGGCTGAAGCGCCCCCAGTCGATCGCCGGGTTGCGGTTCGGTTCGTTCGCGTCGAGCAGGTAGCGATCCTCGATGAACAGCAGCGAATCGACGACCACGCGCGGCACCGTGTCGAAGTCGGCATAGACGCGCTGCGGGAACACGGTCGCGAACAGCGGCGCGCCGGTCGAGTCGAACAGCATCAGGCCCGTCTGGTCCTTTTCTTCGTAAGGGAGGAACAATCCGCGCTCGCCGAGCGACAGCATCCGTTGCGAATCGCGCGCCTGCTTGCCGACGACGAAGCCGCGCGCGAGCAGCCGCTCCTGGAACGACGGAATCATCGCGTAGCCGAGGCGCTGGTCGTAGGGGCCGTTCGCGGGGAAGCGGATGTGATCGCTCGGGCCCGTTTCGACCGTGTAGCCGACATCACGGGTGAGCTCGGACAGGTAGCGCGCCTGCAGCCGGGACGTTTCGATCTCGGTCTGCACGAGCCGCGCGACGATCGCGAGCGCGATCAGCAGCGCGGCCAGCAAAGACCATTTGACCCACGTCCAGACCGATGCGAGACCGGTCACGCGCGGCAGGATACGATTCAGCGGCCGATTCATGGCGGCATCTCCCTGAGGGGAGGGCTCCGGCCGCACCCCATTAAGGATTAGTTTAGTCGTCCGCCGCGTGCTGCCAAGGCGGTTCACTACCGAGATGCGCCGACGCAACGCACGTGCCTGAACCGGGCGGAGCGCCCGGCCGCCGCCCCGATTTGGGGCAGCGCCGGAAGGGGGAAATAGTGCGCGATGACTTCATTCAACCGACGAAATGCTCGACCAGGTGATCGACGAACAGGCGCGCCTTGCGCGGAAAGTGCCGGCGGCTCGGGTACGCGATGTTCATCTGAAGTTCCTCGAGCCGGTAGTCGGGCAGCAGCGCCAGCAGCCGGCCGTCGCCGAGCTCCGCTTCGACCAGGAAGTCCGGCAGCACCGCGACGCCCACGCCCGCGAGCGCCCAGCTTCGGATCAGCCCGAGATTGTTCGACGACGCGGATTTATTGGGGTGCACGGTGAGATGCGCATGACCGTGATCGAACGACAGGTATTCGCCCGCGAAGTCGGAGTGGAATGCCAGGCACGCATGGGCGGCCAGGTCATGCGGATGAGCCGGCGCGCCATGTCGTTCGAGATACTGAGCAGATGCGCATACGACGAGTTTCAGCCGCGTGAGCAGGCGTTTCACCAGCGTGCTGTTGCTGATGTGCTGCGACAGCAGCAGGCCGACATCGAAGCCCTCCGAGACGAGATCGACGTGACGGTCGACGAGCGTGACTTCCGGCACGATGTTCGGATGGCATGCCTTGAAGGAATCGATCGCGGGCCCGAGCACATGCATGCCGAACATGACCGGCGCGACGATTTTCAGCGAGCCGACCGGCTCGTGGTGCGTCGACGCGATCGCTTCCTCGACGCGGTCGATTTCGTCGACGACGTGGCGCATCTGCGCCAGATACAGGTGGCCGGCGTCGGTCAGCGACAGGCTGCGGGTCGTGCGATTCAGCAGGCGTACGCCGAGCCGCTCCTCGATGTCCATGACCAGGCGGGTGGCCGATGAATTGGAGATGTTCAGTTCGGCGGCTGCACGCGCGAAGCTCTGTAGTTCGGCCACCTTGACGAATAATCGTATCGATAGAAATTCATCCATTTTTTTCGGAAAACTTAATTTGTTAACTGAATTCTATCTGTCGGCGGCTGGACTTTGAGCGATTTTGATGTGAGATAAAGTTTTATGAAATCGTGCATCAATCCGATGCGGATGGCGTTGGAGTATGTAGGGTTGGGTCGAGGCGGCCTGCGATTCCATCGCTTTGCCTGGGGATTGAAAAATATTGGTTGATGATTTTGTTTTTTGTAAAAGTACTAAAAATCTGGCTTATTGTCCTAAAAGGGCGGTGTCATATTCGCAGTGCGGTGCAATACGAGTCGGATGCGTCGTTTTCGTCGCGGCGGCGTCCCGGCACCAGATGGCGGCATTCGGCGTGCGGCGGCGCGTGGCGGTGATATCCTCGCGGGACGCCCGCAATCGACGGGCGGTGTCCGATTGCCCGTGCGCAGCCTCGCTGCCGCGTGGCGCGGCGTTTCCGAGGGAAGAACCGACATCATGAGCCGCAAATTCATTCTGAAGGGCGACACGACCGACCACGGCGGCGTGGTGCTCGAAGGGATCGCCAACTCGTCGTTCGACGGACGCGAACTCGCCTATCTCGGCGCGCCCGTGTTCTGCGCCGCGTGCAAGACGACGGGCGTGATCGTGTCGGACGGCGGCGAGCGGACGATGACCGTGATGGGCAAGGTCGTCGCGCTCGAACACGACCTGTGCCAGTGCGTGTGCACGCCGCAGCCGAAACTGATCCCGTCGCAGGGCACGGGGACGATCTCGGGGTAAAACCCGCCGCGCGGCACGGCGCACGGCGGCCCGACTTCAGACGCTGCCTTCCGTCTCGATCACGAGGATGCGCGCTTCGCCGAGCGGATGCGCGACGTGCTCGGTGCCGGCCGTCGCGTGGAAGACGTCGCCGGTTTCGAGCACCGTTGCGTGCTCGTTGCCCGCTACGCGGTAGCGCATCTCGACGCGACCGTCGAGCACCGCGAACACTTCGTCGCCGTCGTTTACATGCCATCGATACGGCTGGTCGGTCCAGTGCAGCCGGACCGTGATGCCGTTCAGGTTCGCGACGTCGAGCGCGCCCCACGGGCGGTTCGCGGTGAATGCCGCGCTGCGGATGATGTTCATCGATATGTTCTCCGGCGCGAATGCGCGTCGTCTTCCAGTCAATTCCTCCGCACCCGAATTCAACGCGACATCGCGCGCAGCGCCTGCTCGATTATCTGCTTGCGTTTCGCGAAACCGGCCGCCGAACGCTCGGTGACGCGCTTCACGACCGATGCCGGCGCGGTGTCGGGCGAGCCGGCGTCGAACGGCGGCGCCGGCGCGTATTCGAGCTGAAGCTGGATCGCCTGCGCCTCTTCATCGCCGGCCAGTTCCGCGGCGATCGTCAGCGCGAAGTCGATGCCGGCCGTCACGCCGCCGCCCGTGATCAGGTTGCCGTCGCGCACGACACGCTCGCGCACGGGCACCGCACCCAGCGGTTCGAGCAGCGCGTGGAACGCCCAGTGGGTCGTCGCACGCCGCCCGCGCAGCAGGCCGGCCACGCCGAGCAGCAGCGCGCCCGTGCAGACCGACGTCACGTAGCGCGCGGTGGCCGCGCGCTGCTGCACGAACGCGATCGTTTCGGCATCGAGCAGCAGGTCGTTGATCCCGATGCCGCCCGGGACGCAGATCACGTCGAGCGGCGGGCAGTCGTCGAACGTGCAGGTCGGCGCGAGCGCGAGGCCGCTGCTCGACGCGACGGCATCGCGCGACTTCCAGACCAGGTGGACGGCTGCGTCGGGCAGCGACGCGAGCACGTCGTGCGGGCCGGTGAGATCGAGTTGCTGGACGCCGGGAAACACGAGAAGGCCGATATGCAGGGTCATGCGAAGACTCCGGGTGAAAGAGGAGCGCGCCGTTGCCGGCACACGATGGACAGATCGATTCTAGGCGCGTAGTGTTTGGCGAAATTGCCATATCGCCCACGTTTTAAGCCAATCGCCATGCCTGCCGCCCCGCGTTCGATCCTGATCCTCGCGTTCCCCCGCGCGCAATTGCTCGATGTGTCGGGGCCGCTGCAGGTGTTCGCGTCCGTCAACGAACTCGCGCTGGAGCGCGGGCAGCCGGCGCCGTATGCGCCGCGTGTCGTCGCGGCGGACGCCGGGCCCGTCGAGACGTCGTCGGGCCTCGTCGTGATGGCCGAGTCGCTGCGCTCGGCCGCGCGCCGTCCCGATACGGTGATCGTCGCCGGCGGCAAGGGCGTGCACGCGGCATCGCAGGATGTCCGGCTGGTGCGCTGGGTGCGGCAGCAGGCGGAGCGCGCGCGGCGCGTTGCGTCGGTCTGCACCGGCGCGTTCCTGCTCGCCGAGGCCGGCCTGCTCGACGGGCGGCGCGCGGTCACGCACTGGGCGCGCTGCGACGAATTCGCGGCGCGCTACCCGAACGTACGCGTCGAAGCCGATCCGATCTTCATCCGCGAAGGCGCGCTGTGGACGTCGGCCGGCGTGACGGCCGGCATCGATCTTGCGCTAGCGCTGGTCGAGGAGGATCTCGGCCGCGCGACCGCGCTCGACGCAGCGCGCGAACTCGTCGTGTTCCTGAAGCGTCCGGGCGGACAGGCGCAGTTCAGCGCGATGCTGTCGATGCAGCGCACCGACGACCGCTTCGGCGAACTGCATGCATGGATGGCCGAGCACCTGGCGGCTGACCTGTCGGTGCCCGCGCTGGCCGAGCGCGTGCGCATGAGCGAGCGCAGCTTCGTGCGCCACTATCGCGCGGGAACCGGCCGCACGCCCGCGCGCGCGGTCGAGCAGATCCGCGTCGAGGCCGCGCAGCGCCTGCTCGGCGAAACGACATGGCCCGTCAAGCGGATCGCCGCGCGGTGCGGATTCGGTTCGGAGGAGACGTTGCGGCGCAGCTTCGTGCGTGTGCTGGGCGTGTCGCCGCAGGCGTATCGGGAGCGGTTCGTGCGGTAACGCGCGGCGCGCGATCGGGGCCGGAGCGGTTGTCGTCTGGAACTGAACGGAAATCGATCGCTTTCCAGTGCGAAATGCCGAAACTATTCAGGATGGTAGAACAATAGGCGGGGGCTTGTGCCGCGCCCGCCGCGGGCTCTATTCTGTTCCGTTGGCGATTCGAAGGGGGCAGCATGGACCGAATCCAGGCAATGGAAGTTTTTACCCGTGTGGTCGACGCGAACAGCTTTACGCGCGCGGCCGACACGCTCGCGATGCCGCGCGCGTCGGTGACGACCATCATCCAGAATCTCGAGGCGCTGCTCGGCGTGCGCCTGATGCACCGGACGACGCGCCGGCTGTCGCTGACGCCGGAAGGTGCCGCGTACTACGAGCATTGCATGAAGATCATCGCGGAGATCGCGGAAGCCGACGCGAGCTTCCAGACCGGCAATCGCAAGCCGAGCGGCGTGCTGCGCGTCCACATGCCGAGTTCGCTCGGGCGGCGCATCGTGCTGCCGTCGCTGTCGATTTTCCGGCAGCGTTATCCGGACATCACGCTCGAGCTGGGGCTTTCCGACCGCTACGTGGATCCGGTCGAGGAGGGGATCGACTGCATGATCCGGGTCGGGCCGCTCGAGGATTCGTCGATGGTCGCGCGGCGCATCGGGATGCTGAAACGCGTGACCTGTGCGTCGCCCGATTACGTCGCGCGTCACGGCGAGCCGCACGAGATTGCCGATCTTGCCGAACATCATGCGGTGAATTTCCGTTCGAGCCACGGCGCGCGTGCGATTCCGTGGGTGTTCATGATCGACGGCAAGCCGGTCGAGGTGCGGATGAGCGGGGAGGTCACGGTCAACGATTCGGATGCCTACGTGACGTGCGGGCTCGAAGGATTCGGGATGATCCAGCCGACGCTGTTCATGGTGCTGCCGAACCTGCTCGACGGATCGCTGGTCGAGGTGCTGCCGGACTGCAATCCGAAGCCGAAGCCGATTTCGATCGTCTATCCGCACAACCGGCATTTGTCGCAGAAGGTGCGTGTGTTCGCCGACTGGATCGCGGAGGTGTTCGAGTCGACACCGGCGCTGGAAGGTGGGGAGAACTGGCGCGGGAAGGTGCTTGCGCACGCGGCGAAGCTGGAGAGGGGATCGGTGGCGGCGTGATGGAAGCGGTGCGGCCTGGTCGTCGGCTGCGCCGGTTTCATCGGCATCGTTAACGCGCTGTCTGTTGGTTTGCCTTACGGCATCGTCGTGGCTGCAAAGCTGATGACGTTGATGCCGACCGCGACCGGAGCGTTTTTTCCGAGCAAAGAAAAAGGGCCCAGCTTGCGCTGGGCCCTTTTGCATTTGGTGGCGAATCAGGGACTCGAACCCCGGACCTGCGGATTATGATTCCGTCGCTCTAACCGACTGAGCTAATTCGCCGAAGAAATGAATTATGGAGATCAACCGTCGGGCTGTCAACACCTTTTTTCGTCTTAGGTGAAAAAAGGTGCCGGCGGCCCGAGCCGGCGTCGGCGCGGAGCCGGTTGCCGGTCACCGGAGCAAACCCGGCAACCGCCGCCAGCCCGCGCTTCGACATCAATCCTGCGCGTAGATGTTCGAGTCCTTCGTCTCCTTGACGAACAGCAGGCCGATCACGAACGTGCCCAGCGCGATAATGATCGGATACCAGAGCCCCGAGTAGATGTTGCCCTTCGCCGCGACGATCGCGAACGCGGTTGCCGGCAGGAAGCCGCCGAACCAGCCGTTGCCGATGTGGTAGGGCAGCGACATCGACGTATAGCGGATCCGCGTCGGGAACATCTCGACCAGCATCGCGGCGATCGGCCCGTAGACCATCGTCACGTAGATCACGAGAATCGTCAGGATCACGATCGTCATCGGCCAGTTGAGCTGCGCCGGGTCGGCCTTCGCCGGGTAGCCGGCTCCCTTCAGCGTCGATGCGAGCGTCTTGTCGAACGCCGCGCCCTGCGCCTTCGCGTCGGCCGCCTTGCCGTCGTACGCCGGGATCACCGTATCGCCGACCTTGATTTCGGCCATCGTGCCGGCCGGTGCCGCGACGTTCTCGTAGTTCAGGCCGGCCTTCGCGAGCGCGCTCTTCGCGATGTCGCACGAGTTCGTGAACTTCGACGTGCCGACCGGGTTGAACTGGAACGAGCAGGTGGCCGGATCGGCGACGACGGTGATCGGTGCCTTCTGCGTGGCGATCTCGAGCTGCGGGTTCGCGTAGTGCGTGAGCGCCTTGAACAGCGGGAAGTAGGTCAGCGCCGCGATCAGGCAGCCCGCGAGGATGATCGGCTTGCGGCCGATCTTGTCCGACAGCGACCCGAAGAACAGGAAGAACGGCGTGCCGATCAGGAGCGCGATCGCGATCAGGATGTTCGCGCTCGCGCCGTCGACCTTCAGCGTCTGCGTGAGGAAGAACAGCGCGTAGAACTGGCCCGTGTACCACACGACGGCCTGGCCGGCGGTCAGGCCGACGAGCGCGAGGATCACGATCTTCAGGTTCTTCCACTGGCCGAACGCTTCGGTCAGCGGCGCCTTCGACGTCTTGCCTTCCGACTTGATGCGCAGGAACACCGGCGATTCGTTCAGCTGCAGCCGGATCCACACCGACACCGCAAGCAGCGCGATCGATGCGACGAACGGCACGCGCCAGCCCCAGTTGCCGAACGCTTCCTCGCCGATGAACGTGCGCACGCCGAGGATCACGAGCAGCGACAGGAACAGGCCGAGCGTCGCGGTCGTCTGGATCCACGCGGTGTAGAAGCCGCGCCGGTTCGACGGCGCATGCTCGGCGACGTAGGTCGCCGCACCGCCGTACTCGCCGCCGAGCGCGAGGCCCTGCAGCAGCCGCATCGCGATGAAGATCACGGGCGCGGCGATGCCGATCGACGAGTAGCCGGGCAGGAAGCCGACCACGAACGTCGAGAGGCCCATGATCACGATCGTCACGAGGAACGTGTGCTTGCGTCCGACCATGTCGCCGAGCCGGCCGAACACGATCGCGCCGAACGGCCGCACCGCGAAGCCGGCCGCGAAGCCGAGCAGCGTGAAGATGAACGCGGCGGTCGGATTGACGCCGGAGAAGAAGCTCTTGCTGATGTAGGCCGCGAGTGAGCCGGCCAGATAAAAGTCGTACCACTCGAACACGGTCCCGAGCGACGACGCGAAGATCACCTTTTTCTCTTCGCCCGTCATCGGCGCGTGCGAAATTTGCCCGCCTAACGTTGCCATGAATCGTCTCCAAGTCCCTTGATATAGATATGCGGCCGCCTTGGGTGGGCGGGCCTGTCGACGATTATTGGCACGGAAACTTACGGCGCACTGACTCGCGCGCACAAAACGACTGCGCGTTAACCCGTGCCGAACCGGATGCTTCGCGCGCCGATCATGGTGCGAACGTCCGGCAAACCGCCGGTTTCGGCGCGATCGCGTCGCATTGCTGCCGTGCGCGTCAGGGTTAATCCGGAGCGGTTTCCGCCAGCGGCAGGCTGACGCGCACGAGCGTGCCGGCGAGGCGGGGCGCCTGCTGGTAGACGTGATCGTCGAGCGTCAGCGTGCCGCCGTGCTGCGTGGCGATCTCGCGCACGATCGCGAGCCCGAGGCCGCTGCCGTCGCCTTCGCGGCCGAGGATCCGGTAGAAGCGCTCGACGACGCGCTCGCGTTCGGCGGCCGGGATGCCGGGCCCCGTATCCTCGACTTCGAGATGCGCGAGTCGCGCCGCGCGATCGGCGCGCACGCGCACCGTGATGCGGCCGCCTTCCGGCGTGTAGCGGATCGCGTTGTCGATCAGGTTGCCGAGCATCTCGCGCAGCATCACCGGGTTGCCGTCGACGTCGAGCGGCGCGTCGTCCGGCGGGCCTTCGTAGCCGAGATCCATTCGCTTCGCGAGCGCGGCCTGCACCCAGTCGCGCACCGCGCGCCGCGCGAGCGCGGCGATCTCGACCGGCTCGAACGTGAGCCCGCTCGCGCGGTTCTCGGCGCGCGCGAGCGCAAGCAGTTGCGTGACGAGCCGCGCGGCCTGCTCGGAGCTCGTCGCGATCTGCTCGAGCGAGCGCTGCACGTCGGGCGGCACGGGGTGGCGCAGCGCGAATTCGGCCTGCGTGCGCAAGCCCGCGAGCGGCGTCTTCATCTGGTGCGCGGCGTCGGCGATGAAGCGCTTTTGCAGCGCCATGTTCTGTTCGAGACGCGCGAGCAGGTCGTTGAACGACGTGACGAGCGGCTCGATCTCGGGCGGCGCGCGCTGCGCCTCGACGGGCGACAGGTCGTCGGGCCGCCGCGCGCGGATGTGCGCCTGCAGCGCATTGAGCGGCGCGAGCCCGCGCGACAGCCCGAACCAGACGAGCAGGATCGCGAGCGGCAGGATCACGAACTGCGGCAGGATCACGCCCTTGATGATGTCGTTCGCGAGCGCGTTGCGCTTGTCGAGCGTCTCGCCGACCTGCACGAGCACCGGCTGCGTGCCGCTCGCCTGCGGCAGCGCGACCGTCGTATACGCGACGCGCACGTCGTTGCCGCGCAGCAGGTCGTCGCGAAACACGACGACGCCCGGCGGCGGGCGGTCCTCGTCGCGCGGCAGCGGCATGTCGGCTTCGCCCGCGACCAGCTCGCCGCGCGCGCCGAGCACCTGGAAGTAGACGCTGTCGACGTTGTCCGCGCGCAGGAAGTCGCGCGTCTGCTCCGGCAGCGTCAGCTCGGCGACGCCGTTCACCGGGTGGATCTGGCGCGCGAGCACGTATGCGTTGGTCTCGAGCGCGCGGTCGAACGGGCCGTTCGCGATCGTCTTCGCGACGAGATAGGTGACGGCGATGCTCATCGGCCACAGCAGCAGCAGCGGCGCGAGCATCCAGTCGAGGATTTCGCCGAACAGCGAGCGCGGGCGCGGCGCCTCGGGCGCATCGGTTTCGTCGGGCGGCGCGAACGGGTTCTCGTAGCGCGCGTCGCGCGCATCGTCGGCGGCCGACGACGGCGCGCCGGTCGGGTGGCGGGAATGGGCCGGCGTGGCCATCGCGGCGACGCCCGGCTTCAGCGCAGCGGCGTGCCGGCCGTCGCGGGCTGGGGCGCTGTGGTGTCGGCCGGCGCGGCGGGCGCGACCTTTTCGAGGCAATAGCCGAGGCCGCGCACGGTCGAGATCCGGACGCCGCTCGGTTCGATCTTCTTGCGCAGCCGGTGCACGTAGACTTCGATCGCGTTGTTGCTGACTTCCTCGCCCCATTCGCACAGATGGTCGACGAGCTGCTCCTTCGATACGAGCCGGCCGATCCGCTGCAGCAGCACCTCGAGCAGGCCGAGTTCGCGCGCGGACAGATCGAGCACGTGATCGTTCGCGTACGCGATGCGGCCGACCTGGTCGAACGCGAGCGAGCCGTGCCGCACGACGGTCGGGCCGCCGCCCGCGCCGCGCCGGGTCAGTGCGCGCACGCGCGCCTCGAGTTCGTTGAGTGCGAACGGCTTGGCCATGTAATCGTCCGCGCCGAGATCGAGGCCCTTCACGCGCTCGTCGACGCTGTCGGCGGCGGTCAGGATCAGCACGGGGAGGTTGGAATTGCGGGCGCGCAGGCGCTTGAGCACGTCGAGCCCGGACATTTTCGGCAGCCCGAGATCGAGGATCAGCAGGTCGAATGTCTGCATCGACAGCGCCGTATCGGCATCGACGCCGTTCTTCACGTGGTCGACCGCATAGCCCGATTGGCGGAGTGACCGGGTGAGGCCGTCCGCGAGTATGCTGTCGTCTTCGGCGATGAGAATTCGCATGTTGCTGACCGATGGCCGGCAGGGTGTTCGCGCCGGCGCGGCTGTCTCCGAAGTTATTCGTGTACAACGCAGCCCGCATTGCGGGCTTGCATAAAACACTGTTTTTTTATACAGTGTCTGCATTCGTGGGCGGCGCTTGAAAGCGGGCGCGCCTTTAACAGACGCTGCTCATCATAGCAAAGGACGATTCATGGAAGAAAGCAAGAAGGGCTCCGGGATGACCGCCGAGAAGAGCAAGGCGCTGGCGGCCGCACTCGCGCAGATCGAAAAGCAGTTCGGCAAAGGGTCGATCATGCGGATGGGCGACGGCGAGGTGGCCGAGGACATCCAGGTCGTCTCCACGGGTTCGCTGGGGCTCGACATCGCGCTCGGCGTCGGCGGCCTGCCGCGCGGCCGGGTGGTCGAGATCTACGGTCCGGAATCGTCCGGTAAAACCACGCTCACGCTGCAGGTGATCGCCGAACTGCAGAAGATCGGCGGCACGGCCGCGTTCATCGACGCCGAGCACGCGCTCGACGTCCAGTACGCGGCGAAGCTCGGCGTGAACGTGCCGGAACTGCTGATCTCGCAGCCGGACACCGGCGAGCAGGCGCTGGAAATCACCGATGCGCTGGTGCGCTCGGGCTCGATCGACATGATCGTCATCGACTCGGTCGCGGCGCTCGTGCCGAAGGCCGAAATCGAAGGCGAGATGGGCGATTCGCTGCCGGGCCTGCAGGCCCGCCTGATGTCGCAGGCGCTGCGCAAGCTGACCGGCACGATCAAGCGCACGAACTGCCTCGTGATCTTCATCAACCAGATTCGTATGAAGATCGGCGTGATGTTCGGCAACCCGGAAACCACGACGGGCGGCAACGCGCTGAAGTTCTATGCGTCGGTGCGTCTCGACATCCGCCGGATCGGCTCGATCAAGAAGAACGACGAGGTGATCGGCAACGAAACCCGCGTGAAGGTCGTCAAGAACAAGGTATCGCCGCCGTTCCGCGAAGCGATCTTCGACATCCTGTACGGCGAGGGCATCTCGCGCCAGGGCGAGATCATCGACCTCGGCGTGCAGGCGAAGATCGTCGACAAGGCAGGCGCCTGGTACAGCTACAACGGCGAGAAGATCGGCCAGGGCAAGGACAACGCGCGTGAGTTCCTGCGCGAGAATCCGGAAATCGCCCGCGAGATCGAGAACCGCATCCGCGAATCGCTCGGCGTCGTCGCAATGCCCGATGGCGTAGACAACGAAGCCGAGGCGATGGACGAAGAAGAGTGATGGTCGGGCGCCGAGGTCAGGCTGGTGAGCCGGAGGAGAGCGACGCGCCCGAAACGGCGGGTCGCTCCGGCCGGCGAGCCGGACCCTCGGGCGCCGACCGGCGGGTCGCTGGCAGCAACGCCGCGAACCGCACCGCGACGAGGGCATCTGACGATGCCCTCGTTTCGTTTGAGATTGCCGCACCGGACGATCCGTTCGATGACGATGAATCGTTCGACGCGCACGACCGGTCCCGCCGTCGTGTGTCCGGCGTCAGCTTCCCGGGCGATCGCGCATCCGATGCGTCGGCACCTGCCAGGGAAGATGTCTATACGCGCAGCAGCCAGCATCCGCGCCGCACGCGCCGTGCGTCCGGCGCTGCTTCAAGCGCTGCTTCCGGCGACGATCCGGATGCCGGCAAACGCAAGTCGTCGAAGCCGCAACGTTCGTTGAAGGGCCGCGCGCTCGGCTATCTGTCCAGGCGCGAATACAGCCGCACGGAACTCGCGCGCAAGCTCGCGCCGTATGTCGGCGAAGACGAGTCCGTCGAACCGGTGCTCGATGCGCTGGAGAAGGAAGGCTGGCTGTCCGACGCGCGTTTCGCCGAGAGCCTCGTGCATCGTCGTGCGTCGCGCGTCGGGGTCGCGCGCATCGTCAGCGAGCTGAAGCGCCATGCGGTCGGCGACACGCTCGTCGAGGAAGTGAACGCGCAGCTGCGCGAGACCGAATGGGCCCGCGCGCAGGCGGTCTGGCGCAAGAAATTCGGTGCATTGCCGCAAACGCCGGCCGAGCGTGCGAAGCAGGCGCGCTTTCTCGCTGCGCGCGGCTTCTCGAGCGCGACCATCGTGAAGTTGCTGAAGGTCGGCGACGATTTCCCGATCGACGATTGAGCGCGCCGGTCGCGCGCGTGGCGCGCGATTTTGCTGCAACGCAACTGCTCCCGGACAGGCGGGAATACCCGCCGTCGCGTCAAACTGTCTCAAATACCCAATATGCTAAAATCCGTGGGTTTTCCTCTTCGGCCTCAACCTCCAGCATGCCGCTATCCGAGCCCGTGCCCCGTCAGTTGCGACATCGACGCGCAATCCGAGCGGAAGCTTACGAGCGCGGCGACGGCTTGTGGGACATCGAAGCCTGCCTGACCGACCACAAGCCGCGCGATGTCGCGCTTGCGTCGGGCATCCGGCCCCAGGGCCTGCCGATCCACGAACTCTGGCTGCGCGTGACTATCGATCGTGAACTCAATGTCGTCGACGCCGAAGCGTCTTCGGAATGGGTGCCCTATCCCGGTCAGTGTCAATCCGCCCCTCCCGCCTATCGGGCCCTCATCGGGCTCAATCTCTTCCGCCACTTCCGCCGCGATGCGAACCGACTGCTGTCCGGTGTCGCAGGCTGCTCCCATCTCACCGAACTGTGCGCCGTGCTGCCGACGGCAGCGATCCAGGCGTTCGCCGGTGACGTGTGGAACGTGCGCGAGGAGGGTGGCGAAGGGCCGGATCACGACGGCGTGCGCGACGAACCGCCTTTCCAGCTCGGCCGCTGCCGTGCGCTGCGGTTCGACGGCGAGGTCGTGCGGCAGTACTACCCGCGCTGGTATGGCGCGAGTCGGCCGGATGTGCCCGTTGACGGCAGCACGAAGGAATGAACGGAAATCATTCGAAGAAGCGTCTTAAGCGACTTTTCATCCAACTCTCAGACTGAAGGGAATCACGCATGAAGATTCACGAGTACCAGGGTAAGGAAATCCTGCGGAAATTCGGAGTCGCGGTACCGCGCGGCAAGCCGGCGTTCTCGGTTGACGAGGCCGTCAAGGTGGCGGAAGAACTCGGCGGCCCGGTGTGGGTCGTCAAGGCTCAGATCCACGCGGGTGGTCGCGGCAAGGGCGGCGGCGTGAAGGTGGCGAAGTCGATCGAGCAGGTGCGCGAATACGCGAACCAGATCCTCGGCATGCAGCTCGTCACGCACCAGACCGGTCCGGAAGGCCAGAAGGTCAACCGTCTGATGATCGAAGAAGGCGCCGACATCAAGCAGGAACTGTATGTCAGCCTCGTCGTCGATCGCGTGTCGCAAAAGATCGTTCTGATGGGTTCGAGCGAAGGCGGCATGGACATCGAAGAAGTTGCCGAAAAGCACCCGGAACTGATCCACAAGGTCATCGTCGAGCCGTCGACGGGCCTGCTCGATGCTCAAGCCGACGACCTCGCCGCGAAGATCGGCGTGCCGGCTGCTTCGATTCCGCAAGCGCGTGCGATCCTGCAAGGCCTGTACAAGGCATTCTGGGAAACCGACGCGTCGCTGGCTGAAATCAACCCGCTGAACGTCTCCGGCGACGGCAAGGTCATCGCACTCGACGCGAAGTTCAACTTCGACTCGAACGCGCTGTTCCGCCACCCGGAAATCGTCGCGTACCGCGATCTGGACGAAGAAGATCCGGCTGAAATCGAAGCGTCGAAGTTCGACCTCGCGTACATCTCGCTCGACGGCAACATCGGCTGTCTCGTGAACGGCGCAGGCCTGGCAATGGCGACGATGGATACCATCAAGCTGTTTGGCGGCGAGCCGGCGAACTTCCTGGACGTCGGCGGTGGCGCGACGACCGAGAAGGTCACGGAAGCGTTCAAGCTGATGCTGAAGAACCCGGACCTGAAGGCGATTCTCGTGAACATCTTCGGCGGCATCATGCGCTGCGACGTGATCGCGGAAGGCGTGATCGCCGGTTCGAAGGCCGTGAACCTGAAGGTGCCGCTCGTCGTGCGCATGAAGGGCACGAACGAGGACCTCGGCAAGAAGATGCTGGCCGACTCGGGCCTGCCGATCATCTCGGCGGACAGCATGGAAGAAGCCGCGCAGAAGGTCGTCACGGCTGCCGAAGGCAAGTAACGCTATCGAATACGCATGGCGGCGCGGCAGATACGCGACGCCAATCGAACAGAGGTCAAAATACATGTCGATTCTGATCAACAAGGACACGAAGGTCATCACGCAGGGCATCACCGGCAAAACCGGTCAGTTCCATACGCGCGCCTGCCGTGAATATGCAAACGGCCGCGAAGCATTCGTCGCGGGCGTGAACCCGAAGAAGGCCGGCGAAGATTTCGAAGGCATTCCGATCTACGCAAGCGTCAAGGAAGCGAAGGAAGAAACCGGCGCGACCGTGTCGGTCATCTACGTTCCGCCGGCAGGCGCAGCCGCTGCGATCTGGGAAGCGGTCGAAGCCGATCTGGATCTCGCGATCTGCATCACGGAAGGCATCCCCGTGCGCGACATGATCGAAGTGAAGGACCGCATGCGCCGCGAAGGCCGCAAGACGCTGCTGCTCGGGCCGAACTGCCCGGGCACGATCACGCCGGACGAACTGAAGATCGGCATCATGCCGGGTCACATCCACCGCAAGGGCCGCATCGGCGTCGTGTCGCGTTCGGGCACGCTGACGTATGAAGCCGTTGCACAGCTGACGGCACTCGGCCTCGGCCAGTCGTCGGCAGTCGGCATCGGCGGCGACCCGATCAACGGTCTGAAGCACATCGACGTGATGAAGATGTTCAACGACGATCCGGATACGGACGCGGTCGTGATGATCGGCGAAATCGGCGGTCCGGACGAAGCCAATGCGGCCGAGTGGATCAAGGCCAACATGAAGAAGCCGGTCGTCGGCTTCATCGCGGGTGTCACGGCGCCTCCGGGCAAGCGCATGGGCCACGCCGGCGCGCTGATCTCGGGCGGTGCGGATACGGCCGAAGCGAAGCTGGAAATCATGGAAGCGTGCGGCATCACCGTCACGCGCAACCCGTCGGAAATGGGCCGCCTGCTGAAGGCAGCGCTGTAATATTTCCGCCTGGGTTCGTCCTGCAGAAAACGCCGGCTTTGCCGGCGTTTTTTGTTATGCTCGCGCAATGAATTCGTAAGCACCGGGCATGCATCGCGCATGTGCCGGCGATGAACCGGGCCGCCCGCCGGGTGGCCATATTCTGCACATCCCCCCATGCTCGAATTCCTGACGTCGCTGCACTGGGGCGCCGTTCTCCAGATCGTCATCATCGACATCCTGCTCGGCGGCGACAACGCGGTCGTGATCGCGCTCGCGTGCCGCAACCTGCCGGCGAACCAGCGGCTGCGCGGCGTCGTCTGGGGCACCGCGGGGGCGATCCTGCTGCGCGTCGCGCTGATCACGTTCGCGGTCGCGCTGCTCGACGTGCCGTTCCTGAAGATCGGCGGCGGGCTGCTGCTGCTGTGGATCGGCGTCAAGCTGATGGCGCCGGCCGCCGATGCACACGACCACATCAAGCCGGCCGACCGGCTGTGGGACGCCGTGAAGACGATCGTCATCGCCGATGCGGTGATGAGCCTCGACAACGTGATCGCGATCGCCGGCGCGGCCGAGCAGGCCGACCCGTCGCACCGGATCGCGCTCGTGATCTTCGGGCTCGTCGTCAGCGTGCCGATCATCGTGTGGGGCAGCACGCTGGTGCTGAAAATGCTCGACCGCTTCCCCGTCATCGTCACGCTCGGCGCCGCGCTGCTCGGCTGGATCGCGGGCGGGCTGATCGTGAACGACCCGGTTGGCGACCGCTGGCCGGTGCTCGATACGCCACCCGCGATCTACGGCGCAAGCATGGCCGGCGCACTGCTCGTCGTGGCGGCCGGTTACGCGCTCAGGCGCCGCCGCGGCGCACCAGGCGCGCACTGACGTTGGCCGTCCGGCCGACTGCCGGGTTCGCAGCCCGCTGGCTACGATCGAGACGCCTGCCTTTACCGGCAGGCGTTTTTCGTTTCCGGAGCCTGCCATGTTCGAAGCCTTTTCCGTTTCACTGTTCCGTCGCGTTGCCGCCGATCTGCGGCGCGCGAACCGGCCGTCGCCGCGCTGGCGGCCGGCCGGCTTCACGCTGATCGAGTTGATGATCGTGCTGGCGATCGTCGGCGTCGTCGCCGCCTATGCGATTCCCGCGTACCAGGATTACCTCGCGCGTTCGCGCGTCGGCGAGGGGCTCGCGCTCGCGTCGTCCGCGCGGCTTGCGGTTGCCGACAACGCGGCGAGCGGTGCGAGCCTCGACGGCGGCTACAGCCCGCCGGCCGGGACCCGCAACGTCGAATCGGTTGCCATCGACGGCGAGACCGGCCAGATCACGGTCGCGTTCACGACCCGCGTCGCCGCGGCCGGCACGAATACGCTGGTACTCGTGCCGTCCGCGCCCGACAAGGCCGATGCGCCCACCGCGCGCGTGGCGCTCAAAAAGGGCGCGATGCAGGCCGGTGCGATTGCGTGGGAGTGCTTCGCCGCCGGCAAGGATGCGTCGTCGCTGCCGGCGCCGGGGGCCGGGCCGCTGCCGGGAACGGCCGCGACGCTGCCTGCGAAATATGCGCCCGCGGAGTGCCGCGCGTAGCGCCTGCGGAGGAGGAGGGCGGCGGCGCGCGCGGCACGCCGGCCGTCGCTTCGGCCGGCCGGGCCGGTCGTGCCGAGTCGGGTGGCCGCGCGACGGCCCCGCACAGAGGGGGGAAAGTTTTGTATAGTGCGCCGGTTGCTGACATCCGGTTCGCTCATGCCTTCTACTTTTTCCCGTTCGTTGTCGCTCGTTGCGCTGGCTGTCGCCCTGATCGTGCCGTACGCGATCACGAATCACACGTATCCGATTCCGACCTTCTATTCCGAATTTTCCGCGCTGGTGCTGTATCTGCTGGTGGGGCTGTCGGTCGTCCTGCTCGTACGGACGAACCGTGCGGCCGAGCCATTTGCCGCGCCGGCCGCGTTCGTCGTGCCGCTCGGGTTCGCCGCGGTGCTGATCGCGCAGGTCGCGCTGATGTCGCTCAAGGTGCCGTCGATGAACTGGCTGGCGCTCGGCTATCTCGCCGCCGCGCTGGTCGCGATGCAGGCCGGCTACGCACTCGCACGCGACGGGTTGGCCGAAGTCGTCTCGCGGATGATGGCCGGTGCGCTGCTCGTCGGCGGCGTGTTCGCGGTCGGAACGCAGATCGTGCAGTTGTTTCACCTCGAGTCGGCCGTATCGCCGTTCGTCGTGATGTACAACATCGCGGTCGATCGCCGCCCGTACGGCAACATGGCGCAGGCGAACCATCTGGCCACTTACATCGCGTTCGCGCTCGCGGGCGCGCTGTATCTCGTGCAGACGCGCCGGCTCGCGGTGTGGGCGTGGTTCGTGCTGTCGATCGTGTTGTCGGTCGGTCTCGCGCTGACGGTGTCGCGCGGGCCCTGGCTGCAGGTCGCGGTGATGGTCGTCGCGGGTTTCTGGATGGCGTGGCTCGAATCGCGCCGTGCGCCGGGCAATACGCGTGCGTGGCTGATACCGGTCGTGCTCGCGGTTGCGTTCATCGCGGTGAATGTCGCGGTGCGCTGGGCCAACGTGCACTATCACCTGAATCTCGCGGAATCGGCGGCCGACCGGATGCGCGATGCGGGGCAGATCGCGCCGCGCCTCGCACTGTGGAAGTACGGGCTCGCGATGTTCCGCGAGCATCCGCTGCTCGGTGTCGGCTGGGGCGAATTCCCGTCGCACCAGTTTGCGCTCGTGCGCACGCTCGGCGGCGTCGAGATTGCGAACAACTCGCACGACATCTTCATCGACCTGCTCGCGAAGTCGGGTCTCGCCGGCCTTGGCGTGCTCGCCGTCACGCTCGTGATGTGGTTCGTGCGTGCGCTGCGCGCGCCGCAATCGAGCACGCGCGTGTTCGGCTTCGCGCTGATCGGCATCCTGCTGATGCATGCGCTCGTCGAGTATCCGCAGCAGTACATGTTCTTCCTGCTGCCGGCGATGTTCGTGATCGGGCTGCTCGACGTGAAGCCGCTGCGCATCCTGCCGGGCCGCACGGCGTTCGGGCTGTTCGCGGTGCTGTCGTTCGGCGGCGTGCTGGCGGCGGTGCCCGTGCTGCGCGACTACCAGCGCGCGGAAGTGCTGTATTACGGCAGCGACCCGGCCGCGCAGTATCGCGATGCGCCGTCGCTGCTGTTCGGCGCGTGGGGCGATTACGGCGCGGCGACGCTGCTGACTATTTCGCCGGAAGACCTGCCGGCCAAACTCGCCGCCCATGAGCGCGCGATTGCGCTGCTGCCCGGCGAGACGGTGCTGCGCCGCTATGCGGCGCTGCAGGCGCTGGCAGGCCGCGAGGCCGACGCGCTCGATACTGTCGCGCGCCTGCATGTGTTTGCGAAGGAGCTGAAGGACTGGCCGCAGCAACTGGCCCTGCTGTACAAGCTGTGCGACCAGCAGCCGGCGCTGAAGACGTTCAAGGCGGCCGTTGTCGCGAAGTACGGGGAAGTGCCGGCCGATGCGGCCGACGACTCGGACGACGACGACTCGGATTAACACGCGCAGCGGCCGCCGGAACGGGGAATTCCGGCGTTTGCCGCGTCGTGGCGCCCGACATGGGCAGCGGTCGGGCAGATAGGCCCTGCATGAACCGCGTGAATTCGGCCAGGTATTCGATTACCTCGCGAATGGCGCGGATTCCGGCCGAAGCGCGTCGATTCGCGTCAATCATTGTCAAATCGGCGCCGCTGGCCGCGTGGCGCGTGCACAATGCGCGCAAGCGCTCGCGAGCCGGTCCGCATGTGGCACGGGCCCGGCGTGAGCGCGGGCCACCCCGGCTATCCGGGCATCCCGCCAGGCAGGATCGCGGCCGAGCATCGATCGGCCTTGCGGCCGTAACGGCGCGCCGGTCCGATGGCCGCGGCGCAGTGCGACGCACGTGATGCGGGAGCGATGTCTTCCGGTGCGCGGCGTTCGTCCAGAACAGTGATGAAGAACGATATTCGACCATGGCCATTCGCTCGACCTACCTGATCCTGCCCGCCGTCGCGATGCTGTTTTCCGGCTGCGCGATGCTGTCGTCGTCGCAGGAAAGCAAGCTGACCTGCCACATTCCGCGTGCCGTCTATCCGGACACCGCGAAGCCGCTCACGCGTCCGGCGACCGTGCTCGTGCGCGCGCTGATGACGACGTCAGGCGAAGCGCAGAACGTCACCGTGACGACGAGCAGCCGCAATGCGGCCGCCGATCGTGCGGCCGTCGACGCGATGACGCATGCGACCTGCGCGCAGACGGGCGCGACCGCGAATCCGTTCCTGCTGACCCAGCCGTTCGTGTTCGAGCCGCGACGCGGCGAGTGATGTCGGACGGCGTACCCTGCGCGTCGTTTTCCGTCCGTTTTTGCCGCTGGCCGACCGCGCCGTTGCGCACGGCCGTCGAAAGCCGATACGCGCGGCCGTTGCGCCGAGCGCGCCCGATGTTCAGTGCTGCGGCATCAGGTTCGCGCCGCGGCAGGCCGGTTCGGCCGAATTGCGCAGCCCGAGCATCGTGAATCCGTTGCGCTCCTGGCGAATCAGCGCATAGCGCCGCGCGACCGTTTCCCCGCTCTTGCCCGTCAGATCCAGTTCGACCTGAAAGCGCTCCTTGCTGTCCGAGCAGCCGCGCACGGGGCCGTACGCGAAGCCGGTATCGGGCGCTTTGCTTGCCGCGTTGAACGCCTGCCGGGCTTTCAGCGCAGCCGCGGCGGCGGCGGGCTCGCTCCATTCGCGCGCAAGCGCATCGTCCACCTTCAGCCATTCGTCGATGAAATCGCGGCCGTTGAGCGCCGCGGGCTGCACGCGTTGCACGGTGTCGCCGTCGACGCGGTAGCGGAAGATGCCCGGCCGCGTCATGACTTCGCTGTCGAGCGAGCCGACCGTCGTGCGCAGCTCGAAGCCGTCGGGGCGCATCTTGAAGCGGATCGCGTCGTCGTCGATCACGTAGCCGTGTTCGGTATGGAACAGCGTCCGTTGCGCGGTCGAGCCGTTTGCGGGTGCGACCACGTCCGCGCCGAACCGGCTCCAGCGCGACGAGCACCACGGCGTGCCGTGCACGACCGCGACCTGCCCGCCGGGCAGCGCCGAGAACCAGAAGCCGCCGCCGTAGGCGCCGCCGATGTCCTTGTAATCGTCGGCCTGCCAGCGCAGCACGCGCCGCCAGCCGCCGTTTTCCCATGCGTACGCGGTGAGCAGGTTGTCGTCGCCGCACGCGATGTCGAAGCCGGCGCGCACGAAGAGGAGCGGGCGGGACGTGCCGCCGCGTTCGACGTCGACGTCCGGATTGCGGCCGAACGCCGATTCGCCGTTTTTCGGTGCGGCCGACTGGGCCGATTGGGCCGGCACACCGAGCGCTGCCGCGAGCGTGCGTTTCAGTGCAACCGGTTCGACGTGTTCGTCGCTGCACGCGAGCCGTGCGTCGATCGCGCCGACGAGCGCCTGCTTGTACGCGCGAAGCGCGTCGCGCAGCGGCGGCGAGATATCGACGTTGCCGCCACCGTCGCCTTGCGGATTGCGGACCTGCTGGACGCGGTGCTGCGCGTCGATTGCCGCGCGCGCGGTGGTGTCGGCGGTGGGGCAGGTGCCGGCGGCGAAGGTGGCGGCCGGTGCGGCGCAGACGATGGAGAGCGCGAGTGTCGCGCGGGTCAGCATTTTTTTCATCGACGTTTTTCTTCGTTTTTTTCGTTCAGGACGGAAAGCGGCTGGCCGGATACCGAACCGGAATCGAGGCCCGGCGCGGTATTGCATGAATCCCGAGCAATCCGGCCGGACGCGATGAACGAAGCATTCGACCCGGGCCGCTCCGCCGGCCGGCGCGTGCGTTGTCGTGCGCAGCGCGATATCTCGCCGCGGTTGCGGATCGCCATGATCGCGCTGCCGCAGCGAGGGCCGGTTGCCGAGGCTCCCGGCGCGTGGTCAGAAGGTCCGCTTCTTCAGCGTGAATGCGTGCAGCCAGTACAACGTGTTGGTCTGCGCGTCGAAGTAGCCGCCTTGTGCGGTCTTGTCGGTCGTTTGATCCCACGACTTGCCGGCGTCGGTGCTGCTGAACGTCAGGTCGATCGGTGCGCCGCCGCCGCGGCCATCGCTCCCCGTGTTCGGGTCGGTTGCATAGACGAGCAGAAGACCGTCGCGACCGACGCTCAGGCTGTCGAGCCTGAGCTTTTCGTCGAACGTGCGCAGTTGCTGCACCGACTCGGGATGATCGCTCGTCCACGTGGAAATGGCACCCGTGCGGCGGCCATTGTCGCGAACCTCGCCGTTCTGCGGCTTGTCGAGGCGCGACAGCGCGTACAGCGAATAGCGTGATGTCGGCCCCGGCGTGGTGTCGAGGGCGGTGACGACCTGGCCCGGCAACACGGTATCCGTCACGAAGGCGTGCTGCTCCCAGTCGAGCCGGTCGATCACGCTGTGCGCCGGCGCGTCGGCAGTCTGAGCGACGTAGTACGCAATGCGCAGCACGCCGTCAGGACCAAGACTGATTGCGTTGAAATTCTTGCGCGTCTTGCCGGCGATATGCGCGCCCGCCGGCACGTCGATCGCCTGCCACGTGTTTCCGCCGTCCGAAGTCCGCCATACGCGGGGTCCCCAGCCGGTCGCGTAGCCGCGCTGCGGGTCGAGGAAGAGCAGGCGACCGATGTTCTGGCTTTCGGGCCATTGAAGCTGCGACCATGTCTGGCCGCCATTGGTCGACTTCCACAGTTTCGTGGTTTGCGGCGCATCGCCGCCTTGCGCCTCGGGGGCTTTGTAGTTCATCCACGACGTGCTGATGAACTGAACCGACCAGTCCGGCGAGTACCACCAAGCGGCGCTTTGGCCGACCTGCTGGAAATGGCGTTGCATCCCGCCGTCGACGGTTCCCCGGAAGAAGCTTATCGTCATGCGGTTCAGCAATTCGCCGGTGTCGTTCATCCACGCCTCGGTCGGCTCGGCCCGCTGCGGTTCGTTCGATTCGGCGGTGGGCTTGAACGTCACCTCGGGATTGGCGAGCTTGACGCTCATGACGTCATTGTCCTTGATGCGGAAGTTGCCGCCGCCGTACGGCGTGTCGTCCCGCATGAAGCTTGTCGAAATCGTCTCCCAGCCCGTCGTCATATTCACGTACCCGTATGTTGCAATGGCCAGGGCAACGAGGCCCCCGGCGATCCATTTCCAGCGCTTGTGTTTTTGCATGTTACTTTTTCAGCAAACGATCCAGCGCGCGGCTGACTTCTTCGGATGTGTCAGAGCCCCACTCGCGCGCCTTGTCGACCGCGTCGTTGCCCCATTCGCGTGCCTTGTCGACCGCATCGGAGCTCCAATCGCGTGCCTTCTGTTTGGCGACGGGGATCCCGGCGTCCCATGCCTGCTTGAGCGTGCGCCCATCACCCCATTCCTGCATGTTGGGCCGCATGCCAATCTTCACCAGATCCTCGACCGGCAGGCCGGCCAGCCCGCCGTCCAGATAAGCCAATGGGTGCGTGACGAAGGCGAAGGTCTTGAATGTTTCCCCGCCCTGGTCCACTTCCAGCTCGTATTGTTCCACCTGCATCGAGAGCTCGCCGTTGCCCGGCTTCGCACTCTGGAATGCGATCAGGTCTCCCTGCATGTTCCGCTGCAGCCCGATCTCGATGTATCTCTGAAGCCACCACCGGGCGTTTTCAAGCCATTTCTTTCCTTTTGGCGTGAGGGTGGGATAGAGATTGGCGCCGTAATCCGAGCAATAGTAGTAGCCGTAACTCACATAGTAGTCGGGCGGTTTGTGGCCGCACCCGATATGCCGCATCATGAAATTGCCGTGGCGCGACCAGTCGGAATCCTTGCTGCGCACTTCGATCAGCTTCTCTCGCCGATGCAGCAGGCGGCGGGCGACTTCCTTGTCTTTCCACGGATCCCATGAGGTGGCGAATTTCTTGACGGTCTCCCATGCACTTGACTTGCTGACCTTCTCGACCGTTTGCCAGTACTCGCCGTGCAGCGGCTGGTAGTAGAACGGGCAGGTGCCGACGATGGAATCCGCAGCCGGCGTTACATGCTTGTCGCAAATGTTGATATCGACCTTCGGCCGATCCTTGTATCCCGTCGGCGTCAGCATCCCCGAGCCGGTGCCGAGCACCTTTTCCTGTTGTCCGTCAGCCATTCGATTTCCCTAGAAACTTGACGACGACGTCATGCGGCACGTGGCTCTGTGTGAGCCCCGTCTCTCCCGCCGCGTTGGTGACGCCTTCCGAAAGCAGCTTGCCGTTCGAGAACATCTGGTACCGCGTGTTTGCGACCGGAATGTCGGTGCCGGCCCAGTGCGCGATGAACGCCTGATCGTAGTTGCCGGTCGAGTTAGGCAGCGTCGGCATGGTTTGCGACAGGTGCGTGGGGCCGCTGAACGCATGCTGCGCACCCTTGATGTCGATCTTGCCGGGCGCGTGCACTTCGATGTTGCCGTTCGCGATGCGGATGTAGGCGCCGCCGGACGTCAGCAGGATTTCCTTCGCCGCGGCGCCTTCGATCGACTCGGTGACCGCCATCAGCTTCAGCGCCTTCTGCGCGGTCAGCTCGATGTTGTCCGCGTGCGCCTGGACTTCGACCTTGCCCTTGCCGGCGAACAGTTTCATCCCCGCGTTCTGCGCGAACAGGCTGATCCGGTCGAGGACGCTCGCGATCAGCGACTTTCCGGCGGCGACGTGCGTGCTTTGCCCGCTGACGAGGTTGATGTGACGGTCCGCGGCAAGCTGCGTGGACTGCTGCGTGGACATCCCGATGCCGGCCGGGCTGCCGAACAGCATCACGGGCTCCTTGAACGCATTGGCGCTGCCGGTTCCGCCGCCGGCGGTTCGGCCGCCCGATGCACTGCCGCTCACGCTGTTCTGCGTCGCGTCGGTGAACTGCTTCAGCGCCGCGTGGCCGGGGTCGAGCGACTCGCCCTGATGCTGTGCGCTGACATCCGACATCGCCTCCATCAGGCCTTCCGCGCGAACGAGTTGCTGTTGCGTCTCCTCGACGTCGAGCGGTTGGCTTGCCGGCCGTTTCGGATGCGTCGTGACGTACAGGCCGCGGTTCGCGCGCACGGCGCCGTATGCGTCGGACCGCAGGTCGAAGCCGCTGCCGAGATAGCTGCCGCGGTTGTTGCCCGAATGGTCGATCAGGTAGCCGAGATGCAGGTGCGCGTTGGTCTGGCTGCTGTACAGGTGCACGCGGTTCTGCGAGGTCGCGTCGTCGAGCACCAGCTGGTTGTAGCCGGCGCCCGCGTATTCCTTGGACCGGTATCCGGACAGGATCCCGTTGGTGTGCCACTGCGGGCTCGTCGCGCCGTTGTACAGCTTGCCGACGATGAGCGGGCGATCGCAGTCGCCGCCGAGGAAATCGACCAGCACCTCCTCGCCGCTGCGGTGCGGGTGCACGGCGCCGTAGCCGTTGCCCGAATCCGACGTCGCGGCACGCAGCCAGCACGATGCTTTCTCGTCGCCGTCGTTGAAGCGGTCCCAATGGAAGCGCACCTTGACCCGGTTGAGTTCGTCGGTATGGACTTCCTCGCCTTGCGGTGCGACGACGATCGCCGATTGCAGGTGCATCGGCGGTTTCGCGTGTTCGAGCGGGCTGCGGAACGGCACGGTCGTGCGCTGCGCTTCGATGCTGATCCGGAAAAAGCCCTCGCTGCCGTCAGGATGGCGAACGCGCGACGAGTCGGCGCCACCGGCCTGCACGATGCTGCCGACCTCGGCCTTCAGGCTGTGCGGGAAGGCGGCCTGCCCGTCGCCGACGGGCAGGTTGTTGACGATGATCCATGCGGTCTCGATCACGGCGAATTCGCGCTGGCCGGCATCGTCCTTGTCGTGTTCGGGGTGATCCGCGAACTCGAACGTGCGTCCCGCGTCCATGCGCCGCACGCCGCCGACGCCGTGAAAGCGCTTCGCGTGCGACTCCTGCTCCTCCATCCAGATCTTCGACAGATGGTCGCCGCGGGACTGCTCGGGATACGTGTAGGCGCCCGTGTATTCGTAGACTTCGAGCTGCGGCGGCAGGTCGCCCTGGTTCGCGATCGTCGGCGTATGGGTCGCTTTCGGATTCGACGCGGTGGGCGGCTGCTTGTAGTCGAACGTGCGCGTGGTGCGCTCGACGCTTCGCAGCGTACGCGTACCGGAGAACTGGACGAGCGTGTCGGCTTCGTCGCCCGTGCCTGCGTGATGAAAGCGCACGGTTCGCGGCGACAGCGCGGGCAACGCGTCGATGCGGTCGACGATGACGAGCCGATGCGACTTGCCGTCCTTGTCCTGTTCCCAGAAGCCGTACAGGCCTTCCGATTCCATCAGGCGATGCACGAAATTCCAGTCGTCTTCGTATTGCATGCAGAACGAGCGGGACGGCAGCGGCTGGTAGAGCCTGAAGGTGAAGCGCCCCTTGGCCTGCGGATGCTGGTTCAGCACGTCGGCGATGATGTCGTCCGCGGACTGGTCCTGCCAGATGCGCTGATCGCGGCGGAACTTCAGGAAGTGCAGGAACGACGCAAACACGATCTGATAGTGCGTGACGCCGCTGTCCGATCCGAGCCGGCGGGCGGCATGCACGTAACCGTGGTGAGGCGCGTACGACCGGTCGGCCTGCTGGATCCACAGCGTCACCGGCTGCGCGATCAGTTTCTTGAGTTCGAGGCTGTCGGACACCGAGACGGTATCGACGGTGAACTCGAAATGGCGCCCGAGCCGCGATCGTCCGTTGACGCGATGCGGCAGCAGGACGTCGGGGCCGAGCGGCGTATCCAGTTTGACAAGCCGCTCGTGCTGAACCGGTCCGGCCAGCAAGGCGCTTCTTGACGCTTGCGAATTCATCACCAGTGCTCGCTTTTTTTGTGTGGGTTCGCACGCTCTCCCGTGCGGAGTCCGGTAATTGTATGAGAAAACCGGTTTTATCTCGAATTTGCAGGCGGGCGGTGCGCTGGCTTCAACCCGCCGCGTCTTCCGCCTTCCAGTCCCCAGACTTCCCGCCGCGCTTCTCCCGCACGCTCACATCGGTGATCACCATCCCGCGATCGACTGCCTTGCACATGTCGTAGACGGTCAGCAGCCCGACCTGCACGGCGGTCAGCGCTTCCATCTCGACGCCGGTCCGGCCGAACGTCTCGACCTGCACGCCGCAGTGGACGCCGGGCAGCGCATCGTCGAGCTCGAAGTCGACGGCCACGCGCGTCAGCGCGAGCGGGTGGCACAGCGGAATGAGGTCGGCCGTGCGCTTTGCGCCCTGGATGGCCGCGATGCGCGCGACGCCGAGCACGTCGCCTTTTTTCGCCTTGCCGTCGCGGATCAGCGCGAACGTGGCCGGCAGCATCCGGATCGTGCCGCGCGCGATCGCGATGCGCCGGGTTTCCTGCTTGCCGCCGACGTCGACCATGTGCGCATGGCCGGCGGCATCGAAATGGGTGAGTCCTGACATGTCTTGCTCCGTCTCAACGGGCGCTTATCATAGCAGCGGCATTCGCGTCGCCGGGGCGCAGATGACGCATGCGCGGCACGAGACAGTCGCGCATGCGCCGGTACAATGACCCGAATATTCAGACCAAACGCCGCGATGCGCGCCCGGCGCGCGGGACGGCGTCGTTTTCATCCTGCCATGCGTGTCAAACAGTTGCTTGCCGTGTCGCTGTCGGCGGCGCTCGCGTTGCCGCCGAGCGGCCATGCGCAGAGCGCGTCCGCGCCGCCGCTCGAGCCGGCGGCCGGCGGCTCCTCGTCGATTTCCACCGTGCCGCCCGGCATCGCGACCGGCGTGTTCGGCACGTACGGCGGTGCGGAGAGCCGGTTTTCGGGCGCGGGCGGCGCGTCGGCGCCGGCCGCGAGCCTGCGCGCGCCGCTGCGCGCACTCGAGCTGCCCGACCTCGGCGACGGCTCCGGCGGTTCGCTGACGCCGCGGGCCGAGCGCCGGCTCGGCGAGCGCGTGATGCGCGAAGTGCGGCGCGATCCCGATTATCTCGACGACTGGCTCGTGCGCGACTACCTGAACGCGATGGCGGCGCGCCTCGCAGCCGCGGCGGCCGCGCGCTACATCGGCGGCTACACGCCGGACTTCGACCTGTTCCCGGTGCGCGATCCGCAGATCAACGCGTTCTCGATGCCGGGCGGCTTCATCGGGATCAACAGCGGGCTCGTGGTCACGACGCAGACGGAATCGGAGCTCGCGTCGGTGGTCGGCCACGAGATGGGCCACGTGCTGCAGCGGCACATCGCGCGGATGATCGGCGCGAGCGAGAAGAGCGGCTACACGGCGCTCGCGACGATGCTGCTCGGCGTGCTGGCCGGCGTGCTCGCGAGAAGCGGCGATCTCGGCAGCGCGATCGCGATGGGCGGGCAGGCGTATGCGGTGGACAACCAGCTGCGCTTCTCGCGTTCGGCCGAGCGCGAGGCCGATCGCGTCGGCTTCCAGCTGCTCGCGGGCGCGGGCTACGACCCGTACGGGATGCCGGGTTTCTTCGAGCGGCTCGAACGCGCGTCGATGGGCGATGCGGGCGTGCCGGCCTATGCACGCACGCACCCGCTGACCGGCGAGCGGATCGCCGACATGGAGGATCGCGCGCGTCGCGCGCCGTACCGGCAGCCGCGTCAGTCGACCGAGTACGGATTCGTGCGCGCGCGGCTGCGCGTCCTGCAGAACCGCGCGCCGACCGACATCTCGGCCGAGGCGCGCCGGATGCAGCTCGAGATCGACGATCGCACGGCGCCGAACGTCGCGGCGAACTGGTACGGCATCGCGCTCGCGAACACGCTGCTCGGCCAGTACGATGCGGCGGACAAGGCGCTCGCTTCGGCGCGCGGCGCATTCGATGCGCGCGAGCGGCGCGAGGACGACCCGGCAACGAGTTCGCCGAGCCTCGACGTGCTGGCCGCCGACATCGCGCGCCGTGCGGGCCGGACCGACGACGCGGTGCGGCTCGCGGCGCTCGCGCAGCGGCGCTGGCCGGCGTCGCACGCGGCGATCGTCGCGCACCTGCAGGCGCTGATCGCCGCCCACCGCTTTGCCGAAGCGCAGGCGCTCGCACGCGCGCAGGCGCAGGCCGATCCCGAGCAGCCGGACTGGTGGGACTACCTCGCGAAGGCGAGCGACGGCAAGGGCGACGTGCTCGCGCGGCGCCGCGCGCTCGCGGAGAAACTTGCACTCGACGGCGCATGGCCGTCGGCGATCCGCCAGTTGAAGGACGCGCGCGATGCGAAGGACGTGTCGTTCTACGAGCAGTCGATCATCGGCGCGCGGCTGCTGGAATTCGAGGCGCGCTACAAGGAAGAGCGCGACGACGAGAAGAACGGCCGCGGGTAGCGGCCGGCGCGCGGCGAACGCGGGAAGGGCGGGTGCGGGTCAGTTGCCGTTGTCGGCCGCGTCGTGTGCCTGTCGTGCCGGACTCGCGACGTAGCCGAACCGCGCGGGCACGTCCGCGCAGACGATGGTGCCGAGCGGCAGCGCGCGGCCGTCACGCCAGCGCAGCACGGGCGGCGCGGCGTCGAAATCCGCGTGATCGGCGAACAGCCCGAGATCGTGGTCGTGCAGCGCCGCGATGCGCGGCGGCGCGCCTGCATCGCGAAACAGCACGCCGCCCCCATCGTCGAGCCATGCTTCGTCCGGTTCGAACGCGGCGCCCGTCTGGTCGGTGAGCGTGAGCTGTCCGTCGCGTTCGGCGAGCCGCACGACCCACGGCGTATAGGCGAGCTCGACGTACACGCGCTGCGGCCCGTTCTGGAAGAACCACCGGCCCCGCGCGTCGCATTCGTAGTTGCGGCCGATGAACGCGTTCAGTGCCGCATGCCGGATCGGCGAGCCGAGTTCGCCGGCCGCCTGCGCCGCGTCGTCGCGCAGCCGCCATTCGCCGCGCCGGTCGAGCAGCAGCCAGCCGGTGCAGTGCGGCACGTTCGGCCATTTTGCGAGCGCCTGCCTGACGATGTCATCCATGGTCGACGAATTTCGAGCAATAGCCGAACACCCGCGCCGACAGCCAGTCGAGGCGGCCGGGGAACGGCCCGGTCATGAATCCCGCGTGCCCGCCGGTCTCGGGCTGGTCGAGCTCGACGGCCGGCGATACGTCGGCCGGGCCCGGCAGTGCCGATTCGGGCAGGAACGGGTCGTTGCGGGCGTTGAGGATCAGCGTCGGCACGTCGATCGCGGGCAGCAGCGGCCGCGTCGTCGCCTTCGTCCAGTAGTCGTCGGCGTTTGCGAAACCGTGCAGCGGCGCGGTCACGGCCTCGTCGAAGTCGCGCATCGTCACGGCCTGCAGCATCGCGTCGCGGTCGAACAGCCCCGGGTACTGGTCGAGCTTCGCGAGCGCCTTGCGCTTGAGCGTCTTCAGGAAGCTGCGCGTATAGACCATCGCGAACCCCTGCGACAGCGCGCGGCCGCCCGCATGCACGTCGATCGGCGTCGAGATCGCTGCGGCCGCCCGCAGGATCGACGTGTCGCTGCGATGCTCGCCGAGCCAGTGCAGCAGCACGTTGCCGCCGAGCGACACGCCGGCCGCGATCAGCGGCCCGCGATGCTGCGCGGCGAGCCGGCGCAGGATCCAGTCGACCTCGGCGCTATCGGCGAGATGGTAGAAGCGCGGCTGGCGGTTGATCTCGCCGCTGCAACTGCGAAAGTGCGGCACGACGGCGTGCCAGCCCTTCGCGCGTGCGGCGGCCATCATCTCGAGCGCGTAGTGCGAGCCGGAACTGCCTTCGAGGCCGTGGAACAGCACGAACAGCGGCGCATCGGGCGGCGGCGCCGCACTGTCGAGATGGGCGACCCAGTCGAGATCGATGAAGTCGTGATCGGGGGTTTCCCATCGCTCTCGTCGGTAGGCGACGGCCGGTCGTCGCGCGAACAGCGCGGGCACGATGGTTTGCGCATGGCTGTTCGGCAGCCAGCGTGGTGCGCGATAGCGCAGTGTGTCGTCGTCCGGGACCGGAGCCCCGGCGAGCGGCGAGGTGGGCGGAGAAGCCGTACTCATGATCGCCCCGCGTATGCGTTGCTTCGTCTTTTCGTCAGTGCAGCGGGCCCTGCCCATGACGGATCTTCGCGGCGAACTGCCCGGCCGCTTGTTCGGGAATCGGGCTCGCGTGGATGTGCGCGATGCGCCACTCGCCGCGTTCGTGGATCATCACGTACGTGGCGAAAACCATGTCGGGTTCGGCCGTCAGGTCGGCCTGCTGATGCGCTTCGGCGATCGTGTAGACGACCGTGCCGAGGCTGTCGTAGACGCGGATGTCGAGCGGTTCGATCGTCACCGGGCGCGTCGCGAGCCGGTTGGCGAGCCCGCTGCGGATCTGGTCGAGGCCGTGCAGATGCTCGCCGTCCGCCCACACGCAGCTGGCGAAATCCTCGTCGATCCACAACGCCAGCAGCGCGTCGAGATTGGCATCGGCGACGGCCTGGTAGTAGGCGTTCAGCGTATCGGCAGCGGCTTCGAAGAGGCGGGCAAAACGTGGCATCGGGGTTGTCTCTCGCGCGCGTCGCGCGCCGTATTCAGCACGGCGGCCCGGATGGGGCCGCCGCACACCGGTGAATCGGATTGCCCGGCGCGTCGTGCGACGCTGCCGGCCAGGGTCAGCGCTGCCCGACGAGCATGCCGCGCAAATCGCCGAATACCTGCTCGGGACCGAGTTCGCGCAGGCACTTCAGGTGGCCGAGCGGGCACTCGCGTTCGAAGCAGGGACTGCATTCGAGATGCAGCCATTGTACCTTCGCCAGGTCCGACAGCGGAGGGGTGTGGCGCGGATCGGTCGATCCGTACAGCGCGACGAGCGGCCGGCGCAGCGCGGCGGCGACGTGCATCAGCCCCGAATCGTTGGTGACGACCGCGTTCGCGCGCGCGATCAGCGCGCATGCCTCGGACAGCGACGTCTGCCCGCACAGGTTGCGCACGTTCGGCGCGTGGTCGGCGATCGCCTGCGCGGCCGCGGCGTCCTTCTGCGAGCCGAGCGCGACGATCTGCGTGTACGGGAACGACTGGTGCACGATCGTCGCGAGCGACGCGAAGTGCTCGGGCGGCCAGCGCTTGGCCGGGCCGTATTCGGCGCCCGGGCAGAACACGACGAGCGGCTTGCGTGTATCGAGATTGAAACGCGCGGAAACCCGCGCCGTCTCGTTCAGGTCGGCGTCGAGGCGCGGCGCGGGCAGCGTCTTCATCGATTCGGGCAGCTTCGCGCCCGGCGCGTACGCGAGCGCCGCGTAGTGGGTCGTCATCGGCGGCCGCTCGCCCGACTTGGTCGGATTCGCGTGCCGCACGTTCAACAGCCCGTAGCGGTGCTCGCCCGTGTAGCCGATCCGCAGCGGGATGTTCGCGAGCCACGGGATCACCGCGGACTTCAGCGAATTCGGCAGCACGTACGCCGCGTCGTAGCCGACGTCGCGCAGGTCGCTCGCGAGCTGCCAGCGGCGCAGCAGCTGCAGCTTGCCGTGCGCGAGATCGGTCGCGTAGACATCGTGGATCTCGGGCATCCGCTCAAGCACGGGCGCGACCCACGAGGGCGCGACCGCATCGATCGCGATGCGGGGATGGAGCTTCTTCAGCAGCGCAAAAAGCGGCTGCGCCATCAATGCGTCACCGATCCAGTTCGGTGCGATAACCAGCGCTCGACGCATCAGGTGGACTTCCGATGTCGTAATGAAGCACGGCGCGCGGGCGCCGCGTTCGGGTTGCCAGAATGGAGAACGGCGGCGCGCCGGGCATCCGGCTGCGCCGCCTCGCGAGCGGCGGGCCCGCGGGCCCGGCCGCCCGGGCTCAGTGGCCCTTGACGACCTCGCCGTCGCGCAGCTTGTAGCGCGTGCCGCAGTACGGGCAGCGCGCCTCGCCGTGCGAGACGTCGATGAACACGCGCGGGTGCGCGCTCCAGCGCGCCATGGCCGGGTTCGGGCAGTAGGCGGGAAGATCCTTGGCCGTCAGCTCGACCAGCGGCATTTCCTTGATTTCACTCATGAGACTTTCTCTTATCACTCTTTTGTGGGGGCGGTCGGTGGCGCGGCGCGCTCAGACCTTCGTCAGCCAGTGCGCGTACTTCGCGTTCTTGCCCGACACGATATCGAAAAACGCCGACTGGAGCTTTTCCGTGACGGGGCCGCGCGCGCCGCTGCCGATCGTGCGGTTGTCGAGCTCGCGGATCGGCGTGACTTCGGCGGCCGTGCCGGTGAAGAACGCTTCGTCGGCCGTATAGACCTCGTCGCGCGTGATGCGCTTCTCGATCACCTCGATGCCGGCGTCCTTCGCGAGCGTGATGACCGTGTCGCGCGTGATGCCGTCGAGGCACGACGCCAGGTCGGGCGTGTACAGCTTGCCGTTGTTCACGAGGAAGAAGTTCTCGCCGGAGCCTTCCGACACGTAGCCGTCGACGTCGAGCAGCAGCGCTTCGTCGTAGCCGTCGGCCGTCGCTTCCTGGTTCGCCAGGATCGAGTTCACGTACCAGCCCGACGCCTTCGCGCGCACCATCGACACGTTCACGTGGTGGCGCGTGAACGACGACGTCTTCACGCGGATACCCTTCGCGAGGCCTTCCTCGCCGAGGTACGCGCCCCACGGCCACGCGGCGATCGCGACGTGGATCGTGTTGCCCTTCGCCGACACGCCGAGCTTTTCCGAGCCGACCCAGATGATCGGGCGCAGGTAGCACGATTCGAGCTTGTTCTCGCGCACGACTTCGAGTTGCGCGGCTTCGAGCGTTTCCCGGTCGAACGGCACGTCCATCTGGAAGATCTTCGCGGAATTCAGCAGACGTTTCGTGTGCTCGCGCAGGCGGAAGATCGCGGTGCTGCCGTCGGCCGTCTTGTACGCGCGCACGCCCTCGAAGACGCCCATGCCGTAGTGCAGCGTATGGGTCAGGACGTGGATCTTGGCGTCGCGCCAGTCGATCAGCTTGCCGTCCATCCAGATCTTGCCGTCGCGGTCGGCCATTGACATAGGATTCTCCTGGGATGCGGTTGTGTGCAGCGTTGAGCCGGAAAGACGCTTATTTTAGCGTCATTTGGCGACGATCCGGTCGGTCGGCTCGGGGCCGGCGCTATAATCGCCCGGTACCGATTCCAATAACGACGGGTCGTGCCGGCAGGAGGCGCCGGCGTCCCGACGAACCGCCCGCTACGGCCCGCTTTCCCATGCTCGCTCGATTGTCCGCCACCGACCGTTTCGCGCTGATCCAGGGCGCGCGCGACTATTCCCCGACACTGATGGCGATCCTGTCCTGGGGGCTCGTCACCGGCATCGCGATGAGCAAGTCGGTGATGACGCTCGGGCAGGCGAGCGCGATGTCGCTGCTCGTCTATGCAGGCTCGTCGCAGCTCGCGGTGCTGCCGCTCCTCGCCGCGAAGCTGCCGATCTGGACCGTGCTGCTCACGGCCGCAATGGTCAACACGCGCTTCGTGATCTTCAGCGCCGGGCTTGCTCCCCATTTTTCCTACCTGCCGCTGTGGCGGCGCCTCGCGATCGGCTATTTCAACGGCGACGTGATCTACCTGCTGTTCCAGAAACAGGGCTTCGCAAACGGCCACGTGCCGGGCAAGGAGGCGTATTTCTGGGGGATGGCGCTCGCGAGCTGGGCGTCGTGGCAGGTGTCGTCGCTCGCCGGCATCCTGCTCGCGAGTTTCTTTCCCGCGAGCTGGGGGTTGGAACTGGCCGGCACGCTCGCGCTGATCCCGATCATGGTGTCGGCGGTCGCGAACCGCTCGACGCTCGCGGCCGTCGCGGTCGCGGGCATCGTGTCGCTGGTCGCGTTCGACCTGCCGTACCGGCTCGCGCTGCCGCTCGCGGTGCTCGCCGCGCTCGCGGCCGGCAGCACGGCCGATTTCTTCGTCGAACGGGCCGACTGGCGGCGCATCCGCACCGAAACCGTGCGCGAGAAGGAGATCGAATGAGCGCGACCGAGATCTGGATCGTCATCATCGGAATGACGATCGTCACGGCCGTCACGCGCGCGCTGTTCCTGATCGGCGGCGAGCGCACCGTGCTGCCCGAACGCGCGCAGCGCGCGCTGCGCTACGCACCGGCGGCCGCGCTGGTCGCCGTCGTGCTGCCCGACGTGCTCGAAACGCCGGCCGGGCTGTCGTTCGCGCTGTCCAACCATCCGTTCTACGCGGCGCTCGCCGGCCTCGGCTGGTTCTTGTGGCGGCGCAGCATGCTCGGCACGATCGTCGTCGGGATGCTCGTATTCACCGCGATGCGCATGATTTTCTGATGGGCCGCCGTTCCGGCCCGCGGGGCGTCGGCCGCTCGTGCGCGTGGATTGCTGCGCTGCGGCAATGGAGCCGTTGCCGCGCGCGATCCCAAATAGGCGGAATTCGCCGCCGCACGGGTCAGTCTGCCGGGTGGATCGGCTAGAATGCCCGTTCGAGATTTTTTACCCGTGCGCGTCATGCGAACCGCCAGCCACGGCCGCATCCGGCGCCCTTTCGCGGCAGCCCGCGCACGTCCAGCGTGAACCCCCTTTCCCCATCCACTACTTCAATCTGTCCAACATGAGCCAAGTCAAGCGTCTTACCGACCTGATCGCCGCCGGCCAGCTCGCCGGCAAGCGGGTGTTCATCCGCGCCGACCTGAACGTCCCGCAGGACGATCACGGCAACATCACCGAAGACACGCGCGTGCGCGCGTCCGTGCCGGCCATCCAGGCCGCGCTCGACGCCGGCGCGGCCGTGATGGTCACGTCGCACCTCGGCCGTCCGACCGAAGGCGAATTCAAGCCGGAAGATTCGCTCGCGCCGGTCGCGAAGCGCCTCGCCGAGCTGCTCGGCCGCGACGTGCCGCTCGTGTCGAACTGGGTCGAGAACGGCGTGAACGTCGCACCGGGCCAGGTCGTGCTGCTCGAGAACTGCCGCGTGAACAAGGGCGAGAAGAAGAATTCGGACGAGCTCGCGCAAAAGATGGCGAAGCTCTGCGACGTGTACGTGAACGACGCGTTCGGCACCGCGCACCGCGCGGAAGCGACCACGCACGGGATCGCGAAGTATGCGCCGGTCGCGTGCGCGGGCCCGCTGCTGGCCGCCGAACTCGACGCGCTCGGCAAGGCGCTCGGCAACCCGGCGCGCCCGCTGGTGGCGATCGTCGCCGGCTCGAAGGTGTCGACCAAGCTGACGATCCTGAAGTCGCTGGCCGGCAAGGTCGACCAGCTGATCGTCGGCGGCGGCATCGCGAACACGTTCATGCTCGCGGCCGGTCTGCCGATCGGCAAGTCGCTCGCGGAAGCCGACCTCGTCAACGAGGCGAAGGCGATCATCGACGAAGCGCGCGAGCGCGGCGCATCGGTGCCGATCCCGACCGACGTCGTGACGGCCAAGGAATTCTCGCCGACGGCCGCGGCCACGGTGAAGCAGGTCGCCGACATCGAAGCGGACGACATGATCCTCGACATCGGCCCCGATACGGCCAAGGCGCTCGCGAGCCAGCTCGAGAAGGCAGGCACGATCGTGTGGAACGGCCCGGTCGGCGTGTTCGAGTTCGACCAGTTCGGCAACGGCACCAAGACACTCGCCGAAGCGATCGCCAAATCGTCCGCGTTCTCGATCGCGGGCGGCGGCGACACGCTCGCGGCCATCGCGAAGTACGGCATCCACGACCAGGTCAGCTACATCTCGACGGGCGGCGGCGCCTTCCTCGAGTTCCTCGAGGGGAAGAAGCTGCCGGCGGTGGAAGTGCTCGAAACGCGGGCGGCCTGAGCGTGGCGGCGCGCGCAGGGGTGACGAAGGCCGCGCGCTCCGCGAAAGCGGAGCAGCCGGCCGGCGCGGGCAAGCGCAAACGCGCGCCCGCGCGGGCGAACTCCACCCCGCGCGCACCGGCGGCCGCTGGCGACGCGGCCATGCAGCACCACGAGATTCAGAACAAAGCGATGCCGGGCGCAAGCACTGGCACGCCCTCCGGAACGGCCGCCGCTGGGCCCGCCGTGTCCGGCTCTCGCAGCGTTTCACCCAGCGCATCCACCTTGATCCAGATGAGGAGTTTCATGCAGCGCGCCACCAAGATAGTCGCCACGATCGGCCCGGCTTCCAGTTCGCCGGAGATTCTGCTGCAGATGATGCAGGCGGGCCTCGACGTCGTGCGGCTCAATTTTTCGCACGGCACGGCCGACGATCACCGCCAGCGCGCCGAGATGGTGCGCGAGGCCGCCCGCAAGGTCGGCCGCGAGATTGCGATCATGGCCGATCTCCAGGGTCCGAAGATCCGCGTCGGCAAGTTCGAGAACGGCAAGACGACGCTCTCGCCCGGTCAGCCGTTCATCCTCGACGCGGCCTGCGAGCTCGGCAACGACGAGCGGGTCGGCCTCGACTACAAGGAACTGCCGCGCGACCTGAAGCCGGGCGACCTGCTGCTGCTGAACGACGGCCTGATCGTGCTGACCGTCGAGCGCGTGCTCGGCGACGAGATCCACACGATCGTCAAGGTGGGCGGCGAGCTGTCGAACAACAAGGGGATCAACCGCCAGGGCGGCGGCCTGTCGGCGCCCGCGCTGACCGCGAAGGACATGGAAGACATCCGCACCGCGATGTCGCTCGGCGCGGACCTGGTGGCGGTGTCGTTCCCGAAGAACGCGACCGACATGGAAATGGCGCGCCAGCTCGCGAACATCGCGGGCGCGCCGTACGGCATCAAGCCGAAGATGATTGCGAAGATCGAGCGCGCGGAAGCGATTCCGGCGCTGCAGAGCATTCTCGACGCGTCCGACGGCATCATGGTCGCGCGCGGCGACCTCGCGGTGGAAGTGGGCAACGCGGCCGTGCCGGCGCTGCAGAAGCGGATGATCCGGATGGCGCGCGAGTCGAACAAGCTCGTGATCACCGCGACGCAGATGATGGAATCGATGATCTACGCGCCGGTGCCGACCCGCGCGGAAGTGTCGGACGTCGCGAACGCGGTGCTCGACGGCACCGACGCGGTGATGCTGTCGGCCGAGACGGCCGCCGGCAAGTACCCGGTCGTCACGATCGAGACGATGGCGGCCGTGTGCGTCGAGGCGGAAAAGTCGGAACACGTGGAGCTGGACAAGGATTTCCTCGACCGCACGTTCACGCGGATCGATCAGTCGATCGCGATGGGCGCGCTGTTCACCGCGTACCACCTGGGCGCGAAGGCGATCATCGCGCTGACCGAATCGGGCGCGACCGCGCTGTGGATGTCGCGTCACTACACGCACGTGCCGATCTTCGCGCTGACGCCGCGCGTCGGCAGCGAGCGCACGATGGCGCTGTACCGCAACGTCACGCCGCTGCACGTCGACTTCAACAGCGACCGCGACTCGGCGCTGCAGGCGGCGCTCGAGCTCGTCGTCAAGCAGGGCTACGTGCAGCACGGCGACATGGTCGTGCTGACCGTCGGCGAACCGATGGGGCAGGCGGGCGGCACCAACACGCTGAAGATCGTGCGCGTCGGCGAGCACTATTGAGTCGAGCGTTCGCCGGGCACCTGGCCGGCGACCCGGGTCGATCGAATTCGATCCGGCACCGTTTTTTACGCGAAAGCCGCGCGGGGTCCGAAGCCCCGCGCGGCTTTTTTTCTCTTTTTTGCCCGCATTGTGCCGTGCGAACGTAACAAATTGCGAGCGGGCGCCAACGGGCGGTCGGAATCGGAGGCGCTTCGCGATAAAATGCGGCTATTCGACGCTCAGCCGCGCCGCGCCGCCCCGGTTCGAACGAGGGCGGGTGCCGCGCCGGCGTCAGGGCGCACCGGTTTTCATTCAAGGAGTTCCACAATGCCTCTCGTATCAATGCGTCAATTGCTGGATCACGCGGCAGAGCACGGTTACGGCCTGCCGGCCTTCAACGTGAACAACCTGGAGCAGGTCCAGGCGATCATGGCGGCAGCGGACCAGGTCGGCGCGCCCGTGATCATGCAGGCATCGGCCGGCGCGCGTAAGTACGCGGGCGAGCCGTTCCTGCGCCACCTGATCGAAGCGGCGGTCGAGTCGTATCCGCACATCCCGGTCGTGATGCACCAGGATCACGGCCAGTCGCCGGCGGTCTGCATGGGTGCGATCCGCAGCGGCTTCACGAGCGTGATGATGGACGGTTCGCTCGAAGCCGACGGCAAGACGGTCGCGTCGTACGAGTACAACGTCGACGTGTCGCGCAAGGTCGTCGAGATGGCGCACTCGATCGGCGTGACGGTCGAAGCCGAACTCGGCGTGCTCGGCTCGCTCGAGACGATGAAGGGCGACAAGGAAGACGGCCACGGCGCGGAAGGCACGATGACCCGCGAGCAGCTGCTGACCGATCCGGAGCAGGCGGCCGATTTCGTGAAGCTCACGCAGTGCGATGCGCTCGCGATCGCGATCGGTACGTCGCACGGCGCCTACAAGTTCTCGAAGAAGCCGACGGGCGACATCCTGTCGATCCAGCGCATCAAGGAAATCCACGCGCGCATCCCGAACACGCACCTCGTGATGCATGGTTCGTCGTCGGTGCCGCAAGAGCTGCTGGAAGAAATCCGCCAGTTCGGCGGCGACATGAAGGAAACCTACGGCGTGCCGGTCGAGGAAATCCAGGAAGGCATCAAGCACGGCGTGCGCAAGATCAACATCGACACCGACCTGCGTCTCGCGATCACCGGCGCGATCCGCCGCTACCTGTTCGAGAACCCGGGCAAGTTCGATCCGCGCGACTACCTGAAGCCCGCGCGCGAAGCGGCGAAGCAGGTCTGCGTCGACCGCTACCTCGCATTCGGCTGCGAAGGCCAGGCCGCGAAGATCAAGCCGGTGTCGCTCGACAAGATCGCCGAGCAGTACAAGTCCGGCGCGCTCGCGCAGGTCGTGCGCTGAGACTGTAGTACGATTGCCCCGCCCGATTCTTCCGCAAGGCAGGGGCGGGCAGCCAGGCCGGATGTGATCCGGCCCCAGGCAGCCGTTCCGTCCGGCCGAACGAGGGCCGGCCGGCAACCGCCCGGGCACCGCCCGGCCGGTTCGCCGACGTATTGCAAGACCGCCGTTCCCGCCTGCCGCGGGGAACGGCGTTTCCCTTTTTGTTTGGCTCCTTATCTGCGAAAAGACGATGTCTACCCTTTACGAATCCACGCTCCGCTCGCTGCCGCTCCTCGGTCGCGGCAAGGTCCGCGATAACTACGCGGTCGGCAACGACAAGCTCCTGATCGTCACGACCGACCGCCTGTCGGCATTCGACGTGGTGATGGGCGAGCCGATTCCGAACAAGGGCCGCGTGCTGAACCAGATGGCGAACTTCTGGTTCGACAAGCTCGCGCACATCGTGCCGAACCACCTGACGGGCGACGCGCCGGAAGCGGTCGTCGCGGCCGACGAGGTCGAGCAGGTGACGGGCCGCGGCGTGGTCGTCAAGCGCCTCGAGCCGATCATGATCGAAGCGGTCGTGCGCGGCTACCTGGCCGGCAGCGGCTGGAAGGAATACCAGGCGTCGGGCGCCGTGTGCGGCGTGCAGCTGCCGGAAGGCCTGCAGAACGCGCAGAAGCTGCCCGAGCCGATCTTCACGCCGGCCGCGAAGGCCGAGATGGGCGAGCACGACGAGAACATCACGTTCGAGGAAACCGAGCGCCGCATCGGCACCGAGCTGGCCGCGACGATCCGCGACATCTCGATCCGCCTGTACAAGGAAGCGGCCGACTATGCGGCGACGCGCGGCATCATCATCGCCGATACGAAGTTCGAATTCGGCCTCGACAACCACGGCAAGCTGTACCTGATGGATGAAGTGCTGACGGCCGATTCGTCGCGCTTCTGGCCGGCCGACCAGTACCAGGTCGGCACGAACCCGCCGTCGTTCGACAAGCAGTTCGTGCGCGACTGGCTCGAGGCGCAGCCGTGGGGCAAGACGGCGCCGGCGCCGGCGCTGCCGGCCGACGTCGTCGAGAAAACGGCCGCGAAGTACCAGGAAGCGCTCGAGCGCATCACCGGCCAGTCGCTCGCCTGAGCAGCAAGGAAATGACGAAATGAGCGAAGTCCAGACTGCCCACACGCACAGCGCGCCGCTCGTCGGCGTGCTGATGGGTTCGAGTTCCGACTGGGACGTGATGAAGCACGCGGTAGCGATCCTGCAGGAATTCGGCGTGCCGTACGAAGCGAAGGTGGTGTCCGCGCACCGGATGCCCGACGAGATGTTCGATTATGCGGAGAAGGCGCGCGAGCGCGGGCTACGCGCGATCATCGCGGGCGCCGGCGGCGCCGCGCACCTGCCCGGCATGCTGGCCGCGAAAACCACGGTGCCGGTGCTCGGCGTGCCGGTCGCGAGCAAGTACCTGAAGGGTGTCGATTCGCTGCACTCGATCGTGCAGATGCCGAAGGGCGTGCCCGTTGCGACGTTCGCGATCGGCGAGGCCGGTGCCGCGAATGCCGCGCTGTTCGCGGTGTCGATCCTGTCCGGCACGTCGGCCGATTACGCGAACCGGCTCGCCGCGTTCCGCGTGCGCCAGAACGAAGCCGCGCACGCGATGGTGCTGCCGCCGCTGGAATGACGGCGCACCGGCGGCCGCGCGTCGCGGCTGCCTGACCCTCCCCACTGCGGCGGGCAGCGCCCGCCGCGACCGACCACTGACATGACCGCAACTCCTGATTCCGTTTCCCCGATCCTGCCCGGCGCGTGGCTGGGCATGGTCGGCGGTGGCCAGCTCGGCCGCATGTTCTGCTTTGCCGCCCAGGCGATGGGCTATCGCGTCGCCGTGCTCGATCCCGATCCGACGAGCCCCGCCGGCGCGGTCGCCGACCGCCACCTGCGCGCGGCCTACGACGACGAAGCCGCGCTCGCCGAGCTGGCCGACCTGTGCGACGCGGTGTCGACGGAGTTCGAGAACGTGCCGGCCGCGAGCCTCGATTTCCTCGCGCGCACGACCTTTGTCGCGCCGGCCGGCCGCTGCGTCGCGATCGCGCAGGACCGGATCGCGGAGAAGCGCTTCATCGAGGCGTCGGGCGTACCGGTCGCGCCGCACGTCGTGATCGAATCGTCGGCGGCGCTCGCCGCGCTCGACGATGCCGTGCTCGACGCGGTGCTGCCGGGCATCCTGAAGACGGCACGCCTCGGCTACGACGGCAAGGGCCAGGTGCGCGTGCGTACCGCGCAGGAAGCGCGCGACGCCCATGCGGCGCTCGGCGGCGTGCCGTGCGTGCTCGAGAAGCGCCTGCCGCTGAAATACGAAGTGTCGGCGCTGATCGCGCGCGGCGCGGACGGCCGCTCGGCCGCGTTCCCGCTCGCGCAGAACGCGCACCACAACGGCATCCTCGCGCTGACGGTGGTGCCCGCGCCGGCCGCCGATGCCGCGCGCGTCGAAGAGGCGCAGCAGGCGGCCGTGCGGATCGCCGATACGCTCGGCTACGTCGGCGTGCTGTGCGTCGAGTTCTTCGTGCTGGAAGACGGTTCGTTCGTCGCGAACGAGATGGCGCCGCGCCCGCACAACTCCGGCCACTACACGGTCGATGCGTGCGCAACGAGCCAGTTCGAGCAGCAGGTGCGCGCGATGACGCGCATGCCGCTCGGCAACCCGCGCCAGCATTCGCCGGCCGCGATGCTGAACATCCTCGGCGACGTGTGGTTCCCGAACGGTGCAGCGGCCGATGCCGTCACGCCGCCGTGGGACACGGTCGCGGCGATGCCGGCTGCGCACCTGCACCTGTACGGCAAGGAAGACGCGCGCGTCGGTCGCAAGATGGGGCACGTGAACTTCACGGCCCCGACGCGCGACGAAGCCGTCGCCGCGGCTACCGCGTGCGCGCAGCTGCTGCGCGTGCCGCTCGACTGAGGCGCCAGCCGATGTCCATCGATCTCCCGAACTCCGTGACGCCCGCGCAGATCGACGCGGCCGCCGCGCTGCTCGACGCGGGGCAACTCGTCGCGTTCCCGACCGAAACCGTCTACGGGCTCGGCGGCGACGCGGCGAATCCCGAAGCCGTCGCGCGCATCTATGCGGCGAAAGGGCGGCCGGCGAACCATCCGGTGATCGTGCACCTGCCGCCCGGCGGCGATCCGGGTTACTGGGCCGACGACCTGCCGGCCGATGCGCGGAAGCTGATCGATGCGTTCTGGCCCGGCCCGCTGACGCTGATCCTGAAGCGCCATGCGCGCATTCCGGACGCCGTGAGCGGCGGCCAGGATTCGGTCGGGCTGCGCTGCCCGTCGCATCCGGTCGCGCAGGCGCTGCTGGCGGCGTTCAGCGCGCGGCGCGGCGGCCACGGCGGCGTGGCCGCGCCGTCCGCGAACCGGTTCGGCCATGTGAGCCCGACGACCGCGCAGCACGTACGCGACGAATTCGGCGACACCGTGCATGTGCTCGACGGCGGCGCGTCCGAAGTCGGCATCGAATCGACGATCCTCGATCTGTCGCGCGGCTTCCCGGCGCTGCTGCGCCCGGGCCACGTGACGCCGCAGCAGATCGCCGACGTGCTCGGCCGCGCGCCGCGGCTGCCGGACGGCAGCGACGCGACCGCGCCGCGCGCGTCGGGCACGCTGAAGGCCCATTACGCGCCGCGCACGCCGCTCGCGCTGCTGCCGTTCGATGCGCTCGAGCCGCTGCTCGCGGCCGCGCAAACCGACGGCGAGCGCGTCGCGCTCGTCGCGCGCGCGTCGCGCGCGGGGCGCTGGGCGCAGGCCGACGGCGTGCATTTCATCGCCGCGCCGGAAGATCCGCAGGCCTACGCGCGCGACCTGTACGGGATGCTGCGTGCGCTCGACCGCGCGCAGGTCGCGCGCATTCTCGTCGAGAAGCTGCCCGACACCGTCGAATGGATTGCCGTCAACGATCGTCTCGGCCGTGCCGCGGCCGCGTTCGAAGCGCGCGACTGACGACCGGCGCAAGCCTCGGCCCATGAATGACAAACGCCCGACCGGCGAACCGGTCGGGCGTTTTTTTTGGGGAGATCGCGCCGGCTGCGCGTTGCGCGTGCCGGCCGGCGGCGGTCCGTTTATATGCCGCTTACTTGCCGACGCCCGAAGCCGCGATCTGCTTTTCCACGAACTGCGCGAACAGCGCGTGCAGGCGCGTCGTCGGGTGGACCGTGTCGGCGAACATGTAAGTCTGGTCCGCGTTCGGGACCGTGTAGGTCTGCGGCGAGCAGAACAGCGACGAGCCGAATGCGGTCGCGTTCGCGACGCCGTACTGCGTCGCGGCCTGGACCATCGCCTTCAGGTTGCACGCGGTGTCGGTGTTCGACACGTTGAAGCCGTTCGCCTGGTAGTTGGCCGCGATGCCGTCCTGCCACGTGAACGTGTCGAGCAGCGCGACCTTCGTCGTGTCGACCTTCAGCGCGGCCAGCGTGCCGGCGAGCGTCTTGTTGAACAGCCCCGACAGTTGCGTGAACGCGGCCTGCGTGCCGCCCTGCAGCGCGAGCGGCGTGCCGCCGATGTCCGGCACGTTCGACACGAACACGTGCGTTGCGCCTGCCGCGACGATCTGCTGGACGATCCCGCCGAGCTGCTGCGCGGCCAGGCCGATCGCCTGCGCCGCCGCGAGTTGCGCGGCCGGCGTGTTGCCTTGCGCCTGCGCGACCTGCGCCTGGTAGAAGATGTCGTTCGCGCCGCCGTTGACCAGCACGATCTGGCCTGCGTTGAAGCTGCCGTGCTGCGTCAGGTACTGCTTGACCTGGTCGGCGATCGGCGTCGTGGTCGCTTGCGCGAAGTCGGCGTTCGGCACGCTCGCGTCAGCATGGCCGATGCCCGGCTGCAGCGTCACGCGCGAGCCGCCCTGCGCGTAGCCGAGGCCGCCGGTGGCCTGCAGCGGAATGCCGAAGCCGCCCTGGTTCGCGGGCTGCAGCGTGTCGCCGTAGTACTGCGCGACGTTCTGCGTCCACACCTGGCCGGGGTTGGTCGTGAAGCGGCCGCCGCCGAAGCCGAGCTTGATCTGCGAATAGGTGCCGGCGTCGGACAGGCTGTCGCCGAACGACACGATCTGCATCTTCACGCCGGAAGGCGGCGTGTTCGACGCGCTGCTGCTGTTGTTGTCGTCACCGCCGCCGCACGCGGCGAGCAGCGCGAGCGCGGCGCCCGCGATCGCGACCTGCGCGGTGCGCAGCAGGCGTTGCCGGATATGCGACGGGAATTGTTGTTGTGACTGCATCGTTCGATCTCCTCGTAGATATGGCCTGATGTGTTTCTCATCTGCCGCGTGCCTGCTCGGAACCGGGCTGCGCGGCGGCCGTTGGCTGAAACGGTTATTGGTCGCGCGCAGCCGCAAGCGGCACGGTGCGCGGGTCCTGGTTCGCGGCCTCGACAACCTGCGCATGATAAGCGCTCGCCCATTCGGGCGGGCCGAAAATCGCGCGCAGCTTGTTGCGCCATCCGTCGACGCGCAACGCGTCGGCCGCCATCGACACCCACTCGTGGAACGTCGCGACGAGCGGGTTGTTCGAGCCGAGCCGCTCGACGATCCCGTACTGCGGCGGGTCGTCCGGCGTTTCCTCGACATAGCTGCCGAACAGGCGATCCCAGATCACCAGGACGCCTGCGTAATTGCGGTCGATGTAGCGCGGGTTGCGCGCATGGTGCGCGCGGTGGATCGACGGCGTGTTGAACACGTACTCGAGCCAGCCGAGCTTGCCGATCGCCTGCGTGTGCACGAAGAACTGGAACGCGAGGTTGATCAGCACGATGCCGACGACCTGTTGCGGCGGAAAGCCGGCGAACGCGAGCGGCAGCCAGAACACCCACATGCCCGCGACGGGGTACATCAGGCTCTGGCGGAACGCGGTCGAGAAATTCATCCGCTCGGACGAGTGGTGCACGACGTGCGCGGCCCACAGCCAGCGCACGCGATGGCTCGCGCGATGGAACACGTAGTAGAGGAAGTCCTGCGCGACGAACAGCACCGCGAACGACAGCCAGCCGTCGTGCCACGTGAACAGGCGATAGTGCCGGTAGCAGTACGCATAGACGGGGATCACGAAGAGCCACGCGATCTTGTCCGCGCCCTGGTGCATCAGCGCGAGCGCCGCATTGCACAGCGTGTCGCGCCACGCATAGACATGGTCCTGCGCACGTGTGCGGGCGAGGTGCCAGGCTTCCCACGCGATGCAGAGCAGGAAGACGGGCGCCAGCGCGAGCAGAAGCAATTCGACGTCGAATCGCATGGGCGTGTCTCCTCCTTTCCCCTGCAAGCCGTGAGGCCGGGCGCGTGGCCCGTTGTAGATATCGGTCAGGCCAACAGCCTACGCAATCGCCACGCGCTAGGCGAGGGGGCAGCGTAGAGGGTTCCCTCTGAGGACAGGGTTTCTACGGAAACCGCGCGGCGCGAGGCCGGGCGGTGCGGCCCCGTTTTACGGGCACGGCTGGCGTGCGATGCGTCGCGCATCGGTGGCGGTGGCCGTTTCAAACCGCGAACGGCGGGACTCCGTATGCGAGGCGGCGGGCCGCACGGGCTGCCCGCCAAGGCTGCCCGATGCGCGGTGCCGCCCCGTGGCCGTCGTACGTCGACCGAGGGGCGGGGATGCGCCGCGTCGCGGCGCGCGAGCCGTCAGTGCGCGCCCGCGTAGATCCATTCGAGCAGCGTGTCGTGCGCGGCGCGCGCGCCTTCCGCCTGGTCGTTGTTGATGAAGCTGACGACGACGTAGCTCTGGCCGTCGGCGCCGGCGACGTAGCCGGCGATCGCGCGCACGTCGCGCAGCGTGCCGGTCTTGATGTGCGCGTTGCCGAGCACGCCGGCGTTGGTGAGGCGGTTCTTCATCGTGCCGTCGATGCCGGCGATCGGCAGCGAATCGACGAACGCCTGCGCGACCGGGCTCGCGTTCGCTGCCTGCAGCAGCGCGGCGAGCGACAGCGCGCTCACGTGCTCTTCGCGCGACAGCCCCGAGCCGTTTTCGAGCGCGAGGTCCGGCATCGCGATGCCGTTCTTCTGCAGGAACGCCTGGATCGCGCGGCTCGACTGCTCGGGCGTCGCGGGCGGCTTGCCGCTGACCGCGCCGATCGTCAGGAACAGGTTGCGCGCCATCACGTTGTTGCTGAACTTGTTGATGTCGTAGACGATGCTGCCGAGCACCGGGCTGTGATGCACGGCGACCGGCCGCGCGGTGGTCGGCACCTTGCCTTCGCTCACGGGCCCCGCGATCGTGCCGCCGTCCTGCCGCCACAGCGCGAGGAAGCCGCGCGCGAAGAACGTCGTGTGATCGAGGATCGCGAGGTTGGTGGTGCGCGCGCCGCAGCGCAGCGGATAGTCGCCGGCGAACGACGCCGTCATCATCCCGGCGCCGGCCGTCAGCGTCGGGCGCGCGGCCGCGGCGGCCGCGCTGCACGAGCCCGTGCCTTCGACCAGCTGGTTGTCGATCGACAGGTCCGCGAGCGGCGGCAGCACGTCGACGGCCACCTTGCCGTCGTCGCCCGGCGTGACCGTGAACGACACGGCCTTGAACGCGTACAGCAGCGGATCGGGGCCGACGTTGTACGGCGCGCTCACGTCGTCGTCGAACGACGGCAGGTCGCGCGTCGACGCCGCGAAATAGCTCTTGTCGAGAACGAGGCCGCCGGCCACGCGCTTGATGCCGGCCTTGCGGATCTTGTCGACGAGGTCGATCAGTTCTTCGGGCACGAGCTTCGGATCGCCGGTGCCCTTGATGTACAGGTTGCCCTGCAGCGTGCCGTCGGGGTCGACCGTGCCGTCCGTGTAGGCGGTCGTGCGCCAGCGGAAGTCGGGGCCGAGGATCGACAGGCCCGAGAAGGTCGTGACGAGCTTCATCGTCGACGCCGGCAGCATCGGCCGGCTCGCATTCCACGCGATCAGCGGTTCCGGGTCGCCGACGCGTTCGACGACGACGCTCATCGCCGACGCCGGCACCTTCGCGCGCTGCAGCGCGACGAGCACGGATGCCGGCAGGCCGGCCGCACGCGCGGCGGGCGACACGACGGCGGTCTTGCGCGCTTCCTTGTGGAATTTCTTGCGGGCTTGCGCGGGCGGCGCGAAGGCCAGCGCGGTGCAGGTGGCGATGACGGCGGCTGCGCGCAGGCAGGCTTGAGCGCGGGGGGCGAACCGGGCGGAAAGGGCGGAAATCGGCATGGACGAATACGGGTAAGCAGGGGCTCGGGCGGCGCGTGCGTCGCGCGCAAGCGCACATTGTAGAGACAAGTGGGCAAATGCCCGCCGAAATCGCGTGTCGTGCCGCATTGAGGCATCACTTTGCGGCGCGCATGCCGCGCACGCGATTCGCGGCGCTACAATGATCGGCGTGTTTCACCCGACCCATGGATGCCTGTCCCGATGCGGATTCTGCTTGTCGAAGACGACCGAATGATTGCCGAGGGCGTGCGCAAGGCGCTGCGCTCGGACGGCTTTGCGGTCGACTGGGTGCAGGACGGCGACGCGGCGCTCACGGCGCTCGGCGGCGAGACGTACGACCTGCTGCTGCTCGACCTCGGCCTGCCGAAGCGCGACGGCACCGACGTGCTGCGCACGCTGCGTGCACGCGGGTTGTCGCTGCCGGTGCTGATCGTCACCGCGCGCGACGCCATCGCCGATCGCGTGAAGGGCCTCGACGCGGGCGCCGACGATTACCTCGTCAAGCCGTTCGACCTCGACGAACTCGGTGCGCGGATGCGCGCGCTGATCCGCCGCCAGGCCGGGCGCAGCGAGTCGCTGATCCGCCACGGCGCGCTGACGCTCGATCCCGCGTCGCACCAGGTCACGCTCGACGGCGCGCCCGTCGCACTGTCCGCGCGCGAGTTCGCGTTGCTCGAGGCGCTGCTCGCGCGGCCCGGCGCGGTGCTGTCGAAGAGCCAGCTCGAGGAAAAGATGTACGGCTGGGGCGAGGAGATCGGCAGCAACACGGTCGAGGTCTACATCCACGCACTGCGCAAGAAGCTCGGCTCGGACCTGATCCGCAACGTGCGCGGGCTCGGCTACATGGTCGTCAAGGAAAGCTGACGCGTGAGGTCGATTCGTCATCAATTGCTGATCTGGCTGCTCGCGATCGTCGTCGCCGGCGTCGGCCTCGCAGGCTGGCTGATCTACCGGCAGGCGCTCGCCGAGGCGAACGAGCTGTTCGACTACCAGTTGCAGGAAATCGCCGCGGCGCTGCCGTCCGAGCCGTTCTCGCAGGTGTTCGGCTCGCGGACCAACGGCGACGAAGGCATCGTGATCCAGATCTGGAACCGCAACGGCGTGCTGATGTACTTCTCGCATCCGCGCGCGCCGATCGCGCCGCGCGCGGAGCTCGGCTTCTCGACCGAGCGCACCGATCGCGGCGAATGGCGCGTGTACGGCGCGATCGTCGGCGACAACGTCGTGCAGCTCGCGCAGCCGCTGTCGGTGCGCAACCGGCTCGCGGCGAACGTCGCGCTGCGCACGCTGTGGCCGCTGATCGTGCTGCTGCCGTTCCTCGGCGCGGCCGTGTGGGTGATCGTCGGGCGCGGGCTGGCGCCGCTCGGCCGCGTGACGCGCGCGGTCGAGGCGCGCCGGCCGGAAGCGCTCGATCCGCTGCCCGACGAGCGTCTGCCGCTCGAGGTGCAGCCGCTCGTGCGCGCGCTGAACGGGCTGCTCGCGCGGCTGTCGGCCGCGCTCGACACGCAGAAGGCGTTCGTGGCCGACGCCGCGCACGAACTGCGCACGCCGCTCGCGGCCGTGCAGATCCAGGCGCAGCTCGTCGCCCGCGCGAAGGACGACGCGTCGCGCCGCGAGGCGGTCGCGGATCTCCAGGACGGCGTCACGCGCGCGACGCGCCTCGCGGAGCAGTTGCTCGCGCTTGCCCGCGCCGAGCCGGACGGTGCGACGATGCGCGAGCCGGTCGACCTGCAGGCGCTGCTGGCCGAATGCGTGGCCGCGCATGCGCCGCTCGCGCAGCGGCGCGACATCGATCTCGGCTTCGAGGAGACGCGCGCGGCGAGCGTCGTCGCGGATGTCGGCGCGCTGCGCGTGATGTTCGGCAACCTGCTCGACAACGCGGTGAAGTACACGCCGGACGGCGGCCGCATCGACGTGTCGCTGACCTCCGACGCGGCCGGCCGCGCGTGCGTCCAGATCGGCGACAGCGGGCCCGGCATCCCGGCCGACGAGCGCGAGCGGGTGTTCGACCGCTTCTACCGCGACAGCTCCGCGCGGGCGCGTGCCGACTTGTCGGGCAGCGGGCTCGGGCTCGCGATCGTCAAGCGCGTGGCGGCGCAGCAGGGCGCGACGGTGTCGCTCGGCGACGCGGCCGCGGGCGGCCTGCTCGTCAGCGTCGTGTTCCGCGACGCCGAGATGCCGGCCGAGGCGCCGCCGCAGTCCGAATCCGTGTGAAGAACGCTGTCGGACGGGCCTTGCCGGCCCGCTTAAGCGCCGCTTAAGGCTGATTAAGCCTCCTTTAAGTCAGGGTCGTTACGCTGCGTCCTAACAAAGAGGAGGTCCTACGATGAACACCCGATTCCTTGCGCGCGGCGCCGTCGCAGTCGCCGTGGCGGCCGCCCTGTCGGCCGGTTACGTTGCCGGCACCCGCCGCGCCGATCCGCAGATCATCACGCCCGCGCGGGCGGCCGCGCTGATGCCGGCCGAGGCGGCCGCGAAGACCGGCATCCCCGATTTCTCCGGGCTCGTCGAGACCTACGGCCCGGCGGTCGTGAACATCAGCGCGAAGCACGTCGTGAAGCAGGTGGCGCGGCGCGTGCCGCAGCCGCAGCTGCCGATCGATCCGAGCGACCCGTTCTACCAGTTCTTCAAGCACTTCTACGGCCAGGTGCCGGGCATGGGCGGCGACGCGCAGCCGGACGACCAGCCGAGCGCGAGCCTCGGTTCCGGGTTCGTCATCAGCTCCGACGGGTACATCCTCACCAATGCGCACGTGATCGACGGCGCGAACGTCGTCACGGTCAGGCTGACCGACAAGCGCGAATACAAGGCGAAGGTCGTCGGCTCGGACAAGCAGTCCGACGTCGCGGTGCTGAAGATCGACGCGAGCGGGCTGCCGACCGTGAAGATCGGCGATCCGGCGCAGAGCAAGGTCGGCCAGTGGGTCGTCGCGATCGGTTCGCCGTACGGCTTCGACAACACGGTCACGTCGGGCATCATCAGCGCGAAGTCGCGCGCGCTGCCGGACGAGAACTACACGCCGTTCATCCAGACCGACGTGCCGGTGAACCCCGGCAACTCGGGCGGCCCGCTGTTCAACCTGCAGGGCGAGGTGATCGGCATCAACTCGATGATCTACTCGCAGACGGGCGGCTTCCAGGGCCTGTCGTTCGCGATCCCGATCAACGAGGCGATCAAGGTGAAGGACGAACTCGTGAAGACGGGCCACGTGAGCCGCGGCCGCCTCGGCGTCGCCGTGCAGGGGCTGAACCAGACGCTCGCGAGTTCGTTCGGGCTGCAGAAGCCGGACGGCGCGCTCGTCAGCTCCGTCGATTCGAACGGCCCGGCCGCGAAGGCGGGCCTGCAGCCGGGCGACGTGATCCTGTCGGTCAACGGCTCGCCGGTCGCCGATTCGACGTCGCTGCCCGCGCAGATCGCGAACCTGAAGCCGGGTACGAAGGCCGACCTGCAGATCTGGCGCGACAAGTCGAAGAAGTCGATCAGCGTGACGCTCGGCGCGATGGCCGATGCAAAACTCGCGTCGAACGACGGCGGGCCGGTCGAGCAGGGCCGCCTGGGCGTCGCGGTGCGTCCGCTGTCGCCGCAGGAGCGCAGCGCCAGCAACCTGTCGCACGGGCTGATCGTGCAGCAGGCCGGCGGGCCGGCCGCCAACGCGGGCATCCAGCCCGGCGACGTGATCCTCGCGGTCAACGGCCGCCCGGTCACGAGCCCCGAGCAGTTGCGCGACGCGGTGAAGGGCGCGGGCAACAGTCTTGCTCTGCTGATCCAGCGCGATAATGCACAGATCTTCGTGCCGGTCGACCTGAGCTGACCGGCGACGGCCGACGGCCGGCCAGGCCGGCCGCGGCGGGCGCCGTCGTCCGACCCCGTGGCGTGGCGCCCCGTATGTGTTCCGACCCAAAGGAGAGAGCCATGCAATATCTACGCAACGTGTCCCGATTTGCCGTCGCCGCGGCGTTGGCCGCCGGCCTCGCAGCCGGCGCGACCGGCGCGTACGCGCAGTCGGACGGCTTGCCCGCCGCGCGCCAGCAGGGCGACGTCACCTTCGTGTCCGGCGGCATCGGGCTGGACGAATCGACGGCGTTCCAGCGCAACGAGGCGAAGTGGCCGCTGGCGCTGCGCTTCACCGGCAAGGGCGGCGAATTCCTGGCCGACGTCCATGTGCGGATCGTCGACGGCAAGGGTGCCGAAGTGCTGAAAACCGACACGCGCGGGCCGTACATGCTCGTGCAGGTGCCGCCGGGGCGCTATACGGTGCAGGCGTCGTACCAGGGTAGCGACGAATCCCGTACCGTCACGGTCGGCGCGAAGGGCGGCGCGAAAGCCGCGTTCCAGTGGAGCGCGCAGTAGCCCGCCGCACGCAGCCCCCGCCCGGGTTGCGCAATCGGACGAAGTTTCGCCCATAATGAAAGCCACGGCACTCGTGCCGTGGCTTTTTTCGTTTCCTGTCACCGGCCTGCCTGCCGGGCCGCCCGAAGGAGAAACGATGTCAGACGCCGCCGCCCCTCACGTTGAAATCGTGCCCAACCGCCATCGCGTGCGCGTGATCCACCGCGGCATCACGTATGCCGATTCGCACGGCGTGCTGACCGTGCGGGAAGCGGGGCTGCCGGACGTCCATTACCTGCCGCGCGGCGACGTCAACATGCGCAGGCTCGTGAAGTCGGGCGTGACGAGCGCCTGCCCGTTCAGGGGCGAAGCCGTGCATTTCGACTTGCAGACGGAAGACGGCGTGATCGAGAACGCTGCATGGAGTTACGAGGAACCGAAGGCGGCCGCTGCCGCGCTTGCGCACTACGTCGCCTTCGATGTCGCACGGATCGACAGTCTCGTCGAGACGTCCTGATGCGGCGCGCGTTCATCGGGGAGACATCATGGAACTGAACGACACGTTACGCGTCCCGCTCGCGCCGCCTGTCGTGCGGGAGGCCTTCGAGGATCCCGCATTGCTGCGGGCGAGCTTCGACCATTGCGAATCGTTCGTGAAGCTCGCGCACGGCGAGTTCGCGCTGACGATCACGGTGCCGCTCGGCCCGCTGCGCGCACGCTACGACGTGCGTGCGCATGCGGCCGGCGAGCAGGGCGATGCGGAAGGGCGGCCGCGCCGCGTGATCAATTTCAAGGCGCGGGCCGACGGCCTCGGCGCGCTGCGCGGCCAGGTCGAACTGGTGCTGCTGCCCGATGACGAGGCGAACGCCACAAGCATCGAGTACGTGGTCTGGGCGACGGCGAGCGGGCCGCTCGTCGAGTTGCCGGCGCGGCAGATCGAGAATGCGCTGCGCGAGTGGACCGACGATTTCTTCCGCGAGTTCTGCGCGGTCGTGCAGGCGAAGCACGGCCTCGCGCCGAATCGCGCGAACCCGGCCGCACAGCGGCGCCAGCATGTGTTCCTGCGGCCGGCGTCGCTGATGGCCGCGACGAAGCGTCCGCTGCCGCCGCACGCTGGCGGCGCGCCGACCGGGCGTGCGGCCAGCGTGCTTCATCATCGTGCTGCCGGCACGGTGCCCGTCTGGGCATGGGCGGCGATGATCGTGTTCGTCGCGCTGCTGCTTTATGCGGCGCGCTGGATCAACGGCGGCTGAGCGGCCGAGCCGCTGAACCCCGCCGGTTTCGCTTCACGGCCCGCCCGCCTCCGCGCGCGGCGAGCATCACTGCCTCGCATCGGCGCCGGCTCCGGCGCCGCGGAATTCCCTTCGATACGCAGACGGCGACGTGCCGAGCGCGCCCGCGAAATGCTGGCGCAGCGACACGCTCGACCCGTAGCCGGCCGCCTGCGCGATCGCGTCGATCGATTGCCCGGTGGTTTCCAGCAGATGCTGCGCGCGCGCGAGCCGCTCGGCCTGCAGCCACGCGGTGACGGTCGTGCCGGTCGCCTGGCGGAAGTGGCGCGTGAACGTGCGCCGGCTCATCAGCACGCGTTCGGCGAGCGAATCGACGCTGTGCGCGGCGTCGAGGTGCGCGCGCACCCAGTCGAGCAGGCCCGCGAGCCGCGCATCGCGCGGGTGCGCGGCGACCGGCTGCGGCACGTACTGGGCCTGCCCGCCCTGGCGGTGCGGCGGGATCACGAGGCGGCGCGCGATCCGGTTCGCGGCATCCGAGCCGAAGCGCCGCCGCACGACGTGCAGGCAGCAGTCGAGCCCGGCGGCCGTGCCGGCCGACGTCATCAGGTTGCCGTCGTCCACGTACAGCACGTCGGGATCGAGCTTCACGCGCGGAAAGCGTTGTGCGAAGTCGTCGGCCCACGCCCAGTGCGTGGTGGCCGGGCGGCCGTCGAGCAGGCCGGCCGCGGCGAGCACGTACGCGCCGAGGCACAGCCCGACGAGCTGCGCGCCGCGTGCGGCGACCGCGCGCACCGCGTCGAGCAGCTCGTCGGGCGGCGCTTCGTCCGGGTCGCGCCACGCCGGCACGATGACGATGTCCGCGTCGTCGAGTGCGTCGAGCCCGTACGGCGCGGTGATCGTGAAGCCGCCCGTCGTCGCGAGCGGGCCGCGCTCGGCCGAGCAGACGCGAAACTCGAACGCCGGCGATGCGACCGCGTCGCGCTCCTTGCCGAACACGACGGACGGCACCGACAGGTGGAACGGGCTGATGCCGTCGTATGCGATCACGGCGACGACGGTCGGGGCAGGCGAGGCGGGTGACGCGACGGCGGTCATGACGGGCTCCGGAATGGCGATGGCCCGATTTTATCGAAGAATGGCTATCGGGCCACTGTCCGCACGGGCGATGCGGTCCGACAATGCATCGCATCGCGCCGCTGGCCGCCTCGTTCCGGGGCGGGGCCGCGCGTCAGGACCAGGAGCCATTCATGTCGAACACCGCCTCGCATACCACCTCCCGCCGCGCGCTGATCGTGATCGACGTCCAGAACGAATACGTGACGGGCAACCTGCCGATCGAGTATCCGCCGCTCGACGTGTCGCTCGCGAACATCGGCCGCGCGATCGACGCCGCGCATGCGGCCGGCGTGCCGGTGATCGTCGTCCAGCACGTCGCGCCGGCCGGCGCGCCGATCTTCGCGCCCGGCACCGACGGTGTCGCGCTGCACGCAGTCGTCGCCGGCCGGCCGTACGCGCACCTGATCGAGAAGGCGCAGGCGAGCTCGTTCGCCGGGACCGATCTTGCCGCATGGCTCGACGCGCACGGGGTCGACACGCTCGCGGTGGCCGGCTACATGACGCACAACTGCAATGCGTCGACGGTCTATCACGCGGCGCACGCGGGACTGAACGTCGAGTATCTCGAGGATGCGACGGGCGCGTTGCCGTACGAGAACGAAGCGGGCGCGGCGAGCGCCGAAGAGATTCACCGCGCGTACACGGTGGTGTTCCAGTCGAATTTCGCGGCCGTGATGTCGACCGACGCGTGGATCGCCGGGCTGGCCGGCGCGCCGATGCCGAAGCGCGATTCGGTAGCCGCGTCGAACCGGCGGGCACGCGCGCATCGCGCGAAGGCGGCCTGAGCCTGGCGGGGAGACGGAGGCGGGCAAGCGCATTGCCGCGACTGTTGCGCGGCCCGGCCCGGCTCGCCGATCGATGAAAATGAAACGGCGCGCGGGCGGCCGCCGTGCCGTCAGTCTTTTTCCTTCAGCATCGCCGGGCTGTAGCGCAGCATGTCGAAGCAGCCGTCGACGAGCTTTTCCGCATGCTGCTCGGCGTCGATCTCGTCGGGCAGCATCAGCATGTCGCGCACGAAGCCGCTGACGAGCGTGTGCAGCATCAGCGTCGCGCGCCACGTATCGAGCCGCTCGGGCAGCAGCTTGAGCCGCACGGCGCCCGCGAGATCGGCGTCGATCGTGTGCAGCGCCTCGCTCATCCCCGCGCGGTTGCGCTGCAGCAGCGGCTCCATGTCCGCGACGTATTCGCACTTCATGAACAGGATGCTGAACACGCGCCGCAACTGCGAGTCGCGCTGCACGCCGAGCAGGCACCAGATCAGGATCTTGCGGATCTTCTCGAGCGGATTGCCGCCCGGTGCATCGAGCGGCATCCGCTTCAGCTCGTCGATCGGCAGGAACACGCGGTCGAACATCGCGTCGAACAGCTCGCTCTTGTTCGCGAAATGCCAGTAGATCGCGCCGCGCGTGACGCCGGCGTGGTGGGCGATGTCCGCGAGCGACGTGTGCGACACGCCCTTCTCGAAGAACACGTGTTCGGCGGCATCGAGAATGCGATTGCGCGTCTCGAGCGCCTCCTCCTTGGTACGTCTGACCATGTGCAGGCCTGATTGGATCGATCGTAGGTGAATATAGGGTCCGCAACCCTCGTTGCCGTCATGCGGATTGGCTATGCTTGCGACGGGTAATAATTCGTAAGACTGGACAGTCGGCGCGATACAAACGGGCTTTTTACATACATTCGTGAATGTATATACAATACCACCCTACGATCGAATGACCCAAGTGGCAATCAGTTAATATCCCACTCTGCTGATTCCCGCCCCAAGTACCATCCGCAGTTCGCGGCATCCCGTCGGCATGGAGGTTTCGTGCCGACGTGCTGTATCCAGCAGTCCAGTAATTCAGGTGTTCGATCTGCGCCGCGAGGCGCATCCGTGTTGCGCTCCCGCCGGGTGCTGCACTTATTCCATTGGTTACACACAGAGGTCGCTCCATGCGCGTCGAACGGGTTCCATACCGCTTGATCACTGTCGCGGCAGCCGCGGTTTTCCTGGCTGCCTGCGGAAAAAAAGAATCGGCACCGCCGCCGCAAACGCCGGAAGTCGGCGTCGTCACCGTCCAGCCGCAAGCCGTACCGGTCTTCAGCGAGCTGCCCGGCCGCACCAGCGCGTTCCTCGTCGCGCAGGTCCGCGCGCGGGTCGACGGCATCGTGCTGCGCCGTGAATTCACCGAAGGCACCGACGTCAAGGCCGGCCAGCGTCTGTACAAGATCGATCCGGCGCCGTATATCGCCGCGCTGAACAGCGCGAAGGCGACGCTCGCGAAGGCGCAGGCGAACCTCGCCACGCAGAACGCGCTGGTCGCGCGCTACAAGGTGCTGGTGGCCGCGAACGCGGTCAGCAAGCAGGACTACGACAACGCGGTGGCCACGCAAGGGCAGGCCGCGGCGGACGTCGCGTCCGGCAAGGCGGCGGTCGACACCGCGCAGATCAACCTCGGCTACACCGACGTGGTCTCGCCGATCACCGGCCGCGTCGGCATTTCGCAAGTGACGCCGGGCGCGTACGTGCAGGCGAGCCAGGCGACGCTGATGTCGACGGTGCAGCAGCTCGACCCGGTGTATGTCGACCTCACGCAGTCGAGCCTCGAAGGCCTGAAGCTGCGCCAGGACGTGCAGAGCGGCCGCCTGAAGACGAGCGGCCCGGGCGCGGCGAAGGTGTCGCTGATCCTCGAGGACGGCAAGACCTATGCGGAGCCGGGCAAGCTGCAGTTCTCGGACGTGACGGTCGACCAGGCCACCGGCTCGGTGACGATCCGTGCGGTCTTCCCGAACCCGGGCAAGGTGCTGCTGCCGGGGATGTTCGTGCGCGCCCGGATCGAGCAGGGCGTGAACGAGAACGCGTTCCTGGTGCCGCAGATCGGCGTCACGCATGACCAGAAGGGCCAGGCGATCGCGATGGTGGTGAACGCCGGCAACAAGGTCGAGCCGCGTCCGCTGAAGACGACGGGCATGCAGGGCCAGAACTGGATCGTCGAAGGCGGTCTGCAAGCGGGCGATCACGTGATCGTGCAGGGCGGCGAGAAGGTACGCCCGGGTGCGACCGTGAAGTCGGTACCGGCGCAGCTCGCACCGGCGGCCGATGCCGCATCGGGCGCCGCCGCCGCAACCGCCGCACCGGCTGCCGCCGGTTCCGGCGCCGCCGCCGCTTCCGGTGCCGCCGCATCGGGCGCCGCGCCGGCGAGTGCTGCCGCTGCTTCGAGCGCGCAATAACAGGGAGCCTGTTTCATGGCAAAGTTTTTTATCGATCGCCCGATCTTCGCGTGGGTGATCGCCATCATCCTGATGCTGGCCGGGGTCGCGGCGATCTTCACGCTGCCGATCTCGCAGTATCCGACGATCGCGCCGCCATCGATCCAGATCACCGCGAACTACCCGGGTGCTTCCGCGAAGACGGTGGAAGACACGGTGACGCAGGTGATCGAGCAGCAGATGAGCGGTCTCGACAACTTCCTGTACATGTCGTCGACGAGTGACGACTCGGGCAACGCGACGATCACGCTGACCTTCGCGCCGGGCACCAACGCCGACATCGCGCAGGTCCAGGTGCAGAACAAGCTGTCGCTCGCGACGCCGGTTCTGCCGCAGGTCGTGCAGCAGCTCGGCCTGTCGGTGACGAAGTCGAGCAGCAGCTTCCTGCTGGTGCTCGCCTTCAACTCCGAAGACGGCAGCATGAACAAGTACGACCTCGCGAACTTCGTGGCGTCGCACGTGAAGGATCCGATCAGCCGGTTGAACGGCGTCGGTACCGTCACGCTGTTCGGCTCGCAGTACGCGATGCGGATCTGGCTCGACCCGAACCGCCTGACGAACTACGGCCTCACGCCGGTCGACGTGAGCTCGGCGATCACCGCGCAGAACGTGCAGATCGCGGGCGGCCAGATCGGCGGCACGCCGGCGAAGCCGGGCACCGTGCTGCAGGCGACGATCACCGAATCGACGCTGCTGCAGACGCCCGAGCAGTTCGGCAACATCCTGCTGAAGGTCAACCAGGACGGCTCGCAGGTGCGCCTGAAGGACGTCGCGAAGCTTGAGCTCGGCGGCGAGAACTACAACTTCGACACGAAGTACAACGGTCAGCCGACCGCGGCACTCGGTATCCAGCTCGCGACCAACGCGAACGCGCTCGCGACCGCGAAGGCCGTGCGCGCGAAGATCGACGAGCTGGCACCGTTCTTCCCGCACGGCCTCGTCGTGAAGTATCCGTACGACACGACGCCGTTCGTGAAGCTGTCGATCGAGGAAGTGGTCAAGACGCTGCTCGAAGGTATCGTGCTGGTGTTCCTCGTGATGTATCTGTTCCTGCAGAACCTGCGGGCGACGATCATCCCGACGATCGCGGTGCCGGTCGTGCTGCTCGGTACGTTCGCAGTCATGTCGCTGGTGGGCTTCTCGATCAACACGCTGTCGATGTTCGGCCTCGTGCTCGCGATCGGCCTGCTGGTCGACGATGCGATCGTGGTGGTCGAGAACGTCGAGCGCGTGATGGCGGAAGAGGGCCTGTCACCGAAGGAGGCAACCCGCAAGGCGATGGGCCAGATCACCGGCGCACTCGTCGGCATCGCGCTCGTGCTGTCGGCCGTGTTCGTGCCGGTCGCGTTCTCCGGCGGTTCGGTCGGCGCGATCTATCGCCAGTTCTCGCTGACGATCGTGACGGCGATGGTGCTGTCGGTGCTCGTCGCGTTGATTCTGACGCCGGCACTGTGCGCGACGATCCTGAAGCCGATCCCGCAAGGGCATCACGAAGAGAAGAAGGGTTTCTTCGGCTGGTTCAACCGCACGTTCAACAACAGCCGCGACAAGTACCACGTCGGCGTGCACCACGTGATCAAGCGCTCGGGCCGCTGGCTCATCATCTACCTGGCCGTGATCGTCGGGGTCGGCCTGCTGTTCGTGCGCTTGCCGAAGTCGTTCCTGCCCGATGAAGACCAGGGCCTGATGTTCGTGATCGTGCAGACGCCGTCGGGTTCGACGCAGGAAACGACCGCGAAGACGCTGGCGAACATTTCCGACTACCTGCTGAAGGACGAGAAGGAAATCGTCGAATCGGCGTTCACGGTGAACGGCTTCAGCTTCGCGGGTCGCGGCCAGAACTCCGGTCTCGTGTTCGTGCGCCTGAAGGACTACTCGCAGCGTCAGCATGCGAACCAGAAGGTGCAGGCACTGATCGGCCGGATGTTCGGGCGCTATGCGGGCTACAAGGACGCGATCGTGATCCCGTTCAACCCGCCGTCGATTCCTGAACTCGGTACGGCCGCCGGCTTCGACTTCGAGCTGACGGACAATGCCGGTCTCGGCCACGATGCGCTGATGGCCGCGCGCAACCAGTTGCTCGGGATGGCCTCGAAGGATCCGACGCTGCAGGGCGTGCGCCCGAACGGCCTGAACGACACGCCGCAGTACAAGGTCGACATCGACCGCGAGAAGGCGAATGCGCTCGGCGTGACGGCGGATGCGATCGACCAGACGTTCTCGATCGCGTGGGCGTCGAAGTACGTGAACAACTTCCTCGACACCGATGGCCGGATCAAGAAGGTCTACGTGCAGGCCGATGCGCCGTTCCGGATGACGCCGGAGGACATGAACATCTGGTACGTGCGCAACGGGTCGGGCGGGATGGTGCCGTTCAGCGCGTTCGCGACCGGTCACTGGACCTACGGTTCGCCGAAGCTCGAGCGTTATAACGGCATCTCGGCGATGGAAATCCAGGGTCAGGCCGCACCGGGCAAGTCGACCGGTCAGGCGATGACCGCGATGGAAGGGCTCGCGAAGAAGCTGCCGGTCGGTATCGGCTATTCGTGGACCGGCCTGTCGTTCCAGGAAATCCAGTCCGGTTCGCAGGCGCCGATCCTGTACGCGATCTCGATCCTCGTCGTGTTCCTGTGTCTCGCGGCGCTGTATGAAAGCTGGTCGATCCCGTTCTCGGTGATCATGGTGGTGCCGCTCGGCGTAATCGGTGCACTGCTCGCGGCGACGATGCGCGGCCTCGAGAACGATGTGTACTTCCAGGTCGGCCTGTTGACCACCGTGGGCTTGTCGGCGAAGAACGCGATCCTGATCGTCGAGTTCGCGCGCGAGTTGCAGGTGACGGAGAAGATGGGGCCGGTCGAGGCCGCACTGGAAGCGGCGCGCCAGCGGCTGCGCCCGATCCTGATGACGTCGATGGCGTTCATTCTCGGCGTGATGCCGCTCGCGATCAGCAACGGCGCGGGCTCGGGGAGCCAGCACGCGATCGGCACGGGCGTGATCGGCGGGATGATCACGGCGACGTTCCTCGCGATCTTCCTGATCCCGATGTTCTTCGTGAAGGTCCGCGCGATCTTCAGCGGCGAACGGGAAGATGCCGACGAGGCATTGCGCCTGGCTCAGGAGCACGCGAAGCACGAAGAGAAGCCGGGCAACGGCGACGAAGGCAACAAGGGACAGTGATGATGCAAAAACACGCTTTGACTGCAATCGCGGTCGCGCTCTTTGCCACGGGCTGCACGATGGCGCCGCATTACAAGCGGCCCGACGCACCCGTTGCGCAGGCGTACCCGGCCGGCGGCGTCTACGCGACGCAGCCGGGCGCTGCCGGCGCGCGCAGCGCGAACGGCCAGGCGGCGACCGCCATCGGCTGGCGCGAATTCTTCGTCGATCCGCGCCTGCAGCGGCTGATCGAGATCGCGCTGAAGAACAACCGCGACCTGCGCGTGTCGGTGCTGAACATCGAGGCGGCGCGCGCGCAGTACCAGATCACGCGCGCGGGCCTGTTCCCGACGCTCGACGGCACCGGTACGGGCAGCATCCAGCGGTTCCCGGCCGGCGTGTCGTCGACGGGGCAGCCGCTGATCTCGCGCACCTACAACGTCGGGCTTTCCGCGTCGTGGGAGCTCGACCTGTTCGGCCGCGTGCAGAGCCTGAAGGATCAGGCGCTCGCGCAGTACCTGTCGACCGCATACGCGCGGCAGGCGTCGGAAATCTCGCTGGTGTCGCAGGTGGCTGACCAGTACCTGACGCTGCTGTCGACCGACGATCTGCTGAAGGTCACGGAGAACACGCTGAAGTCCGCTCAGGCGTCGTACGACCTGACGAAGCTGCAGTTCGACAACGGCACGGGCTCCGAGCTCGAGCTGCGTCAGTCGCAGACGGTGGTCGAGACGGCGCTCGCGAACCAGCAGGCGCAGGCGCGTGCGCGTGCGCAGGCGCTGAACGCGCTGGTGCTGCTGATCGGCGAGCCGCTGCCGGACGACCTGCCGCCGGGCATGCCGCTCGACGCGCAGAACCTGCTGACGGACGTGCCGGCCGGGTTGCCGTCGGACCTGCTGACGCGCCGTCCGGACGTGATGCAGGCCGAGCAGACGCTGCTGGCCGCGAACGCGAACATCGGTGCGGCACGCGCGGCGTTCTTCCCGAAGATCTCGCTGACCGCGGCATTCGGCACCGCGAGCCCGACGCTCGGCGGCCTGTTCAAGGCCGGTACGGCGGCGTGGTCGTTTGCGCCGAGTATTGCGCTGCCGATCTTCGAGGGCGGTTCGAACATCGCCAATCTCGATCTCGCGCACGTGCAGAAGCGCATCGAGATCGCGAACTACGAGAAGGCGATCCAGTCGGCATTCCGCGAAGTGTCGGACGGGCTGGCCGCACGCGGCACGTACGACCAGCAGATCGCCGCGCTGGAGCGCAACGAGCACGCGCAGCAGCGTCGTTTCGACCTGTCGGACCTGCGCTACAAGAACGGCGTCGACAGCTACCTGTCGGTGCTGACCGCGCAGACGGACCTGTACTCGGCGCAGCAGACGCTCATCAGCGCGCGCCTGGCGCGCTGGACGAACCTGGTCGACCTGTACCGCGCACTGGGCGGCGGCTGGACCCAGCGGGCCGGCGAGACGCCGCGCGCGCCGGATGAGCCGGTCGACTACGACAAGGCGGCCGCCCCGGCGCCCGCGTCGGCAGCGGCAACCAACGGGTAAGCGCGAAGCAGCGCGGGAGCGGGCAACCGCTCCTGTCCGTCGAACCGGCGGTATGTGGAAACGACAACGCCACGGACGAAAGTCCGTGGCGTTTTTTCATTACCGCGTTGCGCCGTCGTCCGGCGCGGCGCGATCAGTGGTGCACGTCGGCGGGGCGCCCGTCGAAGTCGTGTCCGGCGCGGCGGATGTCGCAGCGCGCATCCTTTTCGCCTTTCACGCCGTTGAACACGATGTTCAGGATCACGGCCGTGGCCGATGCCAGCAGGATGCCGCTGTGCAGGATCGGTGCGAGCGCGGGCGGCAGCTTCGAGAAGAAGTGCGGCGACACGACCGGCACGAGGCCCATGCCGACGCTCACGGCGACGATGAACAGGTTGTGGCTGTTGTTCACGAAATCGACCTTCGACAGCACCTTGATGCCGTTCGCGGCCACCATCCCGAACATCACGATGCCCGCGCCGCCGAGCACGAACGGCGGCACCGACGCGACGACCTGCGCCATCTTCGGGAACAGGCCGAGCATCACGAGGATCACGCCGCCCGTCGCGCACACGAACCGGCTCTTCACGCCCGTCACGCCGATCAGGCCGACGTTCTGCGAGAACGACGTATGCGGGAACGAGTTGAAGATGCCGCCGATCAGCGTGCCGAGGCCGTCGACGCGCAGGCCGCGCACCAGGCGATCCTGGTCGACCGGACGATCGACCATGTCGCCGACCGCGAGGAACATGCCGGTCGATTCGATGAACGTGACGAACATCACGGTGACCATCGTCGCGATCGACAGCGGGTCGAAATGCGGCCAGCCGAAGTGGAACGGCATCACGAAGCCGACCCACGGCGCGAGCGACACGCCTTCGGTGTTCACGCGGCCGAGGATGAACGCGATCACGAAGCCGGCGACGATGCCGAGCAGCACCGAGATGTTCGCGATGAAGCCGCGGCCGAACTTGTTGATCAGCAGGATCAGCGTGAGCACGAGCAGCGACAGGCCGAGATAGACCGGGCTGCCGTATTCGGGGTTGCCGACGCCGCCGGCGGCCCAGTTGATGCCGACCTCCATCAGCGACAGCCCGATCACGGCAATCACGGTGCCGACGACCACCGGCGGGAAGAACCGCAACAGCTTGCCGATCGTCGGCGCCAGCACGATGCCGATGATGCCGGCCGCGATGGTCGAGCCGAAGATGTCGAGAATGCCGAGGCCGGGGTTCGTACCGATCGCGATCATCGGGCCGACGGCCGCGAACGTGCAGCCCATGATGACGGGCAGGCGGATCCCGAAGATCCACAGGCCCAGCGTCTGGATCAGCGTGGCGATGCCGCACGAAAACAGATCGGCGCTGATCAGGAACGCGATCTGGTCTTTCGGCAGCTTGAGCGCGCCGCCGACGATAAGCGGCACGGCGACGGCGCCGGCGTACATGACGAGGACGTGTTGCAGGCCAAGCGTTACCAGCTTGCCGGTCGGCAGCACCTCATCGCACGGATGGACCGTGTTCGATTGCATCTGTCTCACTCCATGATCTTGTTTTCGGGGTGATACGAAGTTATGCGGAATGAATCCACGCAACAAGAGCGCTGGGTTCTATTCCGTGCTTTGCTGGTTCGATATGCCATTTCGGCATGAAACAGGGTGTCGATCATCGGGAAACTGCCGCAGGAGTGAGGTTCCCCGGTTTTATAGCCCTTCAAAATAGCGCCGGCCCCCATGTCAAATATCGGCCGCTTTATGGTGTGTATCGGCGCGGCCGCATAGTGGCAAAAAGGGGTGTCGGAAAACCGCGCCGGGTTAACCCGCGAACGGCCGCTTTTGCACGCAAGGTGCAGCCCGGCGAAACCCGGCTGCCGACTGCGGCTTCCGTGCATCGCATTGCGCTGCGGTGACCGCAAAAGCCGGGGCGAGTATCGCGATCCCGTTATCATCGACATCCGTTCATTCGAATTCACCGTCACGTCATGCGCCTGCTCGGAATCGACCTCGGCACCGGCTCCGTCAAACTCGTCACGCTCGATGCCGATGGCGTCGAGCGCGCGGTCGCGAGCGAACCTTATGCGTTGTCGTCGCCGCGGCCCGGCTGGGCCGAGATCGCGCCCGACGCGTGGTGGCAGGCGCTCGTGCGCGCGGCCGCGCGCCTGCCGGCCGGCGAGCGCGCGCAGGTCGCGGCGATCGGCTTCTCGGGGCAAATGCATGGCGTCGTGCTGATCGACGCGGCCGGGCAGCCGGTGCGGCCCGCGCTGCTGTGGCCCGACACGCGCGCGGTGCGCGAAGCGGACGCGTCCGATTGGTCCGTCGCCGGATCGCCCGCCGCCGGATTGCCCGTCGCCCCGAACCCCGTTGCGCCGGGCATGGCAGGCCCGCTGTTGCGCTGGCTGGCCGAGCACGAACCCGATGCGCTGCGCGCCGCGCGCTGGGCCGTGCAGCCGAAGGACTGGTTGCGCATCGTGCTCGGCGGCGACGTCGCGGCCGATCCGAGCGATGCGTGCGCGACCGCGCTCGCGACGCCCGACGGTGCATGGGATACGGCATTGATCGCAGCGCTCGGCCTGCCGGCCGACCGGTTCGCGCCGGTCCTTGCGTCGACTGCGCGCTGCGGTACGCTCGGTGCGCAGGCGGCCGCGGCGCTCGGCCTGCCGGCCGGCGTGCCGCTGGCGACGGGCGCGGCCGACACCGCATGCGCGGCGCTCGGCAGCGGGCTCGCCGCGGCCGGCGACGCGCTGCTGACGACGGGCAGCGGCGGCCAGATCGTCGTGCTCGCGGACGCGCTGCCGCCTGCGCGGCGCGGGCTGCATCGCTATCGCGCCGCGGCCGGCGGCGGTTATTACACGATGGCCGCGATGCAGAACGTCGGGCTCGCGCTCGAAGCCGTGCGCGGCTGGCTCGGCTATTCGGGATGGGCGGATGCGTACGACGACGCGTTCGCGCAACCGGCGTCGGAACGGCTGTGCTTCCTGCCCTACCTGACCGGGGAGCGTTCGCCGTGGATGAACCCCGATGCGCGCGGCGGCTGGCTCGGTCTCGGGCTCGGCGACACGCGCGGCGCGATGATGCGTGCCGCGTTCGAAGGCGTCGCGTTCGCGTTGCGCGCGGGGCTCGATGCGATCCGCGATGCGGATCGTCGCGACCCGGTGACGACGCTGCGTCTCGCGGGCGGCGGCTCGGTCGATCCGCGCTGGCGCCAGTTGCTCGCCGACGCGCTCGGCGCGTCGCTGCACGCGATCGATTGCCCGAACGCCGCGACGCGCGGCGCCGCGCTGCTCGCGGGCGTCGCGATCGGACACTGGCGCGAAGATGCGTTGCGCGCGCTGGCGCCGGCCGCGTCGCCGGTCGCCGCGCCGCGCGACGACCGCCTGCTGGCCGCGCGCCACGCCCGCTTCATCGATCTGTATGCGCGCACGGATGCATGGTTCACGACGGGCGTTTAAACTCGAACACTTGTTCTTTTGCGTCAGCGATGACGCATCGTGGCAAGCCGGCGACCGTTTCCGGCTCGCGGTATGCGGCGGGAGCGGCCATCATGGCGAGCACGAGATGCTTTTGCCGTGTCGCGCGCGAGGTCGCGCGGCATGGTTTCGACAGCTTTGAACGGGGCCCGGTGCGAATGGGACCTGCGTAAGCGCCGAAGCGCCGCCCCGGGGCAACCTAATTGACAGACAGGAGTGACACGATGAAAACGAAAGCCGCGATTGCATGGAAGGCGGGTGCACCGCTGACGATCGAGGAAGTCGATCTCGAAGGGCCGCGCGCAGGCGAAGTGCTGATCGAAGTGAAGGCGACGGGCATCTGCCACACCGACTACTACACGCTGTCGGGTGCCGATCCGGAAGGGATCTTCCCGGCGATCCTCGGCCATGAAGGCGCGGGCGTGGTGGTCGACGTCGGCCCTGGCGTCGGCACCGTCAGGAAGGGCGACCACGTGATTCCGCTCTACACGCCGGAATGCCGCGAGTGCAAGTTCTGCCTGTCGCGCAAGACCAACCTGTGCCAGAAGATCCGCGCGACGCAGGGCAAGGGCCTGATGCCCGACGCGACGTCGCGCTTCTCGCTCGACGGCAAGCCGCTGTTCCACTACATGGGCACGTCGACGTTCTCGAACTACATCGTCGTGCCGGAAATCGCAGTCGCGAAGGTGCGCGAGGACGCGCCGTTCGACAAGATCTGCTACATCGGCTGCGGCGTGACGACGGGCGTCGGCGCGGTCGTCTACTCGGCGAAGGTCGAGGCCGGTGCGAACGTCGTCGTGTTCGGCCTCGGCGGGATCGGCCTGAACGTGATCCAGGGCGCGAAGATGGTCGGCGCGGACAAGATCATCGGCGTCGACATCAACCCGAAGCGCGTCGAGCTCGCGAAGAAGTTCGGGATGACGCACTTCATCAACCCGAACGAAGTCGAGAACGTCGTCGACCACATCGTGCAGCTGACCGACGGCGGCGCCGACTACTCGTTCGAATGCGTCGGCAACGTGAAGCTGATGCGCCAGGCGCTCGAGTGCACGCACAAGGGCTGGGGCCAGTCGTTCATCATCGGCGTGGCCGCGGCGGGCGAGGAAATCAGCACGCGTCCGTTCCAGCTCGTGACGGGCCGCGAGTGGAAGGGCTCGGCGTTCGGCGGCGCGCGCGGCCGCACCGACGTGCCGAAGATCGTCGACTGGTACATGGAAGGCAAGATCAACATCGACGACCTGATCACGCACACGCTGCCGCTCGAGCGGATCAACGAAGGCTTCGACCTGATGAAGCAGGGCGAGTCGATCCGCTCGGTCGTGCTGTACTGACCGGGAGCGCACCGTCATGCTCGAACTCGTTTCCTCGCATGCGTGCCACGGCGGCGAGCAGCGCTTCTACCGCCACGATTCGACGGCGATCGGCCTGCCGATGAAGTTCTCGGTGTACCTGCCGCCGCAGGCCGCGCACGGCCGCGTGCCGGCGCTGTTCTACCTCGCGGGGCTGACCTGCACCGACGAGACGTTCGCGATCAAGGCCGGCGCGCAGCAATACGCGGCGCAGCACGGCATCGCGCTCGTGATGCCCGACACGAGCCCGCGCGGCGCGGGCGTGCCGGGCGAGACCGATGCGTGGGACTTCGGCGTCGGCGCGGGTTTCTACGTCGATGCGACCGAGGCGCCGTGGTCCACGCATTACCGGATGGAGTCGTACGTGACGGGCGAGCTGCGCGAACTCGTCGCGGCCGAGCTGCCGATCGACGGCGCGCGGCTCGGGATCTTCGGCCACTCGATGGGCGGGCACGGCGCGCTGACGCTCGCGCTGCGTCATCCCGGCCTGTACCGGTCGGTGTCGGCGTTCGCGCCGATCGCCGCGCCGACACGCTGCCCGTGGGGCGAGAAGGCATTCTCGGGTTATCTCGGCGACGATCGCGACGCGTGGAACGCGCACGACGCGAGCGAGCTCGTCGCGCGCGCCGATGCGCCGAAGTTCGCGGACGGCATCCTGGTCGACCAGGGCCTCGCCGATCAATTCCTCGCGAACCAGCTGAACCCCGACGTGTTCGAAGCCGCGTGCGCGAAGGCCGGCCAGCCGCTGACGCTGCGCCGCCATCCGGGCTACGACCACGGGTACTACTTCATCTCGACGTTCATCGCCGATCACATTGGGCATCACGCGCGCGTGCTCGCCCGATGAGCGGAGTCAGGTAACGCACGCATCGCCGCAAGCGATTGCGGGCGCATAAAAAACGCCGGCGCTGCCCTCGGGCACGCCGGCGTTTTCTTTGGCATTGAGCAGCGATCAGTGGCGCCGCAACAGGCTCGCGCCGTACACGAGCGCCGACAGCGCGGTGATCCAGAAGCTCGTCGGCCAGTCGGTGTGATATGCAAGCGTGATGCCGGCCCACGCCTCGAACAGCGCGAACAGCGCGGCGAGCAGCACGCCCGTCGACAGCCGCGTCGACACGTTCTGCGCGGCCGCGGCCGGCCCGACCAGCAGCGTGAACACGAGCAGCACGCCGACGATCTGCGTCGCGGCGGCCACCGCGAGCGCGCACACTGCGAGGAACAGCATCGACACCGTGCGCAGCGACACGCCCTTGGCTTCGGCCAGTTCGGGCTGCAGCGACGCGAACAGCAGCGGCCGCGCGATCAGCGCGAGCGCGATCAGGCTCACCGCGCCGATGCCGGCCAGCACCGCGAGCGTGTCGTGGTTGACCGCGAGCACGTTGCCGAACAGCAGCGCGGTCACCTGCGTCGCGAACGACGTATAGAAATGCAGGAACAGCAGGCCGAAGCCGAGCGCGCCCGACAGGATCACGCCGATCGCGACGTCGCGGCCCGCGAGCCGTTCGCCGAGCGCGCCCATCCCGATCCCGGCCGCGAGCGTGAAGCCGACCATCCCCCAGATCGGCGAGATGCCGAGCAGCACCGCGCCCGTCGCGCCGGTGAAGCCGACGTGCGACAGCGCATGGCCGGCGAAGGTCTGCCCGCGCAGCACCAGGAAGTAGCCGACGATGCCCGCGAGCACCGCGACGATGCCCGACGCCGCGAAGGCATTGATCATGAAGTCGTATTCAAACATCGTGCGAATGCCCGGGATGAGCGTGTCCGTGGTGGTGATGGCCGTGGCCGCCGCCGTGCGAGTGGCCGTCGTCGTCCTCGTGTTCGTGGTCGTGCTTCTCGATCTCGACGTCGCCCGACATCACGAAGATCTTGCCGTTCACGCGCATCACGTCGATCGGCGATCCGTAGAGGCGCGACAGCACGGGCTTCGTGATCACCTCGTCGACGGTGCCGAGCGCCGCGACGCCGTTGCCGAGATACAGCACGCGGTCGAGCGCGTTCAGCAGCGGATTCAGTTCGTGCGCGGAGAACAGCACGGTGATGCCGAGCTCGCGCTGCACGTTGCGCACGAGTTCGACCACGCCGCGCTGGTGGTTCGGGTCGAGGCTGATCAGCGGTTCGTCGAGCAGCAGCAGCTTCGGGCTGCCGAGCAGGCACTGCGCGAGCAGCAGGCGCTGCCGCTCGCCGCCCGACAGCTCCGACAGCGGTCGGCGCGCGAGCGTCGGGCCGCCGACGAGGTCGAGCACGCGGTCGACGTCGCGGCGCGTCGCCGCGTTGGTGTGCGGCAGCCCCCAGCGATGGCCGTCGGCGGCCATCGCGACGAAGTCGTAGCCGCGCATCCGGCGGTTCGCGAGGCCGCTCCTGATCTGCGGCATGTAGCCGATCGACGCGTTGCCGCGCACGACCGGCACGCCGCCGACCGATAGCGTGCCGGCCGAGACGGGCACGAGGCCGAGCACCGCGCGCATCAGCGTCGTCTTGCCCGCGCCGTTCGGCCCGAGCACGCCGACGAATTCGCCGGGTTCGATCGAGAAGCTGACGTCGCGCAGGATCGTGCGTCCGCCCAGTTCGAGCGTGACGCGATCGACTGCGAGTGCGTGGGGAGTGGCGGTCATGTCGTTGCAGTCGCTTATTTCTTGCCGGCCGAAAGCGCGCTGGAGAGCGCATCGAGCTGGCCGGCCATCCATTGCTGGAAGGTCTTGCCGGCAGGCTGCGTCTCGGTGACGCTGACGGCCGGCACGCCGCCGTCGCGCGCGATCTTCAGCATGCGCTTGGTCATCGGCGCTTCGGCCTGGCTGTTGTAGATCAGTACGCGCACCTGCTTCTTGCGCAGGTCGTTCTCGAACGCCGCGACGTCCTGCGCGCTCGCCTCGGTGTCGTTCATCGTCGCGAGCTGGAAGCGCTGGTTGCGCATGTCGAGCCCGATCGCGTCGGACATGTAGCCGAACACGGGCTCGGTGGCCGTCACCGGCACGCCCTTGTACTGCGCGCGCAGCGCGGCGACCTTGTCGTCGACGGGCTTCAGCGACGCGACGAACTTCTGCAGGTTCGCGTCGTAGTCGGCCTTGTTCGCCGGGTCGGCGCGGCCGAACTCGGCCGCGATCGCGCGCGCGGCGGCCGGCATCGTCGCCGGGTCGTACCACAGGTGCGGGTTGTCGCCGGCCTTCTTGCCGACGAGATCGGCGACGACGATCGTCGCGCGCTTCGCCTGCTTCGATGCGCCGAGCAGCTTGCCCATCCACGGATCGTAGTCGGCGCCGTTGTAGATCACGACCTGCGCGTGCTGGAGCGCGCGGGCGGTCTTCGGGCTGGCTTCGAACAGGTGCGGATCCTGGTCGGGATTGCTGAGGATGCTCGTGACCGCGACGTGGCGGCCGCCGATCTGCGCCGCGACATCGCCGTAGAAATTCTCGGCGGCGACGACGTTGACGGTCGCGGCCTGCGCGAACGCGGGCGCCGCGAGCGACAGCGCGGCGGCAGCGGCGGCAAGCCAGCGGACAGGCGACAGGGCGCGCCGCGGCGCGCGCTTCAAGGCAATGGACATGAAACTCCTCGTTGGAAAGGCGGCGCATGCGCCGCGCGATGCGGCGTCAGCGTTGTACGGGCTTGCGCTTGCAGTGCCCGCACAGGCCGCTCAGCTCGACGACCTGGTGGTGGACTTCGAAACCGTGCGCGGGCTCGCTCGCGGACAACTGCTTCGCGAGGTCGCCGCCGGGAATCTCGACGGTGTCGCCGCACGAATCGCAGATCAGGAACTGGCCTTCATGCGGCACGCCGATCTCGCAGCACGCGAAGAACGCGTTCTTCGATTCGATCCGGTGGATGAAGCCGTGCTCGACGAGGAAATCCAGCGCGCGATAGACGGTCGTGGGCGGCACGCGGCCGCGCTGCGGTTCGAGCTCGGCGAGCAGGTCGTACGCGCCGATCGGGCGCTGCGCGGCCAGCACGCGTTCGTAGACCTGGCGGCGCAGCGGCGTCCACGCGAGCCCGTGCTCGGCGGCGAATGCGTCGGCCCGGGACAGCCGGGCGTCAATGGACGATGAGGTAGCCATGGCGTGAAGCAGGCAGGGGAAACAGAGTACGGCGATGATATAACGTATCGCCGCGCCGTGCAGCGCGAATTCGCCGTTCCGTCCACGCTCCGTCCCCTTCATCGCCGATCCGGCCGCACCGCACCGCACCGCGCGCGCCGCGCCTTGCCGGGCGTGCGCTGCGGGCCGGTGCGATGCGCCGTTGTGCCGCAGCGCGTCATAGAAAGCCGTCGCGTTGCCTTGACAGCGCGAATCGCGTATCCGATCATTCGATCAACAACAGAGCAATTGATCGGTCGGCGAGCGTTCGCTCACCTCGCGACCGTCGTACAGCAGAACGAACCGGAGACAACCAGTGAGACTGGAAGACAAGGTCGCGATCCTGACGGGCGCCGCAAGCGGCATCGGCGAGGCGGTCGCGCAACGCTATCTGGACGAGGGCGCGCGCTGCGTGCTCGTCGACGTGAAGCCGGCAGGCGGCTCGCTTGCGCGGCTCATCGAAGCGAACCCCGGCCGCGCGGTGGCCGTCACCGCGGACGTCACGCGCCGCGACGACATCGAGCGGATCGTCGCCACCGCCGTCGAGCGCTTCGGCGGCGTCGACATCCTGTTCAACAACGCGGCGCTGTTCGACATGCGCCCGATCCTCGACGAATCCTGGGACGTGTTCGACCGGCTGTTCGCGGTCAACGTGAAAGGGCTGTTCTTCCTGATGCAGGCCGTCGCGCAGCGGATGGTCGAGCAGGGCCGCGGCGGCAAGATCGTCAACATGTCGTCGCAGGCCGGCCGTCGCGGCGAGGCACTCGTTTCGCACTACTGCGCGACCAAGGCGGCGGTGATCAGCTATACGCAGTCGGCCGCGCTCGCGCTCGCGCCGCACCGGATCAACGTGAACGGGATCGCGCCGGGTGTCGTCGATACGCCGATGTGGGAGCAGGTCGACGCGCTGTTCGCGCGCTACGAGAACCGGCCGCTCGGCGAGAAGAAGCGGCTGGTGGGCGAAGCCGTGCCGCTCGGCCGCATGGGCGTGCCGGGCGACCTGACGGGCGCCGCGCTGTTCCTTGCGTCGGCCGACGCCGATTACATCACCGCCCAGACGCTGAACGTCGACGGCGGCAACTGGATGAGCTGACTTGACGTCCTCCGCCGCCTAAAGGCGGTGGATTCCCACACTTGGCGATGCACGTCCGCATCGGAGAATGTTCAGCGCAGCGTTGGTATCACGATCATGCTCGACACCACAGTCACTGCAGGCCCACTCTCTTACTCGCAGTCCCGCGATACCTTTCGGCCGCGTCGTGCTGTCTTTCGACCCGCACGCCGAACAGGACTGGGTAGAACCGCTTTCGTCCACTTCTTCGAACGTGGCTCCGTGCGCGATCGCTTTATAACGGAGCATGTTTCTGAAAGACGACCAGGATGCGTCGTAGACGCTCTTCGCCATCCTGGTTCTGGCGAGTTTGACGGCAGAGACATTGCCGACCGCGATGTAATCGAACCGCCGCACCAGATCGAGTGCGAGCTTGTGCTGGGAATCGGCGCGGGCATTCGCAACCTTGGCGTGCAGCTTCGCGATATGTCGTTTGTGCTTTCGCGCCCGTTGCGCTTTCGCGAGCTTCTCGGCCGCGCGCCGGCCGAACCGGTCGTTAGGCAGTTTCTCGCCGGTCGAAAGTGTGGCGAAGTCTTTCAGGCCGAGATCGATACCGACGCCGGAACGAATCGGGCGCGCTTGAACATCTGGCATTTCGATCACGATGTTGAGAAACCAGTTGCCCCGCGCATCCTGCGCGAAGTTGGTTCCATCCTTGATCTTGCCTTCGGGAAGCGGCCGACTGTTGAACACGCGGAAGGTGTTGCCGGCGAAACGGAACGCGTCGCCTTCACGCTTCAGGTCGCGCCCTTTCAACGGTACCCATCCGAGCGTTCTCTTGCCGCGATAGCGCAGGTAAGGGCGTCGGTGCTGGCTACGGGATTGTGCGTACTGCAAGCAAGTTGCGTTGATCGTGCCGGAGTGAATGCCAAGCTCCTTGCTGCTGCCGCTCGTCAGTCCATTCAGGTCGAAACCTGTTGGCCACTTCTTGCTCCACATGAGCGCGTGTTTCTGTGTGTCATTGCAGAAGTTCCAGACGTAGTTCACCGCACGACTCTGCTTGTTAAGCAGCCCGTTGAGCGACTTCACCCGGTAGCGGTAGACAAGGATCATGCCAATGATCCTACCCCCTGGACGAAGCGGCCTGTCAAGCGCATACCGTTCCTTCTCGCCGCCGATAATGGTTTGTCGGAGCAACGGATGAAGTGGCATTCATGTTCGCTTGGATGGCCGCTGCCACAGGCTGCGGCCCTTTGCACGCCGGTCTCGGGAGGGCACGCCTGATGGCCGAGATCGTCGTCGCCGGCGAGCTGCTCGCCGAATTCGTCGCCGCCGAGCGCGGCCAGGGCTTCGATACGCCGGGCCTGTTCGCCGGACCGTTCCCGAGCGGCGCGCCCGCGATCTTTGCCGATCAGGCAGCACGGCTCGGCGCGCGCGTCGCGTATGCGGGCTGCGTCGGTCGCGACGCGTTCGGCGACGCGATCGTCGCGCGGCTCGAACGCGACGGCGTCGATGTCGCGCGCATCCGCCGCGTCGCGCGCCCGACCGGCACCGCGTTCGTCGCGTATCGCGACGACGGCTCGCGCAGCTTCGTCTTCAGTCTTTCCACCAGCGCTGCCGCGTGTGTCGATGCATCCGACGTCGATACGGCGATGTTCGACGGCTGCCGCTACTTCCACGTGATGGGCTCGTCGCTGACGAGCGAATCGGCGATCGCGGCGGTCCAGCGCGGCGTGATCGAGGCCGCGCGCGCCGGCGCGAAGGTGTCGTTCGATCCGAACGTGCGCCCCGAGATGCTGAGCTTCCGCCCGATGCGCGCGGCGCTCGACGAGATGCTCGCCGCCTGCCACCTGTTCCTGCCGAGCGAGGCCGACCTGCCGTTCTTCTGCGGGCCGCAGCCGGCCGAGCGCGCGATCGCGGGCCTGCTCGCGACGCATCCGCTGCTCGAGCGCGTCGTGCTGAAGCGCGGCGCCGCGGGCAGCGTCGCGTTCGACCGCGCGAGCCGTGCCGAAGCGCCGGCGTTTCCGGTCGATGAAATCGACCCGACCGGCGCCGGCGACTGCTTCGGCGGCACGCTGGTCGCGAGCCTCGTCGCGGGCATGTCGATCGAGGTCGCGCTGCGCCGCGCGAACGCGGCAGGCGCGATCGCGGTCACGCGGCGCGGCCCGATGGAAGGCAACAGCAGCGCGGCCGAGATCGACCGTTTCCTGACCGAACGAGGTGTGGCATGTCCGGCCTGACGACCATCGCCGAACGCCCGCGCATCGCGCACGCGGATGCCGTGCTGCGGATGATCTTCGACGCGAACCGTGCGGACGCGCAGCGCGGCATCTATTCGATCTGCAGCGCGCACCGGCTGGTGCTGGAGGCCGCGTGCGAAGCCGCGCGCGCGGACGGCTCGCCGCTGTTGATCGAGGCGACCTGCAACCAGGTGAACCATCTCGGCGGCTATACGGGCATGACGCCCGCCGATTTCCGCCGCGACGTCGATGCGATCGCCGCGCGCTGCGGGCTCGCTCCGTCGGCGCTCGTGCTCGGCGGCGACCATCTCGGTCCGAACCCGTGGCGGCACCGCCGCGCGGCCGACGCGATGCGCGAGGCCAGTGCGATGGTCGCCGCGTATGTCGAAGCCGGTTTCGAAAAGATCCACCTCGACGCGAGCATGGCGTGCGCGGACGATCCGGCGCGGCTCGACGACCGCACGATCGCCGCCCGCGCGGCCGAGCTGTGCCGCGTGGCGGAAGACGCGGCGTCGCGCGCCGGTGTCGCGCCCGTCTACGTGATCGGCACCGAGGTGCCGACGCCGGGCGGCGAAGTCAGCGGCAATCCGGGCGATGCGAACGGCGCGGCGATCGCTCGGATCGCGGTTACGCGCAGCGACAGCATCGCGGCGACGCTCGACGCGCACCGCCGCGCGTTCGCGGCGGCCGGGCTCGACGACGCGTGGACGCGCGTCGTCGCGATCGTCGCGCAGCCGGGCGTCGACTTCGACGATCGCCACGTGCTCGACTACGACAGCGCCAAGGCAGCGTCGCTCGGCGCGAGTATCCTGCATACACCGCGCCTCGTGTTCGAGGCGCATTCGACCGATTACCAGACCGAGGGCGCGCTCGCCGCGCTCGTGCGCGACCACTTCGCGGTGCTGAAGGTCGGCCCCGCGCTGACGTTCGCGCTGCGCGAGGCGCTGTTCGCATTGACGTTCATCGAGGATGCGCTGATCGACGACGTCGCGCAGCGCTCGCGGCTGCGCGACGTCGTCGACGCCGCGATGCGCGCGCAGCCCGAGCACTGGGCGCCGTACTACCGCGGCGACGAAACCGAGCAGCGGCTCGCGCGCCAGTTCAGCTACAGCGACCGGATTCGCTACTACTGGCTGCAGCCGGCCGTCGCGGCTGCGGTCGAGCAGCTGTTCGGCAACCTCGCGCGGCAGCCGGTGCCCGAGACGCTCGTCGCGCAGTGGCTGCCGGATGTCTACGCGGCGTGCCGCGCGGGCGGGCTCGCGAAGGAGCCGCGCGCGTGGGTGCGCCACCGGATACGCGACGTGATCGCGCACTATGCGCGCGCGTGCGGAATGCAGCGGCCGGCGTGACGGGCCGCGAAGGAAACGCAAGACCGACGACACATCGAACAATCACAGGAGACATGCCATGCAACGAAAGATGCTCGACGCCGCCGCACGCTGCTTCGCCGGAGCCGCGCTCGCGACGGCCGCCTGCGCCGCGTCCGCCGGCACGCTGACGATCGCGACGCTGAACAACCCCGACATGATCGAGCTGAAGAAGCTGTCGCCGGCGTTCGAGAAGGCGAACCCCGACATCAAGCTGAACTGGGTGATCCTCGAGGAAAACGTGCTGCGCCAGCGCGCGACGACCGACATCACGACCGGCAGCGGCCAGTTCGACGTGATGGCGATCGGCACCTACGAGACGCCGCAGTGGGGCAAGCGCGGCTGGCTCGCGCCGATCACGGGCCTGCCCGCCGACTACGATCTGAACGACATCGTGAAGACCGCGCGCGACAGCCTGTCGTACAACGGCCAGCTGTATGCGCTGCCGTTCTACGTCGAAAGCTCGATGACGTTCTACCGCAAGGACCTGTTCGCGGCGAAGGGGCTGAAGATGCCCGACCAGCCGACCTACGACCAGATCGCCGAGTTCGCGGACAAGCTCACCGACAAGTCGAAGGGCACCTACGGGATCTGCCTGCGCGGCAAGGCCGGCTGGGGCGAGAACATGGCGTTCGTGTCGACGGTCGTGAACACGTTCGGCGGGCGCTGGTTCGACGAGAACTGGAACGCGCAGCTCACGTCGCCCGAATGGAAGAAGGCGATCACGTTCTACGTGAACCTGCTGAAGAAGGACGGGCCGCCGGGAGCGAGCTCGAACGGCTTCAACGAGAACCTGACGCTGACCGCATCGGGCAAGTGCGCGATGTGGATCGACGCGACGGTCGCGGCCGGGATGCTCTATAACAAGCAGCAGTCGCAGGTGGCCGACAAGATCGGCTTCGCGGCCGCGCCGGTCGCCGCCACGCCGAAGGGCTCGCACTGGCTGTGGGCGTGGGCGCTGGCCGTGCCGAAGACATCGAAGCAGCAGGACGCCGCGCGCAAGTTCATCGCGTGGGCGACGTCGAAGCAGTACATCGAGATGGTCGGCAAGGACGAGGGCTGGGCGTCGGTGCCGCCGGGCACGCGCGCGTCGACCTATCAGCGCCCCGAGTACAAGGCCGCCGCGCCGTTCTCGGACTTCGTGCTGAAGGCGATCGAGACGGCCGACCCGAACGATCCGTCGCTGAAGAAGGTGCCGTACACGGGCGTGCAGTACGTCGGGATTCCTGAATTCCAGTCGTTCGGCACGGTGGTCGGCCAGTCGATCGCGGGCGCGGTTGCAGGGCAGATGACGGTCGACCAGGCGCTCGCCGCCGGGCAGGCCGCCGCCGACCGCGCGGTACGGCAGGCCGGCTACAAGAAGTAACGCGCAAGCAGTCGCGTGGCCCGCGCCGTGCGCCGTCGCGCGCGGTGCGGGCCGGCGAAGCCGAAAGGCGGGCAGGCCGTTCGCGCCCGCGCATCAACCGGAGGGACTCCGATCATGCGTCACCTGCGTCTTCCCCTGAGCCACGCGCCGTCGGTCGGCGACGCGTCGTTGCCGCCGGGCGCGCCGCGCCGCGCGCGCGGCGGCGCGAGCTGGCTCGTCTCGCCGTCCGTCGCGGTGCTGCTGCTGTGGATGTCGATTCCGCTCGCGATGACGATCTGGTATTCGTTCTCGCGCTACAACCTGCTGAACCCGGACGTGAAGGGTTTCGCGGGGCTCGACAACTACCGCTTCCTCGCGACCGATCCGTCGTTCCTGCCCGCGATCTGGCACACGCTCGTGCTGATCGGCGCGGTGCTCGCGATCACGGTGATCGGCGGCGTGCTGATGTCCGTGCTGTTCGACCGCAAGTTCTACGGGCAGGGCGTGGCACGCCTGCTCGCGATCGCGCCGTTCTTCGTGATGCCGACGGTATCCGCGCTGATCTGGAAGAACATGATCCTGCACCCGGTGTACGGGCTCGTCGCGAACGCGATGCGCGCGTTCGGGATGACGCCGATCGACTGGTTCGCCGATTACCCGCTCACCGCGGTGATCATCATCGTCGCGTGGCAGTGGCTGCCGTTCGCGTTCCTGATCCTGTTCACCGCGATCCAGTCGCTCGACCAGGAACAGAAGGAAGCCGCGCGCATCGACGGCGCGGGCCCGATCGCGATGTTCTTCTACATCACGCTGCCGCACCTGAAGCGCGCGATCGCCGTGGTCGTGATGATGGAGACGATCTTCCTGCTGTCGATCTTCGCGGAGATCTACACGACGACCGGCGGCGGCCCCGGCGACGCGACGACCAACCTGTCGTACCTGATCTACGCGCTCGGTCTGCAGCAGTTCGACGTCGGCCTCGCGTCCGCGGGCGGCATCATCGCCGTCGTGGTCGCGAACGTCGTGTCGTTCTTCCTCGTGCGGATGCTCGCGCGCAACCTGAAGGGGGAATACGAAAAATGAGCGACCTGACCTTCGAAGGCCGGCGCGTGCCGGCCGTGTTCGACCTGGTGCGGCGCGCGCTGCCCGGCGCGCTCGCGTGGCTGATCGCGCTGCTGCTGTTCTTCCCGATCTTCTGGATGGCGATCACCGCGTTCAAGACCGAGCAGCAGGCATACGCATCGGCGCTGTTCTTCATGCCGACGCTCGACAGCTTCCGCGAGGTGTTCGCGCGCAGCAACTACTTCTCGTTCGCGTGGAATTCGGTGCTGATCTCGGCGGGCGTCACGGTGATCTCGCTGCTGTTCGCGGTGCCGGCCGCGTATGCGATGGCGTTCTTCCCGAACCGCCGCACGCAGAAGGTGCTGCTGTGGATGCTGTCGACGAAGATGATGCCGTCGGTCGGCGTGCTCGTGCCGATCTACCTGCTGTGGAAGAACGCTGGGCTGCTCGACACGGTGTCGGGCCTCGTGATCGTCTACACGCTGATCAACCTGCCGATCGCGGTGTGGATGACCTTCACGTACTTCAACGAGATCCCGAAGGACATCCTGGAAGCCGGGCGCATCGACGGCGCGTCGACGTGGCAGGAGATCGTCTACCTGCTGATGCCGATGGCGCTGCCGGGGCTTGCGTCGACCGCGCTGCTGCTCGTAATCCTGTCGTGGAACGAGGCGTTCTGGAGCATCAACCTGTCGAGCTCGAACGCGGCGCCGCTGACCGTGTTCATCGCGTCGTACTCGAGCCCCGAGGGGCTGTTCTGGGCGAAGCTGTCCGCGGCGTCGCTGCTCGCGGTCGCGCCGATCCTGATCGTCGGCTGGCTGTCGCAGAAGCAGCTCGTGCGCGGGCTCACGTTCGGGGCGGTCAAGTGAGCGCGGCCGGCCAAGGTGCGAACGTGCTGATCTGCGATTGCGACGGCGTGCTGATCGACAGCGAGGCCGTCGCCGCCGACGTGATCGTGCGCGAGCTCGACATGCGCTGGCCGGGTGTCGATGCGCGGCCGGCCGTGATGCCGCTGCTCGGGCTGCGCATCGAGCGCGTGCTGGCGGGTGCGGGCGACGCCGTCGGACGCACGCTGTCGGCCGGCGACGTCGACGCGATCCGCCGTGCGGTCGAGGCGGCGGCCGTCAATGCGCCGATGGTCGACGGCATCGACGCGGCGCTCGGCGCGATTCAGTTGACGACGGCCTGCGCGAGCAACAGCTACCGCGCATACGTCGAGGCGGCGCTTGCGCGCACGGGCCTCGCGCGCTTCTTCGGCGAACGGCTGTTCTGCGCGGATTCGGTCGCGCGGCCGAAGCCGGCGCCGGACGTGTATCTCGCGGCCGCGCGCACGCTCGGCGTCGCGCCCGCGCAGTGCCTGGTCGTCGAGGACAGCGCGACCGGCATCACCGCGGCGGCCGCGGCCGGCATGACCGTACTCGGCTTCGTCGGCGGCGGGCATGCGTCGGCCGCGCAGATCGACGCGCTTCGCGGGATCGGCGCGCGTCACGTATTCGACGACATGCACGAGCTGCCCGGCTACGTCGCGCGCTGGCAGGCGACGGGCGCGGTGCTGCCGAACTAGCAACGATTACGCGCCGCATGCGTGAATGCGGCGCATCACGAACGAACGGAGACAGATCATGGCAAGCGTGCTCCTGCGCAATATCGCGAAGCGCTACGACGAAACCGAAGTGCTGCGCAACGTGAACCTCGACATCGCCGACGGCGAATTCGTCGTGTTCGTCGGCCCGAGCGGCTGCGGCAAATCCACGCTGATGCGGATGATCGCGGGCCTCGAGGATATTTCGAGCGGCGACCTGCTGATCGACGGCGCGAAGGTCAACGACGTGCCGAGCGCGAAGCGCGGCATCGCGATGGTGTTCCAGTCGTATGCGCTGTACCCGCACATGACGCTGTACGACAACATGGCGTTCGGCCTCAAGCTCGCGGGTGCGAAGAAGCCCGAGATCGACCAGGCCGTAAAGCAGGCCGCGAAGATCCTGCACATCGATCACCTGCTCGACCGCAAGCCGAAGCAGCTGTCGGGCGGCCAGCGGCAGCGCGTCGCGATCGGCCGCGCGATCACGCGCAAGCCGAAGGTGTTCCTGTTCGACGAGCCGCTGTCGAACCTCGACGCCGCGCTGCGCGTGAAGATGCGGCTGGAGTTCGCGCGGCTGCACGACGAGCTGAAGACGACGATGATCTACGTGACGCACGACCAGGTCGAGGCGATGACGCTCGCCGACAAGATCGTCGTGCTGTCGGGCGGCGCGGTGCAGCAGGTCGGCACGCCGAACGAGCTGTATCACGCGCCGGCGAACCAGTTCGTCGCGGGCTTCATCGGTTCGCCGAAGATGAACTTCCTGAAAGGCACGGTCGAATCGGTCGACGCGGGCGGCGTGCTCGTGCGTTTCGACAGCGGCGAGACTCAGTACGTCGCGGTCGAAGCGGCCGGGCTGCAGCGCGGTGCCGCGGTGACGGTCGGCGTGCGGCCCGAGCATCTGCTGGTGGGCACGGCGGCCACGGGCGTCGCCGCGCGGACGATGGCCGTCGAGTCGCTCGGCGATGCCGCGTATCTGTACGCGGAGTCGGCGGTCGCGCCGGACGGGCTGATCGCGCGGATTCCGCCGCTCGATACGTATCGCACCGGCGAGGCGCTGCACGTACACGCGCAGGCCGAGCACTGCCATCTGTTCGACGAGCACGGGCAGGCGTTCCGCCGGCTCGGCGTGCACGCGAAGGCCGCGTGACGGCCGGGATCGGTCAGAAGCGCAGGTTTGCGGCCATGAAGTCGACGAACGCGCGCAGCTTCGGCGTCGGATGTCGGCCCGACGGCCACAGCACGTAGATCGGCGTGCAACTCGCGACGTGTTCGTCGAGCACCGCGCACAGCGTGCCGTCGTCGAGCGCGCCGCGCACGAAGAACTCGGGCAGGCACGCGATGCCGAGCCCGCGCAGCGTGAAGCACAGGCGCGCTTCCGCGCTGTTGCTGACCATCGAGACGGGCACGTCGGGCGGCGTGCCCGAGCGCGGCACGCGCAGCGGCCAGGTTTCGAGCTTGCCGCTGCTCGGAAAGCGGTAGTGCAGGCAGCGGTGCAGCGCGAGATCGGCCGGTGTGCGCGGCGTGCCGTGCCGGGCGAGGTAGTCGGGCGACGCGACGAGGTGCTGGCGGAAATGGCGGAGCAGCCGCGACGACAGCCGTGAATCCGACGGCTGGCCGGTGCGCAGCACCGCGTCGAACCCTTCCTCGACGACGTCGACGAGCCGGTCGCTGAAATCGATATCGAGTTCGATCTCCGGATACTCGGCCATGAAATCGGCGAGCACCGGCAGCAGCAGCGTGCCGATCGTCGGCAGGCTCACGCGCAGGCGTCCGCGCGGCGCTTCGGCACTGTGCGTCAGTTCCTGCTCGGCTGCTTCGATCTCGGCGATCACGCGCCGGCACCGTTCGAGAAAGCGCGTGCCTTCGGCCGTCAGCGTGATGCTGCGCGTGCTGCGGTGAAACAGCCGCACGTTCAGGCGCGCCTCGAGCCGCGCGATGCGCTTGCCGATCGCCGACGCCGACAGCCCGAGCGCGCGGCCGGCCGCGACGAAGCTGCGCGTTTCCGCGACCTGAACGAACACGACGAAACCGCCGAGATTTTCCATGCAAGTTCCCGATTGCGGACGCCAGCGTCCGGATTGTCCGGAACTCTAACCCGGTTTTTCTTCTTGCGTCGGCTCCCTACGATGAACGTTCGTTCACTGTTGAGAGGTCACGCCATGTCATCCCTGCCTGTCACCGCATCCCGTGCCGAACCGGACGCCGCGCTGCGCCGCCGGCTCGACGACGCGCTCGATCGCGCGCTCGCCGACGAGCGCATCGTCGGCGCGGTCGTGCTGGTCGCGTGCGACGGCGAGCTGCGCTATGCGCGCGCCGCCGGGCTCGCCGATCGCGAAGCCGGTACGCCGATGCGGGAAGACGCGCTGTTCCGGCTCGCATCGGTCACGAAGCCGGTCGTGACGGCCGCCGCGATGCGGCTGGTCGCGGCGGGGCGCATCGCGCTCGACGAACCCGTCGCGCGCTGGTTGCCCGAATTCCGCCCGGCGCTGCCCGACGGCGCACCCGCCGCGATCACGTTGCGTCATCTGCTGTCGCATACGGCCGGCCTCGGCTACCGCTTCCTCGAAGCCGACGGCGACGGCCCGTATGCGCGTGCCGGCGTGTCCGACGGGATGGACCGCGCGGGCATTTCGCTCGCCGAGAACGTGCGGCGCATCGCAAGCGTGCCGCTGCGGTTCGCGCCCGGCACGTCGTGGGACTATTCGCTCGCGACCGACGTGGTTGGCGCGCTGATCGAGGCGGTCGACGGCCGGCCGCTCGCCGATGCGGTAGCCGCGCTCGTCACGACGCCGCTCGGGATGACCGACACCGCGTTCGTCGCGCACGACGCCGCGCGCGTCGCGACGCCATACGTGAGCACGACGGGCGCGCCGCGCCGGATGGCGGACACCGATCTCGTGCCTGTGTACGACGGCACGATCGGCATCCGCTTCGAACCGGCGCGCGTGTTCGATCGCGCTGCGTGGCCGTCGGGCGGCGCGGGGATGGTCGGCACCGCGCGCGATTGCGTGACGCTGCTCGACGTGCTGCGCACCGGCCGCGACGGCTGGCTCGAGCGCGCATGGATCGACGAGATGGCGCGCATCCAGCCGGGCGCGCACGAACTGCAGGATGCGCCGGGTTTCGGCTTCGGGCTCGGCTTTTCGGTGCTGCACGATCCGGTGGCCGCGCAGGCGCCGGAGTCGGTCGGCACGTGGCGGTGGGGCGGCGCGTACGGGCATGCGTGGTTCGTCGACCGCGCGGCCGGGCTGACGGTCGTCGCACTGACCAATACGCTGTACGAGGGCATGCACGGGCGGATCGTGACCGACGTACGCGATGCGGTCTACGGTGTCGATATCGGGAGCGCGGCATGAGCGACTGCACGTCGATCGACGACGAGGTTTCCGTCGGGCCGGTGCAGGCGCGTGAGCGCCTGCCGGTCGCGAACCTGCTGGCGCTCGCGACGGCCGCCTTCATCACGATCCTCACCGAGGCATTGCCGGCCGGCCTGTTGCCGCTGATGAGCGCCGACCTGCGCGTGCCCGACGCGCTGATCGGCCAGCTCGTGACCGTGTATGCGCTCGGCTCGATCGTCGCGGCGATACCGCTCGTCGCCGCGACTCGCGCGATGCGCCGGCGCCGCCTGCTGCTTGCGGCGCTGGCCGGCTTCGTCGTGTCGAATGCGCTGACCGCCGCATCGCCGTACTACGCGCTCACGCTCGCTGCGCGCTTCGTCGCGGGCATGTCGGCCGGCCTGCTGTGGGCGCTGCTGGCAGGTTATGCGAGCCGGATGGTCGACGCGTCGCTGCGCGGCCGCGCGATCGCGGTCGCGATGCTCGGCGCGCCGGTCGCGATGTCGATCGGCATTCCGGCCGGCGCCGCGCTGGGCGCGGCGCTCGGCTGGCGCGTCGCGTTCGCGTTGATCACGCTCGCGGCGCTCGCGCTGATCGGCTGGATCCGCTGGCGCGTGCCCGATTACCCGGGGCAGCAGGCCGGCGCGCGCGAACCGGTGCTCGGCGTGATGACGCTGCCCGGCGTGCGGCCGGTGCTGACCGTGATGTTCGCGTACGTGCTTGCGCACAACATGCTGTACACGTACGTCGCGCCGTTTCTCGCGGGCGTGCGGATGGGCGCGCAGGTCGATGTGGCGCTGCTGGTGTTCGGCATCGCGTCGCTGGTCGGCATCGCGCTGACGGGCGCGTGGATCGGTGCCGCGCAACGGCGCCTGACACTCGCCAGTATCGCGCTGTTCGCGCTCGCGGCGGCGATGCTCGGCGCCGGCTCGGGGATGGCGATCGTCTATGCGGGCGTCGCGCTGTGGGGGCTCGCGTTCGGCGGCGCGCCGACGCTGTTCCAGACGGCTGCCGCGAACGCGGCGGGGGAGTCGGCCGACATCGCGCAGTCGATGCTCGTGACGGTGTGGAATCTCGCGATCGCCGGTGGCGGCATCGCGGGCGGGATGCTGCTCGGCGCAACCGGCGCCGGCGCGATTCCGTGGGTGCTCGTGGCGTTGCTGGCGGCCGCGTGGATCGGCGCGTGGCGCGCGCGCCGGCATGCGTTTCCGGCGCCGCGGGCCGCGTGAGCGTCCGGCTGCGGCGTCAGTCTGCGTTCGCGTCGAGCGCCGCCCGCGCGCACGTCTCGTCGGTGACGAGCCCCGACACCCAGCCGCCGCGCAGCGCGGCGATCACCGCGTCGCGTTTCTTCGGGCCGCCCGCGAACGCGATCGTCGGGCGTTTCGGCGGCGCGGCGAGCGACACGCTCGTCACGCGCGCGCTGGTCGACACGTCGATCATCTTGCCGTGCGCGTCGATCGGCATACCGAGCAGTTCCGCCACCGCGCCGAGCGAGGTCATCTCGTCGCGCTCCTGTTCGGTGATGAAGCCGTCTTCGTACAGCGGGCAGTGCGGGCCGGTGTTGCCGATCCCGACGAACGCGACGTCGGCCTTGCCCGACAGCGCCTCGACGATCCGGTACAGCCGGTGGTTGCACCACTGCGCGCGCTCGGCCGCGCTGTCGGCGAACAGCGGCGCGGGCAGCAGGAAGTGCTTGCTGCCGGTTTTCTCGGAGATGTACTGCGCGACGTCGTAGCGGTTCGACGAGCCGTCGGCCGCGATCGCGCCGACCATCGACACGAGCCGGTGCTGCGGGCGGTCGATCTGCGCGATCTGCGCGACCGCGGCCTTCAGCGTCCGGCCGCTGCTGACGGCGATCACCATCGGCCGCGTCTCGCCCAGGTAGCGCTCCATCACCTGCGCGCCGGCGACCGCGAGCTTGCGGTCGATCGCTTCGGGCGCATCGGCATCGACGGGCACGACTTCGCACATCGCAAGGCCGTAGCGTTTCGACAACTGCGCGCCGAGATCGAGGCAGTCGGCGAGCTGGTGGTCGACGCGCACGCGGATCAGGTTCTTCTCGACCGCGAACGCGACGAGGCGCTGCGCGACCGGGCGCGACACCTGCAGCTTTTCGGCGATTTCGTTCTGCGTGTCGCCCGCGACGTAATAGAGCCACGCGGCACGCGTGGCGAGATCGAGTTTTTCTGAGGACTTGGACACGATAGCGATTCGGTTCGGAGCTGGGGGGCCGCCCGCGGACCGGCCGGCGGGCCGCGCGACGGCATCCACTGTACCGTATGTCGTGCGCGCGGCCGACGGCCGCAAGCGCGCCGCGGCGGCGCTTACGCGAGCCGCGTGCGCGACGGTTCGTACAGCGGCCGCACGTGGCGGTACAGCGCGCGGAACGCGTCGAGGCGTTCGCGCAGCAACGCATGGCGGGCCGCGTCCGGCGCGTATTCGGCGCGCACCGGCGGCTTGGTCAGCACCGTCTGCGGATCGCCGCCGACGGCCAGCCAGCCGAGCCGCGCAGCGCCGAGCGCCGCGCCCGTTTCGCCGCCGCCGATCTGGCGCGTGCGCACGTTCAGCGCATCGGCGATCAGTTGCGCCCAGAACGCGCTGCGCGCGCCGCCGCCGATCAGCGACAGCTGGTCGGTTTCGACGCCGGCCGCATGCAGCGCGTCGAGGCCGTCGGCGAGGCCGAGCGTCACGCCTTCGAGCACCGCGTAGCCGAGATGCGCGCGTTCGGTTGCATGCGTCATCCCGAAGAACACGCCTTGCGCATACGGATCGTTGTGCGGCGTCCGTTCGCCGGACAGGTAGGGCAGGAACAGCGGCGCCGTCGCAAGCGCGTCGGCGTCGAGCGCCTCGACTTCGGCGAGCAGCGCGGGCTCGTCGGTGCCCGTCAGCTTGCAGACCCAGCGCAGGCAGCTCGCGGCCGACAGCACGACGCTCATCAATTGCCAGCGATCGGGAATCGCATGGCAGAACGCATGCACGGCCGACGCGGGATTCGGCATGAAGCGGTCGCCGACCACGCTCAGCACGCCCGACGTGCCGAGCGACACGAAGCCGTCGCCCGCGTGGATCGCGCCGATGCCGAGCGCGCTCGTCGCGTTGTCGCCGCCGCCGCCGGCCACCACGACGGCCTCCGACAGCCCGAGCTCGCGCGCGACATCGGCGCGCAGCGTGCCGGACGGCGCGTTGCCTTCGACGATGCGCGGCATCTGGTCGCGCGTCATCCCGCATGCGGCGAGCAGTGCGTCGGACCAGTCGCGCCGCGCGACGTCGAGCCACAGCGTGCCGGCCGCGTCCGACGGATCGGACACCTTCGCGCCGGTCAGCCGGAACCGCAGGTAGTCCTTCGGCATCAGCACGCACGCGGTCGCCGCGAACACGTCGGGTTCGTGCTTCGCTACCCAAAGCAGTTTCGGCGCGGTGAAACCCGGCATCGCGAGATTGCCGGCGAGGGCGTGGAGATCGGGCGCGCGTTCGGTGAGCAGCGCGCATTCGTCGGCGCTGCGCATGTCGTTCCACAGGATCGCGGGGCGCAGCACGCGGTCGTCGCGGCCGAGCAGCACGGCGCCGTGCATCTGGCCCGACAGGCCGATGCCGCGCACCTGCGCGAACGCTTGCGGATGCCGTTCGCGCAGCGCCGCGAGCGCGGCGAGCGTGCCTTGCCACCAGTCGTCCGGATGCTGTTCGGCCCAGCGCGGATGCGGCCGCGACACGGTGAACGGCGAGCCGGCGGCGCCGACGACCGCACCGTCCGGGGCGAGCAGCAGCACCTTCACTTCCGAGGTGCCGAGGTCGATGCCGAGATACATGAGCGATCCGTTCCGTCAGAGAGGAGCCGCTACTTTAGCCGTGCCGCACGGCATGTGCCAAGCGGGTTTGCCCGGCCGCGCGGCCGGGCGCCGGCTGTCGCTCGTCAGCGCTGCGCGAGCCATGCGTCGACGCGGGCGAGCGCGGCGCGCAGCGCCTCGAACAGCGCCGCATTGCCGGCGAGCGAGCCCCACAGCGGGCGGCTCGCGCACAGCGCGGCGACGGGATCGTCGGCTTCCGGATGGCCGGCCCCGACGATCGCCCGTGCGGCGGCTTCGTCCATCACGCCGTCCTGGTACGCGTACGGCAGCGTGCCGCGCGCCCAGCGTTCGAGAAAGCGCAGGAACAGTGCGGGCAGCACGGCGGTGGCGACCGGCGCCGCGCCGCGCGCGAACGATTCGACGAGCGTCGGCGCGATGAAGCCGGGGATCTTCGAGAAGCCGTCGGCCGCGACGCGCTGGTTCGTGTCGAGCACGTACGGGTTGCCGAAGCGTTCGAGCACGACGTCGCGATAGCGCGCGAGATCGAGCGGGCTCGGGGTCAGGCAAGGGATTACGTCCTGCGTCACGTAGTCGTGCGCGAAGCGGCGGATCGCCGCGTCGTGCGTGCCTTCGTGGATATACGTGTAGCCCGCGAGCGTGCCGGCCCACGCGATGCAGCTGTGCGTCGCGTTGAGGATGCGGATCTTCGCTTCCTCGTACGGGTGCACGTCGTCGACGAGCTCCGCGCCGGCCAGCTCCCAGCGCGGCCGGCCGGCCGCGAAGCGGTCCTCGATCACCCACTGGATGAACGATTCGCCCATCACCGGGCAAGCGTCGTCGATGCCGGTCGCCGCCAGCACGCGTTCGCGCACGTCGGCGGTCGGGCGCGGCGTGATGCGGTCGACCATCGCGCTCGGCGTCGCGACGTTCGCGTCGAACCACGCGAGCAGGTCGACTGCGCCGCGCCGTTCGAGAAATTCGCGCATGCCGGCGCGAAAGCGCGCGCCGTTGTTGCGCAGGTTGTCGCAACTTTGCAGCGTGAGCGGGCCCGCACCGCGCTGCATGCGTTCGGCGAGCAGCGCCGCGAGCGCGCCGTACAGCGTCGTGCGCGCGCCCTGCAGGTCGGCCGCGAGATCGGCGTTCGCGACGTCGAGCCGGTTGTGTTCGTCGAGGTAGTAGCCGCCTTCGGTGACGGTGAACGACACGATCCGGCAGGCCGGATCGGCGCCGGCGTCGATCAGCGCGGCGAGGTCGATCGACCAGGGCAGCACGCGCGTGATCGCGCGGATCGTCTCGTACGCGCGCTCGCCTTGCGGCGTGACGGTTTCGAGCGTGTATTCGCCGTGCTGCGCGGCGAGCGCGTCCATCGTCGCGCGCATGTCGTCGCGGATGTTGCCGACGGTCAGCGACCAGCGTTCGTCGGCCGGCACGGCCGCGTTCACGCGATGCAGATACCACGCTTGGTGCGCGCGGTGAAACGAGCCTGCGCCGATGTGCAGCAGCACGGGCGCGCGGGCGGAGGGCGATTCGCTCATCCGGTGTCTCCTGTTCGTGCCAGTCTTTCCTGTCGACTAGATCATTTGCTCTTCGTGTGAGCGAATGATCGTATTCGGGCGAGCGAAAGTCAAGGCGGGGAGACGGCATTTCGATGGTGCGCTGCGGCGGCGTGCGTGCGGGAAGTGCGGGAAGTGCGGGAAGGGGCGCGAACAGGCGGCCAGCCGGGAACGGGCGTCAGCGCCCTTCGCGCGTGAGCGCGACGAGTTCGTCGAGCAGTTTGCCGGCCGGCCCCGGCAGGATCCCGTGGCGGCGTCGGAACGCGGTGAGCGTGCGCACCGCGACGACCTCCCGCACCGGCAGCGTGTCGATCGTACCGGCCGCCTGCTCGGCGCCGTACATCGGCTCGGCCATCCAGCTCAGGAAACCGGCATGCGCGACGAGGCTCTTCAGCGTCGTGACCGAGCGCGTTTCGACCGCGATGTCGGGCAGTGGGAGCCCGTGTGCGTCGAAGGTCGCGCGCATATGGTCGAACGGCGCGGTGCCGCGCGGCGGAATCGCCCAGCGCGCGTGCAGCGTATCGGCGAGCGTCGGCGCGCGGCCGAGCGCGCGCAGCGGATGGTGCGGCGCCGCAACGATATGGCTGCGATCTTCCCAGCGGCACTCGGGAATCGCGACGATCTCGTCGGTGTCGGGCCCGTGCGCGGACAGCGCGAGATCGATCTCGTGCTTGTTCAGCCCGTCGGCGAGCCGGTCCCACACGCCTTCGAGGATCTCGACGCGCAGGTTCGGCCAGCGGTCGAGCACGCGGCCGACCGCGACCGGCAGCACGAGGCTCGCGATGCTGCCCACCGCGCCGACCTTGATCGTGCCCTTCGCGAATCCGCGCATCGCGTCGAGTTCCTCGCGTGCGTGCTCGGCCTCGTGCTGCAGCAGCGTCGCGTGCGGCAGCAGCGCGTCGCCGAACGCGGTGAGCTGCACGCCCTTCGAATGGCGCTCGAACAGCGGCGCGCCGACCTGGTCCTCGAGCCGCTTCAGGATCCGGCTCAGTGCCGGCTGCGTCACATGCAGCGCGTCGGCCGCGCGGCCGAGGCTGCCGCACGCGACGATCGTCGTGAAGGCGCGCAATTGTCGGAGATCGAAAGTCATGTTGGAACGTAATGGCTTTTTGCAGAAAATACAGTATCCGAGAATGGCTTGCGCTTCGATACTGTGGAAACCGCCAAGCCATCGAGGAGACGCCCGAGCATGTCCGGCCATCAGCCCCCATTCGCCGCATCGATCACCGTTCGCGATGCGGTCATCGACCTGCTTCGCCAGTTCGGCATCGACCGCGTGTTCGGCAATCCCGGCTCGACCGAGCTGCCGACGTTCCGCGACTTCCCCGCCGATTTCCGCTATGTGCTCGGCCTGCACGAGGCCGTCGTGGTCGGGATGGCCGACGGCCATGCGCAGGCCACCGGCAATGCGGCGGTCGTCAACCTGCATTCGGCGGCGGGCGTCGGCAATGCGATGGGCAATCTCTTTACCGCGTTCAGGAACCGCACGCCGCTGGTCGTCACCGCGGGCCAGCAGGCGCGCGCGATCTTGCCGTTCGATCCGTTCCTCGGTTCGACACAGGCCGCCGAGCTGCCGAAGCCGTACGTGAAATGGAGCATCGAACCCGCACGCGCGCAGGACGTGCCGGCCGCGATCGCGCGTGCGTACCGCATCGCGATGCAGGAGCCGCGCGGTCCCGTGTTCGTGTCGATCCCGGTCGACGACTGGGACCAGCCGGCCGAACTGCTGCCGCGGCGCGACGTCAGCAGCGTCGTGCGGCCCGATCCCGATGCGCTCGCGCGGCTCGGCGACGCGCTCGACGCCGCGCGGCGCCCCGCGTTCGTGGTCGGCGCGGCCGTCGATCGCGCCGGTGCGTGGGACGACGTCGTGCGGCTCGCGGAGCGGCACCGTGCGCGCGTGTACGTCGCGCCGATGTCGGGGCGCTGCAGCTTCCCCGAGGACCATCCGCTGTTCGCCGGCTTCCTTCCCGCGATCCGCGAGACGATCGTCGCGCGGCTCGACGGGCACGATCTCGTGTTCGCGTTCGGCGCGCCTGCATTTACCTACCACATCGAAGGCTTCGGCCCGCACGTGCCGCCGGGTGCGACGCTCGTGCAGCTCGTCGACGATCCGGGCGTCGCCGCGTGGACGCCGGAGGGCGATGCGGTCGTCGGCAACCTGCGGCTCGCGGCGCGCGACCTGCTGGCGCGGCCGGCGCCGCCCGAGCGGCCGATGCCCGCGCCGCGGCCGCCGCGCGCACGCGTCGACGCACCGGCCGCCGGCGAGCGCATGTCGGCCGCGTTCGCGCTGCAGACGCTCGCCGACGTGCGTGACGCGCAGGACATCGTCGTCGAGGAAGCGCCGAGCGCGCGGCCCGTGATGCAGGAACACCTGCCGTTCACGCGCAGCGGCACGTTCTACACGATGGACAGCGGCGGGCTCGGCTACGGGATGCCGGCGGCCGTCGGCGTCGCACTCGCGCAGCCGGGCCGGCGCGTGATCGCGCTGATCGGCGACGGGTCGAGCCTGTATTCGATCCAGGCACTGTGGAGCGCAGCGCAGCTGAAGCTGCCGATCACGTTCGTGATCCTGAACAACCGGCGCTACGCAGCACTGCAGGATTTCGCGCCGGTGTTCGGCTTCGGCCCCGGCGATCCCGTGCAGGGCACCGATCTGCCCGACCTGGATTTCGTCGCGCTCGCCGAAGGGATGGGCTGCCGCGGCGTGCGCGTCGCCGATGCAGCGCGCCTGCGCGACACGCTGACCGACGCGCTGCAGGCCGCGACGCCGGTCGTCGTCGAAGTCGAGATTGCCTGACGCGCAACGCGCGTCTTTCCGGAGACTCCATGCAAACCGTATCGATGCTGATCGGCGGCGAACGCCGCCATTCATCCAGCAGCGCGACCTTCGTGCGCCGCAACCCGCTCGACGGCGAAATCGCGTCCGAGGCGCCCGCGTGCACCGTCGACGATGCGCGTGCGGCGGCCGACGCGGCCGCGCGCGCCTTTCCCGAATGGGCCGCGCTCGGCCCCGGTGCGCGCCGCGCGCTGCTGCTGAAGGCGGCCGCCGCGCTCGAAGCGATGCATGAGCAGTTCGTCACTGCGATGGCGGCGGAGACGGGCGCATCCGCGCTGTGGGCCGGCTTCAACGTGCACCTTGCCGCGAGCGGGCTCGTCGAGGCCGCGTCGCTGACCACGCAGGTCGGCGGCGAACTGATTCCGTCCGACGTGCCCGGTTCGCTCGCGATGGGCGTGCGGCAGCCGGCCGGCGTGGTGCTCGGCATCGCGCCGTGGAACGCGCCGGTGATCCTCGCGACGCGCGCGCTCGCGCTGCCGCTCGCATGCGGCAACACGGTCGTGCTGAAGGGCTCGGAGCTGTGTCCCGCCACGCACGGGCTGATCGTCGAGGCGCTGCAGGAGGCTGGATTGCCGCCGGGCGTCGTCAACTTCGTGACGAATGCGCCCGACGACGCGGGCGCCGTCGTCGACGCATTGATCGCGCATCCGGCCGTGCGCCGCGTGAATTTCACCGGCTCGACGCGCGTCGGCAGGATCGTCGCCGAAGCGTGCGCGCGCCACCTGAAGCCGTCGGTGCTGGAGCTTGGCGGCAAGGCGCCGTTCGTCGTGCTCGACGATGCCGATCTCGACGCGGCGGTCGCGGCGGCCGCGTTCGGCGCGTTCGCGAATTCCGGGCAGATCTGCATGTCGACCGAGCGGATCATCGTCGACGCGTCGATCGCCGATGCGTTCGTCGCGAAGCTCGCCGACAAGGCCGCGTCGCTGCCGCTCGGCGATCCGCGCAACGGCCCCGTCGTGCTCGGCTCGCTGATCGACATGAAGGCCGTCGAGCGCTGCAACGCACTGATCGACGATGCGCTCGCGCACGGCGCGACACTGCTGTGCGGCGGCAAGGCCGACAGCACGCTGTTCCCGGCGACGCTGCTCGATCGCGTGACGCCGGCGATGCGCATCTATGCCGAGGAATCGTTCGGCCCGGTGAAGGGCATCGTGCGCGTCGACGGCGAGGCGGCGGCGATCCGCTGCGCGAACGACAACGCGTTCGGGCTGTCGTCGGCCGTGTTCAGCCGCGACGTCGCGCGCGCGATGCGCGTTGCGGCACGCATCGAATCGGGCATCTGTCACGTGAACGGCCCGACCGTGCACGACGAGGCGCAGATGCCGTTCGGCGGCGTGAAGGACAGCGGCTTCGGCCACTTTGGCGGCAAGGCCGGCATCGCGGCGTTCACGGATCTGCGCTGGATCACCGTGCAGACCGCGCCGCGCCACTATCCGTTCTGACGAGGCCACCGACGATGAGAATCGCAATTCTGGGCGCGGGCGCGATGGGCTCGCTGTTCGGCGGGCTGCTGGCCGAAAGCGACGAGGCCGTCACGCTGATCGACGTGAACGACGCACATCTCGATGCGATCCGCCGCGACGGGCTGCGCATCGACGACGATCGCGGCGAACGCCGCATCCGCGTTTTGCGGGCCGTGCGGCCGGAAGCCGCGAATGCGGACGCGGCCGCATCGCCCGATGCATCGTTCGACCTGCTGATCGTTTTCACGAAATCGCTGCATACGCGCGCCGCGCTCGACGGCGTGCGCGCGCTGCTGACGCCGCGCACGCACGTGCTGACATTGCAGAACGGGCTCGGCAACGTCGAGACGCTGAATGCGTTCGTGCCGCTCGAACGCATCCTGGTTGGCGTGACGACGTGGCCGGCCGATTTCGCGGGGCCCGCGCACGTTCGCTCGCACGGCGCGGGCACGATCCGCATGATGACGGCCGACGGCCACGCACACCCGTTCGCGACCGCCGTGGCCGATGCGCTGTCGCGCGCGGGGCTCGCATGCACGCTCGATGCCGACGTATGGGCCGCGATCTGGGAGAAGGTCGCGTTCAACGCGGCGCTCAACACGCTGTGCGCGGTGACCGGCTGCACGGTCGACCAGCTCGGCAACCATCACGACGGGCCGCGGCTCGCGCTCGCGATCGCGGCCGAGACGGCCGCCGTCGCCCGCGCGAAGGGGATCGCGGTCGACGGCGAACGCGTCGCACGCAACGTCGAACATGCAATCACCGAGCATCGCGGCCATCGCCCGTCGATGCTGCAGGACGTGCTCGCGGGCCGCCGCACGGAAATCGACGCGATCAGCGGCAAGGTCGTCGCGGCCGCGCGCGAAGCGGGCGTGGCGGTGCCGCATACCGAGACGCTGCTCGCGCTCGTCCGGCTGATCGACGCACGGGTGAGCTGAGCATCAGACTGGCGGCGCTGCGTGCGCCGCCCAACGATACGAGCGCGTCGCACGCAGACGATGGCGCCGGATCGAGACGGGTTGGACAAGACACCGGAGCCGGCGCCGACGCGTTGACGCCGGCCGACCGCGCAGTACGAGATCCGGGCACGCGCCGACGCGCCAGCCCGGGCAACTGGAGACGCCATGAAAGCCATCGAATGCCGTTGTCTTGCCGCGCGCCGTTCGCGCGCGTTGCCGCCGACGCGCGGCGCACGGGAGGTCGCATGAGCACGCGCGACGGATTGCCGCCGCCGTCGGTCGACATCGGCACGACGCTCGACGACGGGCCGTTCACGACGATGCAGCGCTGCGTGGTGCTGCTCGCCGCGCTCGCGATCGTGCTCGATGGCTTCGACGGCCAGTTGATCGGTTTCGCGATTCCCGTGCTGATCCGCGAATGGGGCATCACGCGCGGCGCGTTCGCGCCGGCCGTCGCGGCCGGGCTGATCGGGATGGGCATCGGCAGCGCGTGCGCGGGGATCGTCGCGGACCGCTTCGGCCGCCGACAGGCCGTGATCGGCAGCGTGTTCCTGTTCGGCGTCGCGACCTGCGCGATCGGCTTCGCACCCGACGTCGCGGCGATCGCGATGCTGCGCTTCTGCGCGGGGCTCGGGATCGGCGGCGCACTGCCGACGGCCACGACGATGACGGCCGAATACACGCCCGCGCGGCGCCGCACGATGATGGTGACCGCGACGATCGTCTGCGTGCCGCTCGGCGGGATGCTGGCCGGCCTGTTCGCGCACGAGGTGCTGCCGCGCTACGGCTGGCGCGGGCTGTTCTTTGCAGGCGGCGCGCTGCCGCTCGTGCTCGGCTTCGTGCTCGTGCGTGCGCTGCCCGAATCGCCGCGTTATCTCGCGCGGCGCCCCGCGCGCTGGCCGGAGCTCGGCGCGCTGCTCGCGCGGATGCAGCGGCCGGTGGCGCCGGGCACCGTGTTCACCGATACGAAAGACGTGCGCGCGCCCGGCAGCCGCGACGGCTTCGGCGCGCTGTTCGCGAGCGGCCAGGCGCGCGACACGATCGCACTGTGGTGCGCGTTCTTCATGTGTCTGCTTGCTGTCTACGCGGCGTTCAGCTGGCTGCCGACGATGCTGGCCGCGAGCGGGCTCAGCGTATCGGTCGCGGGCGCGGGCCTTACCGCGTACAACCTCGGCGGCGTGATCGGCGCGCTGCTGTGCGCTTGGGCGATCGCGCATGCCGGGTCGCGCTGGCCGCTCGCGCTGTGCAGCATCGGCGGCGCGGTGAGCGCGGTGTGGCTGATGGGTGTCGATGCGAGCCGCCACACGAACTGGCTGATCGTCGGGCTCGGTCTGCACGGGCTGTTCGTCAACGCGGTGCAGTCGACGATGTATGCGCTCTGTGCGTACATCTACCCGACGGCGGTGCGCGCGACGGGCACCGCGAGCGCGCTCGCGTTCGGCCGGCTCGGCGCGATCCTCAGCGCGTTCGCGGGCGCGATCGTGATCACGGCGGGTGGTGCCGGTGCGTACCTGACGATGCTGGCCGCGGCGATGGGCGTCGTGTGCATCGCGCTGCTCGCGGTGCGGCGGCACATTCCGCGACTGTCGCGCGCGCAGTCGCTGCCGCGCGAAGGGGAGGAGCTGGCCCGCACGTCGTCGTGACGTGCGGGCGCATCGCGTGCATCGTGTGCGTTACAGCGTGGTGCGCACGTGCCAGAGCTCGGGGAACAGCACGACGTCGAGCATCTTGCGCAGATACGGCGCGCCGCTGGTGCCGCCCGTGCCCTGCTTGAAGCCGATGATGCGCTCGACGGTCGTCACGTGACGGAAGCGCCACTGGCGGAACGCGTCCTCGAGATCGACCAGTTCCTCGGCCATCTCGTACAGCTCCCAGTGCTGCTGCGGGTGTCGGTACACCTCGAGCCACGCGGCTTCGACCGTCTCGTCGTGCCGCGTCGGCTGCGTCCAGTCGCGCTCGAGCCGCTCCGCTGCGATCGGGAACCCGCGCCGTGCGAGCAGGCGCACGACCTCGTCGTAGAACGACGGCGCGTCGAGCGTCGCGCGCACCTGTTCGAGGATGTCGGGCCGGTGCGCATGCGGCTGCAGCATCTGCACGTTCTTGTTGCCGAGCAGGAATTCGAGCTGGCGATACTGGTAGGACTGGAAGCCCGACGACTGCCCGAGATACGGCCGCATCGCCGAATACTCGGACGGCGTCATCGTCGACAGCACGTTCCACGCCTGCACGAGCTGCTCGAGGATGCGCGACACGCGCGCGAGCATCTTGAATGCGGGCGGCAACGCGTCGGAGCGCACCGCGCCGAGCGCGCCGCGCAGCTCGAACAGCGCGAGCTTCATCCACAGCTCGCTCGTCTGATGCTGGATGATGAACAGCATCTCGTTGTGATCGGGCGACAGCGGGTGCTGCGCGTCGAGGATCGAATTCAGCGACAGGTAGTCGCCGTAGCTCATCGACTTCGAGAAATCGAGCTGCGCGTTGTGCCAGCCGGCTTCACCGGCGGCATCGCCCGGCACGTGCGGCGCTTCGTGTGCCGCTTGCGCGGAATGTGCCGAATGTACCGGTTGCGCGGCGCGTGCGCCCGAGAACGGGCAGCCCGCCGGCGCGTCGTCGCCGGGTGGCTGCATATGACCAGAATTCACGACTTTCTCCAGGATTGAATGACGGGGGCGCGGCGCGCGTTCCACACGTCACTGCGGCGCGCGCCGGGCAAGACCGGTCAGGTCACCGCGCCGCGTTCGGCGAACTCGGGCGCCTTCCACGCGTCGGTGGCCAGGATGTCGCGCAGCGTCTCGACGGCATCCCACACGTCGACGAAGCGCACATAGAGCGGCGTGAAGCCGAAGCGCAGCACGTACGGCTCGCGGTAGTCGCCGATCACGCCGCGCGCGATCAGTGCCTGCATCACTTCGTAGCCGTGCGGATGCTCGAAGCTCGCCTGCGAGCCGCGCTGGTGATGCGAGCGCGGCGTGACGAGCTTCAGCGACAGGCCCGCGCAGCGCGCTTCGACGAGCGCAATGAACGCGTCGGTCAGCGCGAGCGACTTGCGGCGGATCGCCTGCATGTCGGTCTGCAGGAACACGTCGAGCCCGCATTCGACCATCGACATCGACACGATCGGCTGCGTGCCGCACAGGAAGCGCGCGATGCCCGGATCGGGCGCGAAGCCCGGCTGCATCGCGAACGGCGCGCGGTGGCCCCACCAGCCGGACAGCGGCTGCGAGAAATGCGCGTGATGGCGCTGCGGCACCCACACGAACGCGGGCGAACCGGGGCCGCCGTTCAGGTACTTGTACGTGCAGCCGACCGCGCCGTCCGCGCGCGCGCCGTTCAGGTCGACCGGCACCGCGCCGGCCGAGTGCGCGAGATCCCACAGCATCAGCGCGCCTGCGTCGTGCACGAGCTGCGTGACGGCCGGCATGTCGTGCATGTAGCCGGTGCGGTAGTTCACGTGCGTGATCATCGCGACGGCCGTGTCCGCGCCGAGCGCGTCGGGCAGGTCGGCCGGATCGTCGATCAGGCGCAGCTCGTAGCCGCCGCCGAGCTGCTCGATCAGCCCCTGCGCGATATACAGGTCGGTCGGGAAGTTCGAACGCTCCGACACGATCACGCGGCGCTCGGGCGCGCGCTCGGCCTGGTGGCGCAGCATCGCCGACAGCAGCTTGAACAGGTTGATCGAGATCGTGTCGGTCACGACCGTTTCACCGGATGCACCGCCGATCAGCGTCGCGAGCTTGTCGCCGAGACGGCGCGGCAGCGCGAACCAGCCGGCCGTGTTCCAGCTGCGGATCAACCCTTCGCCCCATTCGGCGCTAATCACCTGCTGCGCGCGGGCGACCGACGCACGCGGCTGCGCGCCGAGCGAGTTGCCGTCGAGGTAGATCACGCCGTCGGGCAGCGCGAACTGGTCGCGCAGCGGGGCGAGCGGGTCGTCGCGGTCGAGGGCGAGCGCGTCTTCACGGGTCTTGATCATGATGTGGGGTCGTAGGTCGGGGTAATCAGGAAGCACGCGCGGGCAGCGCGCGCAGCACCGCGCGCACGGGGCTTGCGTCGAGCGTCGCGAACTTCAGCGGCAGTGCGATCAGTTCGTAGTCGCCGGGCGGCACGTCGTCGAGCACGATGCCTTCGAGGATCGCCATCCGGTGCGCACGCACGCGGTGATGCGCGTCCATCGTCTTCGATTCCTGCGGGTCGAGCGACGGCGTGTCGATGCCGATCAGCTTCACGCCATGCGCGGCGAGCAGGTCGATCGCTTCGGGCGCGACTGCGCAGAAGCCGGGGTCCCATTGCGCGACCGGCGCTTGCGCACAGGTGCGCAGCAGCACGCGCGGCGGCACGCCGTCGAGCGCGGCCGCGATATCGGCCGGCTGCACGACGGGCGATGCGCCGATGCAATGGATCACGCGGCACGGGCCGAGATAGGTGTCGAGCGGCACGGCGCCGATCGGCGCGCCGTCGGCGTCGTAGTGCAGCGGCGCGTCGCAGTGCGCGCCCGTATGCGGCGACAGCGTCAGGCGCGCGACGTTGACCGGCGAGCCGGCCTCCATCCGCCACACGCGTTCGACGGAAACCGGCGTATCACCCGGCCATACGGGAGTGGCGGGGCTGACAGGCGGCGAGATGTCCCAGAGTGTGTCCATGGCACGACGAAGCGGTGAGTCGATGCTTCGAATGATAGGTGGACGCTCGCAGAAAGTGCTTGCGAAATAAACATGGACAATCCGCCGGATTGGCAGATAATTCGACTGAGAGGGAAAACGGGGACCAAAAATGCACGCGATCACGCTCGATGCCACCGACTGCCGGATTCTGGCGGTATTGCAGGAGGAGGGCAGAATCAGCAATCTCGACCTGGCGGAGCGGATTTCGCTTTCGCCGTCCGCCTGCCTGCGCCGCATGCGCCTGCTCGAGGAGCAGGGCGTGATCGAGCACTATCGCGCGTGCCTGAGCCGCGAGAAGCTCGGCTTCGAGCTCGAGGCGTTCGTGCAGGTATCGATGCGCAACGAAGAGAATCAATGGCACGAGCGCTTCGCGGAAGCGCTGCGCGAATGGCCCGAGGTGGTCGGCGCGTTCGTCGTGACGGGCGAGAGCCACTATCTGCTGCGCGTGCTCGCGCACAACCTCAAGCACTATTCGGATTTCGTGCTGAACCGGCTCTACAAGGCGCCCGGCGTGATGGACATCCGTTCGAACATCGTGCTGCAGACGTTGAAGGACGAAGCCGGCGCGCCGGTCGGGCTGGCGCGCACGGGCGCGATCAAAGCGGTGTAAGGCCGTGGAAGCCGCCGCCGTGGAACACGAGCGGCGGTGTCTCGTCCGAAGCGGCGCGCACGCCGCAGCGTTCCACTTCGCCGACGAAGATCACGTGGTCGCCTTCGTCGTAGCGGCTGCGGTTATGGCATTCGAACCACGCGAGCGCGCCGTCGAGCACGGGCATCCCCGAGTTGCCGGCCACATGCGCGATTCCTTCGAAGCGGTCGCCCTTGTAGGTCGAGAAGCGCTTGCACAGGTCGAGTTGCGACGCCGCAAGCACGTTCACCACGTAATGACTGTTGCCGCGAAACACGGGCGTCGACGCCGATTTGTGCGCGAGGCTCCACAGCACGAGCGGCGGATCGAGCGATACCGAGTTGAACGAGCTGGCGGTGATGCCGATCAGTTGCCCGGACGGTGCGCGCGTCGTGATCACCGTCACGCCCGTCGCGAACTGGCCGAGTGCCTGGCGGAAGGCGGCCGCATCGAAATCCGGCGGGTTGGCGCGGCTCATCGGGCGGCCATCCGGAACGAAACGGGCGGGCGCGGCGCGACGCGGGTGCGACGGGCGCGGCGGACGAAAGGCGACAAGGCGGTCGATTGGGAAGTGGTGCGCATGGCCCGATTTTAGCGGAATCGGGGCCGCCGGACCCGGCCGGACGGCACATCGCGGGGGTAGCGTGACGTAACGAACACTGCAACGCGCTGCCGGGTTCACGATGGCGCGCGGTCGGCATGGCCGTTCTGTCGCGTTTTTGTGCGGTGCCGCCGGCCTGTCCACCTGCCGATCCGCCATGCGCGCCATCGACGCCCGCGCTATTGCGTCGCCGCCAGCCCGAGCGACAGCGCACCCGTCACGATCAGGCTCGATGCCCACACCGCATCGAGATTGAACCAGCTCCGCGACACGAACTTCAGCCCGAGATAGCGGTACACGAGCCACGCGAGCCCGCCGCCGGCGGCGATCATCGCGGCCGCATGCACGGCCGCGACGACGAGCGCCATCCCGAGATGCGCATCGACGAGCGTGGCCGCCGCGCGGTGGCCGGCATCCATGTCGAGACCGCAAAGCCCGAGGTAGATCGGCACCAGCATCAGCCCCGCGCCGTGCGCGATCGCGACCGCGAACGACCACAGGCCGAGCCGCGCCGGCGGGATCCGCGCGAGCGCACGCGGATGCCGGCGCCGGATCAGCAGCACGGCGCCGAAGCCGATCACGAGCGCGCTCGCGCCGATCCGGATCGCCGACTGCCACGCGAGCAGCGCCGCGAGCAGCCCGAACGGCAGCATCACCGCGAATACCGCGAGCGCATGGCCGAGCGCGAGATAGCCGAGCGCCGCGACGAGCGCGCCGCCGCGGCGCGTCATCAGCGCGTTCGACACCGCGAGCGGCCAGCCCATCGCGGGATTGAGCCCGTGATACACGCCGCTCGCGAGCACGGCCGCCCACAGCGCGAACTGCGCGTGAAGTCCGGTGTTCAACGCTTGACCGACGGGTAGCAGAACGAGTCGGTCGAGCAGTCGCCGCCTTCGAGCCGGATCTGGTGCGCGCGATAGCCGTCGGGGAACTCGACCCAGTAATCATCGGCGAGCGTCAGCCCGCCGTCCGGCCCCGCATGTGCGAGCACCTGCGCGGCGGGCACGCCGTCCGGATAGAACTGGTCGTCCCATGTCGAATAAAGCGAGTTGGTCCAGTACACGCGCCGGCCGTCGCGGCTGATCTCGACCATCTGCGGGCCGCCCGCGAACGCGCGGCCGTTCGTGTGCGGCGCGCGGCGCACGATGCCGCCGATCCGCACCGACCCCGCGAGCACCGGGTTATGCGGATCCGACACGTCGTACTGGCGCATCTCGCCGGTGCCCCAGCACGACACGTAGAGGAAGCGATCGTCGAGCGACAGGTCGATGTCGGTCACGAGCGGCGGCACCGCGCCGAACGCTTTCAGCAGCGGCGGCAACTCGTCGGCCGCGGCCGGCTCGGCCGGGATCGTCGCGGTCTTCTTCACATGGAACTTGCCGTCCTCGCGCCACCAGGTCCAGATCGAGCCTTCGAGGTTCGTCGTATCGACCACCACGCCGACGAATCCGTATTCGCGCACCGGGTCGTGCGCGGGCCGCACTTCGAGCGCCATCTGGTGCTGCGCGCCGAGATCGATCGTCTGCACGTTGCGCCGCGCGCGCAGGTCCCAGAAATGCAGCCGGTGCCCGTATTTGTTCGCGAGCAGGTCCTCGGGCACGATGCCGTTCTCGAATTGCGGCGGCAGCGCCCATTCGCTCGACACCATGTAGTCGCGCGGCAGGTTCCACCAGAAATCGTAGTGCTTGTCCTGCGGGCCGCGATCGATCTCCCAGCGGCCGAGCACGTCGAAGGTTTCGCAATCCATGATGAAGATGCCTGGCGCGCCGTCGGTGCCGTCCTTGCCCGCGCCGCCGAGCGTGCTCACGTAGATGCCCTCGGGGCCGCAGTGAACGGTGTGCGGCCGCGAATAACCGGTCTTCGCGAAGATCTCCTCGGGCTCGATGATCTTGTGGATCCGTGCCTGCGTCGGATGCGGCTTCGTGTCGATCACGTAGATGCGCGACGAGCGCAGGCCGGGGATGATCAGGAAGCGGCGTTCGAGGAACGCATGGCCGGTCAGCGGCGACAGCGCCGACGAGCACGCATTCCAGCCGAAGTGGTGAAACTCGTCGCCGGTGTTCGGCATCGTCACCGTGTGCACGATCTTTCCGTAGGTCGGCGAGCCGGGCTTCACGTCGATCACGGCGAGCGCGTCGGGTCTGGAAAAATCGGGGCTCAGCAACAACGTATAGGCAAACTCTTCCGCCGGCGCCTGCATCGCAAGCTCGGGCGAAGCGTGAAACGTCGGGTCAGGCCGCATGCTCATGGTGATGCCCTCTCTGTGGTATCGGACTACTGACGCACGGCCGTGCGCTGCGGGCGTGCGGGTCGAGGTGGCCGCGCGGCGCGCATCTCGCCGGCGGGCGCGATCGGCAGGCGGACGCACGCGTCGGCGACACGCGCGGCGCCGTGCATCAGATCGTGAAAGCGGGTGAAGACGATGAACCGGATCGCGACGCCCTGAGTGACACGCGCGCACGATATCGCGAAGGTGAAGTTGAAGCGTCGGCTCGCGACGTGGCGGCGACCGGGCCCGCGACGCGGGCGATGTCTGTCAAGACGTGCATATCGATGTTCCGGCAGATGATGGGTGCATCAGGGTCGGGCGTGCATCGGACGCTTTGCGTGGCCGGACGGTTTGCGCCGCGGTTACGCGTGCCTAAGTGTAGTCGAGAAACGTGTGGCCGGTCGCGCGCGGCACCTGTGCGATCTGCCAGGTTCGCGCGCGAGTGAGATACTTGCCGAAGTGCCGCTGCGTCCCGTACCACGGACGCGCAGCGGCGAGATGCAACGGTGGCGCCGGCACCTGCGTGCCGGCTGCTGTCATCAACGAGGGTCTGATTTCATGGGGAACGAAATGCTTGAAACCGCGACGTTGGGAGGCGGGTGTTTCTGGTGCACGGAGGCCGTGTTTCTCGACGTCGACGGCGTGACGGCCGTCCAGTCGGGCTATGCGGGCGGCCATACGCGCAATCCCGGTTATCGCGACATCTGCGAAGGCGACACGGGCCACGCGGAAGTCGTCAACGTGACGTTCGATCCGGCGCGCATCGGCTATCGCGAGATTCTCGAGATCTTCTTCGCGACGCACGATCCGACCCAGTTGAACCGGCAGGGCAACGACGTCGGCACGCAGTACCGGTCGGTCGTGTTCACGCATTCCGATGCGCAGCGCGACACCGCGCTGGACGTGATCAGCGAGCTGGAGCGCGAGCAGGTGTTCGGGCAGCCGATCGTCACGCAGGTCGTGCCGCTCGACGGCAACTACTGGCCGGCCGAGGACTATCACCAGAACTATTACGCGCGTAACCCGGGGCAGGGCTACTGCTCGGTCGTGATCGGGCCGAAGCTCGCGAAATTCCGGCAGAAGTTCTCGCACCGGCTGAAGTCGCTGCGCGGCGCGTAAGCGCGCGACCGGCGGAAACCGGCGAACCCGACGTCAAGCCGCCTCGTTGCGCCACTGCGCGCACGCGGCGGCGATTTCGCGCGCGAGCGCGATGCACGACAGCGGCGCGGAGCCTTCCGCCTTGTTGTTGATCGTGATGATCACCGGCTGCCCGGCCAGCGCGTAGCGCGCGGCCAGTTCGGCGAGCGCCGAGCGCGTGGCCGGATCCTCGTCGACGAGCTTGTCGAACGGTTCGTACTTCGCTTTCGCCTGTTCGTACTTGAAGCCGCCGTGCAGGCTCCAGCGCACGATCAGCGGGCCCGGCGCGTCGCCGTCGAGCAGCGCGAGGGCGGCGGCCTGGCGCAGCGGGTCGGGCATCCGCGCGTGCAGGCCGACGCAGTAGCGCACGCCGAGCGCGGCGAGCGCGCGGATGAAGCGCGGCGTGAGCAGGCTCGCGTCGCGGATCTCGATCGCGTAGCGCGGGCCGTCGGCTTCCGGCGGCAGCGGCGGCAGCGCCGCGAAGAACGCGGCGAGCCGGTCGATCAGCGCGGCCGGTTCGGCGAGCAGATGATCGGGCAGCGGCGAGAACTGGAACACGAGCACGCCGGCCTTCCGGCCGAGCCCTTCGACGCAAGGCTGCACGAATTCCCGGGTGGCGAGTTGCGCGTCGAGGAAGGTCGGGTTCGGTCCCGACGGCTCGCCGCGCCGGCCGCGCACGACCGCGTCGGTCACGGCGGCCGGCGCCTTCACGACGAAACGGAAATCGTCGGGCACCTGCTGCGCGTAGCGCAGGTAGTCGGCCACCGACAGCGGGCCGTAGAACGACCGGTCGAGGCTCACGCTCTTCAATAGCGGATGTGCGCCGTATGCTTCGAGCCCTTCGCGCGACAGCTTCGTCTGCGCGAAATCGCCGTCGTAGACGATGCCGTTCCAGCCGGGGAAGTACCACGACGACGTGCCGAGCCGGACGTTAGGCGGCAGGCCGGCCGCTGCATCGGCGACGTCCGCTGCGATCGGCGCGGGCGGCACGCCGCGCTGGCGCCGGCCTTTTTTCGTCGGCGCGGCCGGTGGCGACGGTTCGTTCCACAGCAGGCCGGAGGCGGGCGGTGGTTCGTCGGAGTCGGAACGGCGGGAGGCTGCGCGGGCGGGTGGCGCCTGCCGCGCATCGTCATGCGGGTTCGACGTCACGCGTTCATCGGCGTTTGCAGCGGGCGGGTCGCCTGCGGGAGGCGACGCGCGTGCGGCGTCCGCCGGCACGCCGAACAGGTCGAATTGTCCGTCGGCGTGCGACTCGTCCGTGTCGTCGCGCTGCTGTCGTTCCGGCGGCGCCTTGCGCCGCGTCCTGCCGTCACCCATGCATGCCCAGCGTGAAGCGCCGCCTAGCGCGGCAGCGCGTGTTCGTACATATAGCGCCGCGACCACGGCAGCGTTTTCGCGCTGCGTCCGGCCTTGCGGCACACGATCTGGAAGATCGACACGTCGTCGTGTTCGAACGCATACGCGCAGCCGGCGAGATACACGCGCCAGATGCGGAATTTTTCGTCGTCGACGAGTTTTCGCGCTTCCTCGGCCTTCGCCTCGAAGTTTTCCGTCCAGATGTCGAGCGTGCGCGCATAGTGCCGCCGCAGGCTTTCGACGTCAACCGCTTCCAGCCCGCCGCGCTGCGCCGCTTCGAGCGCGAGGCTGATGTGCGGCAGCTCGCCGTCCGGGAACACGTAGCGGTCGATGAACTCGCCGCCGCCGAGCGCCGTTTCGCCGCTTTCCGCGTCGGTCGACGTGATGCCGTGGTTCATCGCGATGCCGTCGTCGGCGAGCAGTTCGCGCACCCGCGAGAAGTACAGCGGCAGGTTCTTGCGGCCGACGTGCTCGAACATCCCGACGCTCGTGATGCGGTCGAACTGGCCGTCGATTTCGCGGTAGTCCTGCAGGCGGATCTCGATCTTGTCTTCCAGTCCCGCGGCCTTCACGCGCGCGGTCGCGAGGTCGAACTGGTTCTGCGACAGCGTCACGCCGAGACACGTCGCGCCGAACTTCTGCGCGGCGCGCAGCACGAGCGCGCCCCAGCCGCAGCCGATGTCGAGCAGGCGCTGGCCCGGCTGCAACTGGATTTTCGTGAGGATGTGGTCGATCTTCTTGATCTGCGCGGTGGCGAGATCCTCGTCGCCGTTCTCGAAGTACGCGCACGAGTACACCATGTTCTCGTCGAGCCACAGCTTGTAGAACTCGTTCGAGACGTCGTAGTGGTACTGGATCGCCTTCTTGTCGGTGTTCTTCGTGTGATTGAAGTAGCGCTTCACGCGCGCGAGCTTGCTCGCGCTCGTCACCGTGTTGCGCGCGAGCGAGTAGCCGATGTTGATGATGTCCGACAGCTTGCCCTCGATGTCGATCTTGCCCTTCACGTACGCCTCGCCGAGATTGTCGAGGCTCGGTTCGAGCAACAGCGGCAACGCCGACGCGCTGTTCACCTTCAGCGTGACCTGCGGCGCGCTGAAGGTGCCGAAATCGAGTTGCTCGCCGTTCCACAGCACGAGGCGCGCCGGTATGTTCGCTTTCGCCCGTACTTCGTCCGCCCACTGTGCCAGCTTCTTTTCCCAGAACATTTGGATTCTCCGTTTGTTCGTTGAATCGAATACAGCCAAGTATCTTGACGGCGCCCGCCGCTTGCGGCGCGGGCGCCCGGATGCAATACGAGACACGACCGGCGTGCGCCTGCGCCGCGCTTACGGCGACAGGCGCGAAATCGTCCAGCCCGGCGACGTGTCGGCGTCGCGCGTATAGAGCAGACGGTCGTGCAGCCGCGACGGGCGCCCCTGCCAGAACTCGATCGCGTCGGGCACGAGGCGGTAGCCGCCCCAGTGCGGCGGGCGCGGCGGGGCGTCGCCGTAGCGTTCGCTGACGGCCTTCTCGCGCGCTTCGAGCGTCGCGCGGCTGTCGATCACCGCGCTCTGGTCGGACGCCCATGCGCCGATGCGCGAACCGAGCGGGCGCGACGCGAAATAGCGGTCGCTTTCTTCGGCGCTGGTTTTCTCGATCCGGCCTTCGATGCGCACCTGGCGCTCGAGCTCGATCCAGTAGAACAGCAGCGCCGCTTGCGGATGCGCGGCGAGGTCGTGCCCCTTGCGGCTTTCGTAATTGGTGAAAAAGACGAACCCGCGTTCGTCGACGCCCTTGATGAGCACGATCCGGGCCGACGGCCGGCCGTCGGCGCCGACGGTCGCGAGCGTCATCGTGTTCGGCTCGGGCAGTTTGGCGGCGAGCGCCTCCTTGAACCAGCGGTCGAACTGGACGAAGGGGTCGGGGGCGGCATCGGCTTCGTCGAGCGAAGCACGCGAATAGTTGATGCGGAGATCGGCGAGAGTCGTCATGTTATGCAAACGCTTCAATCTGGGGCCAGTATAGCGAACGCGCAAGAATCGTGCGTGCACAGTGGGACGTGGGAGCGGGGAGTTCAGGCAAAATAGAGGGCTGCTCGACTTACGTTTTCCTTGCTGCCATGTCCGCTGCCGACACTGCCCCGCCCAGTTCTTCTGATCTTACCCCGACCCCGACAATCCAGCTTGACGTGGATCGCGAACGGCGTTTCGGCGGCGTCGCGCGGCTGTATGGCGCGCCGGCGGCCGCCGCTTTCGAGCGTGCGCACGTCGCGGTGATCGGGATCGGCGGCGTCGGGTCGTGGACGGCCGAGGCGCTCGCGCGCAGCGCGGTCGGCACGCTGACGCTGATCGATCTCGACAACGTCGCGGAAAGCAATACGAACCGGCAGATCCATGCGCTCGACGGCAATTACGGCAAGCCGAAGGTCGACGCGATGGCCGAGCGGATCGCGCTGATCGATCCCGCGTGCCGCGTGAACCGGATCGAGGATTTCGCGGAACCCGACAACTTCGACGCGCTGCTCGGCGGCGGCTTCGACTACGTGATCGATGCGATCGACAGCGTGCGCACGAAGGTCGCGCTGATCGCGTGGTGCGTCGCGAAGCGGCAGCCGCTCGTCACGGTCGGCGGCGCGGGCGGGCAGCTCGACCCGACACGCATCCGGATCGACGATCTCGCGCTGACGATCCAGGATCCATTGCTGTCGAAGGTGCGCGCGCAGTTGCGCAAGCAGCACGGCTTTCCGCGCGGGCCGAAGGCGCGCTTCAAGGTCAGCGCCGTGTATTCGGACGAGCCGCTGATCTACCCGGAAGCGGCTGCATGCGACATCGAGGACGGCGCGGAGCCGTCCACGGCCGCGCACGTCGCGGGGCTCAACTGTGCGGGATTCGGTTCGAGCGTGTGCGTGACCGCGAGCTTCGGCTTCGCGGCCGCCGCGCATGCGCTGCGCGCGATCGCGGCGCAGGCCGCGGGCTGAGCTGCTGAGCGGCGACGCGCGGGCGTTGCTTCATGCTGCGGCGCGGGACACGCGCTGCCGGCGATACGGTGCCCCAGCCGGGCCATTGCGGCCCGGCCGGTCGTTCGTCAGTTGAGCGCCATGCTCAGCTTGCGCCGCCATCCGGCGACGATATCGGGGCGGTCGCCCGCCAGCTCGAACACCGAAATCATCGTCTTGCGGCCGAGATCGTCGCCGTACGCGCGGTCGCGCAGCACGATTTCCAGCAACTGCTCCAGCGCGCCTTCATACTCGCGCCGCGCGATCAGGCTCTGCGCGAGGTCGAAGCGCGCGTCGAGATCGCCGGGGTTCGCCGCAATGCGCGCTTCGAGCGCGTCGGTCGGCGGCAGGTCGGCCGTTGCGTCGAGCGCGTCGAAACGGGTCTTGATCGCCTGGTAGCGCGGATCGCCGTCCTGCACGATCTGCGGCGACAGGCGTTCGGCCTCGGCGCGCGCGACTTCGACCTGGTTGTTCGCGAGCAGCAGTTCGATCAGGTCGAGGCGCGCGTCGTCGAAACCGGGGTTCAGCGCGAGCGCCGCTTCGAGGTGCGTGAGCGCGTCGTCGTAGCGCGATTCTGCCATCGCGTACTGCGCGGCGCGGCGTTCGGCTTCCTCGGGCGCCGGCAGCAGCCGGTCGAGGAACGCGCGCAACTGGCCTTCGGGCAGCACGCCGACGAACTGGTCGACCGGGCGCCCGTCCGCGAACGCGATCACGTGCGGGATGCTGCGCGTCTGGAAGTGCGCGGCGAGTTCCTGGTTCTCGTCGACGTTGACCTTCACGAGCTTCCAGCGGCCGTCGTAATCGGCTTCGAGTTTTTCGAGCAGCGGGCCGAGCGTCTTGCAGGGGCCGCACCAGGGCGCCCAGAAGTCGACCAGCACGGGCGTGTCCAGCGACGCCTCGATGACGTCTTTCTCGAATGTGGCAAGCGTGGTGTCCATGTCGTTCTCTTCCGTTCGAATATCGTCAGGATGGGGGCGGCGCGCCCGTTTTTCAACGCGGCTTCGACTCGGGCAGCGGAATCCACTCGGTCTCGCCCGGCACCTTGCCCATTTCCTGGCGCGTCCAGGCTTCCTTCGCGCGCGCGATCGCGTCGCGGCTGCTGGCGACGAAATTCCATTCGATGAAGCGCTCGCCGTCGATCCTGTCGCCGCCGAGCAGCATCGCGCGCGCGCCGCCGGCGCTCGTCAGCGTGACCGCCGCGCCCGGCGCGAGCACGGCCATCTGCTCGGCCGGAACCGGCGTGCCGTCGATCGCGAGATCGCCGTCGACCACGTAGACCGCGCGCTCCTCGTGCGACGCGTCGAGTTCGATGCGGCCGCCGGCCGCGAATTCGGCCGCGACGTACAGCGTGCGCGAGAACGTCGTGACCGGCGAGCGCAGCCCGAACGCATCGCCGGCGATCACCGTCAGCGACACGCCGTCTTCGTCGCGCTTCGGCAGCGTGTCGGCCGCATGGTGCTCGAACGACGGTTCGGTGGTTTCGTGCGCGCGCGGCAGCGCGACCCAGGTCTGGATCCCGTGCACCGTGTGGCCGTTTGCGCGCTGCGCATCGGGCGTGCGTTCGGAGTGGACGATCCCGCGGCCGGCCGTCATCCAGTTCACGTCGCCCGGCACGATTTCCTGCCGCGAGCCGAGGCTGTCGCGGTGCAGGATCGCGCCGTCGAACAGGTAGGTGACGGTCGCGAGCCCGATATGCGGATGCGGCCGCACGTCGAGCCCTGTGCCGGCCGGCAGCGTGGCGGGCCCCATGTGATCGAAGAAGATGAACGGGCCGACGAGGCGCGCGGCGAGCGCGGGCAGCGTGCGGCGCACCTGCAGATTGCCGATGTCGCGCACGTGCGGCTTCAGCAGGGCTTTGATCGAGTCGGTCATGGCGGGTCCGGTGATGCGATGGGGATGCAGGTCATTGTAATAGCCGCCCGCCGACGATTCCATGCGCGCCGCGCGGGTATCGGGCCGGGCGGCGAAACCCGGTAGACTGACGCGCTTCTCAAGAAAACGCCGGGCCGCCCCAAGTTTTCCTGACCCCCTCAGGGGGCCTGGCGCGAAGCGACAGGGTTTGGGTACTTTGCACAACGATTCGACAATCGAGGAGACGCCGATGATGGCCCCGAAGGACTTGCTGCTCGCGCTGGTCGTGATCCTGGCGTGGGGCGTGAACTTCGTCGTGATCAAGGTCGGCCTGCACGGGATGCCGCCGATGCTGCTCGGTGCGCTGCGCTTCACGCTCGCGGCCGTGCCCGCGGTGTTCTTCGTGCGCCGGCCGCAGATTCCGTGGCGCCTGCTGCTGCTGTACGGCGCGACGATCCAGCTCGGCCAGTTCGTGTTCCTGTTCACCGGCATGTACGTCGGCATGCCGGCCGGCCTCGCGTCGCTCGTGCTGCAGTCGCAGGCGTTCTTCACGCTGGTGTTCGCGATGCTGTTCCTCGGTGAGCGGCTGCGTGTGCAGAACCTGGTCGGGCTCGCGATCGCCGCGGGCGGGCTCGTCGTGATCGCGGCGCAGGGCGGCCGCGCGATGACGCTCGCGGGTTTCCTGCTGACGATCTGTTCGGCCGCGATGTGGGCGTTCGGCAACATCGTCACGAAGAAGGTCGGGAAAGCGAACCTCGTGTCGCTCGTCGTGTGGGCGAGCCTCGTGCCGCCCGTGCCGTTCTTCCTGCTGTCGCTATGGTTCGAGGGGCCGCAGCGGATCGCGACCGCGCTCGCCGGGCTCGACGGTGCGTCGATCTTCGCGGTCGTCTATCTCGCGTTCGTCGCGACGCTGCTCGGCTACGGACTGTGGAGCCGCCTGATGTCGCGCTACCCGGCCGCGCAGGTCGCGCAATTTTCGCTGCTGGTGCCGATCGTCGGGCTCGCGTCGTCGGCGCTGCTGCTCGACGAGCACCTGACGCGCGCGCAACTGATCGGCGCGGCGCTCGTGATGGGCGGGCTCGCGGTGAACGTGTTCGGCGGGAAACTGATGCGCCGCTTTGCGGCGTCGTGACGCGCCGGCACGCGCTGCGTGCCGGCGGCGGGGCGGGGTGGCCGGGTACGGCCGTCAGGCCATCCGGTTCTTCGCGAGCGGCGGATTCGCGGCGAAATAACGCTTGATGCCGCGGAAGATCGCGTCGGCCATCTCGTCGCGATAGCTGTCGTCGTTGAGCCTGCGCTCTTCGTCCGGGTTGCTGATGAACGCGGTCTCGACGAGGATCGACGGAATGTCGGGCGCCTTCAGCACCGCGAACCCGGCCTGCTCGACCGAGCCCTTGTGCAGCTTGTTGATGCCGCCGACTTCCTTCAGCACGTAGTTGCCGTAGCGCATCGAATCGCGGATCTGAGCGGTCGTCGACATGTCGAACAGCGCGCGGCTCACGGCCGCGTCCTGCGTCTTGATGTTGATGCCGCCGATCAGGTCCGACGAATTCTCCTTGTTCGCGAGCCAGCGCGCCGCGGCGCTCGACGCGCCGTGATCGGATAGCGCGAACACCGACGAGCCGCGCGCGGACGGCGTCGTGAACGCGTCCGCGTGGATCGACACGAAGAGATCGGCGCCGACGCGGCGCGCCTTCTGCACGCGCACGTTCAGCGGCACGAAGAAGTCGGCGTCGCGCGTCATCATCGCGCGCATGTTCGGCGCGCCGTCGATCTTCGCGCGCAGCTTCTTCGCGATGTCGAGCGCGATGTGCTTCTCGTACGTGCCGCCGCCGCCGATCGCGCCCGGATCCTCGCCGCCGTGGCCCGGATCGATCGCGACCGTCAGCAGGCGCACGGTGCCGCCCTTGCCGGATTTCGGTGCGGTGAACTTGTAGGTGTCGCCGTCGTCGTCGCTGTCGTCGCGGCGCGCGATGACGGGCGGCGGCTTGACGGCCGGCTTCGCGGGCTTCGCGGGCGTCGCGGGCGTGCCGGCAGCCGGCGGCGTGTGCGGTGTGCCCGGCGTGTTCTGCGCGAAGCGCTGGAAGAACGCGTCGCTGTTGTCGTTGCCCGCGACGGGCGGCGTGGCCGGCCCGTTCAGCGCGCTCGGCGGCTGCATCTGCTGCGCGCGCGCCGTGTCGTTGAGCGCCTGTTCCTTGCGTTCCGTCTGCGCGATCAGGTCGGTCAGCGGATCGGGCGCGACGGCCGGATACAGGTCGAACACGAGCCGGTACTTGTAGGTGCCGACCGGCGGCAGCGTGAACACCTGCGGCTTCACCGAGCCTTTCAGGTCGAACACCATCCGCACGACGTGCGGCTGATACTGGCCGACGCGCACCGACTGGATCTGCGGATCGTTCGGCGCGATCTTCGACACGAGGTCGCGCAGCGCCTGGTCGAGATCGAGGCCGTTCAGGTCGACGACGAGACGGTCGGGACCCTGCAGCAGTTGTTGGCTATTCTGCAGCGGCTGGTCGGATTCGATCGTGACGCGCGTGTAATCGCGCGCGGGCCACACGCGCACGCCGAGCACCGATGACGCGTGCGCGAGCCGCGGCGCGACGAGGCCGAGCACCAGCGTCGACGCGCCCGCGCGCAGGATCTGGCGGCGCCGCCAGTTATGCGTCGCGGTGGCCGCCGATTCGATCGAGCGGAACGGTTTGATCAACATCTTTCGAGACATGCCTTTCCTGAAGCGCTGTACGCCCGGACGGTGAGGGCGCGGCCGTCGCCATCCACGTCGAGCGAGAAAACCAGGTCGGGCACGCCGAGCAGCACGCCCGCCTGTTGCGGCCATTCGACGAGGCAGATCGCGCTGGAATTGAAATATTCGCGAAAGCCTGCGTCGGACCATTCGGCCGGATCGTTGAATCGATACAGATCGAAGTGATAGACCTCAAGTTCCCCATCGCTGCGTTCGAGCGCGTACGGCTCGACGAGCGTATAGGTCGGGCTGCGCACGCGGCCCTGGTGGCCGAGGCCGCGCAGGATCGCGCGCACGAGGGTCGTCTTGCCCGCGCCGAGATCGCCGACCAGCTGGATCTGCAGCCCGTCGAACGCATGCGCGCGGGCGAGATCGAGGCGCGCCGCGTCGAGCGCATGCGCGAAGCGGGTGCCGAAGGCCTCGGTCGCCGCTTCGTCGGCGAGCGCGATCACGCGCTCCGCGAGCGGGGCGGGCAGCGTGGCGGCATGAGGCGTATGGGACGTGGCTGGCATTCTCGTAAAATAGTGCGATGAACCGATTACCGGAACTCGCCGCATCCGACAGGCCTTCGACTCATGCCGAAGGCGCGGCGCCGTGCGCGCTCGACGATGCGGCCTTGACTGCGCTCGCCGCGCGCATCAGGGCGTGGGGGCGCGAATTGGGTTTCGGGGCGATCGGCATCAGCGATACCGATCTCTCGGATGCCGAAGCAGGCCTCGCCGCCTGGCTGGAAGCCGGATACCACGGCGAAATGGATTATATGGCGAAACATGGGATGAAACGCGCGCGGCCGGCCGAACTTGTGGCCGGTACGCGACGCGTGATTTCCGTGCGACTCGCCTACCTGCCGGCCGAAACGCTCGCCCCTGGCGCGCCCGGCGATGTGCCCGGTGCGCTCGCGCCGCACGACTGGCGCGCACGCGAACGGGCGCGGCTCGACGATCCGCAGGCGGCCGTCGTGTCGATCTATGCGCGCGGCCGCGACTATCACAAGGTGCTGCGCAACCGGCTGCAGACGCTCGCGGAGCGCATCGAGCACGAGATCGGCGCGTTCGGCTACCGCGTGTTCACCGACTCGGCGCCCGTGCTCGAGGTCGAGCTCGCGCAGAAGGCCGGCGTCGGCTGGCGCGGCAAGCACACGCTGCTGCTGCAGCGCGATGCGGGTTCGCTGTTCTTCCTCGGCGAGATCTACGTCGATATTCCGCTGCCGACCGACGCGCACACGTCGCCCGATACCGCACCCGAGACCCCGGGCGCGCATTGCGGCAGTTGCACGCGCTGCATCGACGCGTGCCCGACCGGCGCGATCGTCGAGCCGTACCGCGTCGATGCGCGCCGCTGCATCTCGTACCTGACGATCGAGCTGAAAGGCAGCATTCCCGAGCCACTACGGCCGATGATCGGCAATCGCGTGTACGGCTGCGACGACTGCCAGCTCGTGTGCCCGTGGAACAAGTTCGCGCAGGCCGCGCCGGTGGCCGATTTCGACGTGCGGCACGGCCTCGACCGCGCGACGCTCGTCGAGCTGTTCGGGTGGGATGCGGAAGCGTTCGATACGCGGATGCAGGGCAGCGCGATCCGGCGCATCGGTTACGAAAGCTGGCTGCGCAATCTCGCGGTCGGGCTCGGCAATGCGCTGCGCGCGAGCGCCGACCGGCTTTCGCCGCAGGCGCGCGACGCGATCGTCGCCGCGTTGCGCGCGCGGGCCGACGATCCGTCGCCGGTCGTGCGCGAGCATGTCGAATGGGCGCTGCGCGCCGCGTGAAGGCGGCGTAAAGTGTCGTCGGCGCGCGGCGGTGCCGCGCCATCCATCGCTCAGGAGAGGGCAATGTTCAATGCAGTCATCGACGCGCCGTTCGGCAAGGTCGGCATCCGCACGGACGCCGCGGTGGTGCGCGAGATCGTCTATCTGCCCGAATCGGTGAAGTCGGTCGAGCCGGATTCGCCGCTCGCGAAGCGCGCGGTCAAGCAGATCGAACGTTATTTCGAGCGTGCGTCGGCGCGCTTCGACCTGCCGCTCGCCGAAGTCGGCAGCGCGTTCCAGCACCGCGTGTGGGACGTGATCAGCGATATCCCGCCCGGCACGGTGCTGACCTACGGGCAGGTCGCGAAGCGGATCGGCAGCGCGCCGCGCGCGGTCGGCCAGGCGTGCGGCGCGAACTACTTCCCGCTCGTGATCCCGTGCCATCGCGTCGTCGCGGCAGGCGGCCTCGGCGGCTTCGCGAACCACGACGACAACGGTTATTACCAGAAAGTGAAGCGCTGGCTGCTGGCGCACGAAGGCGTGCCGTACTGATGAGCGAACCGCTGATTTCCCCCGAAGCCGACGACGATGCCGCCGCGGCATCGCCCGCGCTGCTTGCGAGCCGCGCGTCGATCGACGTGTTCTGCGATGCGCTGTGGCTCGAGCACGGGCTGTCGCGCAACACGCTCGACGCGTACCGGCGCGATCTGGTGCTGTTTTCCCGATGGCTGGCCGCGACGCACGACGCGCCGCTCGATTCGGCCGACGAGGCGATGGTGACGGGCTACATTGCCGCGCGCAGCGACGGCAAGGCGACGTCGTCGAACCGGCGGCTGTCGGTGTTCCGTCGCTATTACGGCTGGGCCGTGCGCGAGCATCGCGCGAGCGCGGACCCGACGCTGCGGATCACGTCCGCGAAACAGGCGGCCCGGTTCCCGTCGACATTGTCCGAGGCGCAGGTCGAGGCGCTGCTCGGTGCGCCCGACATCGACACGCCGCTTGGCCTGCGCGATCGCACGATGCTCGAGCTGATGTACGCGAGCGGGCTGCGCGTGAGCGAGCTCGTGACGCTGAAGACCGTCGAGGTCGGCCTCAACGAGGGCGTCGTGCGCGTGATGGGCAAGGGCTCGAAGGAGCGGCTCGTGCCGTTCGGCGAAGTCGCGCACGGCTGGATCGAGCGCTATCTGCGCAATGCGCGGCCGGCGCTGCTCGGCGCACGCGCGGCCGACGCGCTGTTCGTGACCGCGCGCGGCGACGGAATGACGCGCCAGCAGTTCTGGAACATCATCAAGCGCCACGCGCAGCAGGCCGACGTGCGCGCGCACCTGTCGCCGCACACGCTGCGGCATGCGTTCGCGACGCACCTGCTGAACCACGGCGCCGACCTGCGCGTCGTGCAGTTGCTGCTCGGCCACAGCGACATCTCGACCACGCAGATCTATACGCACGTCGCGCGCGAGCGGCTGAGGACGCTGCACGCGCAACACCATCCGCGCGGCTAGCGCACGGGGGCGCGCGATTCCGGCACGGCGCGTTCTTCGCTGCGCGCGCCTGCCGGCCGGCTGGCGTCAGGCCAGGTCGCGCAGCTTGTGCTTCAGCACCTTGCCGGTCGATGCGGCCGGTAACGCGTCGAGCACGCGGATGTGAGCAGGGCGTTTGTAAGGCGCCAATCGCTCCGCGCACCATGCATGCAACGCCGCTTCGTTGGCCGCCGCACCCGGCACCAGCTCGACGAATGCGAGCACTTCCTCGTTGCCTTCGACCGCGCGGCCGATGACGGCCGCCTGCACGACGTCCGGATGCGCGTTCAGCACCTGCTCGACTTCGACCGGATACACGTTGAAGCCGGACCGGATGATCAGTTCCTTGCTGCGGCCCGCGATCGTCACCGCGCCGTCCGCGTCCTGCCGCGCGAGATCGCCGGTGCTCAGCCAGCCGTCCGGCGACACGGCCGCGCGCGTGGCGTCCGCGTTGCGGTAGTAGCCGAGCATCACGTTCGGCCCGCGCACGCGGATCTCGCCGACTTCGCCTTGCGGCACGTCGGTGCCGTCCGGCGCGACGATCCGCATGTCGACGCCCGGAATCGGCACGCCGACCGAGCTGTCGGCGCGCGGCGCGTCGAGCGGCGTCTGCGTGATGGTCGGGCTGCTTTCGGTCATCCCGTAGCCGTTGTGCAGCGGCACGCCGTACACGCGCTCGACGCGCGCCTTCAGGTTCGCATCGAGCGGCGAGCCGCCCGAATACGCGAAGCGCAGGCGCGGCGCGTGCCACGCGTGGCCGTGCGTGTGCAGGTGTTCGAGCAGCTTCGCGTGCATCGCGGGCACACCCTGGAAGATCGTGACGCCTTCGTCGGCGAGCGCGATGCGCACGGCCTCCGGCGCAAAGCGCGGTGCGAGCCGCAGCGTCGCGCCTGCGTACAGGCTGCCGAGGCAGACCGACGCGAGCCCGTACACGTGCGACACGGGCAGCACCGTATAGACGACGTCGTCCGGCGACACGCGGCGCAGCGTGCTCGACGTCGCCGCGATGAACAGCAGGTTGCGGTGCGACAGCATCACGCCTTTCGGCGTGCCGGTCGTGCCGGTCGTGTAGATCAGCGCCGCGCATTGCGCGGCACCGTCGGCGGCCACCGGTTCGGCAGGCGCGCTCGCATCGACGCGATACGACCATGTGCCGATGTCGACCGGCAGCGCGCCGGCGGGTGTCGCGCCGAGCCGCGCCGCGTGGGCACGTGCGTCGGGCGACGCGTCCGTCGCGAACGCGATCAGCTTCGGACGCGCGTGCGCGGCGATCGCATCGAGTTCGCCGGCAGACAGCCGCGCGTTCGACACGAGCGCCCACGCATCGACGCGGGCGACCGCGAACAGCAGCACGATCTGCGCGACGCAGTTTTCCGCGACGATCATCACGCGGTCGCCGCCTTGCACGCCGAGGCTCGCGAGCCGTGCGGCCGCCGCATCGACGGCCTGCGACAAGTCGCCGTACGACAGGCGGCGCGCGTCCTCGATCAGCGCCGGATGCGCGGGCGCCCGCGTGGCCCAGCGCGCGGGCACGTCGGCGATGCGGTTAGGCAGCGCGGCGAGCAGCGCATCGACGTCGAGCGACTCGGAAGAGCGGATGGGCGAGGGCATGGCGTCTCCAGAAAAGGGGCGGGCGGCGGCGTGACGATGTTTGCGAACGATCGTGCCATGACGATGCACGCGCCACAATCGGCCAAACGGGCAATAGCGTTTCGCGATGTCTGCAATGATGATGGGCGGAATCGCCACGGCGACGCCGCGGGCCGCCCGGCGGAAAACGGGCCGCGAGTATACCGCCGGCGCGGGCGCGCCATCGCGCGCGCCGGTCGTTCGCCATTAGAATGCCGCCATGAGTAAATCCAGACACGTGTCCGAAACCCCTGCGACCCAGCTGTTGCGCCGCCACGGCGTCGCGTTCGGCGAGCATCCGTACGAATACGTCGAACACGGCGGCACCGGCGAATCGGCGCGCCAGCTCGGCGTCGACGAGCACAGCGTCGTGAAGACGCTCGTGATGGAAGACGAGCACGCGAAGCCGCTGATCGTGTTGATGCACGGCGACCGCACCGTGTCGACGAAGAACCTCGCGCGGCAGATCGGCGCGAAGCGCGTCGAGCCGTGCAAGCCCGAGGTCGCGAACCGCCATTCGGGTTATCTCGTCGGCGGCACGTCGCCGTTCGGTACGCGCAAGACGATGCCCGTCTACGTCGAGGCGACGATCCTCGAATTGCCGACGATCTACCTGAACGGCGGCCGTCGCGGCTACCTCGTCAGCCTCGCGCCGGCGGTGCTCACGTCGCTGCTCGGCGCGCAGCCCGTGCAGTGCGCGAGCGTCGACTGAGGGTTTCACCTTCGTGGCAGGCCGCGCTCGTTCGGTAGAATGGGCGCCGTTTCGGCTTGCCGCGCACCGAGCCGTCCCTTTACCGATACGTTGAAAGAAGAGTCCTCCGCATGCAGATCCTGCTCGCCGCCCTCGTTGCCTACCTGATCGGTTCGGTGTCGTTCGCCGTCGTCGTCAGCGCCGCGATGGGCCTGGCCGACCCGCGTTCATACGGGTCGAAGAATCCCGGCGCGACCAACGTGCTGCGCAGCGGCAACAAGAAAGCCGCGATCCTGACGCTCGTCGGCGACGCATTCAAGGGCTGGATTGCCGTCTGGCTCGCGCGGCGCTTCGGCCTGCCCGACGTCGCGGTCGCATGGGTCGCGATTGCCGTGTTCATCGGCCACCTGTATCCGGTGTTCTTCCGCTTCCAGGGCGGCAAGGGCGTCGCGACCGCGGCCGGCGTGCTGCTCGCCGTGCACCCGGTGCTCGGGCTCGCGACCGCGCTGACCTGGCTGATCGTCGCATTCTTCTTCCGCTATTCGTCGCTCGCGGCGCTGGTGGCGGCGGTGTTCGCGCCGGTGTTCGACGTATTCCTGTTCGGCACGAGCCACAACCCGGTCGCATGGGCCGTGCTCGCGATGAGCGTGCTGCTCGTGTGGCGTCACCGCGGCAACATTTCGAAGCTGCTCGCGGGGCAGGAGAGCCGGATCGGCGACAAGAAGAAGGCGGCCGCGGACGGCGGCGCGCAGGACGGCGGGAAAGCCTGACGACGCGGCGCTTTCCGCGCGCCGGGCGCGCCGCGTGTGCGGGGCCCGGCGGGATGACGGGACGGATCGGCCGGCGATCAGTCGCGGAAGTTGTTGAAGTCGAGCGGCGTGTCGGTCACGTCCTTGCGCAGCATCGCGATCACGCTCTGCAGGTCGTCGCGCTTCGTGCCCGCCACGCGCACCGCGTCGCCCTGGATGCTCGCCTGCACCTTGATCTTGCTGTCCTTCACGAGCCGCACGATCTTCTTCGCGAGATCGCCCGTCACGCCTTTCTTCACGGTGACGATCTGCTTGACCTTGTCGCCGCCGATCTTCTCGACCTTGCCGTAGTCGAGGAAGCGCACGTCGACGTTGCGCTTGGCCAGCTTGCCGATCAGCACGTCCTTGACCTGGCCGAGCTTGAAATCGTCGTCGGCGAACAGCGTCAGCTCGCGTTCCTTCTGCTCGACGCGCGCGTCGGAGCCCTTGAAGTCGAAGCGCGTCGAAATTTCCTTGTTCGACTGCTCGATGGCGTTCTTCACTTCGATCATGTTCGCTTCGGAAACGACGTCGAACGATGGCATGGCATTCTCCCTTGAGATGCGGGCACCCGGCTCGCGCGCGGGCACTCGCTATAATTGCGGACTGTTTGCCATTTTACCGATGCCCCTCCGTTTGCCCAAGACCGGCCTTCCGCCGGCCCGGGCCGACGTGACCGCGAATGCCGATGCCTCCTGACGATTCCGCCCTGTCGCTGCTTCCCGACCATCCGCTCGCCGCGCACAACACGTTCGGCATCGACGCGAACGCGCGCTTCGCCGCGCGCATCACGCACGCGTCGCAGTTCGAGGCGCTGCATCGCGACCCGCGCGTCGCGAACCTGCCGCAGCTCGTGCTCGGCGGCGGCAGCAATGTCGTGTTCACACGCGATTTCGACGGCGTCGTGCTGCTCGACGAAATCGCGGGCCGCCGCGTCGTGCGCGAGGACGACGACGCGTGGTACGTCGAGGCCGGCGGCGGCGAGAACTGGCACGACTTCGTCGCGTGGACGCTCGAGCACGGGATGCCGGGCCTCGAGAATCTCGCGCTGATCCCGGGCACGGTCGGCGCCGCGCCGATCCAGAACATCGGCGCGTACGGCCTCGAGATGAAGGTGTATTTCGATTCGCTGGTCGCCGTCGAGCTATCTACGGGGCGCAGCGAGCGCTTCGATGCCGCGCGCTGCGCGTTCGGCTATCGCGACAGCTTCTTCAAGCGGGAAGGGCGCGGCCGGTTCGCGATCGTGTCGGTGACGTTCCGGCTGCCCAGGCGATGGGCGCCGCGGCTCGGCTACGCGGACGTCACGCGCGAGCTCGACGCGCGCGGCATCGCGCCCGATGCGGCGACGCCGCGCGACGTGTTCGACGCGGTCGTCGCGATCCGCCGCGCGAAGCTGCCCGATCCGCTCGTTCTCGGCAACGCGGGCAGTTTCTTCAAGAATCCGGTGATCGACGCCGCGCAGTTCGCTGCGCTGTGCGCCCGCGCGCCCGATGTCGTGTCGTATCCGCAGCCGGACGGGCAGGTGAAGCTCGCGGCCGGCTGGCTGATCGACCGCTGCGGCTGGAAGGGGCGCGCGCTGGGCGCGGCGGCCGTGCACGACCGCCAGGCGCTCGTGCTCGTCAATCGCGGCGGCGCGACGGGCGCCGACGTGCTCGCGCTGGCACGGGCGATCCAGGCCGACGTGCGCGAGCAATTCGGCGTCGAGCTCGAGGCCGAGCCGGTCTGCCTGTAGCGCGGGTCCGCGCCGGTTTTCACGTACCCAAACAAAAAGCGCCGATCGTCGATCGGCGCTTTTTGCGTCTGCTGCCGGATTCCGCCGGCGCGTCAGTGCTTGAGGCGGCCGAGCAGCAGGAACTCCATCAGCGCCTTCTGCACGTGCAGGCGGTTTTCCGCCTCGTCCCACACGACGCTCTGCGGGCCGTCGATCACGCCGGCCGTCACTTCCTCGCCGCGGTGCGCGGGCAGGCAGTGCATGAACAGCGCGTCCGGGTTCGCGTGCCCCATCATTTCCTCGTCGACGCACCAGTCGGCGAACGCCTTCATCCGCGCTTCGTTCTCGGCTTCGAAACCCATGCTCGTCCATACGTCGGTCGTCACGAGATCGGCGCCCTTGCATGCTTCGTTCGGATCGTCGAACACCTCGTAGAACGGTGCGCTGTCGGGCGACACGAGCTTCATGTCGAGCGCATAGCCGGGCGGCGTCGACAGGCGCAGCTTGAAGCCGAGGATCTGCGCGGCTTCGATCCACGTGTAGAGCATGTTGTTCGCATCGCCGACCCATGCGACGGTCTTGCCGGCGATCGGGCCGCGGTGCTCGTAGTACGTGAAGATGTCGGCGAGCACCTGGCACGGGTGGTATTCGTTGGTCAGGCCGTTGATCACCGGCACGCGGGAGTTTTCCGCGAAGCGCTGGATGACCTCCTGCTCGAACGTGCGGATCATGATGATGTCGACCATCCGCGAGATGACCTGCGCGGAATCCTCGACGGGCTCGCCGCGGCCGAGCTGCGTGTCGCGCGTGCTCATGAAGACGGCGTGGCCGCCGAGCTGGAAGATCCCGGCCTCGAACGACAGGCGCGTGCGCGTCGAGCTCTTCTCGAAGATCATCGCGAGCGTGCGGTCGTGCAGCGGGTGATAGGTCTCGTAGTTCTTGAACTTGCGCTTCAGGATACCCGTGCGTTCGAGCACGTACTCGTAGTCTTCCAGCGAGAAATCCTTGAACTGCAGGTAGTGACGAATGGTTTTGGCGGTCATGAAGCGAAATACGGCGGGTTTCACCCGGCAGCGAGGCCGGACGGCGCCGCCGTCGGGTGTGGATAACTCAAAGCAGCATAAAGGATTTTCTGTGCTTTGACGAGCCGCGAAGAGAAGCGGGGCGCGATCTCCGCGCGCGGCCGGCGGTACGGGAAGGGGGCGTCGGGACGACGCGCGATGGCGCGCTGCGGTATAATCCAAAAGTTTTCTCCAGCCCGGCAGGCAAGCCTCTTCGCGCTCTGCCGGACACAAGCTGTGCGCTGCACAAATCCGGTGCGGCACACCGGCAGCACGCGTCGGCGTCCTGTTTTCGGGATATCGGAATGCTTGTGCCGCCGTCCATTCCAGCTTTGTGTTCGCGTATCCAGGCGCCGTCGCCTGGGCATCGCCGGGCCGTCACTTGGGTAACCACATGGCTGAAACCCCTCCGACCGAATTCTTTATCCAGGGCATTACGAAAGACGGGAAAAAGTTTCGCCCGAGCGACTGGTCGGAACGTCTGGCCGGTGTGATGGCCTGCTTCGGGCCGGGGGCGAGCGGGCCGAATGCACGTCTCAAGTATTCGCTGTACGTGCGTCCGACGATGCTCGGCGACCTGAAATGCGTGATCCTCGATTCGCGGCTGCGCGACATCGAGCCGATGGCTTTCGATTTCGTGCTGAATTTCGCGAAGGACAACAACCTCGTCGTCACCGAGGCGTGCGAGCTGCCGGACTACGGCGCGAAGAAGTGATGCGGTGATGCCGAAGGGCGAGGGCGCCTGGTGCGCCCGCCCTGGCTGTCGTCGGTCGGCACGATCGCCGTACGACAGGCAACAAAAAAACCCGCCTAGGCGGGTTTTTTTGCGATCGCAGGAAACAGGAACGCCCGCGTGAGCGGGCGCCCTTGCCGGTCACACCGGATTTACGCTGCTGCCTGCAGGCCCTTGACGGCTGCGGCGAGGCGGCTCTTGCTGCGAGCGGCCTTGTTCTTGTGAACGATCTTCTTGTCGGCGATCGTGTCGATCGTCTTCACGGCAGCCTTGAACAGCTCGGCAGCCTTTGCCTGGTCGCCGGCTTCAACAGCCTTGCGAACCGACTTGATCGCGGTACGGAATTTCGAGCGCAGCGCCGAGTTGTGCGAGTTTGCCTTCGCGGCCTGGCGGGCGCGCTTGCGTGCTTGTGCGGAGTTAGCCATGACGGTTCCTTATCCTGTCCTGTTTCCAGAGCTTGGAGCCTGACGGCCAAGCGCTGCTTTTCGATCCGTCCCCTGAGAACGATTGCCCAGGGGCGCATAAAAAAACGGTGATTTTAACCGAGGCCGGAACATGGAAACGGCAGTTGCCGTACATGTACAGGCCTAGAAACGGGCGATTATAGCAACAAAATCAAGCGAGTGGCAAGATCGATGTGACACCCGCCGGGCGGGGCGCCGGCGGCGGGCGCGCTTTTCGGCATCGGGCGGTGGCCGGGTCACGCAACGTCCGTATAATAAGCGCCCCATGAATCTATTCCGAGCCCTGCTGACGGTCAGCGGCTTCACGCTGCTGTCGCGCGTGACCGGACTGGCCCGCGAGACGCTGATCGCCCGTGCGTTCGGCGCCAGTCAATACACCGACGCGTTCTACGTCGCCTTCCGCATTCCGAACCTGCTGCGCCGCCTTTCCGCGGAAGGTGCGTTCTCGCAGGCGTTCGTGCCGATCCTCGCCGAGTTCAAGAACCAGCAGGGGCACGATGCGACGAAGGCGCTCGTCGACGCGATGTCGACCGTGCTTGCGTGGGCGCTTGCCGTGCTGTCGGTCCTCGGGATCGCCGGCGCGTCGTGGGTCGTGTTCGCGGTCGCGTCCGGCCTGCACACCGACGGCCAGGCGTTCCCGCTCGCGGTCACGATGACGCAGATCATGTTCCCGTACATCGTGTTCATCTCGCTGACGACGCTCGCGTCCGGCGTGCTGAACACGTACAAGAGCTTCTCGCTGCCCGCGTTCGCGCCGGTGCTGCTCAACGTCGCATTCATCGCCGCGGCCGTGTTCGTCGCGCCGCACCTGAAGGTGCCGGTGTTCGCGCTCGCGTGGGCCGTCATCGTGGGCGGCGTGCTGCAGTTCCTCGTGCAGCTGCCGGGCCTGAAGAAGATCGACATGGTGCCGCTGATCGGCCTCAACCCGCTGCGCGCGCTGCGGCACCCCGGCGTGAAGCGCGTGCTCGCGAAGATGGTGCCCGCGACGTTCGCGGTGTCGGTCGCGCAGCTGTCGCTGATCATCAACACCAACATCGCGTCGCGGCTCGGGCAGGGCGCCGTGTCGTGGATCAACTACGCCGATCGTCTGATGGAATTCCCGACGGCGCTGCTCGGCGTCGCGCTCGGCACGATCCTGCTGCCGAGCCTGTCGAAGGCGCACGTCGACGCCGATTCGACCGAATATTCGGCGCTGCTCGACTGGGGGCTGCGTGTCACGTTCCTGCTCGCGGCGCCGAGCGCGCTCGCGCTGTTCTTCTTCGCGACGCCGCTCACCGCGACGCTCTTCAACTACGGCAAGTTCGACGCGCATACCGTCACGATGGTCGCACGTGCGCTCGCGACCTACGGGATCGGCCTGGTCGGCATCATCCTGATCAAGATCCTCGCGCCGGGCTTCTATGCGAAGCAGGACATCAAGACGCCCGTGAAGATCGCGATCGGCGTGCTGATCGTCACGCAGATCTCGAACTACGTGTTCGTGCCGCTGATCGGCCATGCGGGCCTCACGCTGAGCATCGGCGTCGGCGCGTGCCTGAACTCGCTGCTGCTGTTCCTCGGGCTGCGCAAGCGCGGCATCTACCAGCCGTCGTCGGGCTGGCCGCGCTTCTTCATGCAGCTGGTCGGCGCGACGCTCGTGCTCGCGGGTGTGATGCACTGGTTCTCGATCAGCTTCGACTGGACCGGGATGCGCACGCAGCCGCTCGATCGCATCGCGTTGATGGCCGCGTGCCTGGTGCTGTTCGCTGCACTATATTTCGGTATGTTGTGGGTGATGGGCTTCAAATACGCTTACTTCAGAAGGCGCGCCAAGTGACGACCGCTATGACCCGCGTCCTCGACTACTTCAGCACGCTCGTGGCGGACGACGACAGCCTGCCCGTCACGGAGACCGCGCTGTCGCTGGCGCAGGACGCGTATCCCGACCTCGACCTGCAGGGCACGCTGGCCGAACTCGACATGCTGGCGGCGCGGCTGCGCCGGCGGCTCGCCGACGATGCGGACCTGAAAGGCCGCGTCGCCGCGCTGAACGACTTCTTCTTCCGCGAACTCGGCTTCGCGTGCAATCACAACGATTACTACGACCCCGATAACAGCCACCTGAACGCCGTGCTGAAACGGCGGCGCGGGATTCCGATCTCGCTGTCGGTGCTGTATCTGGAGCTCGCCGAGCAGGTCGGCGTGCCGGCGCGCGGCGTATCGTTCCCCGGCCATTTCCTGCTGCGCGTCACGCTGCCGGACGGCGACCTGATCATCGATCCGACCAACGGCCATTCGCTGTCCGAAGCCGAGATGGTCGAGATGCTCGAGCCGTACGTCGCGCGCGCGGCCGGCGCGGTCGACAGCGCGTTGCGCGCGCTGCTGCAGCCCGCGACGAGCCGCGAGATCATCGCGCGGATGCTGCGCAACCTGAAGACGATCTATCTGCAGACGGAACGCTGGCAGCGGCTGCTCGCGGTGCAGCAGCGGCTCGTGATCCTGTTGCCCGAGCAGCTCGACGAGGTGCGCGATCGCGGTTTCGCGTATGCGCGGCTCGACTACCTGCGCCCCGCGCTCGAGGATCTCGAGCAGTATCTCGGCGAGCGGCCGGAGGCGGACGATGCGACCGTCGTCGAGTCGCAGGTGACCGAATTGCGGCAGCGGATGCAGCGCGACGACGAGGACTGAGCCGGTCGCGCGACGGCCGGAACCCGGAATGAAGAACGCCCGCATCGCGGGCGTTTTGCATGCGGGCTTACTTCGGCTGCATCCGGATCGCGCCGTCGAGGCGGATCACTTCGCCGTTGAGCATCGGATTCTCGACGATCTGGCGCACCAGCATCGCGTATTCGGCCGGTTTGCCGAGCCGCGGCGGGAACGGCACCATCGCGCCGAGCGCGTCCTGCACGTCCTGCGGCATGCCGAGCAGCATCGGCGTCTCGAACAGGCCGGGCGCGATCGTCATCACGCGGATGCCGCTGCGCGACAGGTCGCGCGCGATCGGCAGCGTCATGCCGGCGACGCCGGCCTTCGAGGCCGCGTACGCGGCCTGGCCGATCTGCCCGTCGAATGCGGCGACCGATGCGGTACTGACGATCACGCCGCGCTCGCCGTCCGCGGTCGGCGCGGTTGCGGCCATCGCGGCCGCTGCGAGCCGGATCATGTTGAACGTGCCGACGAGGTTCACGTTGATCGTCTTCGCGAACACGTCGAGCGGATGCGCGCCGTCCTTGCCGACGGTCTTCGCGGCGGGCGCGATGCCCGCGCAGTTGACGAGGCCGCGCAGTGTGCCCGCGTGCGTCGCCGCGTCGACGGCTGCCTGCGCGTCGGCTTCGCTCGACACGTCGCAGCGCACGAATTCGCCGCCCAGCTCGGTCGCGAGCGCGACGCCCGCCGCGTCGTTCAGGTCGGCGAGCACGACCTTGCCGCCGGCCTGCGCGAGCATCCGCGCCGTTCCGGCGCCGAGGCCCGACGCGCCGCCTGTGATCAGAAAGACGTTGCCGCGAATCTCCATGACTGTCTCCTTTGTCGACCGCCCTTAGCGCTTTAGCGCTTAGGGAGGTCCCATGCAAGGCGGTCGACCGCCCTTAGCGCTTTAGCGCTTAGGGAGGTCCCATGCAAGGCGGTCGACCGCCCTTGGCGCTTTAGCGCTTGGGAAGGTCCCATGCAAGGCGGCTGTACTGTCCGATGCCAAGCGATCGGTTGAAAAACCGTGCGGCGGTTGGCAGCGCGCATGCATCCGACCGATTGTACGGGGCGCCATCGCGCGGCGGCGAGACAGGCACGGTCGTGCGAATCTCGGCCGGGCGAAAAAAAACCGCCCGGAAAGGGCGGCTTGAGGTGCGCGATGCGGTGCTTACTTCAGTGCGTCGAACGCGCGCTCGCGGATTTCCTCGACGCTGCCGAGGCCCGAGATCTTGCGATACTGCGGCGCCTTCAGGCCGTTTTCCTCGCCGCGCTGCGCCCAGTCGCCGTAGTACTTGATCAGCGGCTTGGTCTGCGCTTCGTACACTTCGAGACGTTTCTTGACGGTTTCTTCCTTGTCGTCGTCGCGCTGGATCAGCGGTTCGCCCGTCACGTCGTCGTGGCCTTCGACCTTCGGCGGGTTGAACTTGACGTGATACGTGCGGCCCGATGCCGGGTGCGTGCGGCGGCCGCTCATGCGCTCGATGATTTCCGAGAACGGCACGTCGATTTCGAGCACGTAGTCGATCGCGACACCGGCGTCCTTCATCGCGTCGGCCTGCGCGATCGTGCGCGGGAAGCCGTCGAACAGATAGCCGTTCGCGCAATCGGATTCCTTCAGACGCTCCTTGACGAGGCCGATGATCAGGTCGTCCGTCACGAGCTTGCCTTCATCCATGAAGCGCTTCGCTTCGATGCCGAGCGGCGTGCCGGCCTTCACGGCCGCGCGCAGCATGTCGCCCGTCGAGATTTGCGGGATGCCGAATTTTTCCTTGATGAAGTTTGCCTGGGTGCCCTTTCCCGCGCCGGGCGCGCCCAACAGGATCAAACGCATGGTGATATCTCCAAGTATGTAGATTCGTGTGGCGAGACGCTAAGGCGCCGGCGACAACGTGCGCGGGGCTTGCCTGGCGCGCGGCGGACCGGTCTGATGCGGCGCGTCGGCTTCGGCGACGCGCGGCTGCCGGCAGGGCCGCGGGCGGGGTCAAGCGAGGACGCGCTGGTCGCGGACGGCTCGCACAATCGCCTGATTATGCCACGGGTTATTTTGAACCCGGCTGAAAAAGGGCCTGCACGCGCGCGAGATCGGCCGGCGTGTCGATGCCGGCTTCGGGTGCGGACTCGGTGATCAGCACTGCGATGCGCTCGCCGTGCCACAGCGCGCGCAGCTGTTCGAGCTGCTCGGCTTGTTCGATCGGTGCCTGCGCGAGCGTCGGATACGTGCGCAGGAAACGCGCGCGATACGCATAGAGACCGATGTGCCGATAGACCGGAAATGCAGGGGCCGGCATCGCCGCGACGTCCGGCCAGTGCGGCTGGTATGCGTCGCGGCTCCACGGAATCGGCGCGCGCGAGAAGTACAGCGCGACGCTCTGCGCGTCGAGCGCGACCTTCACGACGTTCGGGTTGAACACGTCGGCTGCATCGTGGATCGGGTGGGCCGCGGTCGCGATCGCGCAGGCCGGATGCGCGGCCAGGTGCGACGCTACGTCGCGCACGAGCACGGGGTCGATCAGCGGCTCGTCGCCCTGCACGTTGACGACGACGGTGTCGTCGCTCCACCCGAACGTCGCCGCGACTTCCGCGAGCCGGTCGGTGCCGGACGGATGGTCGGCACGCGTCAGCACCGCCTCGAAGCCGTGATCGCGCGCCGCATCGAGCACGCTTTGCGCGTCGGATGCGACGAGCACCTGCTGCGCGCCCGCTTCGCGCGCGCGCTCGGCGACGCGCACGACCATCGGCTTGCCGCCGAGATCGGCGAGCGGCTTGTTCGGGAGGCGCGTCGACGCGAGCCGGGCGGGAATGACGGCGATGAAGGGTTGCGGGTGAGTCATCGGAGGGAACGGTGAGAGGGACGGGGCGGGTGGCGCGTCCGGCGCCGGTCGCCCGGCGGCGTTCGGCGACCGGCCGGGGCCGGGTCGCCTTCAAGCGATTGCGCCGGTCGAGCGGCCTGGCGGTTTATCGGCCGGCCGGGTCGACCGGCGTGCCTTCGACGGTCTGGCGCGCTTCGTCGACGAGCATCACGGGGATGCCGTCGCGGATCGGGTAGGCGAGCTTGTCCGCGTTGCAGATCAGCTCCTGCGCGGCGCGGTCATAGTGGAGCGGGCCTTTGCAGATAGGGCACACAAGGATTTCAAGCAGGCGAGCGTCCACGGAGTTTCTCCACAACGAGGGCAATGAGGCGAGGGTCGAGCGCGGCTTCGACAGGGACGACCCAGAGTCGAGCGTCGCGCCAGGAAGCGCCCAATTTTACTGCATCCTTCTCGGTGATCAGGATCGCATCGACGGCGTCGTCGACGAACGGATTGTCGGCGAACGCGTAGTGGTCGGGCAGCGCGCGCGTCGCCGGCGCGAGACCGGCCGCGCGCAGCGTCGCGAAGAAGCGTTCCGGCGCACCGATGCCGGCTGCGGCGAGCACGCGCTCGTGCGCGAACTGCGACAGCGGGCGGCGCATTGCGGGCTGGTCGAGGTGCCATGCGGCGCCCGGCGTGAGCGCGAGCGCGTAGGTGTCGGGCCACGGCGGCAGCGCGCCGCTGTACGGGTCGTTGACGAGCGTGGCGTCGCGGTGCCGCGACAGCGGCTCGCGCAGCGGGCCGGCCGGCAGCAGGAAGCCGTTGCCGCCGAGCCGGTGGTCGAACACGACGAGCTCGACCGTGCGCGCGAGGCGGTAGTGCTGCAGGCCGTCGTCGCTGACGATCACGTCGACGTCCGGATGCGCGGCGCGCAGCGCCTGCGCGGCCGCCACGCGGTCGGGGCACACCCAGACGGGCGCGGTGGTGCGGCGCGCGATCAGCAGCGGCTCGTCGCCGCCCACGCTCGCGCGCGACGCGGGCGTGACGGCGGTCGGCGCTTTCACGTTCGCGCCGTAGCCGCGCGACACGACGCCGGGCGTGAAGCCGGCCGCGCGCAACGCGTCGACGAGCGCGATCACGGTCGGCGTCTTGCCGGTACCGCCGACGGTCACGTTGCCGACCACGACGACGGGCACGCCGACGTCGACCGGTTTCTTCCAGCCCTGTGCGTAAGCGGTGCGCCGCAGCGCCGCGCACAGGCCGAACACGCATGCGAACGGCGTGAGCGCCCACGCGAGCGCGCCGCGCCGCAGCCATTCGCGTGTCAGGCGCGCTTCGAGCCGGGCGAGCGGGCCGCCGGGCGCGCTCATCGGACCGGGCGCGGCGCGTCGTGCGCCGCGGCGTGGGACGGATTCGTCAAGGCGGATTCTCCGTTGGGCGGCGCATGCCGCGGGGTCTGCGGAAGGCGGCACTCTAGCGCGCCGCATGCGGACGCGGCAAGCGCGACCGGCCGACGCGGCCCGCGGGGCCGGATCGCGCCGGGTTGTGGATAACTCTGTGAAGAACTCCCCGGTCGATGGCCTCAAACGCCCGCCGGGTGGGCCTCGAATCGGATGAGAATCATTCCGAAAGGTTTAAAAATATATAAAAATCAATGTGTTATCGGGAATTGTCTGGTTTTTTTCGCGGTTTCCAAGCGTTTTAGGCGGACGATTGCCAGAATGTGGACACCTTTCGAGCGCCGCGACGCATGCGCTCGGTGCTGGACGCCGCGCGTGTGTCGGACTATCGTGTCGCCGCCAGCATTCATCCGACCGTCCATGCCTTCCGACTCCTCTTTTGCTGCACCCGGCGCGACCCGCGGCGGCGACGAAGTGATTCCCGTTTCGGCGCTCAATCGCGCGATTTCGACGATGCTCGAGCGCTCGTTTCCGCTGCTGTGGATTTCGGGTGAAGTATCGAATTTCACGCGCGCCGCGAGCGGCCACTGGTATTTCTCGATCAAGGACCAGCAGGCGCAGATGCGCTGCGTGATGTTCCGCGGCCGCGCCCAATACGCGGAATTCACGCCGCGCGAAGGCGACCGGATTGAGGTCCGCGCGGTCGTCACGATGTACGAGCCGCGCGGCGAAGTGCAGCTCAACGTCGAGGCCGTGCGGCGCACCGGGCAGGGGCGCCTGTACGAGGCGTTCCTGCGGCTGAAGGCGCAGCTCGAAGGCGAAGGGCTCTTCGCGCCCGAGCGCAAGCGGCCGCTGCCGGCCCACCCGCGCGCGATCGGCATCGTCACGTCGCTGCAGGCCGCCGCGCTGCGCGACGTGCTGACCACGCTCGCACGCCGTGCGCCGCACATTCCGGTGATCGTCTATCCGGCGCCCGTGCAGGGTGCCGGTTCCGCCGAAAAGCTCGTCGCGGCCGTCGAGGCCGCGAATGCGCGCCGCGAGGTCGACGTGCTGCTGGTCTGCCGCGGCGGCGGCTCGATCGAGGATCTGTGGTCGTTCAACGACGAGGCGCTGGCGCGTGCGATCGCGGCGAGCGAGCTGCCGGTCGTCAGCGGCGTCGGGCACGAAACCGATTTCACGATCGCGGACTTCGCGGCCGACGTGCGCGCGCCGACGCCGACCGGCGCGGCCGAACTCGCGAGCCCGCAGCGCGCGCTGCTGCTGCGCGAGGTCGGCGAGCGCCAGCGTGCGCTCGCGCGCGGCATGGAACGCCGGCTCGAACAGCGTGCGCAGCAACTCGACTGGCTCGCGCGCCGGCTCGTGAGCCCGGCCGAGCGGCTGCAGCGGCAGCGCACGCACGTCGAGCAGCTCGCGGCGCGGCTCGCGTCGGCGGCGTCGCGGCCGGTGCGCGACGCACGCGCGCGCTTCGCGCTCGCGCAATTGCGCTGGCAGCGCGCGCGGCCCGATCCGTCACAGGCGCGCCAGGCGCTCGCGGGGCTGTCGCAACGTCTCGCGCTCGCATTGCAGCGCCGTCACGAACGCGACACGGCGCGTGTGTCAGCCTGTGCGGCGCGGCTCGAGGTGCTGAGCCCGAAGCGCACGCTCGAGCGCGGCTATGCGGCGCTCATCGATGCGCAGACGGGCCGCGCGGTGCGCGCGCCGAGCGCGCTGAAGCCGCAGCGGCGCCTGACCGTGCATCTCGCCGAAGGCTCGGCCGACGTGTCGCTCGCCGACGTGCAGCCGAGGTTGACCGATACGATCTGACGTAACCGGCGCAAGCGAAACGAAGGTCCCGCAACGGACGCGTCCCATGCGGGAACGGATACTGCGCATCGCCGGTTGGTCCTGCCGGACGTTGCGCAAACAGCGCTTTTCCGCATACCGCGGATAAATTGCCCGTGAGTTTGCGGGGTTATTCGTCCTCGCCTACAATCGGACGCTCGGCAGCATTCAACACAAGCCCCCCTACATACTCAACGAAGGAATCGCCATGGCTCATACGCTCCCGCCGCTCCCGTACGCTGAAGACGCACTCGCGCCGACCATCTCGCTCGAGACGATCCAGTACCACTACGGCAAGCACCATCAGGCTTATGTGACGAACCTGAACAATCTGATCCCGGGCACGGAATTCGAAAACCTGTCGCTGGAAGAGATCGTGAAGAAGTCGTCGGGCGGCATCTTCAACAACGCCGCGCAAATCTGGAACCACACGTTCTTCTGGAACAGCCTGTCGCCGAACGGCGGCGGCGCACCGACGGGCGCGCTGGGCGATGCGATCAACGCGAAGTGGGGTTCGTACGACGCATTCAAGGAAGCGTTCACGAAGGCTGCAGTGGGCACGTTCGGTTCGGGCTGGGCATGGCTGGTGAAGAAGGCCGACGGTTCGCTCGACATCGTGTCGACGAGCAACGCAGCCACGCCGCTGACGACCGCCGACAAGGCACTGCTGACGATCGACGTGTGGGAACACGCGTACTACATCGACTACCGCAACGCACGTCCGAAGTTCGTCGAAGCGTTCTGGAACATCGTGAACTGGGACTTCGCAGCGAAGAACTTCGCGTAAGGTCCGGCGCCTGCGCGCCGCTGCGGCGCGCGGCACCCACGAAAAAGCCCTCGTAACGAGGGCTTTTTTTGTTTTGGTCCGGCAGGATCGTGCCGCGCTTGCCGGCTCAGCCGACCATGCCGAGCACCCAACCGAGCGCCGCGCTCGCGATCACGACGGCCCACGGTGGCACGCGCCAGAACACCAGCGCGACGAATGCGACGAGCGCGGCGGCCAGGTCGCGCGGCGCCACGACCGTGTCGGTCCAGACCGGGTGATAGAGCGCGGCGAGCAGCAGCCCGACGACGGCCGCGTTCACGCCCGCGAGCGCGGCCTGCATGCGCGTGCTGCGGCGCAGGCGCTCCCAGAACGGCGCGGTGCCGGCAACGAGCAGGAACGACGGCGCGAAGATCGAGACGAGCGCGATCGTGCCGCCGAGCCAGCCGTTCGGCGCATCGCGCAGCGAAGCGCCGAGGAATGCCGCAAACGTGAACAGCGGCCCCGGCACGGCCTGCGCGAGCCCGTAGCCAGCGAGGAACGCCGAATCGCCGACCCAGCCGGGCGCGACCACGGCCGCCTGCAGCAGCGGCAGCACCACGTGCCCGCCGCCGAACACGAGCGCGCCGGTGCGGAAGAACGCATCGACGACGGCAAGCGTATCGGAGCGGAGCGCGCGTGCCGCGAACGGCAGCGCGACGAGCAGCGCCGCGAACAGCGCGAGCCACAGCACGCCCGCGCGGTGCGATACGTGCAGCGGCAACGGCTCGTGGGCGTCGCGCGCCGGCTGCGGCAGCAGGACGAGACCGGCCGCACCGGCCGCGACGATCACCGCAATCTGCGTCCACGCGGCCGGCGCGAGCAGCGCGACGCACGCGGCCGCGGCCATCAGCGTGACGCGGCGCGCATCCGGGCACAGCGTGCGCGCCATGCCCCAGACGGCTTGCGCGATCACCGCGACCGACACGATGCGCAGCCCGTGCAGCGCGCCGGCTTCGATCGGCGCGCCCGTCGCGTGAACGCCGAGCGCAAACAGCATCATCAGCAGCGCCGACGGCAGCGTGAAGCCGAGCCACGCGGCGAACATTCCCGCATAGCCGGCGCGCGCGAGGCCGATCGCCATCCCGACCTGGCTGCTCGCGGGCCCCGGCAGGAACTGGCACAGCCCGACCAGATCCGCATACGTGCGCTCGGTGAGCCAGCCGCGCCGCGTGACGAATTCGGCGCGGAAGTAGCCAAGATGCGCGACCGGGCCGCCGAACGACGTAAGGCCGAGCCGCAGGAATGCGACGAACACGGGCCACGGATGACGGGAAGGGACGGGGACGGTCGATGTGTTCAAGACGGGGCACGCGATGGGCGGAGCGAGCCGACACGATAGCGCAACGCGGCGACGGCGGGGTGTCGCGTGGCGGGCATTGCGCGACGTTCAGGGCGTATCGCCGGCCAGCCCGCTCGCGCGGCGCAGTGCGTCGATGTCGACGAGTTCGATCTCGCCGACATGCAGTCGCACGACGCCGTCGGCCTGCAGCGCCTTCAGCAGCTGGTTGGTGGTCTGCCGCGTCAGCGACAGCATCGACGCGAGCGTTTCCTGCGACAGCCGCACGCGCGTGCGCCCGGCGCTGATGCCGCCGTAGCCTTCGGCGATCATCAGCAGGCGCGCGGCGAGCCGTTGCGCGGCCGGCATCACGCTCATCGATTCGACGGTCAGGAAGCTCAGGCGCAGCTTCTGCGCCATCAGCAGCGCGAACTGCCGCCAGTATTGCGGCGTCGCGTCGAGCAGCGCGAGCAGCGCGGCCTGCGGCACGTGCAGCAGCAGCGCGTCGTCGAGCGCGATCGCGTCGTGCGTGCGCGGCTGGCCGTCGAACAGCGCGATTTCGCCGAACCACGTGACGGGCTCGGCGACCGTCAGCAGCGCTTCCTTGCCCTGCGGATCGACCGCACCTATCGTGAGTGAACCGGCCAGTACCGCGTACAGCCCGCACGGCGGGTCGCCGCGCCGGAACAGCGGCTGGCCGGCCGGCAGGCGGCGCAGCGCCGCACGGTCGAGCAGGTCCGCGCGCAACGCGGGCGGCAGCGCGGCGAACCACGGGTTCGCCTCGATCTGCGGCAGGTAGGGGGCGAGCGACGAGGGCATGGGTACGCGATGTCGGGTAGCTGACAGAGGTTCTCGGGCGTGACGCGCATCATAGCGCTCGACGACCGACCAGGAGACGCGATGAAGACGCTCGAAGACCATCTTTCCCAGTATGCGGCCTACCATCGCGACGCGCGCAACATCGCGACGCATCTGGTCGGCATTCCGATGATCGTGTTCGCGGTCGAGGTGCTGCTGTCGCGGCCGGCGATCGGCATGCTGGCCGGCATCGCGCTGTCGCCGGCGCTGCTGCTCGCCGTCGCGTTCGCGGTGTTCTACCTGCGTCTCGACCTGCGGTTCGGGATCGTGATGACCGCGCTGTTCGCGCTCGGCCTGTGGGCCGCGCAGGCGCTCGCGCTGCTGCCGACCGCGCAATGGCTCGGCATCGGCATCGGTGCGTTCGTCGTCGGCTGGATCGTGCAGTTCGTCGGGCACTGGTTCGAAGGGCGCAAGCCCGCATTCGTCGACGATCTGGTCGGCCTGATGGTCGGGCCGCTGTTCGTCGTCGCCGAAGTCGCGTTCTTCGCGGGGCTGCGCGGCGACGTGCGCCGCGAAGTCGAGCGGCGGGCCGGGCCCGTGCACGGCGGCGCACACTCGCATGTCTGACGCGATCCGCGCGCGGCCGAAGTGCGGGTCGCGTAGGGCCGGCTTTGCGCCGGCTTTGCGCCAGCGTTGCGTGGGCCGCGCGCGATGCCACAGGCGGGGCGCAACGGCTAAGATGCGGGATGCGTCATACGACGCCTATGCGGAGCAATCGCCATGGTGGATCGCCCGACTCTCGACGCCTACGATGCCCATGCCGCGCAATATGCGCAGGACTGGCTCGACCAGGCCGCGCCCGACGACATGTACGCGCTGCTCGAACAGCATTTCTCGCCGGGGCCGACCGCGGACGTCGGTTGCGGAGCAGGGCGCGACACCGCCTGGCTCGCTTCGCGTGGCTTCGACGCGCGCGGCTACGACGCGAGCGCCGCGCTGCTCGACGAGGCGCGACGGCGCCACCCCGACCTGATCTTTGAATTGGCCGCACTGCCGGCGCTGGCCGGCGTGCCATCGGGCGCGTTTCGCAACGTGCTGTGCGAGACGGTCGTCATGCACCTCGAACAGGCGGACGCGGCGGCCGCCGCCGCGCGGCTGGCCGATCTCCTGATGCCGGGCGGCACGTTGTACCTGAGCTGGCGGGTGGCCGGAAACGGTGCGCTGCGCGACGAGCGCGGCCGCCTCTATACGCCGCTCGACTCCGCGCGGATGCATGCGGCGCTCGGCGCCGGCATGCACGTGATCGACGAGCACGAGGTCGTCAGCGCGTCGTCCGGCAAGCGCGTGCATCGGCTGATCGTGCGCAAGGCGGCCGCCGCCGCGTGAAGGCGGCACGCCGTCGCGTTCACTCGCGGTTGAGCGCCGCTTCCCAGTTGATGTCGACGCAGAGCACCTGCATGCCGGCCGCGGCGGGCGCGGCGACCGATGCGGTCACGCACAGGTGCGCCTCGTTGATCGACAGGTAGGGCGGCGTCAGATGCACGCGGCCCGGCGCGCGCATCGCGTCGATGAAGTACGGGCGGCGCTCCCAGCTCGCACCTTCGGAATGCAGCAGCGGCCGGAAGCGCTTGGCGCGCTGCGACACGCTGCCGCGTGCGAGCACGTTGTCGCCGATCTGGCGCCCCGATGCGTCGAGCAGGAAGCAGCGCGCGGTCTCGGGCAGCCCGAGCACGGCGGCGGCCGCATCGGTGAGCGATTCGCCCGCAGCGAGCTTCCGGCTCGCTTCCTCGAGCGCGGCGACATACGGTGCGAGCCGTTGCGCCTGCGTGCGCTCGCGTTGCGCGACGCGCAGCCGCAGCGCGGCCGACAGCGTATCCATGCAGCCCGCCGCAGCCTGCGGTTGCACGGGGTCGACGCTCGGCCCCGCGAAATACTGGCCCTGCACGAAATCGACGTTGCACTCGAGTGCGATCAGCGCATCGCGCTCGGTCGACAGGCCGCCCATCAGCACGAGCTGGCCGGATTCGTGCAGCAGCGACACGAGCCCCGGCAGCACGCGTTCGAGGTGCGAGTGCTCGCTCGCCTGCGCGAGGATGCCGCGGTCGAGCGTGACGATGTCGGGATGCAGGTGCCACACGCGGTCGATGTTCGAATGCTTCGCGCCGAACCCGCCGAGCGCGATCAGGAAGCCGGCCTTGCGCAGCCCGTCGACGATCGCCGCATAGCGCGGCGTCTCGCCGCCCGCCTGCTCGGGCACCTCGAGCACCACGCGGTGCGGCGGCAGCCCGAGCGCCTTCAGGTTCGCGAGCAGCGCGTCGCCGTAGACGGTGTCCATCAGCGCGGCCGGATGCAGGCTCAGGAAGAGCCATTCGTCGTGACTGTCGAACGCGTGGAAATTGCCGAGATGCAGCGATTCGGCGAGCCGGCCGAGTTCGAGCAGGTCGCCGCGCCGTGCCGCCTGCGTGAACACCTCGTGCGACGCCACCTGACGGCTTTCCTCGTCGTGCGCGCGCAGCGATGCGTGATAGCCGATCGCGCGGCGGTGCGACACCGAGAAAACGGGCTGGAACACGCTGAACACGGTGTAGCCGCCGTACAGCACGGTGCGCCGGTTCCCGTCGTCGCCGGCGACGGGGCGGGGCGGCTGAAAGCCGGGGGGATCGATTTCGATCATGCTCATGATGTCGGCCGAAGGAAGACTGCCAGTTTACCTAGAGAATAGGCGAGCAAGAAGCGTGCACGGCATCGTGCCTCATGCGGCGGCCCGTCGCGGCCGGTGGACGGGATATCGCAGCGCGCATCGCAGGGGCGGGCTGCACCGCGATGGTGCGAGCGGTGGCGGTGCGGTGCCCGAAACGCGCGCGTTATGCGCGCTCGGACGGGTCGGTCTTGCGCGCGGTGCTGCGAATTTCGGGCGCGAGCTGCGCGAAGATCCAAGCGGACGCGGCGGTGATGATCCCGACGCAGATGAACGTCGCGTGGAACGCCGGCAGCGTGTTGCTCGGCGTCACGGTGCGCAGCATGCCGGTGAACGTTGCGAGCAACGCGCCGGCGACCGTGACGCCGAGGCTCATCGACAGCATCTGCACGAGCGAGAACAGGCTGTTGCCGCTGCTCGCGCCGCCCGTGCCGAGATCCTTCAGCGTCAGCGTGTTCATCGCGGTGAACTGCATCGAGTTGAAGCCGCCGAACAGCGCGAGATGCACGACCTTCACCCAGACGGGCACCGTGTCGCGCATCAGCGCGAAGCTCGCCATCATCACGCCGACTATGATCGTGTTCGCAAGCAGCACCTTGCGGTAGCCGTGCTGCGTGATCAGCCGCGTGATGATCCGCTTCGAGAACATCCCGGCCGCCGCGACCGGCAGCATCATCAGCCCGGCCTCGAACGCCGAGTAGCCGAGGCTCACCTGCAGCAGCAGCGGGATCAGGTACGGCATCGCGCCGCTGCCGATCCGCGCGAACAGGTTGCCGAGCAGCCCGACGCTGAACGTGTGGATCCTGAACAGTTCGAGCGAGAAGATTGGTTGCGGCGCGCGCACCGCGTACAGCCCGTACGCGACGAAGCACGCGAGGCTCAGGATCAGCAGCACGAGCACGGCTGCGTGCTGCATGCCGAGATCGGCGAGCCCGTCGAGCGACAGCGAGATCGCGACCATGCCGATCGTCAGCAGCAGATAGCCCTTCAGGTCGAAGCGGCCGACGGCCGGGTTGCGCGAATCGGGCATCGAATAGAAGGTCGCGATGCAGCCCGCGACGCCGACCGGCACGTTGATCAGGAAGATCCAGTGCCACGACGCGATCTTCACGAGCCAGCCGCCGAGCGTCGGCCCGATCAGCGGGCCGATCAGGCCGGGAATCGCAACGAACGACAGCGCGGACAGGTAGCGTTCGGCCGGGAAGGTGCGCAGCACCGCGAGCCGCCCGACCGGTAGCAGCATCGCGCCGCCGACCCCCTGCACGACGCGGAACGCGACGAGTTGCGTCAGCGTATGCGCGTTCGCGCACAGCAGTGAGCCGAGCGAGAACACCAGGATCGCGCTGAAGAACACGCGCCGCGTGCCGAACGTATCGGCGAGCCAGCCCGACACGGGGATCATCACCGCCATCGTCAGCGAGTACGCGATCACGACCGACTGCATCCGCAGCGGCGATTCGCCGAGGCTCGCGGCCATCGACGGCAGCGCCGTGTTGACGATCGTCGCATCGAGCGTCTGCATGAAGAAGCCCGTCGCAACGAGCCAGAGCATCACGGTGAGGTTCTTTTCGCCGGGAGCGGCGGCGGGCGGGCTTTGGAACATGAAGGCGTGGCGGTGGCGCGGGACAGCCGACATTGTAGGGAAAGCCGCCGTGCCGTGCAGGTTCGGTGCAGGTGCAACGCGAAGTCCGGCCGGGGGATGCCCGTCTCCGTCGATTGACCAGTACAGTTCAGCCGAAAGTGTCTGTAGCCGTATCTGTCCGTGTGCTGCCACTGTCCGAAATACTGGAGGCATCGAACCCGTGCGACCAGGAGGCTGCCATGCGCGAACTGCGACTCTACGTGATGGACGGTGACGAGCCGGCAGGACGGTGGCGGATCGTCGATCGCACCGTACTCGAGGTGGCCGAAGGCGACGTCTGGGTGACCGTCGAGGGCCGTCCCGACGACCACTGGCTCGCTGCCGGCGATTCGCTGACGTTGCTGTCAGGCATGCGCGTATGGGTCAGCGCGGGGCCGCACGGCGCGACGTTCGCGTTCGGCCCGCTCGCAGTGCCGGCCGTGCGCGCCGCGCAGGCGTGGTGGCGGCCGCTCGTCGCGTGGCGCGACGGCCGTCGTCACGCGGCCGCGTCGCTGCCGACGTAGCGCGCCCGGGGCCGGATCAGCTTGCCGTCCGCGTATTGCTCGAGCGCATGCGCGATCCAGCCGGCCGTGCGGCCGGCCGCGAACAGTGTGAACGCCGCGCCGTCCGGCAGCGCGAGCGTGCGCTCCAGCACCGCGAGCGCGAAATCGATCGCCGGCCGCAGGCCCGTTGCCGCTTCGACGCGCGCGGCGAGCGCGCGCGCCAGGTGCAGCGCCGGGCGGTCGGGCACCGCCGCGTGCAGTGCGTCGAGCAGCGCCAGCGCGCGCGGATCGCCGTCGGGATAGAGCGGGTGCGCGAAACCGGACAGTGCCGTGCGGCCGCCGTCCGCGCGTTCGTCATGCGCCAGCCGCAGCGCGAGATAGCGATCGAGGTCGGCGGCGCGGGCCGCTTCGTCGAGCAACGTGCCCGCGCGGAACGTCTCGCCGCCGTGGCGCGGCCCGGACAGTGCAGCCAGCCCGCCCGCGATCGCGCCGAACAGGTGAGTGCCGGTCGACGCGATGCAGCGCACCGCAAAGGTCGACGGATTCAGTTCGTGATCGGCGCACAGCACGAGCGCGCGGCGCAGCAGGTCGGCTTCGTCGCGCCGTCGCAGGCGCCAGGCGGCAGCGAGCTGCCGGTGCACGGGCGCGTCGCCCGGCGCGATGCCGGCGAGCGCGGCCGTCGCGACGCGCAGCAGCAGCGCGGCCGAGTCGAGCTGCGCGTCGCGCCCCTGCGCCCACAGGCGCGGCAGCGCCGCGGCCGCGGCGGGCAGCAGCACCAGCGTGCGTTCGAGTGGCGCGAGATGCGCCCAGCGGCGCGCCCAGTCGTCCCACTGCGCGGCGTCGAAACCGGTCGACGCGAGCGATGCTGCGGCAAGCCGCGCGGGCGAACACTCCCAGAGCCTGGCGGCCGTCTGTTCCAGCGTCGCCTCGTCGGCAAGCGCGATTGCATCGGCGCCGCGGTAGCGCAGGCGGCCGTCGGCGATCTGCGTGATCCGCGATTCGAGCACCGGCACGCCCCAGTCGAGCGACCGCTCCGCGACGCCGCCCGCGCGTTTCGCGTCGGCGCGGCGGCGCGCGAGCAGGCGCACCTCGTTCGCGTCGTAGCGGCGGCGCTTGGTCGCGCCGTCGGGCAGCGAGCGCAGCAGGCCGCGGCTCACATACGCATAGAGCGTGCTCACGCTGACACCGAGGGTGCCGGCGGCTTCCTGCGCGCTGAGGGATGTCATGCCGGTCGCTCCTGTCGGGGCGCATGAAGCGCGGCCCCGCTACAACTATTCGTTATGTATTGATTCTCGCAATCAAGATTGATCGCGCCTGTCGCGAATTCTAGACTCGATTCCGTCTCTTCCACGACGCTGAGGCGCTCACTTCACCATGACACCCGAACTCGCATTGACACATCTGTGGCAACTCGCGCACGGCGACCGCGACGCGCTGGCCCGCGCGACCGTGACGGGCCGGGACCCGACGCTGCCGTCGACGTTCCATGTCGGCACGCTCGCCGCGGCGACGATCGCGGCCGCCGGGCTCGCGGCGGCCGAATGCCACCGGCTTCGCACGGGCGTCGCGCAATCCGTCGACGTGTCGGTGCGCGACGCGCTCGTCGCGTTCCGCAGCGAACGCTACCTGCGCGTGGACGATGGCCCGCCGCCGGAGTTGCGTCACCCGGTGACGGGCTTCTTCGAGACGCGCGACGGGCGCTGGATCCAGTTGCACGCGAATTTTCCGCATCACCTGCGCGGGATCCTCGACGTGCTCGGTTGCGATGCGCATCCGGCCGACGTCGCCGCGGCGATCCGTACGTGGGATGGCGCGGCGCTCGATACCGCGCTGGCCGAGGCCGGCCTGTGCGCGGCATTGATCAGAACACCTGATGAATGGGCGGCGCACGAGCAGGCGCGCGCGATTGCGTCGCTGCCGCTGTTCGAGATCGAGCGGATCGGTGACGCGCCGGTCGAGCCGATCGGCCGCGGCGAAGCCGGCCATCCGCTCGCCGGCGTGCGCGTGCTCGATCTCACGCGCATCATCGCGGGGCCGGTCGCGGGCCGCACGCTGGCGTCGCACGGCGCGCAGACGCTGCTCGTCAATGGCCCGCACCTGCCGAACATCGCGCCGCTCGTGATCGACAACGGGCGCGGCAAGCGTTCGACGTGGATCGACCTGCGCGATGCGGCTGGCGTCGATGCGCTGCACGCACTCGCGCGCGGCGCGGATGTGTTCCTGCAGTCGTACCGGCCCGGCGCGCTCGCGGCGCGCGGTTTCGCACCGCAGGCGCTGGCGGAGTTGCGGCCGGGCATCGTGTGCGTGTCGGTGTCCGCATACGGGCACGCGGGGTCATGGGCGAAGCGGCGCGGCTTCGACAGCCTCGTGCAGTCGGCGAGCGGGATCGCATGGCAGGAGCAGCAGGCCGCGCACGCGAACCAACCGCGCCATCTGCCGTGCCAGGCGCTCGATCATGCGACGGGTTATCTCGCGGCGTTCGGCGCGATGATTGCGCTTGCGCGCCGGGCGCGCGAAGGGGGAAGCTGGCACGTGCGGCTGTCGCTCGCGCAGACGGGGCGCTGGCTGCAGTCGTTCGGCGCCGTGCCGGACGGCCTGCAGGCGCCCGATCTCGCGGCTGCCGACGTGCGCGACCGGATCGATCGCATCGCATCGCCGTTCGGCACGATCGATGCCGTGCGGCCGGCCGAGCGGTTGTCGGCGACGCCGCCGTCGTTCGCGCGGCCGCCCGTGCCGCTCGGCACCGACGATGCGAGCTGGCTGTGAGCGCCGGCGGCGCGGCTTGCGTTACTTGCGCAGCTCGACGACGAAGTCGTAGTAGTCGTTGCGGCAGTAGGTATCGGTCAGCTCGATCGCGCGCTGGTCCGACGTATAGCCGATCCGCGTGATCAGCAGCAGCGCGTCGTGTGGCGCGATGCCCATCTGTTCGGCGATCTCGTCGGTCGCGTTGACCGCGCGGAAATGCTGCAGCGCGCGCACGATCGGCGTGCCGCGCGCTTCGAGATAGCTGTACAGCGAACCGCCGATTGCCTGCGGATCGGGAATCAGCGTCGCGGGGAACGTCGAGTTCTCGACGGCCATCACGATGCCGTCGGCGAGGCGCAGGCGTTTCAGGCGCGTAACCGACGCGGCCGGCGACAGTCCGAGCTGGATCACCTCGTCGCGGTTCGCGGGCTGGATCTCGCGCGCGATCCATTGCGAACTCGGCTTGAAGCCGCGGCGCTCGAGCATTTCGCTGAAGCTCGACAGCCGCGACAGCGGATCCTCGTAGCGCGGCTGGATGAAGTTGCCGGCGCCTTGCGTGCGGCGGATCAGGCCCTGCTCGACGAGCAGCGCGATCGCCTTGCGTGCGGTGATGCGCGACACGCCGAGCGCATCGGACAGCACGCGCTCGGACGGCAGCGCCTCGCCGGCCGTCCAGCGGTTCTCGTGGATCGCGTCGCCGAGCTTGCGGGCGAGCTGCAGGTAGAGCGGCGTGTCGTTGTCGGGGTCGGGGCGCAGGTCCTGCCAGCGGTCGTCCGTGGGTGACTTCATGGAATGGGTATCGATCAGGTTGCGGCCATTCTAAGTCATCATGCGGCGCCGTTATAGCCGGTTTTTGCCTTGCAATAGGCCGGTGCCGCGCCGATTGACTACACTGATGCGTCGTATTCCATGCTTCGGCCGCGGTGCGCGGCCACGAATCCGCAGCGAGGAGCGCATGACAGACACGATCGCCACGGTCGTCCTGCCGGACGGCGAGACGATTCCGAAGCTCGGCCAGGGCACCTGGGAAATGGGCGAGCGGCCGGCCCGCCGCGCGGACGAGATCGCTGCGCTGCGCGAAGGCGTCGAGCTCGGGATGACGCTGGTCGACACCGCCGAGATGTACGGCGAAGGCGCGACCGAGGCGCTCGTCGGCGAGGCGCTCGCCGGCCTGCGCGACGACGTGTTCCTCGTCAGCAAGGTCTACCCGCACCATGCGAGCCGGCGCGGCGTCGTCGCCGCGTGCGACGCGAGCCTCAAGCGCCTGCGTACCGATCGGCTCGACCTGTACCTGCTGCACTGGCGCGGCTCGGTACCGCTCGAGGAGACGGTCGAGGGCTTCGAGGCGCTGCGACGCGCGGGCAAGATCCGTCACTGGGGCGTGAGCAACTTCGATACCGCCGACATGGCCGAGCTCGTCGACGACGCGGGCGGCGACGCGTGCGTGACCAACCAGATCCTCTACAACATCGCGCGGCGCGGCGCGGAATTCGACCTGCTGCCGTGGCTTGCCGAACACCGGATGCCGGCGATGGCGTACAGCCCGGTCGATCACGGACGGCTGCCGAAGCGCTCGCCGCTCGACGAGATCGCGCGGCAGCGCGGCGTGTCGGTGATGCGCGTCGCGCTGGCATGGGTGCTCGCGCAGCCGGGCGTATTCGCGATTCCGAAGGCGGCGCGGATCGAACATGTGCGCGACAACCGTGCCGCGCACGATTTCGTGTTGAGCGATGACGAGCGCGCGCAGCTTGACGCGTACTTCCGTGCGCCGCGCAGCAAGCGCGCGCTCGAGATGCTCTGACGTCACCCGGCCGGGCAACGCTTCCGGTCAGTGGTTGCCTCCGGACGATCCGCCACCGCCGTGACCGCCGCCGTTGCCGACACCGTTGGCACCGCCATTGCCGGCGCCACCACTGCCGTTGCCGTTGCCATTGCCACCGCCATTACCATGGCCGCCGTTGCCGCCGTTGCCGCCGTTGCCGCCGTTGCCGCCGGCGCCACTGCCGTTACCCGTGCCGCCACTGCCGTTACCACCGCCATTGCCGTGGCCGCCATTGCCGCCGGCGCCGCTGCCGTTACCGCCGCCGTTACCCGTGCCGCCACTGCCGTTACCACCGCCATTGCCGTGGCCGCCGTTACCGCCGGCGCCGCTGCCGTTACCGCCGCCGTTACCCGTGCCGCCACTGCCGTTACCACCACCATTGCCGTGGCCACCGTTGCCGCCGCCGCTGCCGTTACCGCCGCCGTTACCCGCGCCGCCACTGCCGTTACCACCATTGCCGTGGCCGCCGTTGCCGCCGGCGCCACCGCCGTTACCCGCGCCGCCTCCGTTGCCACCGCCATTGCCGTGGCCGCCGTTGCCGCCGGCACCGCCGCCGTTACCCGCGCCGCCTCCGTTGCCACCGCCATTGCCGTGGCCGCCGTTGCCGCCGGCGCCACCGCCGTTACCCGCGCCGCCTCCGTTGCCACCGCCATTACCGTGGCCACCGTTGCCGCCACCGTCGCCATGGCCACCACCGTTGCCGTGGCCACCGCCATTGCCTTGGCCGCCTCCGTCACCGCCGCCATGGCCACCATGGCCTCCGCTACCGGAGGTACCGCCACCCGAAGTGCCGCCGCCCGAAGTACCGCCACCCGAAGTGCCGCCGCCCGAAGTGCCGCCACCCGAAGTACCGCCACCCGAAGTACCGCCACCCGAAGTACCGCCACCCGAAGTACCGCCACCCGACGTGCCGCCACCTGAAGTGCCGCCACCCGAACCGCCGGTGCCGGACGCATTGCCCCCGCGGCCCGTGCCGCCCGTGCCACCGGACGTTGCGCCTGTCGCTCCGCCGACACCAGCTGGTCCGACAGCGCCGTTTCCGTTATTTCCGCCGCTCCCGCTCCCGCTCCCGCTCCCGCTCCCGCTGCCGGGGTTACCGCCACTGCCGCTCGCGCCGGCGCCGTGACCGCCGATGCCACCGCCGGCATAGACCTGCGCCGCGCACGCAGCTGGATTGGCTGCGCACGACGAAGCGTCGTCGACCAGCATCATGACGGTGTCGGCGTTGGCGATCGCGTCGGGCGCGGAGTCGGGCGCCGCATTCTGCGCGACTGCATACGAGCAGCAGCACGCAAACGCGGCTGCGGCGATCAAGGTCGCGCGATAGCACCGTCCCGCCGCGCGGAACGGCTGTTTTGTCTTCAGCATTATGGCCTCCCAATGCGCGCGAAGCCTCGTAGCCGCGCGGCTATCTACGTGTGGTGCAGGGGGCCAGCAATGATTCGTTGTCCTTTCGGTTGCCGATTGCCTTCGGGCTGGCGCTTGAAGTCAGCCGCGAACGCGGATCGGCACGCGGGCCCGCCGTGCGAGGCCCTATGTGCGAGATTCGTGCCATCGGCCGCTTATGCCCGTGGCGCAAGGCGCACGCATGCGTGCGACGGCGCATGAAACGTCGTTGCGGGGGTTTTGTTTCCGAAATGAAACGTCTGAACGATGCTCAGCGCGCCGGCGCGTCGGCCGCGCGCTGCCAGCGGTGGAACAGGATCGATGCGATCCAGCAGACGAGGAACAGCGCGACGATGCCGTAGCCGATCGAGCCGAAGCGTTCGCCGAGCGCATCGAGCGCGTCGCGCACGGGGCCCGTCAGCGACAGCTTGTCGGCGAGCAGTCCGGCCGCCTCGATCCCGCCGATCGCAAGCGCGACGGCCGCCGACACGAACGTGATGCTCGCGTTGTAGAGCAGCTTGCGCTGCGGATCGTCCATCGCCCAGCCGTACGCATGAATCATCAGCACGTTGTCGGTCGAGTCGATCAGCGTCATGCCGGCGGTGAACAAGGCGGGAAACAGCATGACCGTATAGACCGGCAGGCCCTGGCTCGCCTGTGCGGCGGCAATCGCGAGCAGGCCGATTTCGGTTGCAGTATCGAAACCTAACCCGAACAACACGCCGACCGGATACATGTGCCAGCTTTTCGACACGAACCGGAACAGCGGGCGCAGCAGCCGCGACACGAGTCCGGCCGGGCGGTGCACGTGCGGCGCGCCGTGCGCGTGCTCCGGCGCGCCGCGATAACGCCGCCACACGTCGCGCAGGATCATCAGGTTCACGCACGCGAGCACGAGCAGGAAGGTGGCCGACACCGCCGTGCCGATCGTGCCGCCGATCTCGCGAAACGCATCGAACCGGTCGCGCAGCGCGAACGCGGTCAGCGCGATGCCGAGCGTCGCGGCGATCACGATCGTCGAATGGCCGAGCGAGAAGAACAGCCCGACGCTCACCGGACGCTGGCCGTCCTGCATCAGCTTGCGCGTCGCGACGTCGATCGCGGCGATGTGATCGGCGTCGACCGCATGACGCAGCCCGAGCCCGTACGCGATCGCCGCGGTGCCGAGCAGCAGCGGATGGTCGCGCAGCACCGCGAGCGCCCACAGCCAGACGGCGACGTTGGCGGCGATCAGGCCGGCGTAGAGCATCAGCAGACGGCGCAGGGCAGAAGTGGGCGGCGGCATCGGGACGGTTCCATCAGACGAATCGCATGGCATTGTGGCATGCGAAAAAAACGCGTGGCGGGCCGATCAAAAAGCCGCGAACGGTGCGCATCGGACAAAAAAAGCCCGTCCGGCGGAACCGGACGGGCTTTGCATGATGCGGCAGGGCGCAAGCGCCCGGCGCCTTACTTCGTCTTCGCGTTGATCACGCCTTCCGATACGTTGGCCGGCGTTTCCGCGTAGTGCTTGAACTCCATCGAGTACGTCGCGCGGCCCTGCGTGGCCGAACGCAGCGACGTCGAATAGCCGAACATCTCCGCGAGCGGCACTTCGGCGCGCACGAGCTTGCCGCCGCCGCCCGCGATGTCCTCCATCCCCTGCACGATGCCGCGCCGGCTCGACAGGTCGCCCATCACGTTGCCCATGAAGTCCTCGGGCGTCTCGACCTCGACGGCCATCATCGGCTCGAGCAGCACGGGTTTCGCGCGGCGCATCGCTTCCTTGAACGCCATCGAGCCGGCCATCCGGAACGCGTTTTCGTTCGAGTCGACGTCGTGGTACGAGCCGAACGTCAGGTGCACCTTCACGTCGACGACCGGGTAGCCCGCGAGCACGCCGCTCTTCAGCGTTTCGGTGATGCCCTTGTCGACGGCTGGGATGAACTCACGCGGAATCACGCCGCCCTTGATCTCGTCGAGGAACTCGTAGCCCTTGCCCGGGTTCGGCTCGAGCGTGATCACCGCATGGCCGTACTGGCCGCGGCCGCCCGACTGCTTGACGAACTTGCCCTCGACATCGGACGCCGTCGTGCGCACCGTCTCGCGATACGCGACCTGCGGCTTGCCGACCGTCGCTTCGACGCCGAACTCGCGCTTCATCCGGTCGACCAGGATTTCGAGGTGCAGCTCGCCCATCCCCGAAATGATCGTCTGGCCGGACTCCTCGTCGGTCTGCACGCGGAACGACGGGTCTTCCTGCGCGAGGCGGTTCAGCGCGAGGCCCATCTTTTCCTGGTCGGCCTTCGTCTTCGGCTCGACGGCCTGCGAGATCACCGGCTCCGGGAATTCCATCTTCTCGAGGATGATCGGCTTGGTCGGATCGCACAGCGTGTCGCCCGTCGTCGCTTCCTTCAGGCCGACGGCCGCCGCGATGTCGCCCGCGCGCACTTCCTTGATCTCCTTGCGTTCGTTCGCGTGCATCTGCAGGATCCGGCCGAGCCGTTCCTTCTTGTCCTTCGTCGCGTTCAGCACCGTGTCGCCGGATTCGACGACGCCCGAATACACGCGGAAGAAGATCAGCTGGCCGACGAACGGGTCGGTCATGATCTTGAACGCGAGCGACGAGAACGGCTCGTCGTCGCTCGGATGACGTTCCGCCGGCTTTTCCGGATCGGCGAAGTCGTGGCCGAGGATCGCCGGCACGTCGACCGGCGACGGCAGGTAGTCGATCACCGCGTCGAGCATCGCCTGCACGCCCTTGTTCTTGAACGCGCTGCCGCACAGCATCGGCACGATCTCGTTCGCGATCGTGCGCTTGCGCAGCGCGGCCTTGATCTCGTCCTCGGTCAGCGATTCGTGGTCGTGCAGGTACTTCTCGAGCAGTTCCTCGCTCGCTTCCGCCGCGGCCTCGACCATCTTCTCGCGCCATTCGTGCGCGAGCTCGACGAGATTCGCGGGGATCTCCTCGTACGAGAACTTCACGCCCTGGCTTTCGTCGTCCCAGACGATCGCCTTCATCTTCACGAGATCGACGACGCCCTGGAAATGATCTTCCGCGCCGACCGGAATCTGGATCGGCACGGCGACGCCCTTCAGGCGCTCGCCGATCTGCCGCTGCACGCGGAAGAAATCGGCGCCGACGCGGTCCATCTTGTTGACGAACGCGATGCGCGGCACCTTGTACTTGTTCGCCTGGCGCCACACGGTTTCGGACTGCGGCTGCACGCCGCCGACCGAGTCGTAGACCATGCACGCGCCGTCGAGCACGCGCATCGAGCGCTCGACCTCGATCGTGAAGTCGACGTGGCCCGGGGTATCGATGATGTTGATCCGGTGTTCCGGATAGTTGCCGGCCATGCCTTTCCAGAAGGCGGTGGTCGCCGCCGACGTGATCGTGATGCCGCGTTCCTGCTCCTGCTCCATCCAGTCCATCGTGGCCGCGCCGTCGTGCACTTCGCCGATCTTGTGGCTCACGCCGGTATAAAACAGGATGCGCTCGGTCGTCGTGGTCTTGCCGGCATCGATGTGAGCGCTGATCCCGATATTGCGATAGCGCTCGATGGGGGTTTTGCGGGGCACGTGAACCTCCTGGTGGTTCGGATCGTAAGCGGGCAGGCTGGGCCGGCCCGGGTTTGGAACAAGCTAGACTTAAAGCATAGCGCTTGCGCGTGGCTTTTGCAGATGGGGCCGGCGCCGGCGGAGTCAAGCCGGGCGGCGGCGCCGGCTGGCGAAAAAAAAGCCGGCGCGCAACGGGCAGCCGGCTTCGGTCGGGGCGCGGCGCGAGGCCGCGGACCGCCGTTACTGGGCCTTCGGCAGGCCTTCGAGCTTCATGCCGGGCTTGATGCCCTTCGCGGCGAACCAGCCCTTGCTCATTTCGAGCGCATAGACGCCGTTGTTGCGCGGGCAGTGGTTGTCGGTCGTCTCTGCCTTCATTTCGTCGATGTCGGTGATCGTGCCGTCCGCGCGGATGAACGCGATCGACAGCGGGATCAGCGTGTTCTTCATCCAGAAGCAGTGCACGGCATTCTCGTTGAACACGAACAGCATGCCTTCGTTCGGCGCGAGCTGCGAACGGTACATCAGCCCCTGTTCGCGGTCGGCGTCGTTCGCGGCGACGGCCGCGTCGATCACGTACATGCCGGCGCGCAGCTTCACGTGCGGGAACTCGCTCGGCTGCTTGGCGCCGGGCGGCATCTGCGCGCTGGCGGCCTGCATGCCGAGCGCGAGGACGGCGAGCGCGGCGGGAAACACGGCGGCGCGCGCAAGGCGGCCGAGCGACGAGCGCAGGGAGAATTGCACAGCAAGGCTCCTATCTGGAAAACGAGACCCGCATGGTACGCGATGCGCGCCGGCGGGCACAAAAAGAAAAAGGCAGATCGCCTTGCGGTGATCTGCCTTTCAACGCCGTAAGAACGGCAAGACTGCGTGTTCTTGACTGCGTTATTACAACTTGCTTGCTTAGTTCGAAGCAGCTGCCGGGGCTTCGGCTTCGCTAGCTGCCTTCTTCGCAGCGTGGTGCTTCTTCGCTGCGTGGTGCTTCTTGTGCGTTGCCTTCTTAGCCGGTGCCGAAGCAGCTTCTGCCGGAGCAGCAGCAGCCGGAGCGGCCGGAGCCGAAGCTTGTGCGAAAGCAGCCGTTGCGAAGAGACCAGCGACCAGAGCGGCGATCAGTTTGTTCATGTTGTGTTCCTCAGCTTTAGTTAATTAACCAAATGACCCGGCATAGGAGTCATGACGTCTAACGGTGCCATCCACCTTTCGGTTGACAGACGCTTCGAGAAATTTCTCATTGCGCTGCGGGCGCCGAATCGTATTCGAAAAAGACGTCGCTTTCGTGACGCAAACACGTTCGGCTGCCGATACCGGATAGCTCAGAGTGGCATCTGCGTGGTTTAACGCGCGATCTTTGCAGGTGGTTGACGAAAAAGACGACGAAAAAAATCGTGCGTCCCGAATCCGTCATCCGGCGGGCGCGAAACCGTCCCACGGCGCGCGCGGCGGCAGTGCGATTGTTTCGCCTGGTGCAATGCCGAGCGCGAATATATCCAGCGCGCCGATGCCGACGCGCACCAGACGCAACGTCGGGAAGCCGACGGCCGCCGTCATCCGGCGCACCTGTCGATTCTTGCCTTCGGTGATCGCGAGCTCGATCCACGTGGTCGGGATCGCGGCGCGGTAGCGGATCGGCGGGTTGCGCGGCCACAGCGCGTCGGGCGGCTCGATGAATTCGGCGCGGCACGGGCGCGTCACGTAGTCGCCAAGATCGACGCCGCGCGCGAGCGCTTTCAGGTCGGCGAGGCCGGGCGCACCTTCGACCTGCGCCCAGTAGCGCTTGACTAGCTTGTGGCGCGGCTCCGCGATGCGCGCCTGCAGCGCGCCGTCGTCGGTGAGCAGCAGCAAACCCTCGCTGTCCGCGTCGAGCCGGCCGGCCGCATAGACACCGGGCGTTTTTACCCAGTCGCCGAGCGACGGCCGCGTCTCGTGCGCGGAAAACTGGCAAATTGTGCCGAACGGCTTGTTGAGGGCGATCAGGTTCATGGCGGGGCGCCCGCCCGGCGGGCCGCGGGAAGCGGGCAGGGCGGTCTATGGCAAATGGCGGAATCTTAATGCATAATACGGAACGGCAAGTCCTCTGTCTTATATAAGACATAAGTGAGGTCTTGATACGCAGTGCCGCGCTTCATGCCGAAGTGCCCGGTTGGGGCGCTAGAATAGCGGCTCGCTGTTGCCGTCACGGGGTGGCCATGCCGCGCCCCCGCCGCGCGCGCAGCTTCGACCAGCATCACCTGCTCAGCCACGTCACTGGAGTCGATCATGCCGTATCAGCACATCAAGGTTCCGGAAGGCGGTGACAAGATCACCGTCAACAAGGACTTCTCGCTCAACGTTTCCGATCAGCCGATCATTCCCTATATCGAAGGCGACGGTACGGGCTTCGATATCACGCCGGTCATGATCAAGGTCGTCGATGCGGCGGTCGCGCATGCCTACAAGGGCAAGCGCAAGATCCACTGGATGGAGATTTTCGCGGGCGAGAAGGCGACGAAGGTGTACGGGCCGGACGTGTGGCTCCCGGACGAAACGCTGCAGGTGCTGAAGGAATACGTGGTGTCGATCAAGGGGCCGCTCACGACCCCGGTCGGCGGCGGCATCCGTTCGCTGAACGTCGCGCTGCGCCAGGAACTCGACCTGTACGTGTGCCTGCGTCCGGTCCAGTATTTCAAGGGCGTGCCGTCGCCGGTGCGCGAGCCGCAAAAGATCGACATGGTGATCTTCCGCGAGAACTCGGAAGACATCTACGCGGGCATCGAATGGGCCGCGGGCTCCGAGCAGGCGAAGAAGGTGATCAAGTTCCTGCAGGACGAGATGGGCGTGAAGAAGATCCGTTTCCCGGAAACCTCGGGGATCGGCGTCAAGCCCGTGTCGACCGAAGGCACCGAGCGCCTCGTGCGCAAGGCGATCCAGTATGCGATCGACAACGATCGCAAGTCGGTCACGCTGGTGCACAAGGGCAACATCATGAAGTTCACGGAAGGCCTGTTCCGTGACGCCGGCTATGCGCTCGCACAGAAGGAATTCGGCGGCGAGCTGATCGACGGCGGCCCGTGGATGCGCGTGAAGAACCCGAAGACGGGCAACGAGATCGTGATCAAGGATTCGATCGCCGACGCGTTCCTGCAGCAGATCCTGCTGCGTCCGGCCGAATACGACGTGATCGCGACGCTGAACCTGAACGGCGACTATATCTCCGACGCGCTGGCCGCGCAGGTCGGCGGCATCGGGATCGCGCCGGGCGCGAACCTGTCGGATTCGGTCGCGATGTTCGAGGCGACGCACGGTACCGCGCCGAAGTACGCGGGCAAGGATTACGTGAACCCGGGTTCCGAGATCCTGTCGGCGGAAATGATGCTGCGCCATCTCGGCTGGACGGAAGCGGCCGACACGATCATCGCGTCGATGGAGAAGTCGATCCTGCAGAAGCGCGTCACGTACGACTTCGCGCGCCTGATGGAAGGCGCGACGCAGGTGTCGTGCTCGGGCTTCGGCGAAGTGCTGATCGAGAACATGTAAGTCCCCTTCCGGGGTGGGCCGGAGCGTTTCCGGCCGCCCCGGCGCCTACTGCCGGCGCCGGGGCGTTTCGTGGATGGCAGGTTTGTTGGCAGGGTGGTCCGGCATGCGGGCCGCGGCGCCGCGATGCGGCCCGGATGCCCTGCAAGGTAGAACATGACGGCCCTCGCAATACCACCGCCCGGCTGAGCCGGCGCGGCCCCATTCGTGACCGATCCGGTCGCCCCTCCGCCGGTTACCGCCGGCGTTCTTCAGTTCCAATATTCACGTAGCAACGCATCGACCATGTCCACTTCGCCCAAGATCATCTACACCCTCACCGACGAAGCGCCCGCGCTCGCGACCTATTCGCTGCTGCCGATCGTCAAGGCCTTCACGCGTTCGTCCGGCGTCGCCGTCGAAACGCGCGACATCTCGCTCGCCGGCCGCATCATCGCGGCATTCGCAGACGTCCTGCCGCCGGAGCAGAAGGGTTCCGACGATCTGGCCGAGCTGGGCCAGCTCACGCTGAAGCCGGAAGCGAACATCATCAAGCTGCCGAACATCAGCGCGTCGGTGCCGCAGCTCAAGGCCGCGATCGCCGAACTGCAGGCGCAGGGCTACAAGCTGCCGGCCTATCCGGAAGACCCGTCGACCGACGAGGAAAAGGCCGTCAAGGCCCGCTACGACAAGATCAAGGGCAGCGCGGTGAACCCGGTGCTGCGCGAAGGCAACTCCGACCGCCGCGCGCCGCTGTCGGTCAAGAACTACGCACGCAAGCATCCGCACAAGATGGGTGCGTGGCAGGCCACGTCGAAGGCGCACGTCGCGCACATGAGCGAAGGCGACTTCTACGGCAGCGAGAAGTCGGCGCTGATCGCCGATGCCGGCAGCGTGAAGATCGAACTCACGACGACCGACGGCGCGAAGAAGGTGCTGAAGGAAAAGACCGCCGTGAAGGCCGGTGAAGTCATCGATGCATCGGTGATGAGCCGCAACGCGCTGCGCAGCTTCATCGAAGCGCAGATCGCCGATGCGAAGGCGCAGGGCGTGCTGTTCTCGGTGCACCTGAAGGCGACCATGATGAAGGTCTCCGATCCGATCCTGTTCGGCCATTTCGTGTCGGTGTTCTACCGCGACGCGCTCGCGAAGCACGCGGACGTGCTGGCGCAGATCGGTTTCAACCAGAACAACGGGATCGGCGATCTGTACGCGCGCCTGAAGGACCTGCCGGCCGACACGCGCGAAGCGATCGAAGCCGACATCAAGGCCGAATATGCGGTGCGCCCGCGCCTCGCGATGGTCAACTCGGACAAGGGCATCACGAACCTGCACGTGCCGAGCGACGTGATCGTCGACGCATCGATGCCGGCGATGATCCGCGAGTCGGGCTGCATGTGGGGCCCGGACGGCGAGCTGTACGATGCGAAGGCCGTGATTCCGGACCGCTGCTACGCGGGCGTCTACCAGGCCGTGATCGAGGACTGCAAGCAGCACGGCGCATTCGATCCGGTCACGATGGGCAGCGTGCCGAACGTCGGCCTGATGGCGCAGGCGGCCGAAGAATACGGTTCGCACGACAAGACGTTCCAGATCCCGTCGGACGGCGTCGTGCGCGTCACCGATGAAGCCGGCAACGTGCTGCTCGAGCACGCGGTCGAGTCGGGCGACATCTGGCGCATGTGCCAGACGAAGGACGCGCCGGTGCAGGACTGGGTCAAGCTCGCGGTGAACCGCGCGCGGGCAACCGGCGTACCGGCCGTGTTCTGGCTCGATCCGGCGCGCGCGCACGATGCGCAGATCATCGCGAAGGTCGAACGCTACCTGAAGGATCACGACACGAACGGCCTCGACATCCGCATCATGACGCCGGAGGACGCGACCCGCTTCTCGCTCGAGCGCATCCGCGCGGGCAAGGACACGATCTCGGTCACCGGCAACGTGCTGCGCGACTACCTGACCGACCTGTTCCCGATCATGGAGCTCGGCACCAGCGCGAAGATGCTGTCGATCGTGCCGCTGATGGCCGGTGGCGGGATGTTCGAGACGGGTGCGGGCGGTTCCGCGCCGAAGCACGTGCAGCAGTTCGTCGAGGAAGGCTTCCTGCGCTGGGATTCGCTCGGCGAATTCCTCGCGCTGGCTGCATCGCTCGAACACCTCGGCCACGCGTACCAGAATCCGAAGGCGGTCGTGCTCGCGAAGACGCTCGACCAGGCGACCGGCAAGTTCCTGGACGAGAACAAGTCGCCGGCGCGCAAGGTCGGCGGCCTCGACAACCGCGGCAGCCACTTCTACCTGTGCCTGTACTGGGCGCAGGCGCTCGCCGAGCAGACCGAGGACGCCGCGCTGAAGGCGCAGTTCGAAGGCGTGGCGAAGGCGCTGTCCGGCAGCGAAGCGCGCATCCTGGAAGAACTGGCGGCCGCGCAGGGCAAGCCGCAGGCCATCGGCGGCTACTACCGTCCGAACGTCGATCTGACGAGCCAGGCGATGCGCCCGAGCGCGACGCTGAACGGCATCGTCGACGCGGTCGCCTGACGCCGGCCGCGCAATCGCGCGGGCCGATGCAGGAGTCGGCGCGGCGGGTTTCACCGTCCGCCGCTCTACGCAAAAGAAAAACGCCCCGGACGCCCGGGGCGTTTTTCGTTGCAGGCTAGCCATTCAGACGTGAACGATTTCCCACTCGGCGATTTCGTGCGGCACTTCGAGCGTCGCCGTGTCCATGTCGGACAGTTGCGGGCAGTCGCCGCGGGAGATGTGGTCGGCTGCCACTTCGGGGCACGAGAACGCGCCGAGCAGGGCGTTGCCGAACGTCGCTTCCCAGCCGCCGTTACCCGGCAGGATGTAGAACGACCCGAGCGCTGAACCAAAGCGAAATCCCTTCATTTCCGTTCTCCCTTTCTGATCACAAGCGATTCTGTTGTGCCGCCTGCCGGCTCGGCCGGCTATGGCCCGACTGGCTGCTTGCGCCGGGTTCCGTATCGAACGTCGTGGCGAAGCGTCAGTGCATGGAACAAAGTCTACGTCCGCGACCCGCTCGGATGGTGCGTGTAGAACAGCTTCTCGAAACAAAAATTCCCTTTTAAAAACATTGCGTTATTTCTGTCGTTTTGTATTGCGGAACGTTTTTTGGCATCGCGAAACAGGAAATTTGTGCCCTGCACCAAGAATTTTTACAACGCAGAGACTTGTTCCACATCATGAAATATTTACGGGTTCGCGGGGGATGACGCGACGAGCGCCAATGCAGGGACGAACGACAGGCGCCAAGCGGTGGCCGGGAGTCCGCAATTGGAGCGGATGAGTGGCGGCGGCGGTTGCCGGTGAACCGGTGTACAGCGCTGCTCGATGATGCCGGTCGATGCGTATCGAATTCGGTGCGGCACCATCGCGCGCTGCGGCGTATTGCCGCCCGACCGGCGGCGGCGCGTTTCGATGGGGCTCGCGGTTATGATGACGCGGGCATCAGGTTTCGCGTCGCGCATCGGCATTCGAGCCGGCCGGCGCGGGCGTCGCGGCTGCCGCGCGACGCAGCATGGATAACGAGGAACGATTGATGATACGGAGAACTTTCCTGTCGCGCGCCATCGGTGTCGCGGCCGCGTCGCTGTTCGCGCGCACCGCGTGGGCGCAGCATGCCGGTCATGAGGGCATGGCCGGCATGGATTCGATGGACGACATGCCCGGCATGTCAGGGATGTCGGGGCACGCGCAGCACGGCAAGCCCGCGCCGGCCGCGCTCGCGGCCGCCGACGCGCTGCCGGCCGGCGCGCCGCTCGCGGCGTTGCGCACGCTTGCGAACGAAAGCCGCGAGCCCGGCACGTTCCGGGCCACGCTGGTGGCGCAGCCCGTTGCGCGGCCGATGCTGCACGGTGCGCGGCCGACCGCCTTCTGGCAGTTCGGCGCGGGCACGCAGGGCCCCGTCGTCGGCCCGCTGATCGACGTGCGCGAGGGCGATACGGTCGAGATCAAGTTCGTGAACAAACTGCCGCAGCCGTCGACGATCCACTGGCACGGGCTGCCCGTGCCGCCCGACCAGGACGGCAATCCGTCCGATCCGGTCGCGCCCGGCGCGTCGCGCGTGTACCGCTTCACGTTGCCGAAGGGTAGCGCCGGCACCTACTGGTACCACCCGCATCCGCACATGATGACGGCCGAGCAGGTGTTTCGCGGGCTGGCCGGCCCGTTCGTCGTGCGCGCCGCGGACGATCCGCTCGCCGGCTGGCCCGAGCGCAACCTGTTCGTGTCGGACCTGAAGCTTGCGCGTGACGGCACGATTGCACCGAACGACATGATGGACTGGATGAACGGCCGTGAAGGTCAGTTCGTGCTGGTCAACGGCGCACGCCGGCCGCGGATCGACGTCGCCGGCGACGAGCGCTGGCGGGTATGGAATGCGTGCAGCGCGCGCTACCTGCGCGTCGCGTTCGACGACGGCCGTGCGTTCGAGCATGCGGGCACCGACGGCGGGCTGTTCGACGCGCCGCGCCGCGTGACGTCGCTGCTGATTGCGCCGGGCGAGCGCGCGGAGTTGCTGGTGCGCGCCGGCGATCGTGCGTCGCGCGCGGTGCTGCAGGCGGCCGAATACGACCGGCGCAAGATGGCGATGTCGCACGACGACGGCCACGGCAGCCTGCCGCCCGATCCGGCGCTGGCGCTGGCCGATGTCGCGTTTGCGCCCGCCGCGGCGCGCGCGCTGCCCGCCGTGCTGCGCGCGGTGCCGCCGCTGGGCGAACCGGTTGCGCACAAGACGGTCGCGTTCGGCGAGGAAATGGACATGGACGCGATGATGAAGGGCGCGGCGCACGGCCGCCCGGCAGGCATGCGCTTCACGATCAACGGCGACACCTACACGCCGCACCGCGCGACGCTGACGAGCCGCCGCGGCGACGTCGAGCGGTGGGAGATTCGCAATACCACCGACATGGATCACCCGTTCCACCTGCACGGCACGCAGTTCCAGGTGATCGAGCGCGCGTCGGGCGGCTCGCGCACGAGCGAACCGTTCCGCGCATGGCGCGATACCGTGAATGTGCGCAGCGGCGAAACCGTGACGATTCTCGTCACGCAAGACATGCCCGGCGAGCGCATGTTTCATTGCCACATTCTCGAACACGAGGATCTCGGCATGATGGGCACGCTGAAGGTCGTGTAACGAAACGGTGAATGTGTTTCACATGCCGGATCGGTATTCGATCTGCATGCGTGACAAGACAATGAATGTTCAATTACCGGGATTGAACGAAAAGGCCGGCCAATCGATTATCGATTGGCCGGCCTGAAAAAAAAGAAACCCGGCGCAATGCGCCGGGTTTCTTCGTCCGATATCCGATGCCTTTATGCGGCCTGGATGTTCGACGCTTGCTTGCCCTTCGGTCCTTGAACGACGTCAAAGCTCACCTTCTGGCCTTCCTTCAGCGTCTTGAAGCCATTCATGGTGATAGCCGAGAAGTGCGCAAACAGATCCTCACCGCCCTCGTCGGGAGTGATGAAACCGAAGCCCTTCGCGTCGTTGAACCACTTAACGATACCAGTTGCCATACCTACTTCCCCTGTCACACAGTCGCTGCTACTTACCACGAGCACGCTCGAAAAGCTAAACGACCGGAAAATGCAGCCGTTCCCCCCTCACAAGCTCACCTCGGCCTCTTTCATTTCACCAACCGGCGATATGAAAAAAGTGCCAGCTTGATTGTTGGCGCTCTTTATTGGAGTGTCAAGTGGAATTTTTAGACGGTTGGAGGGCCGTTGTAAAGAACCCATTTTCAGGGTTTTTCCGGCTTTGCTTCGCAGCATGCGGCCAAGCGCGAGGACTTGAAAAGCCGCATAATCGGCTCATATACCAGGCTCGAGTGACACGCGTTCGAGTCGTCCCGGCTTGTGGGATACTGGATGCGGATACGACGTTCCGGTGCGGTTCCCCTGACGGTTCGTGTTCCGCGCCACGCGTGAAAGCCGGCACCGCAGCCGGCTTTCGTATGGCACGAAGAAGATCGCGTGTTCCGGGATACCGGGGAGGGCGCCGGCCGGTCGGTCGGGTAATGGCAGGATTGCGGGCCTGTCCGAGTTGTTTAGAATGGGTGTATGGCGATTATCCCGGACAAGCAGGACAGTACCGTCCTGGAACGCAAGCAGCAGAAGCTCAAGCCGCCTTCGATGTACAAGGTGGTGCTGCTGAACGACGACTTCACGCCGATGGAATTCGTCGTGATGGTCGTCCAGGAGTATTTCAAGAAGGATCGCGAGACGGCCACGCAGATCATGCTGAAGGTCCATCGCGAAGGGCGAGGAGTTTGTGGGGTCTATACGCGGGACATCGCGTCGACCAAGGTTGAGCAAGTCGTTACCCATGCGCGGCAGGCCGGGCATCCGCTGCAGTGCGTGATGGAGGAAGCATGATTGCCCAGGAATTGGAAGTCAGCCTGCACATGGCGTTCATGGAAGCACGCCAGGCGCGCCATGAGTTCATTACGGTCGAGCATCTGCTGCTGGCCCTGCTGGATAATCCGACGGCAGCCGAGGTGTTGCGCGCGTGCGCGGCAAACATCGAGGACCTGCGTCAGAACCTGCGCAATTTCATCCACGACAACACGCCTACCGTCCCGGGCACCGACGACGTCGATACGCAACCGACGCTCGGTTTCCAGCGCGTGATCCAGCGCGCGATCATGCACGTGCAGTCGACGTCGAACGGCAAGAAGGAAGTGACCGGCGCGAACGTGCTGGTCGCGATCTTCGGCGAGAAGGATTCGCACGCCGTGTACTACCTGCAGCAGCAGGGCGTCACGCGCCTCGACGTCGTGAACTTCATTTCGCACGGCATCGCGAAGACGAACAGCGGCGAGGCCGCGAAGTCGACCGATGCGAACGCGGAAAGCGAAGACGCGAATGCGCAGAAGGAAACGCCGCTCGCGCAGTTCACGCAGAACCTGAACCAGATGGCGAAGGACGGCCGCATCGATCCGCTGATCGGGCGCGAGCCCGAGGTCGAGCGCGTCGTGCAGGTGCTGTGCCGCCGCCGCAAGAACAATCCGCTGCTCGTCGGCGAGGCCGGCGTCGGCAAGACCGCGATCGCGGAAGGGCTCGCCTATCGCATCACGCGCGGCGAAGTGCCCGACATCCTCGCGAATGCGCAGGTTTATTCGCTCGACATGGGCGCGTTGCTCGCGGGCACCAAGTATCGCGGCGATTTCGAGCAGCGCCTGAAGACGGTGCTGAAGGAACTGAAGGAGCGCCCGCACGCGATCCTGTTCATCGACGAGATCCATACGCTGATCGGCGCGGGCGCCGCGTCGGGCGGCACGCTCGATGCGTCGAACCTGCTGAAGCCGGCGCTGTCGTCGGGCACGCTCAAGTGCATCGGCGCGACCACGTTCACCGAGTATCGCGGCATCTTCGAGAAGGATGCGGCGCTGTCGCGGCGCTTCCAGAAGGTCGACGTGAGCGAGCCGACCGTCGAGCAGACGGTCGCGATCCTGCGCGGGCTGAAGTCGCGCTTCGAGGAGCATCACGGCGTCAAGTATTCGTCGGGTGCGCTGTCGGCCGCGGCCGAACTGTCGGCGCGCTTCATCACCGACCGTCACCTGCCGGACAAGGCGATTGACGTGATCGACGAAGCGGGCGCCGCGCAGCGCATCCTGCCGAAGTCGAAGCAGAAGAAGACGATCGGCAAGAGCGAGATCGAGGAAATCATCTCGAAGATCGCGCGCGTGCCGCCGCAGAGCGTGTCGCAGGACGATCGCAGCAAGCTGCAGACGCTCGACCGCGACCTGAAGAGCGTCGTGTTCGGCCAGGATCCGGCGATCGACGCGCTGGCGGCATCGATCAAGATGGCGCGCGCGGGCCTCGGCAAGATGGACAAGCCGATCGGCGCGTTCCTGTTTTCCGGCCCGACGGGCGTCGGCAAGACCGAAGTGGCGCGCCAGCTCGCGTTCACGCTCGGCATCGAGCTGATCCGCTTCGACATGTCGGAGTATATGGAGCGTCATGCGGTGAGCCGCCTGATCGGCGCGCCGCCGGGCTATGTCGGGTTCGACCAGGGCGGGCTGCTGACCGAAGCCGTCACGAAGAAGCCGCATTGCGTGCTGCTGCTCGACGAAATCGAGAAGGCGCATCCGGACATCTACAACGTGCTGCTGCAGGTGATGGACCACGGCACGCTGACGGACAACAACGGCCGCAAGGCGGATTTCCGCAACGTCATCATCATCATGACGACGAACGCGGGCGCCGAGTCGATGCAGAAGGCGACGATCGGCTTCACGACGCGCCGCGAAACGGGCGACGAGATGACCGACATCAAGCGCCTGTTCACGCCGGAGTTCCGCAACCGCCTGGATTCGATCATCAGCTTCCGCTCGCTCGATGAGGAAATCATCATGCGCGTGGTCGACAAGTTCCTGATCCAGCTCGAGGAACAGCTGCACGAGAAGAAGGTCGACGCGCTCTTCACCGACGCGTTGCGCAAGCATCTCGCGAAGCACGGCTTCGACCCGCTGATGGGCGCGCGGCCGATGCAGCGGCTGATCCAGGACACGATCCGTCGCGCGCTGGCCGACGAGCTGCTGTTCGGCAAGCTCGTCAACGGCGGTCACGTGACCGTCGACGTCGACGAAAACGACAAGGTGCAGTTGTCGTTCGACAAGCTGGCGAATCCGCCGCACAAGCCGAACGAAGAGACGGTCGAAGTCGAGTAAGCGATAATTCGTTGTTCATGCGAACGGCGCGGGAAGTTCTCCGCGCCGTTTCGTTTTATCCGGCGCCGGCGGCGCAATGGTGGTGCAGGGGAGTGGTAACGCAGTGACACAACAACAACGATCGTTCGACAACATCGTCGCGCGCGAACAAGGGTTGCGCCACGCGCTGACGTCGGGGCAAATGGCGATGATCGCGATCGGCGGCGCGATCGGCACGGGGCTGTTCCTCGGCAGCGGGTTCGCGATTGGGCTCGCCGGCCCGAGCGTGCTGGTTTCGTATGCGATCGGCGCGCTGATCGCGCTGCTGCTGATGGGCGCGCTCGCGGAAATGACCGTCGCGCATCCGACGGCCGGCTCGTTCGGTGCGTATGCCGAACACTACGTCGGCCCGCTCGCGGGCTTTCTGGTGCGCTATGCGTACTGGTTCGCGGTCGTGTTCGCGATCGGCACCGAAATCAGCGCGATCGCCGTGTTCATGAAGTACTGGTTTCCGGCCGTGCCCGGCTGGTACTGGGTGATCGGCTTCTCCGCGCTGCTGATCGCCGTGAACCTCGCGAGCGTCACGCTGTACGGCTCGGTCGAGTATGCGTTCTCGCTGCTGAAGATCGCGGCGATCGTCGTGTTCATCGTGCTCGGCGCGTATTTCGTGTGGTCGGCGCCGGCCGCATCGGGCATCGGTTTCGCGAACTACACCGCGCACGACGGCTTCATGCCGAAGGGGCCGTGGGGCACCTGGGTCGCCGTGATCGTCGCGATCTTCAGCTACATGAGCATCGAGGCCGTCGCGATCGCGGCCGGCGAAGCGCGCGATCCGCAGCACGCGGTCACGCGCGCGTTCCGCTCGACGGTGTTCCGGCTCGTGCTGTTCTACCTGCTGACGCTGTCTCTGATGCTCGCGATCGTGCCGTGGACGCAGGCCGGCACCGACGAAAGCCCGTTCGTGAAGGTGATGGCCGCGACGCACGTACCGTACGCGGCGGGCGTGATCAACTTCGTGCTGCTGATCGCGGCGCTGTCGGCGATGAACAGCCAGCTCTACGTGACGACGCGGATGATGTTCAGCCTGTCGCGCGCGCGGCTCGCGCCCGCGGTATTCGGCCGGCTCGGCACGAACGGCGTGCCGCGTGCGGCGCTGTGGATCTCGACGAGCGGCGTCGCGGTGGCGGCCGTGCTGGTCGCGCTGGCGCCCGACACGGCGTTCACCGTGATGATGGCGATCGCGATGTTCGGCGCGCTGTTCACGTGGCTGATGATCTTCGTCACGCATCTGCGCTTCCGTTTGCGGTATCGCGGCCCCGCGCTCGCGTTCCGGATGTGGGGTCACCCGTTCGGCAGCCTGCTCGGCGCGGGGCTCGTCGCGGCGATCCTGTTCACGACCGCGTTCACGCGCGAATTCCGGATGACGATGGTGGTCGGCGTCGTGTTCGTCGTGCTGCTGACGCTCGCGTATGCGCTGCACTACCGGCACCAGCACGCACGCTGACGGCGCCGACGCGGTCACGACGACCGCGCCCGCCGACCATCCCGCTCTTCACATTCGCTAAGGTTCCGTTAAGCCGACGGCGACTACATTCGATCCTGTCTGCGACGCGGGCCGGCACGCGCCGGCTCGCCGCGTTCCTGCAAAAGGGGTTCGAATGAACAAACTTCCCGAAATCACGCTTGCGTTCTGGATCATGAAGATCTGCGCGACGACGCTCGGCGAAACCGGCGGCGATTTGCTGTCGATGACGCTGAACGTCGGTTATGCGGTGAGCTCGGTCCTGCTGTTCGGCTTCTTTCTCGTGACGCTGGGCGCGCAGCTCAAGACGACGCGCTATCGCCCGGCGGTCTACTGGGCCGTGATCGTCGCGACGAGCACGGCCGGCACGACGATGTCCGACTTCATGGACCGCACGCTCGGCCTCGGTTATGCGGCCGGCTCGTCGATCCTCGTCGCGATCCTGCTGGCGATCTTCGCAGTCTGGCGGCTCAGCGGCGAATCGCTGTCGGTCGACCTGATCCGCACGCGCAAGGTCGAACTGCTGTACTGGATCGCGATCCTGTTCTCGAACACGCTCGGCACCGCGCTCGGCGATTTCCTCGCGGACAGCTCGGGCCTCGGTTTCGGCGGCGGCGCGCTGCTGATCGGCGGGCTGCTAGCAGTGATCGTGCTCGCGCACTATTTCACGCGGATTTCCGGCGTGCTGCTGTTCTGGGCCGCGTTCGTGCTCACGCGCCCGTTCGGCGCGACGGTCGGCGACCTGCTGACGAAGCCGGTCGCGAAGGGCGGCCTCGCGCTCGGTACGGTCGGTTCGTCGGCCGTGCTGCTCGGCGTGCTGGTCGCGATGGTGATCTATGCGGGCGTCGCGCAGGCGCGGCGGCGCGAACCGGTACCCGCGCGGATCGCGCAGCCGGCCGGCGAATGACGGCGAACGAAAAAAAGGGCCTCGCGGCCCTTTTTTGTGTGTCGCGTCGTTCAGTGACGGCCGGTGCTGCCGAAGCCGCCTGCGCCGCGATCGCTTTCCGCGAAATCGTCGACGATGTTGAACTGCGCCTGCACGACCGGCACGATCACGAGCTGCGCGAGCCGTTCGAACGGGTTCAGCACGAACTCGGTCTGGCCGCGATTCCACGTCGAGACCATCAACTGGCCCTGGTAGTCGGAGTCGATCAGGCCGACGAGGTTGCCGAGCACGATCCCGTGCTTGTGGCCGAGGCCCGAGCGCGGCAGGATCAGCGCCGCATAGCCTGGGTCGGCGAGGTGGATCGCGAGGCCGGTCGGCACGAGCGTGGTTTCGCCCGGCTGCAGCGTGACCGGCGCGTCGAGGCACGCGCGCAGGTCGAGGCCCGCGCTGCCGGCGGTCGCATAGGCGGGCAGGTAGTCGCGCATGCGCGCGTCGAGAATTTTCAGGTCGAGTTTCATGCGGTCGTCGAATCGGTCGGGAAGGGCGCGGCGGCGCGGGCCGCCGCGCGGGAGATCAGATCAGGCGGTTGTCGGGCAGGCGCTTCGCGATTTCCGCGACGAGCGCATGCGCGAGTTCGTCCTTCGGCGCGCGCGGCAGGCGCGTGAGGCCGGCGGCTTCGAACAGCACGACTTCGTTGTCGTCGCGGCCGAACGTCAGCGGGCCGAGGTTGCCGACCAGCAGCGGCACGTTCTTGCGCTTGCGTTTCTCGTCGCCGTGCACGTCGAGGTCGCCGCTTTCGGCCGCGAACCCGACGCAGAACGGCGGATCGGGCAGCGCGGCGACCGACGCGAGGATGTCGGGGTTCTCGACGAACGCGAGCGCCGGCATCTTGCGGTCGGCCGTCTTCTTCATCTTGTGTTCGGCGGGCTGGTCGACGCGCCAGTCGGCGACCGCGGCCACCGCGATGAAGATGTCGGCATCGGCGACCGCTTGCATCACCGCGTCGTACATCTGCTGTGCGGTCTGCACGTCCTGGCGGGTCACGCCCCACGGCGTGTCGAGCGCGACCGGCCCCGCGACGAGATGCACGTCGGCGCCGGCCTGCTGCGCGGCGCGCGCGAGCGCGAAGCCCATCTTGCCGCTCGAGCGGTTCGTGAGGCCGCGCACGGGGTCGAGCGGTTCGAACGTCGGCCCGGCCGTGATCAGCACGCGCCGGTGCGCGAGCACCTTCGGCGCGAAGTGCGCGACGATCGCTTCATAGATCGCGTCGGGTTCGAGCATGCGGCCGTCGCCGACTTCGCCGCACGCCTGCGCACCCGAATCCGGGCCGAGCACCGACACGCCGTCCGCGCGCAGTTGCGCGACGTTGCGCTGCGTGGCCGGGTTTTGCCACATCTGGCGGTTCATCGCGGGAACGACGAGCAGCGGACAATCGCGCGCGACGCACAGCGTCGACAGCAGGTCGTCCGCGAACCCGTGCGCGAGCTTCGCGAGGAAATCCGTCGACGCGGGCGCGATCACGATCGCGTCGGCTTCGCGCGACAGGTCGATGTGCGCCATGTTGTTGTCGATGCGCGTGTCCCACTGGCTCGTATAGACGGGCCGGCCCGACAGCGCCTGCATCGTGACGGGCGTGATGAACTGCGTGGCGGCTTCGGTCATCGCGACCTGCACGGTCGCGCCGGCCTTGGTGAGCAGCCGCGTGAGCTCGGCGATCTTGTAGCAGGCGATACCGCCCGTCAGGCCGAGAACGAGGTGTTTTCCTGCGAGTTCTGCGTGTGCCAACTCAGGCCTCCAAGGGTCAAACGGGACGGCCGGCGCGAGGCCGGCCGTCGACGCCGAGTATGCGCGCTTAGCGCGAGCCGCGCACGCGACGCAGTTCGTCGTAGATCAGCAGCACCGCGCCGACCGTGATCGCGGAATCGGCGAGGTTGAACGCCGGGAAGTGCCAGGCGCCGAGGTGGAAATCGAGGAAGTCGATCACGTGACCGTAGACGAGCCGGTCGATCACGTTGCCGAGTGCGCCGCCGAGGATCAGCGCGAGCGACAGGCTGAACAGCCGCTGGTGGCCGTGGCGTTTCAGCAGGAAGCAGATCACGAGCGTCGCACCGATCCCGAGCGCTGTGAACGCCCAGCGCTGCCAGCCGCCCGCGGTCGACAGGAAGCCGAACGCGGCGCCGCGGTTGTACACCAGCACGAGGTTGAAGAACGACGTCAGCGCATGCTGCGCGCCGTACGCGAACGTTTTCAGGATCGCGATCTTCGACAGTTGATCGAACAGGATCACGATCAGCGAAATGCCGAGCCAGGGCGCAAGCGCGCCGCTGGCCGGTTTCGACAGGGTTTTCGCCATAGTTAAGCAACGCTCCGGATTTCGCCGTTTTCAAAGAGGTTCGAGAAGCAGCGGCCGCACAGCGTCGGATGATCGGCGTGCGCGCCGACATCTTCGCGGTAGTGCCAGCAGCGTTCGCACTTCTGGTACTTCGACGCGGCCACGTCGACGCTTTCCTGCGCTTCGTCATCGACCTTGACGACCGTCGCGGCCGACGTGATCAGCACGAACTTCAGGTCTTCGCCGAGGCTCGTGAGCGCGTCGTAGCGCGCGCCGCTCGCGTGCACGGCCACTTCGGCCTGCAGCGACGAACCGATGCGGTTCGCGGTGCGCGCTTCCTCGAGCGCCTTCGTCACGTTGCTGCGCACGTCGCGCAGCAGCGCCCACTTGTCGATCAGCGCGGCCGAGCCGGCGACTTCCGGATACGCGTAGTAGGTTTCCGTGAAGATCGTGTCGCTGGCCGGCTGGAACACCTTCCATGCCTCTTCCGCCGTGAACGACAGGAACGGCGCGAGCACACGCAGCAGGCCGTGCGTCAGGTGGTACAGCGCCGTCTGCGCGGAGCGGCGTGCGCGCGAATCGGCCGCGCTTGTGTACAGGCGATCCTTCAGCACGTCGAGGTAGAAGCCGCCGAGATCTTCCGAGCAGTACGTCTGCAGCTTCGCGACAACCGGGTGGAATTCGTACTTCTCGTAGTGGCCGAGGAGTTCCGTCTGCAGTTGCGCCGAGAACGCGACCGCATAACGGTCGATCTCGAGCCATTCGCCGACCGGCACCGCGTGTTGCGCGTAGTCGAAGTCCGACAGGTTCGCGAGCAGGAAGCGCAGCGTGTTGCGGATGCGGCGATAGCCTTCGGTCACGCGCTTCAGGATTTCCTCGGAGATCGCGAGCTCGCCCGAATAGTCGGTCGACGCGATCCACAGGCGGATGATTTCCGCGCCGAGGCGGTTCGCGACTTCATGCGGGTCGACGCCGTTGCCGAGCGACTTGCTCATCTTGCGGCCTTCGCCGTCGACCGTGAAGCCGTGCGTGAGCAGGCCCTTGTACGGTGCGCGGCCGTCGATCATCGACGCGGTCAGCAGCGACGAGTGGAACCAGCCGCGATGCTGGTCCGAGCCCTCGAGGTACAGGTCGGCCGGGAACTGCAGTTGATCCTTGTGCGAGCCGCGCAGCACGTGCCAGTGCGTCGTGCCCGAGTCGAACCACACGTCGAGCGTGTCGCGGTTCTTTTCGTACAGGTTCGCGTCGTCGCCGATCAGCTCGCGCGGATCGAGCGTCTGCCACGCCTCGATGCCCGACTGCTCGACACGTTTCGCGACTTCCTCGAGCAGTTCGAGCGTGCGCGGGTGCAGCTCGCCGGTTTCCTTGTGCACGAAGAACGCCATCGGCACGCCCCACTGGCGCTGGCGCGACAGCGTCCAGTCGGGACGGTTCGCGATCATGCTGAACAGGCGCTGCTTGCCCCACGACGGGTAGAACGCGGTCGCATCGACGCCTTCGAGCGCCGTTTCGCGCAGCGTCTTGCCGCCGGCACGCGGCGTGACGTCCATGCCGGCGAACCATTGCGACGTCGCGCGATAGATGATCGGCGTCTTGTGGCGCCAGCAGTGCATGTAGCTGTGCGTGTACTTCTCGCTGCGCAGCAGCGAGCCGGCCGCGTTCAGCGCTTCGACGATCTTCGGGTTCGCATCCCAGATCGACAGGCCGCCGAACAGCGGCAGCGATTCGATATAACGACCGTCGCCCATCACCGGGTTGATGAAGTCCGAATCGGTCATCCCGTGCGCCTTGCAGGACATGAAGTCCTCGATGCCGTACGCGGGCGACGAGTGCACGACACCGGTACCCGTGTCGGTCGTCACGTAGTCGCCGAGGTAGACGGGCGCGGTGCGCTTGTAGCCGGGGTGGGCCGGTGCGAGCGGGTGATGGAAGCGCAGGTTCGCGAGCTTCACGCCCGGCGTGGTCGCGACGACGCGGCCCGTCAGCTTGAACTCTTCCATGCACGCGGCGACGCGCTCTTCCGCGATGATCAGCAGCCCGCGCTCGGTGTCGACCAGCGCGTAGACGATTTCCGGATGGAGGTTCAGCGCCTGGTTCGCGGGAATCGTCCACGGCGTGGTGGTCCAGATCACGATGCCGCCTTCGGCGCGCGGCAGTGCCGGCAGGCCGAACGCCTGTGCGGTCTTTTCCGGTTCCGCGAACGCGAACATCACGTCGATCGTCGGATCGGTGCGGTCCTTGTACTCGACTTCCGCTTCGGCGAGCGCCGAGCCGCAGTCGAAGCACCAGTTCACCGGCTTCAGCCCGCGATACACATAACCCTTCTCGATGATCTTGCCGAGCGCGCGGAGCTCTTCCGCCTCGTTGACGAAGTTCATCGTCTTGTACGGGTTGGCCCAGTCGCCGAGCACGCCGAGGCGCTTGAAGCCGACCTTCTGCTTCTCGATCTGCTCGGTCGCGTACGCGCGCGCCTTGCTCATCACTTCGGCCGCCGGCAGCGACTTGCCGAACTGCTTCTCGATCTGGATCTCGATCGGCATCCCGTGGCAATCCCAGCCCGGCACGTACGGCGCGTCGAAGCCGGCCATGTTGCGCGACTTGACGACGATGTCCTTCAGGATCTTGTTGACGGCGTGGCCGAGGTGGATGTCGCCGTTCGCATACGGCGGGCCGTCGTGCAGGATGAACTTCGGCCGGCCCTGGCTGGCCGCGCGGATCTTGTCGTAGATGCCGCGCTCTTCCCATTCCTTGACCCATTGCGGCTCGCGCTTGGGCAGGTCGCCGCGCATCGGGAACGGCGTGTCGAGCAGGTTGACCGGATACTTGGCCTGCGGTTTCGAATCGGCTTTCTTGTTGCTCATGATGGGATCGCTATCAAATCGGGGGACGCTCGTGCGTCGTGAATCGGGTATGCGCGCGACTGGGCGGCGCGTGGGTGCGGCGCGGGGCGCCGCCGTCCGGATCAGCTAATTCGGTCGGTTGCCGACGTCGAGAAGCCCGTTGCGCGGCTGCCCGGCGCACGATCGCGCTCGATGAAATACGCGCGCGCATTCGCGACGTCCAGTGCGATCGCGCGCGACAGCGCCTCGAGATCGTCGAATTTCGCTTCGTCGCGCAGCTTCTTCAGGAATTCGACGCGGATGAGCTTGCCGTACGCATCGCCGTGCCAGTCGAGCAGGTGGACTTCGAGCAGCACGCGGCCCGAATCGTCGACGGTCGGGCGCAGGCCGAGGCTCGCGACGCCCGGCAGCGGGTCGGGGCCGAGGCCGTGCACCTGCACGACGAAGATGCCTGCGAGCGCCGGCCGCTTGTGCGCGATCGGCAGGTTCAGCGTCGGGAAGCCGAGGTCGCGGCCGAGCTTCAGCCCGTGCGCGACGTGGCCGCTGATCGCATAACCGTGGCCGAGCGCCTGCGCGGCTGCGTCGAGATCGCCGGCCGCGAGCGCGGCGCGCACGCCCGAACTCGAGATGCGCGTGCCGTCGCTGCCGGCCACCGTGCCCATCTGCTCGACTTCGAAACCGTATTGCTCGCCGGCCGCCTTCAGCGTGTCGAAGGTGCCCGCGCGTTTCGCGCCGTAGCAGAAATCGTCGCCGACCATCATCCAGCGCGTGTGCAGCCCGTTCACCAGCGTGCGCTCGACGAACGCCTGCGGCGACTGGCTCGCGAACGTGTGGTTGAAGTGCTCGACGACCACGCGGTCGACGCCGTGCTCGCGCAGCGCCTCGAGCTTGTCGCGCAGCATCGCGATGCGCGGCGGCGCGCCGGCCGGGTTGAAGAATTCGCGCGGGTGCGGCTCGAAAGTCATCACGCACACGGGCAGGCCGCGCGCGTCCGCTGCCGCGCGCACGCGCGCGAGCAGGGCCTGGTGGCCGCGATGGACACCGTCGAAGTTGCCGATCGTCAGCGCGCACGGGGCGCGGCTCTCGGCGTTGGGCAGGCCGCGGAAGACTTTCACGATAGCGGATGCAGCGTCGGGGGATGGGCGGTGGGATGCCGCAAAGCAGAAGATTATAAACGTTCGGGCGGGCCGGCGGCCGAGAAGGCGGGAAACGCGGGGGCGAATGGTAAAATTCGCGGATGAAAAAACTCGTGATCCTGATTTCCGGTCGCGGCAGCAACATGGAGGCCATCGTTCGCGCGTGCGCGCAGGAACGCTGGCCGGCCGAGGTTGCTGCCGTGATCGCCAACCGGCCCGATGCGGCCGGCCTGGCTTTTGCCGCGTCGCACGGAGTGGCGACCGCGGTGGTCGACCATCGGTCGTTCGACGGCCGCGACAGCTTCGACGCGGCGCTCGCCGCCGAGATCGACCGCTTTGCCCCCGATCTCGTGATCCTCGCGGGCTTCATGCGCATCCTCACGCCGGCATTCGTCAGACGATACGAAGGCCGGCTGCTGAACATCCACCCGTCGCTGCTGCCGAGCTTCAAGGGCATCCACACGCACCAGCAGGCGCTCGACGCGGGTGTCGCGCTGCACGGCGCGAGCGTGCACTTCGTGATTCCCGAGCTCGACAGCGGCGCGATCGTCGCGCAGGGCGCGGTGCCGGTGCGCGCGGGCGACGACGCGGCCGCGCTCGCGCGGCGCGTGCTGACGGTCGAGCATGTGCTGTATCCGCGCGCGGTGCGCTGGTTCGTCGACGGGCGTTTGCGCCTCGAGAACGGCCGGGCAGTGGTGGCGCCGGAAGAGGCGCGCTGGATTTTCGCGGATCAACCGCATACCGAAACGAGTGAGGGCGTATGAAGCTGCACGGATTCCTGATCGGCCAGACCGAGACTTTGCTGGCCGAGGTGCTGAAGTTCGCCGGCCCCGCCGACGCGACGACGAGCCGGTTCTTCCGCGCGCACCCGAAGCTCGGGCATGCCGAGCGCGGCGTGATCGCCGAGGCCGTGTTCGCGGTGCTGCGCCGGAAGATGGAGTTTTCGCATCTCGCCGAGAGCGGCACGGGCACGCCCGCGCGGCGCCTCACGCTGCTCGGCCTGATGCAGACGGCCGGCCGCAATGCGCTGAAGCCGTTTTTGTCCGACACCGAGTCCGCATGGCTCGAGCACGTGTCGAAGATCGATCCCGCGAGCCTGCCGGTGCGCGTGCGCACGAACCTGCCGGACTGGATCCACCAGGCGCTGTCGGCCCGATTCGACGCCGATGAGCTCGCGCAGCTCGCCGCCGCGCTGAACTACCCGGCGCCGCTCGACCTGCGCGCCAACGCGCAGAAGGCGACCCGCGACCAGGTGATCGACGCGCTGCGCGCAAACGGCATCGATGCGGGTGCGACGCCGTTCGCGCCGTTCGGCGTGCGCGTGGTCGGCAAGCCGGCGCTGACGCGCCTGAAGCTGTTCGAGGAAGGCGAGATCGAGGTGCAGGACGAAGGCAGCCAGTTGCTGTGCTCGCTGGTCGCGCCGCGCCGCGGCGAGATGGTCGTCGATTTCTGCGCGGGTGCGGGCGGCAAGACGCTCGCGCTGGGCGCGATGATGCGCTCGACCGGGCGCCTCTATGCGTTCGACGTGTCGGAAAAGCGCCTCGCGAAGCTGAAGCCGCGCCTCGCGCGCAGCGGGCTGTCGAACGTGAACCCCGTGCTGATCGACAGCGAGCACGACGCGAAGATCAAGCGGCTCGCCGGCAAGATCGACCGCGTACTGGTCGACGCGCCGTGCAGCGGCCTCGGCACGCTGCGCCGCAATCCGGACCTGAAGTGGCGCCAGTCGCGCACGTCGATCGACGAATTGACACCGAAGCAGGCGTCGATCCTCGCGAGCGCCGCGCGCCTCGTGAAGAAGGGCGGCCGGCTCGTCTACGCGACCTGCAGCGTGCTCGACGCCGAGAACGAGCGCATCGTCGAGCAGTTCCTGGCCGACCATCCCGAGTTCGTGCTGGTGCCTGCGCAGAAGGTGCTGGCCGACCAGCGCATCGAACTCGAGACGGGCGACTACCTGTCGTTGTGGCCGCACCGTCACGCGACCGACGGCTTCTTCGCCGCGGTGCTCGAGCGGCGCGCGCAGTAACGGCGGCACGGACGGACGATGGAGAATCTGCAGAGCCGCCTGCTGTCGCACCGGCTGGCATCGGTAATTCGCGACTTTCACCAGCCGGTGATGATCTGGCAGGCGGCGATCCTCGTCGGCGCGCTGTGTTTCGCGTGGGTGGCCGCACGCTTCGTGCACGGCCGGATCGATGCGCGCCGGCGGGCGGCCGGACGCGCGCCCGGCGCGGGTGCGCATAGCCTGAAGCGCGCGTTGTTTCCGTTGTTCGGCGGCATCTTCGTGGGCGTCGCGCAGCTTGCGTTCGACCCGTTCATGTCGACGGCGCTGCTGTCGCTCGCGCTCGTGCCGTTGTTCGGCATCGGGCTGATCTACGTGCTGTTCTTCTTCGCGCGGCGCGTGTTCGCGCGCGACGGCCACACGCATGCGTGGCTGTCGATCGTCGAGAAGATCGTGTCGACCGTCGTGTGGGCCGCGATGGTGCTGACCGTGCTCGGCATCCAGCACGACGTGCTCGGCTGGCTCGACAGCGTGCAGTTCCGGGTCGCCAATGCGCACCTCACGCTGCTGTCGCTGATCTCCGGCGCGCTGTGGGTCTGCGTGACACTGATGGTCGCGATGTGGCTCGGCTCGGTGCTCGAGGATCGCCTGACGCGCGCGAGCACGCTCGATGCGAACCTGAAGGTCGTGCTGTCGCGGGTCGGCCGCGCGCTGCTCGTGTTCGCGGCGATCCTGATCGGGCTGTCGCTGGTCGGCATCGACGTGACGGTGCTCGGCGTATTCGGCGGCGCGGTCGGTGTCGGCCTCGGCTTCGGGTTGCAGAAGATCGCGAGCAACTACGTGTCGGGCTTCATCATCCTGCTCGACCGCTCGCTGCGGCTCGGCGACGCGATCAGCGTCGGCGGGCTGCAGGGCGTCGTCACGCAGATCCGCACACGCTACACGGTCGTGCGCGGCCTCGACGGCAACGAGACGCTGATCCCGAACGAGAAGCTGATCACCGACGTCGTGCAGAACCAGTCGTCGTACCTGACGCGCGGTTATGCGAAGGTCGCGGTGCAGGTCGCGTACACGAGCGATGTCGAGCACGCGCTCGTGCTGCTCGCCGACGCCGCGAAGGACGTGCCGCGCGTGCTGGCGGAGCCGGCGCCGACCCCTTATCTGGTGAGCTTCGGCGCGGACGGGATCGACCTGGAGCTCGGTTTCTGGATCGAGGATTCGGCGAAAGGCACGTCGGGCGTGCGCTCGGCCGTGAACCGCAACATCTGGCGGCTGTTCAACGAGCACGGGATTTCGATTCCGTTTCCGCAGCGCGAAGTGCGCGTCGTCGGGCTGCCGGACGGTTTTGCCGCCGCGGGCGCGGTGGCGGGGCATGATCCGGCGGCCGGCAACGGTGCGGCGGACGGGCGCGCGTCGGCTGCATAGCGTGCGTCGGTCGTCGATCGTATCGATCCCGCGGTCGGAACCGGATCGCGGGCCTTTCCAAGTCCGCCCGTGGACTGTTCCAGTTGTGCCAGGGCAAGAAAATATTCATTTTTTACAAAGACTTGGAACGGTTGAAGTAAAATCCAAGTCTATTCGCGGTATGCTTTCATTTTTCTGACGCCTGCGCGAGCCGGCATCGCTCTCATCTCATCACAGGTAACTGCCTTGTTGAATTCCCTGCTCGATTTTCTTTCCCACGGGCTCCTGCATTTTTCGTGGTGGCAGGTCGCGCTGTTCGCGCTCGCCGTCACGCACGTCACGATCATCGGCGTGACGGTCTACCTGCACCGTTGCCAGGCGCACCGCGCGCTGGAACTGCATCCGATCGCGAGCCATTTCTTCCGCGTCTGGCTGTGGATGACGACCGGCATGCTGACCGGCCAGTGGGCCGCGATTCACCGCAAGCACCATGCGAAGTGCGAGACCGAGGAAGATCCGCACAGCCCGCAGACGCGCGGCATCTGGAAGGTGTTCCTCGAGGGCGCCGAGCTGTATCGCGCGGAAGCGAAGAATGAAGAGACGATGCGCAAGTTCAGCCACGGCACGCCGAACGACTGGATCGAGCGCAATCTCTACTCGAAGTACCCGATCCTCGGCATCAGCCTGATGATGGTGATCGACGTCGCGCTGTTCGGCGTGCTCGGCCTGACCGTGTGGGCCGTGCAGATGGTCTGGATTCCGTTCTGGGCGGCAGGCGTCGTCAACGGCTTCGGCCACTTCTGGGGCTACCGCAACTTCAACTCGGCCGACGCGAGCACGAACCTGTTCCCGTGGGGCATCGTGATCGGCGGCGAAGAACTGCACAACAACCACCACACGTTCGCGACGTCGGCGAAGCTGTCGAACAAGTGGTACGAGTTCGACATCGGCTGGATGTACATCCGCATCATGTCGGCGTTCGGTCTCGCGAAGGTGAAGAAGGTCGCGCCGACGCCGCGCCTGAACAAGCCGAAGACGGTGCTGGACCAGGAAACGCTGCAGGCCGTGCTGTCGAACCGCTACGAAGTGATGGCGCGCTACGGCAAGGCCGTGAAGCGTGCGTACCGCCAGGAGCTCGCGCACCTGAAGGAGCTCGGTTCGAGCGAGAAGTACCAGTTGATGCGCGGCGCGCGCAAGTGGTTCCACAAGGACGCCGACGGCCTCGACGAGCCGCAGAAGAAGCTGTTGCCGGAAATCTTCGCGAACAGCCAGAAGCTGCATACGTACTTTCAGTTGCGCCAGGATCTCGCCGCGATCTGGGATCGTTCGACCGCGTCGCGCGAACAGCTTCTCGCGCAATTGCAGGATTGGTGCCATCGCGCAGAACAAAGCGGCATCAAGGCGCTGCAGGAATTCGCGACACGCCTGCGTCGCTACGCCTGATTCGAAATCGATTAGAATCTCAGGACGTCAAAAACCCCGCGTTGGCGGGGTTTTTTCATTTGGGCCACCGTTTTTTGACGGAAGCGATCGGCCCGAATTTGTATGAGGCTTGGGGCAGCGGCGCAATGGTGCCCCGGGGCGAGCGTAGAGGATGGGATCGGAGTAGTGTTGAAGCGCTGATTCTGGTTGACCGCGAAGCATGGGATCGGGGTAGGCGCTAAAGCGATAACTCCGGTCGACCGCGAAGCATGGGACCAGAGTAAGGGCTAAAGCACTAACTCTGATCGACCGCGAAGCATGGGGTCCGAGTAAGCGCTAAAGCGCTCACTCGGACCGACAGGAGATATGGAGATGCAATCGACGATCAAACCCGTCGAGTACGACCGGCCCGTCGCAGCAGGGACCGTGTGCGGCGTGGGGCAGGCATGGGCCAAGGTGCCCGATGCACCGTCCCCCGAGGAACGCGCTGCGCTGAAGGCGCGCATCAAGGCGCTGCTCGTGCGTGAAAAGGCCGTGTTGGTCGCGCACTACTACGTGGATGCCGAGCTGCAGGAACTCGCCGACGAAACCGGCGGCTGCGTTGCCGATTCGCTCGAAATGGCCCGCTTCGGCCGCGATCACGACGCGCAGACGCTGGTCGTCGCCGGCGTGCGCTTCATGGGTGAAACCGCGAAGATCCTGAGCCCGAACAAGCGGATCCTGATGCCCGATCTCGATGCGACCTGTTCGCTCGACCTCGGCTGCCCGGTCGATGAATTCTCGGCGTTCTGCGATGCGCATCCCGATCGCACCGTCGTCGTCTATGCGAACACCAGCGCGGCCGTGAAGGCCCGCGCGGACTGGATGGTCACGTCGTCGATCGGCCTCGAGATCGTGGCCGACCTGCACGCGCGCGGCGAGAAGATCATCTGGGCGCCCGATCGCCATCTCGGCAGTTATATCCAGAAGAAAACCGGCGCGGACATGCTGCTGTGGCAGGGCTCGTGCCTCGTCCACGACGAGTTCAAGGGCATCGAGCTCGACCTGCTGCGCGCCGAATATCCGGATGCGAAGGTGCTCGTCCATCCGGAATCGCCGGAAAGCGTCGTTGCGCAGGCCGATGTGGTCGGCTCGACCACGCAGCTGATCGATGCGGCCGTGAAGCTGGACGCGACGCGCTTCATCGTCGCGACCGATCTCGGCATCCTGCACAAGATGCAGCTCGCGGCGCCCGGCAAGACCTTCATCGCGGCGCCGACGGCCGGCAACAGTGCGACCTGCAAGAGCTGCGCGCACTGCCCGTGGATGGCGATGAACGGCCTCGCGAACCTCGCCGACGTGCTCGAACGCGGTCACAACGAGATCTTCGTCGATCCGGCGATCGGCGAACGTGCGCGCCTGCCGATCGACCGGATGCTCGATTTCGCGGCCGCGCACAAGAAGCGCGTGCAGGCGAGCGGCGACCTGCAGCGCGACCAGCAACTGTTTGCGAACGTGGGGGCGGCATGACCGGTGCAGTCTCCCCGCTTTACGACATCGTTCGCGAGCAATACGGCGCGGCATTCGACGACGCGATCGCGCGCAACGTTGCCGATGCGATCGCGGAAGACGTCGGCACCGGTGACCAGACCGGGCGGCTCGTGCCGGCCGGCGGGCGTCGTCGCGCGCGCATCATCGTGCGCGAGGAAGCCGTGCTGTGCGGCGTGCCGTGGTTCGAGGCCGTGATCGGCCGGATCGATCCGGCGATCACCGTGCAATGGCGCTATCGCGAAGGCGACCGGATGACGCCCGATTCGACCGTCTGCGAACTCGAAGGGCCGGCGCGCGCGCTGTTGACGGCCGAGCGTAACGGGCTGAACTTCCTGCAACTGCTGTCGGGTGTCGCGACCGCGACGCGCCGTTACGTCGACCGCGTCGAAGGCACGCGCGCGAAGATCCTCGATACGCGCAAGACGCTGCCGGGCCTGCGGCTCGCGCAGAAGTACGCGGTGCGCGTTGGCGGCGGCGAGAACCAGCGTCTCGCGCTGTATGACGGCATCCTGATCAAGGAGAACCACATCGCAGCGGCGGGCGGTGTCGGCGAGGCGCTCGACGCGGCGTTCGCACTCGATTCGGGCGTGCCCGTGCAGGTCGAGGTCGAGACGCTCGCGCAGCTCGACACGGCGCTCGCGCATCGCGCGCAGTCGGTGCTGCTCGACAACTTCACGCTCGACATGATGCGTGAAGCGGTGCGTGTGGCGGCCGGCAAGGCCGTGCTCGAAGTGTCGGGCGGCGTCAATTTCGATACGGTCCGCGCGTTCGCGGAGACGGGCGTCGATCGCATCTCGATCGGCGCGCTGACGAAGGACGTGCGCGCGACGGATTATTCGATGCGGATCGTCGACTGATCGAGTGTCATACGATCAGACAAAAAAGCCGTTGGCATGCAAACGCCAACGGCTTTTTTCCTGTGCGGCCGCAACCGGGAAGGGCGCCGCTCAGCGACGCGCGCGCGGCGTGAGCACGCTCGGCAGCGCCTTCGGCAGCGTGTGCGGCCAGTCGCGGCTGTAGTGCAGCCCGCGGCTTTCGCGGCGCGACTGCGCGCTCTTCACGATCAGCGTCGCCACGTCGACGAGGTTGCGCAGTTCGAGCAGGTCGCGCGTCACGCGGAAGTTCGCGTAGTACTCGTGGATCTCGTCGCGCAGCAGCGACAGCCGGTGCTTCGCGCGTTCGAGGCGCTTGTCGGTGCGCACGATGCCGACGTAGTTCCACATCAGGCGGCGCAGCTCGTCCCAGTTGTGCGCGACGACGACTTCCTCGTCCGCATCCGACACGCGGCTTTCGTCCCATGCGGGCAGCGTGGCCGGCGTTTCCGAATCGAAGCCGGCCGCCTCGATCGCTTCGGCCGCCGCGCGGCCGATCACGAGACATTCGAGCAGCGAGTTGCTCGCGAGCCGGTTCGCGCCGTGCAGCCCCGTGTACGACGTTTCGCCGACCGCGTACAGGCCCGCGAGATCGGTGCGCCCGGCAAGATCGGTCACGACGCCGCCGCACGTATAGTGCGCGGCCGGCACGACGGGGATCGGCTGTTTCGCGATGTCGATGCCGAATTCGAGGCAGCGCGCATGGATCGTCGGGAAGTGCTCGCGCAGGAACGCTTCCGGCTGGTGGCTGATGTCGAGATACACGCAGTCGATCCCGCGCTTCTTGATCTCGAAGTCGATCGCGCGCGCGACGATGTCGCGCGGCGCGAGCTCGGCGCGCGGATCGTGCGCGGGCATGAAACGCGTGCCGTCGGGCAGCTTCAGCAGGCCGCCTTCGCCGCGCACGGCCTCCGAAATCAGGAACGATTTCGCATACGGATGGAACAGGCAGGTCGGGTGGAACTGGATGAATTCCATGTTCGACACGCGGCAGCCCGCGCGCCATGCCATCGCGATGCCGTCGCCGGTCGCCGTGTCGGGGTTCGTCGTGTACAGATAGACCTTGCCGGCGCCGCCCGTTGCGAGCACCGTGTGCGGTGCCTCGATCGTGATCGTGCGGTCGTTGTCGACGTCGAGCGCATACAGGCCGTGACAGCGGCGGCCGGGCAGGCCGAGCCGGTCCGACGTGATCAGGTCGATCGCATGGTGATTTTCGAAGAACGTGATGTTCGGATGCTGGCGCGCGCGCTCCGACAGCGTCGCAAGCACCGCATGGCCGGTCGCGTCGGCCGCGTGAATGATCCGGCGGTGGCTGTGGCCGCCTTCGCGCGTCAGGTGGAAGCCGAGTTCGGCTGCGTCGTCCTTCGTGAACGGCACGCCTTGCGAGATCAGCCATTCGATCGCTTCGCGGCCGTGCTCGACGATATAGCGCGTCGCGCCTTCGTCGCACAGGCCGCCACCGGCGACCAGCGTGTCGTCGACGTGGTTCTCGATGCTGTCCGCCGAATCGAGGACCGCCGCGATGCCGCCCTGCGCGTTATCGCTTGCGCCCTCCATCATCGAACGTTTCGCGATCAGCGCGACACGTCGCGTGCTGGCCAGATTGAGTGCGACCGACAGCCCTGCCAGGCCGCTGCCGACGATCGCCACGTCGAATTTCATGCTGCATCTCCATCGTTACGCTTTTGATCTTGTGCGTTCCGGCGGCCACGGCCGCGGAAAGGGGAGAGCATACCGCGTCGGGCCCGAGCGTGCGCGCAAAACAAAAAGCCCCGCATGCGCGGGGCTTTTCGGTCGCCGTCAGGCTGGCAGAAACCGGAGATTACTTGATCTTGGTTTCTTTGTATTCCACATGCTTGCGGACGACGGGATCGAACTTCTTGATCGCCATCTTTTCCGGCATGTTGCGCTTGTTCTTCGTGGTCGTGTAGAAGTGACCCGTACCAGCGGTCGACTCGAGCTTGATCTTGTCGCGTGCGCCTTTTGCCATGATTGTGCTCCTTGGGCTTAGGCTTCGCCGCGTGCGCGCAGGTCAGCGAGCACGGAATCGATGCCGTTCTTGTCGATCAGGCGCAGGCCGGCGTTCGAAACGCGCAGGCGCACCCAGCGGTTTTCGCTCTCTACCCAGAACCGGCGGTTTTGCAGGTTCGGCAGGAAGCGACGCTTGGTCTTGTTGTTGGCGTGGGAAACGTTGTTGCCGCTCATCGGCGCTTTCCCAGTTACTTGGCATACGCGTGCCATGAGAGCACTCCTAATACGCTAAATTCGGGGTTCGATCGCCGATGAAGGTTCTCATCGCACCGCCACGTGATCCATGGCCGCACTCTCAGAACGCCGTAGCCCTTGCAGACAAGGCCCTTCGATGGCTAGAACTGGTTGGAAAAAAGACAGACGGCGATTCTAGCAGAAAAAGTTCAGGAAAATCAAACCTAATTTCGCTTCGCCGTTGTGGCACCCCGAGGCGGGCCGCCGCGCCACAGTCTACAGCCAACCGGCACGTGCGAACGAGAAAGTGTCGCTGGTGCCGACGACGACGTGATCGAGCAGCCGCACGTCGACGAGTTCGAGCGCGTCGCGCAACACGCGGGTCAGGCGGCGGTCCTCCGCGCTCGGCTGCACCGCGCCCGACGGATGGTTGTGCGCGACGATCAGCGCCGCGGCGTTATGCGTCATCGCGCGGCGCACGATCTCGCGCGGGTAGACGGCCATGCGCGTCAGCGAGCCGCGCGTGATTTCCTCCGTCTCGATCAGGCCGTGGCGGGCGTCGAGGTACACCGCGACGAACACTTCGTGCGGGTGCGAGCCGATCTTCAGCCGCAGATAATCCTCGACCGCGCCGGGCGAATCGATCGGCGTACGTTCGGATGCTTTCTCCTTCAGCATGCGCCGCGCGATCTCGGTGACCGCGGCCAGCCGCGTGGAGCGCGCAGGGCCGATGCCCGGGTGCGCTTCGAAATCGTCGGTCGTCGCCTCGAGCAGCCCGCGCAACGTTCCGAACTGCTTGACCAATGCGCGGGCGCTGACGAATACGTCGTGCCCGGGCTTGCCGGTGCCGAGCAGCAGCGCGATCAGTTCGTCGTCGGTCAGCGCGGCCGGTCCGCGCTCCAGCATTCGCTCGCGCGGCCGCTCGGGCCGCCAGTCCACCGGGCGGTGCTTGCGCCGGCGGATCGGGAGGACGCGGCGGGGCGGATCGGTCGGCGCATCGGCGCCGTCGCGGCATTCGACCGGCGGCAGGGCGAGACAGGGTGACAGCATGCTCGAAACTCCATTGGCGGCGGGCGGTCTGCGCGACGTCGTCGCACTTTCCGCCTTGCGCGCTCAGGTGACTTACAATATTGGTTTTGCGCCGGGCCTTTTCGGCCGTATCGGGCGCCGACTGAACGAGTAATTCATGAGCCTCATCGATCTATCCGAAGTGAAGCCCGGTTCCCACGTCACGTTGCATTACCGGCTCGCACTGGCCGACGGCGCCGACATCGTCAACACCTTCACCGACAAGCCGGCCACGCTGCTGCTCGGCGCGGGACAACTGGCGCCGTCGCTGGAACAGATTCTGCTCGGGCTCAGGGTTGGAGACCACTCGACTTTTCAGCTAACGCCCGAACAGGGGTTCGGTCCCCGGAATCCCGACATGCTCCAGCGCGTGACGCTGTCGACGCTGCGCGAGAACGGGATGGTCGGCGACGATTTCACGCCGGGCGAGCTGATCGAGTTCAATGCGCCGGACGGCGGCCGGTATGCGGGGGTGCTGAAGGAAGTCGGTGAAACCTCGGCGCTGTTCGACTTCAACCATCCGCTCGCGGGCCAGGCGCTCACGTTCGAAGTGAAAATCATCGGAATCCTGTAATCATGAGCACCACCGATACGCTGTCCGGGCAGACCGTCGCCGCCGACGCCGAAATCCTGCTGGCCCAGCCGCGCGGCTTCTGCGCGGGCGTCGACCGTGCGATCGAGATCGTCGAGCGCGCGATCGCGATGCACGGTGCGCCGATCTATGTCCGTCACGAAATCGTCCACAACAAGTACGTGGTCGAGGATCTGAAGAAGAAAGGCGCGATCTTCGTCGAGGAACTCGAGGAAGTGCCGGCCGGCAATACCGTGATCTTCAGCGCGCACGGCGTGTCGAAGGCCGTGCGCGACGAGGCCGACGTGCGCGGGTTGCGCATTTACGACGCAACCTGCCCGCTGGTCACGAAGGTGCACGTCGAGGTGGCGAAAATGCGCCAGGACGGCGTCGATATCGTGATGATCGGGCACAAGGGCCACCCGGAAGTCGAAGGCACGATGGGGCAGGTCGAGCGCGGCATGCATCTCGTCGAGAGCGTCGAGGACGTGCAGAAGCTCGAGCTCGCCGATCCCGAGCGCATCGCGCTCGTCACGCAGACGACGCTGTCCGTCGACGACGCGGCCGAGATCATCGCCGCGCTGAAGGCGAAGTATCCGAAGATCCGCGAGCCGAAGAAGCAGGACATCTGCTACGCGACGCAGAACCGCCAGGATGCGGTGAAGTTCATGGCGCCGCAGTGCGACGTCGTGATCGTCGTCGGCAGCCCGAACAGCTCGAACTCGAGCCGGCTTCGCGAAGTGGCCGAGAAGCGCGGTGTGGACGCGTACATGGTCGATGCGCCCGACCAGATCGATCCGGCATGGGTCGCAGGCAAGCGCCGCATCGGCGTGACGGCCGGCGCGTCGGCACCCGAAGTGCTCGCCCAGGCCGTAATCGCGCGACTGCGCGAACTCGGCGTGCGCAACGTTCGCGCGCTCGACGGCATCGAGGAAAACGTGTCGTTTCCGCTGCCACGCGGGTTGAACCTGCCGCCCGCTGCCTGATTGCCGCATCGCACCCGCGGAACACCGAAGCGCGCCTCCCGGCGCGCTTTTTTTTGTACGTCGAAATCGAGATCGCAACCATTATTCGCGATCATGGTGCAACCCGGTTGCTCCGGATGTTCGTAACCGTCTCTCAAAATTGGTTGCAATGCAGGAAAACCCCATCGAATCAGGATTATTGGCGTCCTATAAATGGAGTTACAATGCGCCCGTTTTCAAGCCTGAATGGCTTTGAAATCGGATTTTGGCAAGGCGCGGGAGACCATTCAATGCATGTGAAGTTGGCTTACGCCGTGTCCGTCGCCGCACCGGTTGCAATGCGTGCCGGTTGCAGCAAAAAGAGCGACGACGGGGCGGGCAGGGAGGCTGCGGTGTTCGCGGCATCGCCGGCCAGCGGCGTGCGCGTCGCCGGAACCGGTCGTGCGGCACCATCGGTGTGCCGCATTGCGCAGCAATTGGGCAAGGACAAGGAAAACGGGGCACGTTTGGCGATCGAGGAAATCAACGCGCTTGGCCTGGCGAACGGTCGGGCAGCGGGCATGCAGGTTGCATTGCAACAAGCCGCCGGTCGCGGTGTGACAACGACCGTGCGCGCCGATCGACGGATGCCGGCTATGGCGCCCGGCGATGCGGGCAGCGCGGGGATGTCACCGGCCCCCTTTCATTTCGATTCGACGAAACAGCGTGTCGCCGCGAGCGGTGGTGTCGTGGTGCGCGGCCTGGTTCGTACGATGGATTCCGACGCAGCCCCGACGCATGTCGGGCGCGGCTTTCGCGATGCCTTGCCAGGCGACGCGGCACGGAATCCGATCCGCCTGGATGCGGGGCTTGCCTCGCGCCGGACGGTAAAAGGCACGGATGCCGGGCAACCGGACGATGGCCGTCCCGGCATGCTGCCCTACGACTTCAAGGAGGCTACGAACACCGTCCTCGACGTCGTGACGATTTAGCGACGGGACTCATGACGGCACCGGAACAGTGCGGTGCCGTTTTTGTATCCGCTCCGGCGGCAGGTCCGGCCGTACAGGCCGGGCGGCGCGCGCCGGGACGATCCACACCCTTACCGGTATCGACTAGTACCCGCAGTGTCGCCGAGAAGGCGCGATTCCTCGCTTACCCGCGGGGCGCAACGTCCTCCGGCAGCACGGGCCAAGGAGCTTTAAATGGATATTTTCGTCCAGCAGGTTCTCAACGGGCTGGTGCTCGGCAGTGTGTACGCCATCATCGCGTTGGGTTACACGATGGTGTACGGCATTCTCGGCATCATCAACTTCGCGCACGGCGACGTGCTGATGATCGGCGCGATGGTCGCGTTGTCGGCCATCACCGTGCTGCAGAACCACTTCCCCGGACTCGGCAACATCGCCACGCTGACGATCGGCCTGGGCATTGCCGCGGTCGTTTGTGCATTCGTGGGCTTCACGATCGAGCGTGTCGCGTACCGGCCGCTGCGCCGCGCGCCGCGCCTCGCGCCGCTGATCACCGCGATCGGCGTGTCGATCCTGCTGCAGACGGCCGCGATGATCATCTGGTCGCGCAACCCGCTGCCGTTCCCGCAATTGCTGCCGACCGATCCGATCAACGTGATCAAGGCGACCGACACGACGCCCGGCGCCGTGATCTCGGTGACTGAAATCGTGATCATCGCGGTGGCGTTCATCGTGATGGGCGGCCTGCTGCTGCTCGTGCACAAGACCAAGCTCGGCCGCGCGATGCGCGCGATCGCCGAAAGCCCGAACACGGCAAGCCTGATGGGCGTGAACCCGAACTTCGTGATTTCCGCGACGTTCATGATCGGCTCCGCGCTTGCCGCGCTGGCCGGCGTGATGATCGCGTCCGAATACGGCAACGTGCACTTCTACATGGGCTTCATCCCCGGCATGAAGGCGTTCACGGCGGCGGTGCTCGGCGGGATCGGCAACCTCGGCGGTGCGATGGTCGGCGGCGTGCTGCTCGGCCTGATCGAGCAGCTCGGTGCCGGCTACATCGGCAACCTCACGGGCGGCGTATTCGGCAGTAACTACCAGGACGTGTTCGCCTTCATCGTGCTGATCATCGTGCTGGTGTTCCGTCCGTCGGGCCTGCTGGGCGAACGGGTCGCGGATCGCGCGTAACGGAAGGGAGCAAACAACATGACATCCATTCAACCGATCGAATCCTCGACGTCGCTCGTCGAAGAGCGCAACACCGCCAAGACCGTCGTCATCGGCATCCTGACCGCTGTATTCGTGATCGCCGCGCCGATCATCATCGGCTCGGCCGGCGGCAACTACTGGGTCCGCGTGCTCGACTTCGCGATGCTGTACGTGATGCTCGCGCTCGGCCTGAACGTGGTGGTCGGCTTCGCCGGCCTGCTCGACCTCGGCTACATCGCGTTCTACGCGGTGGGCGCGTACACGGCGGCGCTGCTGTCTTCGCCGCACCTGACCTCGCAGTTCGAGTGGATCGCGGCCATCGCGCCCGGCGGGCTGCACATCCCGTTCCTGATCATCGTGCCGATCGCGATGGCGCTGGCGGCCACCTTCGGGATCCTGCTCGGTGCGCCGACGCTGCGCCTGCGCGGCGACTACCTGGCGATCGTGACGCTCGGCTTCGGTGAAATCGTCCGGATCTTCATGAACAACCTCGACCGTCCGGTGAACATCACCAACGGCCCGAAGGGGATCACGGGGATCGATCCGGTGCACGTCGGCGGCTTCAACCTGTCGCAGACGCACTCGCTGTTCGGCTTCCAGCTGCCGTCGGTCTACATGTACTACTACCTGTTCGTGCTGTGCTCGCTGCTGGTGATCTGGGTGTGTACGCGCCTGCAGCACTCGCGTATCGGCCGCGCATGGGCGGCAATCCGCGAGGACGAGATCGCGGCGAAGGCGATGGGCATCAACACCCGTAACGTGAAGCTGCTCGCGTTCGCGATGGGCGCGTCGTTCGGCGGCCTGTCGGGCTCGATGTTCGGCGCGTTCCAGGGCTTCGTGTCGCCGGAATCGTTCACGTTCTGGGAATCGATCGTCGTGCTCGCCTGCGTGGTGCTCGGCGGCATGGGCCATATCCCGGGCGTGATCCTGGGCGCGGTGCTGCTCGCGATCTTCCCGGAATTCCTGCGCTCGACGATGAGCCCGCTGCAGCATGCGCTGTTCGGTCATGACATCGTCGATACGGAAGTGATCCGTCAGGCGCTGTACGGCCTCGCGATGGTGATCATCATGCTGTACCGCTCGGAAGGCCTGTGGCCCGCGCCGAAGCATGAGGACAAGATCGCGAAACTGGCGAAGCGCGCCAGCAAGAAGCCGGTGCGCGCGTAACGAACGGACAAGGGGATACACACATGAGCGACAAGCAAATCCGACTGTCCGTGCAGGGCGTGAACAAACGCTTCGGCGGCCTGCAGGCACTGTCCGACGTCGGCCTGCAGATCAAGGAAGGCGAGATCTACGGCCTGATCGGCCCGAACGGCGCCGGCAAGACGACGTTCTTCAACGTGATCACGGGCCTCTACACGCCGGACTCCGGCGACTTCAAGCTGGACGGCCAGAACTACACGCCGACGGCCGTGCACCAGGTGGCGAAGGCGGGCATCGCGCGCACGTTCCAGAACATCCGCCTGTTCGGCGGGATGACGGCCCTCGAGAACGTGATGGTGGGCCGCCACGTGCGCACCAAGCACGGCCTGCTCGGCGCGGTGTTCCAGACGCCGGCCGAACGCCAGGAAGAGCGCGAGATCAAGGAACGCGCGATCGAGCTGCTCGAATACGTGGGCGTGCTGCAGTACGCCGACTACACGTCGCGCAACCTGTCGTACGGCCACCAGCGCCGTCTCGAGATCGCGCGGGCCCTTGCGACCGACCCGAAGCTGCTCGCGCTGGACGAGCCGGCGGCCGGGATGAACGCGACCGAGAAGGTCGAACTCACGCGCCTGCTCGACAAGATCCGCTCGGACGGCCGCACGATTCTGCTGATCGAGCACGATGTGAAGCTCGTGATGGGGCTGTGCAACCGGATGACGGTGCTCGATTACGGCAAGGTGATCGCCGAGGGTCTGCCGCAGGACGTGCAGAAGAATCCGAAGGTGATTGAGGCATATCTCGGCGCAGGGGTGCACTGATGGCAGCGGCAATGTTGAAAATCAAGGGCTTGCAGGTCAACTACGGCGGCATTCAGGCCGTCAAGGGCGTTGACATGGAAGTCCGTCAGGGCGAGCTCGTGACGCTGATCGGCGCGAACGGTGCAGGCAAGACCACGACGATGAAGGCGATCACGGGTCTGAAGCCGTATTCGGCGGGCGACATCGAGTACGACGGCAAGTCGATCAAGGGCATCCCGGCGCACGAACTGCTCAAGCGCGGCCTCGCGATGGTGCCGGAAGGCCGCGGGATCTTCGCGCGGATGTCGATCGTCGAGAACATGCAGATGGGCGCTTACCTGCGCAACGACACCGAGCAGATCAAGAAGGACGTCGACCGGATGTTCGGCTTCTTTCCGCGCCTGAAGGAGCGTGCATCGCAGCTCGCGGGCACGCTGTCGGGCGGCGAGCAGCAGATGCTGGCGATGTCGCGCGCGATTCTGTCCAAGCCGAAGCTGCTGCTGCTCGACGAGCCGTCGATGGGGCTGTCGCCGATCATGGTCGAGAAGATCTTCGAAGTGGTGCGCGAGATCTCGAAGGAGGGCATCACGGTGCTGCTCGTCGAGCAGAACGCGCGCCTTGCGCTGCAGGCGGCCGACCGCGGTTACGTGATGGACTCGGGCATGGTCACGATGGAAGGCGACGCGAAGCAGATGCTCGACGATCCGAAGGTGCGGGCAGCGTATCTCGGCGAGTAAGTGGATGAATAAGCGGGCCCGGTGACGCGCGGCGGCAGACGCCGCGCGCGTCGTGCAAGGGCTTTCGAAAGGCTGTCACGGGATGCCGTGACAGCCTTTTTTTCGTGTCGTGCGATTCGTGTCGAACTGAACTGTGCGTGCGGAGGCGACTCCATTCGACTGTTGCACCACGCACGCGATGCGGGAAACGACAGGGCAGGCCACCCGCAGCCGGTCGCCCGCAGCCGGTCGCCCGCAAACCGACACACGGGCCGCATAGCATCCACAGCCCATCGGCACACGGAGAACACGCATGAGTCTGGACTACGGTTTCGTGAAGGCGAAGGTGACATCGGTGGCGAAGCTGAAGGGCTCGCCGCACGGCAGCGAGATCCAGTATCACATCCACCTGACGCTGGCGCTGCCGGCCGGCGACTGGGATGTCGCGATCAACGTCGGCACCAGCGATGCGGACGACTTGCTGAACTACAAGCTCGTCTACGATTTCCACCATCCCGTCACGCAGACGCTTGCGGCCGCGGCGGAAGGCTACACCGACCTCACGGGGCAGGCCGCGCTGCCCGCGCTCGACTACCTGCGCAGCGACATCCTGAACGAGACGGGCGCGTGGCGCGCGAGCGCGGTGATGGACGGCACCGAGAACCCGGAGCCGATCCCGTCGCTGCTGCGGCTCGTGAGCGCCGCGCAGTCGCAGGGCCTCGACGTCGTCGTGTTCGGCCGCACCTATGCGGAAGGCAACGGCATTCACGACACGCACATGAACCAGGGTTCGACGGGCCCGAACTACCTGCATCGCGCAGGCGACGACCATAACGACCACAACGACGTCTGGCAGGACGGCGCGCTGATCGTGCGCGTGAGCGATACGCAGTGGGCCGCGTATTTCGCGGCGTTCGAACAGCAGGCCGTGCCGACCGATGCGCTCGGCAATCCGCTGCCGGACGCGGGGCCGATCACGCGTTGAGGCCGGCCGCTGTCGCGGCCGGCGGCATCACGCGGCCGGCAGCGTCTTGCCGAACGAGATGCGCTCCTCGACGCGATAGCCGAGCGCCGCATAAAAGCGGCACGCATCGTCGTTGCCGGGCAGCACCTGCAGGTTGATCTTCATGCAGCCGCGCGCGGCGAGCGTGCTTTCCGCGTGCGCGATCAGCGCACGGCCGACGCCGAGCCGCCGCGCGTCGTTCGCGACGCCGAACGAGTAGAGCCAGCCGCGATGTCCGTCGAAACCCGCCATCAACGTGCCGACGACGCGCGCGCCGCTGGTCGCGACGAAGAACAGCTCGGGCTGCGTCGCGAGCTTCAGCTCGATCGATCGCAGCGGATCGCGGTGCGGCGGCGCGCCGGCTTCGTCGTATTGCGGGAACGCGTCGCGCCATACCGCGAGCACGGCATCGGTGTCGGCGCGTTCGAACGGGCGGATCGCGACAGCATCGGCGGCGGCATCCATCGCGGCGGTCTCCTTAGAGCGTGTCGAGGATCGACCGCAGCATCGCCATCATCTGGTCGATCTCGTCGGTCGTCACGTTCAGCGCGGGCATGAAGCGCAGCAGGTTCGGCCGCGCGGCGTTCAGCAGCAGGCCGTCGGGCTGCATGTCGCGCGCCTTCTCGACGATCTGCGGGCCGATGTCCTTGCCGAGCAGCAGCGCGCGCAGCAGGCCTTCGCCGCGTTCGCCCTCGAAGCCGCGCTCCTCCGACAGCTCGAGCAGCTTGCGCTTCAGGTATTCGCCGCGTGCGCGCACGCCTTCGAGGAAGCCGGGCGCGACGAGCTGCGAGATCACCGAATAGCCGGCCGCCGTCATCAGCGGGTTACCGTTGTACGTGCCGCCCTGGTCGCCGGCCTCGAACACCGCGACGTCGGCCTTCGACAGCAGCGCAGCGAGCGGCACGCCGCTGCCGATGCCCTTGCCGAGCGTCATGACATCCGGCTCGATGTCGGCGAGCTCGTACGCGAACAGCGTACCCGCACGGCCGCAGCCGCTCTGCACTTCGTCGACGATCAGCAGCAGGTTGTGCTGCTTCGTCAGCGCGCGCAGTTCGCGCATGAACTCGCGCGTTGCCGGGATCACGCCGCCTTCGCCCTGGATCGGTTCGAGCATCACGGCGACGGTCTTGTCGGTGATCAGCTTCTCGACCGAGTTGATGTTGTTCAGTTCGGCCTTCGGGAAGCCCGGCACCTGCGGCGCGTAGATCGTGTCCCAGCCCGGCTTGCCGCTGGCCGACATCGTCGCGAGCGTGCGGCCGTGGAAGCTGTGATCGAACGTGATGATCTCGTACGCGCCGTTGCGGAACTTGCGGCCCCACTTCCGCGCGAGCTTGATCGCACCTTCGTTCGCCTCGGCGCCGCTGTTCGTGAAGAACACCTTGTCGAACACGCTGTGTTGCGTGAGCAGGCCCGCAAGCTTCGCCATCGGCTCGTTGTAGAACGCCGGCGACGGGTTCAGCAGCTTTTCGGCCTGCGTCTTCAGCGCTTCGACGACACCGTCGTTGCAGTGGCCGAGGCTATTGACGGCCCAGCCCTGGATGAAGTCCAGATAGCGCTTGCCCGTGTGATCGTAGAGCCACGAACCCTTGCCGTGCGTAAACACGATGTCGGGGCGGTTCGTGATGTACATCAGCGAGTCGATCGGGTAATCGTTCAAGGGCATGGCAGCAGACTCCAGCGGACGTTGAAAGGGAAACGGGGCAATAAAAAAGCCACGGAAGGCCGTGGCTGGTGGGTTCGAACAGCTTGTGCGTAACCGGTGAAGCAGTGTGGGGGTTACGCGCGAGTCCGTGACGAGCCTGCGGCATCCGGGCGGAGCGGCGAGCGGCGACGTCGAAGGGCGGACAGGAAGCGGTTCATGTGCGCAAGCATAAGGCATCCCGCGCCCCACTGTAAACCGCCGCGATGCCATGGATGTGACATCGCGACGCGGAGCGCGGGTGTGCCTTACTCAGACCGGATGCGCGAGATCGGCGGCGCTCGTGAACGAGTCCGCGTAGAACTCGTCGGCCGGCAGCGCGTGGTGCTGCGTGAAGTCGCGTTGCGCGGATTCGACCATCACCGGCGCGCCGCACGCGTACACCTGGTGACCCGACAGATCGGGCAGGTCCTCGATCACCGCGCGATGGACGAAGCCCGTGCGGCCCGTCCACTGGTCGCCGTCGTCGGGCTCGGAGAGCACCGGCACGTACTTGAAGTTCGGGATTTCGCTGGCCCACTGCTCGGCGAGCTCGCCGAGATAGATGTCCTTCTTGCGGCGTGCGCCCCAGTAGAGCGTCATCGGGCGCGTGATGCCCCGGTGCTTCACGTGCTCGATGATCGCCTTGATCGGCGCGAAGCCCGTGCCCGATGCAAGCAGTACGATCGGCTTGTCGGAATCCTCGCGCAGGAAGAACGTGCCGAGCGGGCCTTCGAAGCGCAGGATGTCGCGCTCCTTCATCGCGCCGAACACGTGGTCGGTGAACTTGCCGCCCGGCATGTGGCGGATGTGCAGCTCGATCGGGCCTTCCTCGTGCGGCGCGTTCGCCATCGAGTAGCTGCGGCGCGAGCCGTCCTTCAGGATGAATTCGACGTACTGGCCCGCGAGGTATTGCAGGCGCTCGTTGGCGGGCAACTGCAGCTTCACGACCATCACGTCGTCGGCCTTGCGCTCGAGCGCGGCGATCCGGCACGGCAGCTTCTTGACCTGCACGCCGTCGACGCCGGCGATTTCGCGCACGTCGATCTCGAGATCGCACTGCGCCTTCGAGCAGCACAGCAGCGCGAGGCCGCGCGTGCGCTCGTCATTGGACAGTGCCGACGCGGCATGCGGGCCCTGTTCGATCTGGCCCGACACGATCTGGCCCTTGCAGGAGCCGCACGCGCCGTTCTTGCAGCCGTACGGCAGATGGACGTTCTGGCGCAGCGCCGCCGCCAGCACGGTTTCGTCCGACTCGACCTGGAATTGCCGGCCGCTTTGCTTGAGAGTGACGTTGAATGCCATAGAACCAAACTAGAACAAAATGTGGGGACCGTGCATGTCGAGCACGGCAGCTACAATGCAAACCCGTTGCGCGTCGCGCAGCGGTGGCTACTGATTTCGCAACCAACATGATCGCGACACGAATCCTGCGCCGGCCGCGCGCACTGATCGTCGGCTGCGGCGACGTCGGCATGCGCTGCGTCGCGCAATGGCGCGACACGCGCCGCAACCTGCGGATCTTCGCGCTGACGAGCCACCCGGCCCGCCGCGACGAGCTGCGTGCCGCGGGCGCGACGCCGATCGTCGGCGACCTCGATCGCCGCGCGACGCTCGGCCGCCTCGCGGGCCTTGCCCGCACGATCCTGCATCTCGCGCCGCCGCAGTCCGACGGCCGCGACGACCGGCGCACGCGTGCGCTGATCGCCGCAACGACCGTGCCCGCGCGGCGCCCGGCGGCACCGCCGGCACCTGCGGTCGGCCGGCTCCGAACGCTGCGCGCCGCTGTCCGGCAGGCCGGCGCGCCCGTTCGGGCAGCGCGTATTGTACCCGACGGTCTTCGCGCGCCGAGGCTCGTCTATGCGAGCACGACGGGCGTATACGGCGATTGCGGCGGCGCGCGCATCGACGAAACGCACCCGCTGCGTCCCGCGAATCCGCGCGCGTTCCGGCGCGTGTCGGCCGAGCGGCAACTGCGCGCGGCGACGGTGCGCGGCGTGCTGTCCGCGCGCATCGTGCGCATTCCCGGCATCTACGCGGCGAACCGTCTGCCGGTCGCGCGGCTCGAGCGCGGCACGCCGGCGCTCGAGCCGGCCGACGACGTCTACACGAACCATATCCACGCGGACGATCTCGCGGCGATCCTGCGCCGGGCGGCCGAGCGCGGCAGGCCGGCGCGCGCCGTGCACGCGTCGGACGACAGCGAACTGCGGATGGGGGAGTATTTCGACCGGGTCGCGCAGGCGCTCGGCCTGCCGCTGCCGCCGCGCGTCAGCCGCGCGGACGCCGAGCGCCAGCTCGAACCGACGCTGCTGTCGTTCATGCGCGAGTCGCGGCGCCTGTCCAACGCACGGCTCAAGGCCGAATTGTGCGTGACGTTGCGTTATCCGACCGTAGACGATTTCCTTCAAACGCTCGCGCCGGGCAGCGCGTCAGGTCAGCGCCGGTAACGCCTCGATCAGCAGGAAGCACAGCAGCGCACCGATCAGCGCGCCGATCAGGTTCGGATGATATTTGTGCTTCATGTGCATCGCGGCCAGCAGCCCGCCGATCACGATGACACCGACGACCGCGAACGCGATCATCACGTACGACAGTTCGAAAGAATGGTTGATGTTCATGATGTCTCCCCCTGCATCGCTGCTCGTACAGCTTGTGATTCGAGTATAGCGGGGGATCGTACGGCCGAGACGCGGCCGGACACCGAACGGTCGTGCGGATTTTCCCTTACAGGGTTTTGACCGGATTGCGCAACGCTGAAAGGTCGGCGTCATCGAGCCAGCGCCACGCGCCGGGTTCGAGGTCGTCCGGCAGCGCGAAGCCGCCGATGCTTTCGCGATGCAGCAACTCGACGCGGTTGCTCGCCGCCGCGACCATGCGTTTCACCTGGTGATACTTGCCTTCGAGGACGGTCAGCGCGAGCGCGTGCGTGTCGCGCGCGTCGGCGGCGATCGCCGCGATCGGCTTCGGCTCGCCGTGGAGCTGCACGCCGGTGCGCAGCGCGTGCAGCTGCGCATCGTCGAGCGGGTGGCGCACGGTCGCGACGTAAGTCTTCGGCACCTTGCGCTTCGGCGACGTGTACGCGTGCACGAACTGGCCGTCGTCGGACAGCAGCAGCAGGCCCGTCGTGTCCTGGTCGAGACGGCCGACGCACTGCACGCCGCGCGCGACGAGCGGCGCGGGCAGCAGGCTGAACACGCTTGCATGATGTTGCGGATCGCGCGAGCACTCGTAGCCGGCCGGCTTGTTGAGCGCGAGATACGCGCGCGCGTGGAACGGCCAGGCCGTATCGTCGACCGAGAACACGAGGCCGTCGGTGTCGAACGTGGCGTCGGGGTCGGTCGCGCTGGCGCCCGCGACGGCGACGCGGCCCGCTTCGATCAGGCCGCGGCACTGGCGGCGCGAGCCGAAGCCCTGGGTGTAGAGAATGCTTTCGAGATCCATAGCGCGCGCATTCTATCAAGCGGCGCGCGGTCGGCATGAATACGCTGCGCTGGTAAGCTGCCGAAACGCGCCGCGCCGCGCTCGTTCATTTTTCACGGAAGGACCATGCACTTCGATTCGTTCCCGTTCGGCCGCAAGGCTGCCGCCGTCATCGTTGCTGCGACCGTTTCGTCGGCCGCGTTCGCGCATGCGCATCTCGCGAAGAGCGATCCGGCGGCGGGCGCGGCGCTGGCCGCCGCACCGGCCGCCGTCACGATCGATTTCACCGAGCCGCTGGAGCCGGCGTTCAGCTCGATCGTCGTCGTCGACGGCGACGGCAAGACGGTGTCGAACGGCAGCGCGCGCATCGATGCGTCGAACCGCAAGCGGATGACGGTGCCGCTCACGGCGATCGGCACGGGCGCCTATACGGTGAAATGGGTGGCCGTCGCGACCGACGGACACCGCACGCAAGGTGCGTACGGCTTCGGCGTGAAGTGACGCAACAGCGGAGGCAGGCCCGTGCCAGGGTTGCCGCCGCTCTTATCCGACAGGGAGTTTCCCGCGTGAATCCGACGACGCTCGATGCACTCGCCGATTTCCCCCGTCTGCTCGAAGCCCATTTCGCGGCCGTGCCCGACGGCTACGCGCGCTGGACGCCCGACGACTGGGCCGGGATCCCGAGCGAGCACTTCTCGCCGCTCGGGCAGCTCTGCCATGTGCGCGACATCGAGATTGACGGTTATCACGTGCGGCTGCGGCGGATGCTCGACGAAGATCGGCCGCTGCTCGTGTCGATCGACGGTGATGCGCTCGCGATCGAGCGCCGCTACAACGATGCCTATGCGTCCGACGTGCTCGCGGCGATCCGCGAAGCGCGACGCGAGACGCTGGACCTCGTGTCGCGCCTCACGCCCGAACAGTTCGAGCGTATCGGCGAGTTCGACGGCTACGGGTCGCTGACCGTGCGCGGGCTCGTCCATTACCTGTGCAGCCACGACCAGCAGCATCTGGCCGGCATGCAGTGGCTGCTCGGCAAGATCGACGCGGCGCTGTACGCACGCTGAACCGGCCGGCGCTCGCGCCGCCGCGAGCGGATTCCGGCGCCGCCGTCGGTGCGGCAGAGCACACCGCGACGTTCCGATTGGATCGATTTTCTGGATAATTCATCCAGCCGCGGCCGGCTGACCTGCGCGTCCCGCGTGCCTACACTCCTAGCTTCGTTCAACGGAAAAAGGAGTCAACCGTGGCTACTCACACGCTCGCAGACAAGGTCGTCCTGATCGCAGGCGGCGCAAAGAATCTCGGCGGCCTGATCGCGCGGGACCTGGCGGGCCACGGCGCGAAGGCGGTGGCGATTCACTACAACAGCGCGGCGTCGCAGGCGCAGGCCGAGGAGACGGCCGCCGCGGTGCGCGCGGCCGGCGCCGAAGCCGCGACGTTCCAGGCCGACCTGACGACGGCCGCCGCGGTCGAGAAGCTGTTCGACGATGCGAAGCAGCGCTTCGGCAAGATCGACATCGCGATCAATACGGTCGGCAAGGTGCTGAAGAAGCCGTTCACCGAGATCAGCGAAGCCGAGTACGACGAGATGTTCGCGGTCAACAGCAAGTCGGCGTTCTTCTTCATCAAGGAAGCGGGGCGGCACCTCGAGGATCACGGCAAGCTCGTCACGCTCGTGACGTCGCTGCTCGGCGCGTTCACGCCGTTCTATGCGGCGTACGAAGGGTCGAAGGCGCCGGTCGAGCACTTCACGCGCGCGGCGTCGAAGGAGTACGGCGCACGCGGGATCTCGGTGACGGCCGTCGGGCCCGGCCCGATGGACACGCCGTTCTTCTATCCGGCCGAGGGCGCCGATGCGGTCGCGTATCACAAGACGGCGGCCGCGCTGTCGCCGTTCAGCAAGACGGGCCTGACCGACATCGAGGACGTCGTGCCGTTCATCCGCCATCTGGTGACCGACGGCTGGTGGATCACGGGCCAGACGATCCTGATCAACGGCGGCTATACGACCAAGTAACCAACCAGACAGCCGATCACATACCGGGCCGCGCCGGCCGCTTCCGGCGCGCGGCGCACCGTGCACCGCAATGTGCCGATTGCGTGGACAATGGACGGGCGCGCAGCCGCGAGGCCGCGCGCCCGTTTTCTCTGTGCCGCCGGACCCTGCCGCGATGCGCGACGGCTGCCGGCGACGGCCGTCCGAACCCATGTTCCCCGCCAATGGACAAGCTGGATCAGGTCAGAATCTTCCTGCAGGTTGCCGAGATGGGCAGCTTCATCAAGGCCGCGCATGCGCTCGACGTGCCGCGCGCGACCGTGTCGGCGGCCGTCCAGCAGCTCGAGGCGGGGCTCGGCACGCGCCTCTTGCACCGCACGACGCGTCAGGTGCAGCTGACCGCCGACGGCGCGCTGCTGCTCGAACGCGGCCGGCGCCTGCTCGCCGAGGCCGACGAACTCGACCGACTGTTCCGCCGCCGCGACCGCGACGTGGTCGGGCGGTTGAACGTCGACGTGCCTAGCCGGATCGCGCGCCGCGTGGTCGCGCCCGCGCTGCCGTCGCTGTTTCGCCGCTACCCGAAGCTGCAACTGTCGCTCGGCTCGACGGACCGCTCGATCGACCTCGTACAGGAGGGCGTCGACTGCGCGATCCGCGTCGGGCGGCTTGCCGACAGCAGCCTCGTCGTGCGGCCGCTCGGGCAGTTCACGCTGATCAACTGCGCGAGCCCCGACTATCTGCGCGAATGCGGCGTGCCCGAGCATCCGGATGCGCTCGCGCACGGGCACTGGGCGATCGGCTATGCGTCGCCGACGACGGGGCGCGAGCTCGGCTGGGAATACTGCGTGGACGGCGAGCGGCACACGCTGACGCTGCCGAGCCGCGTGATCGTCAACAACGCCGAAACCTATATCGCCGGCTGCATCGCCGGGATGGGGCTGATCCAGATTCCGCGGTTCGACGTCGAGCATCTGCTCGACAGCGGCGCGCTCGTCGACGTGATGCCCGGCCACCGCGCCGAGCCGATGGACGTGTCGGCCGTGTATCCGCACCGGCGGCACCGGTCGCGCCGGCTCAACGCGTTCGTGGATTGGTTTGGGGAGCTGATGGCGGATGCGTTGACAGGGGCGGCGGCCGGGAAGGGCGCGGAAGGCGATTGACCGGGGCGGCCGGTTTGCGTCGTGCGCCGTCGCGCGTGTTTCAGTCGGCCGGCGCTGTGAACCGCCGGTTGCGCCCGACTTCCCGCACCGCTTCGATCAGTGCCGCGCCGGCGCCGTCCGGCTTCGACGCGAACGCATAAAAACGCGCGGCCGGCAGCGCGGGCAGGCCGTCCTGCGGCCCGCACGCGCGCAGCCCGTCGCGCAGCTGGCTGCGCGCCAGCGCGGTGACCGCGAAGCCCGCGAGCGCGGCCGACACGCAGCCGGCCATGCTGCTGCTCTCGAACAGCACGCGAAACGGCCGCAGCGCGGCGGCGAGCGCCGATACGACGGCTTCACGATAGACGCACGGTTCCGGAAACAGCGCGAGCGGCACTTCGCCGCCGGCGTCGAGCGTGCGGTCAGACGCGAATGCCCATACGAGCGGTTCTTCCCACAGCAGTTCGCCCGACGCGTCGACCTGTCGGCACTGCTTGCCGAACACGACATCGAGCCGGCCGAGCGCCTGCTCGCGCAGCAGCGACGCGGTGATCCCGACCTTCAGCTCGATCACCGTACGCGGATGGCGGTCGCGGAACGTGCGCAGCACGTGAGGCAGCCACGCACCCGCGAAATCCTCCGATGCACCGACGCGCAGCCGCCCGTGCGCCGGCGCGCCGCGCAGCCTCGCGCGCACTTCGCGCTCCATGTCGACGATGTTGCGCGCGTACGTGTACAGCGTGTCGCCCGCCGGCGTGAGCGCGATGCGGCGCGTCGTGCGCGCGAGCAGCACGGTGCCGGCCGCCTGCTCGAGCCGCTTGATATGGCCGCTGACGGCCGACGGCGTCAGCGCGAGGCGTTCTGCTGCCGGCGCGAACCCGCGGCTGTCGACGACTTCGAGGAAGGTGCGCAGCAGCGCGATGTCGAGCGAGGTCGACGCGGGATCGGTCAGCGGTTCCATGGGTCAATTCAACGCGATATTCGATGAATGAATCATGATACTCCGTGAATCGTGATGAAAGGCCGGCCTACCATCGTCTGCTCAAGTTGACCCGACGGAGAACACGATGACTGCCTATGCGCATGCGACGACCGCGTCGCTCGATATCGCCTATCTCGAATGGAACCCGCGCGGCGAGCGCGTGGCCGTGCTGCTGCACGGCTGGCCGGACAGCCCGGTCGGCTGGGAGCCCGTGGCGGCGGCGCTTGCCGCGCGCGGCTACCGCGTACTCGCGCCCGCGCTGCGCGGCTTTGCGCCGACGCGCTTTCGCGACGCATCCGTGCCGCGCAGCGGCGAGCTCGCGGCGCTCGGGCGTGACCTGCTCGAATTCGTCGATGTGCTCGGCGTCGAGCGGCCCGTGCTGGTCGGGCACGACTGGGGCGCCCGCGCGGTCGCGAACGCGTGCGGGCTGTGCGACGGCGTCTCATCGCATCTGGTGATGCTGTCGGTCGGGTACGGCACCAACGATCCCGGTCAGCCGCTGTCGCTGCAGCAGGCGCGCAACTACTGGTATCACTGGTTCATGGCGACGCCGCGCGGCGAGCAGGCGCTGCGCGACGATCGCCGTGCGTTTGCTCGCGTGATGTGGGACACGTGGTCGCCGCCCGGCTGGTATCGCGACGGCGATTTCGATGCGGCCGCCGCCGCGTTCGACGGGCCCGACTGGATCGACGTCGTGCTGCATTCGTACCGGCATCGCTGGGGGTTCGCGCCGGGCGCGCCGGCCTATGCCGACGACAATGCGCGGCTGAATCCGGCACCCGTGCTGTCGGTGCCGACGCTCGTGCTGCACGGCGGCGCGGATACCTGCAATCATCCGGACAGCTCGGCTGGGCGCGAACGGTTCTTCACCGGGCGCTACGCGCGGCAGGTGCTGGACGGCGTGGGGCATTTTCCGCAGCGCGAGGCGCCGGCGGCAGTCGCCGACGCGATCCTCGGGTTCTGCGAGCGCGACTGACGCGCGTCGGCCGGCCCGACGCGCAGGGAATCAACCGCCGACGCGGGGCGCGAGCAGGTCGGCGAGGCCGATGTTCCGGAACATCTCGCGGCGGATGCGATCGCCGACGCGGAACACTTCCTCTGCGCCGTCCTGCGACGGATCGACGAACACGCGATACGGGCGCTTGCCGGCCGGCGCGGCGACGAGGTCGGCGATCGCCGTCGCGACGGCACCGGCATCGGCGTCCGCGGGTTCGAGCGCGGCGAGGCCCTGCAGCGCCTGCTCGGCGACGCCCGCGTACGGCCCGCTGTCGTAGGCCGCCTGCACGACGGTATCGGCCGGCTTGCCCGCGTGGACGAAGTGATTCGTGCCCCGGGTGAACGCGCCCGGCACGACGATCGACGTTTCGATGCCCCAGCGGGCGAGCTCGGCCGCATACGACACCGCGAGCGAATCCATCGCGGCCTTCGCGGCGAAGTAGGGCGCGAGGAACGGCGGCGTGCCGCCGCGCGCCGACGAGGACGACACCCACACCAGCAGGCCGCGCCCCTGGCGGCGCAGGTGCGGTAGCGCCGCCCGGTTCACGCGCTGGGTCGACACGACGTTGATGTCGTAGAGCTGCGCCAGCTGTTCGGGCGTGAACGCCTCGGCCGGGCCGAACACCATGTGGCCGGCGTTGTGGACGACGATGTCGAGGCGGCCGTTGTCGGCGATCACGCGGTCGATTGCGGCGTCGACGGACGCGTCGTCGCCGACGTCGAGTTCGACGGTGCGCAGGTCGACATCGTGTTCCCGCGCATAGGCGGCGATGGTTGCGACGCGCGGCGCGTTGCGGCCGGCGCTTTCGCGCATCGACGCGTAGACCGTATGGCCGGCACGGGCGAGTGCCTGGGCGGTCAGCAGGCCGAAGCCGCTGGACGCACCGGTGACGAGAATGACTTCCTTCATGATCGATCTCCTGCAAGTGTGACGGAGCGGGCGCGGCGTGCGGTTCGTCAGCACATGCCGCCGTTGGCACGCAGGACCTGGCCGTTGACCCACGCGCCGTCGGGGCCGGCGAGGAACGCGACGACGCCGGCGATGTCCGCGGGCTGGCCGAGCCGTTCCAGCGGATTCATCTTCGCCATCCGGTCGACGAGTTCGGGGCTCTTGCCCTGCAGGAACAGCTCGGTCGCGACCGGCCCCGGCGCGACCGCATTCACGCTGATGCCGCGGCCGCGCATCTCCTGCGCGAGAACCTGCGTCAGGCCCTCGACGGCCGCCTTGGTCGCGATGTACACGCCGTAGGTCGGCAGGCGCATGCCGATCACGCTCGACGACAGGTTGACGATGCGGCCGCCGTCGCGCAGGCGTTTCGCCGCCTCGCGGCTGACGTTGAATGCGCCCTTCAGGTTGATCGCGACGATCTGGTCGAAGTCCGCGTCGTCGACGTCGGCGATCGCGGCGAGCTTCATCACGCCCGCGCTGTTGACGACCACGTCGACGCGGCCGAACGCGCGCTCGGCCGTGTCGAACAGCGCGGCGGGCGCCGCCGGGGCGGCGACGTCCGCCTGCACCGCGACGGCTTCGCCGCCGTCGGCGACGATCGCGTCGACCACTTCCTGCGCGGGGCCGGCGCTGCCGGCATAGTTCACGACGACCCTGAAACCGTCCCGGGCGAGACGGCGGGCGATTTCCGCGCCGATGCCGCGCGAAGAACCCGTGACGAGGGCGACCTTTTCCGATGTGCTCATGTCCTTGCTCCTTGGTTCGTGAGTGCCGTACGAGCCGGCGACAGGACTAATGTAGGCTTCCTCGATCAATAAAAATAATGAATAATGATCAGATCAAGAATGACTAAAAGTATGTCTCATGGCATTCGACAGCAGGCTCCTGAGCGGTATCGGCGTGCTCTCGGCGGTGATCGAGGCCGGCACCTTCGCGCGCGCGGGCGAGGCGATGGGGCTGACGCAGCCGGCCGTGAGCCGCGCCGTCGCGCGGCTGGAAGAGCGCGTCGGCATCCGGATCTTCAACCGGACGGCGCGCGCGATCACGCTGACCGACGAAGGGCGGCGCTTTTACGAGGCGGTCGCGCCGCTGCTGGCCGGCATCGAGGAGGCGGCGGTCGACGCCGGCCGTTCCAGGGCGCGCGTCAGGGGGCGGCTGCGGGTCAACGTGGACGGTACGTTCGGCCACTACGTGCTGGCGCCGCGGATGGCGGAATTCCTCGACCGCTTCCCTGAACTGTCCGTCGAGATCAGCGTGCGCGACCGGATGGGCGATCTCGTCGCCGACGGCTTCGACGTGGCGGTGCGCTTCGGCATTCCGGAGCCGTCGTCATACCGCGCGCGGCTGCTGCTCGAGACGCGCGTGCTCACCTGCGCGTCGGCGGCCTATGTCGCGCGTCACGGCGAACCGCGGCATCCGCACGATCTCGCGGACGGGCATCGTTGCGTGCTGATCCGCGATCCGGTAACGGGGCGGCCGTTCGAATGGGTCTTCCATCGCGGCAACGAGGTGGTGCCGTTCGATGCGGGCGGCCGGCTGATGGTCAACGACACGGGCGCGCTGCTCGGCGCCTGCCTCGGCGGCGCGGGCGTCGCGCAGCTGCTGGAACTCTACGCGCGGGACATCCTCGCCGACGGGCGGCTGGTCCTGCTGCTGCCGGAATGGGCGGACGAGACGTTCCCGCTTTATGCGTATCACCACGCGTCGAACCTCGTCTCCGCGAAGGTGCGGGTGTTTCTCGACTTCGTCCGCGAGCTGATGGCCTGAGGTTGCGCGGCGACGAAAGGCGGCCGGGCGGCCGTCGGGTCATTCGGTGCGATGGGGGACGTTGTCCGGGAACGGATAGGGCGCATGCGGTCCCGGCCAGTCGGGCACGGGCGGCGCGCTCAACACGTCGCATCCGCCCAGCATGAGCGACAGAACCGCGGCGAGCACGCCGCGGCAAATCGGGCTTGAAATGGCGCGCGTGCACATGGCCGGCCTCCGTGCTGCATTCCCTGATGCTTGGACTGCCGGGCGAGGTCACGCGTTGCGGTGCAGGTTGCGCGCGGCGAAAAACAAAAAACCCGCGAAGCTGTGAGCTTGCGCGGGTTTCGACAGGTGCAGCGCGTGGCGCTGCGAAATGCTGGTGCCCAGGGCCGGAATCGAACCGGCACGCCTTGCGGCGGGGGATTTTGAGTCCCCTGCGTCTACCAATTTCACCACCTGGGCTTGTTCCTGGCCGCGCATGCGATTGTGCGCGGCGAAACGCGAATTATGGCGGAAAACCGGGCACCGGGCAAGCAGCCCGGCGACCGGCCGCGTACTACTGGCTCAGGTACACGAACTGGCCATGTTTGATGATCCCCATCACGCTCGCGCGCTGGTCGAGCCCGACATGATCCTTGTCGCTGGTGTTGACGACCCCGTTCGGCACGATGAGCTCATGCGCGCGTTCGAGTTCGCGGCGCAGCGCCGCGCGGAACGCCGGCGTGCCGGGCTGCGCGCTCTTCAGTGCGCGGCCGACCGCGTCGGCGAGGCGCGGGTAGACGCCAGCCGCGTCGCCCGCGAACTGCGTGACCGTGCCTGCGCCGTACTTCGCCTCGTACGCGTCGACGAACGCGAGCGCGGCCTTGCGCGCCGGATGGTCGGCCGGCAGCGTGCGCGCGACGACGACCGGCTGGGTCGGGAACAGCGTCCCGTCGACGTCCTTGCCGCCGAGCTTGATGAATTCCGGCGTCGCGATCCCGTGGGTCTGATAGATCGCGCCCTTGTAGCCCCGCTCGATCAGCGTGCGCTGCGGCAGCACGGCCGGCGTGCCCGAGCCCGCGATCAGGATCGCATCGGGTTTCGCCGCGATCAGCTTCAGCGCCTGGCCCGTGACGCTCGCATCGGTGCGGTTGAAGCGCTCGGTCGCGACGACGCGGATCTTGCGCAGGTCGGCGAAGCGCGTGAACTCGTTCAGCCAGCTGTCGCCGTAGCTGTCCGCGAAGCCGATGAAGCCGACCGTCTTCACGCCGCGGTTCGACATGGCGCGTGTCATCACGTCGGCCATCGCGCGGTCGCTCTGCGCCATCTTGAACGCCCAGGTCCGCGCGCCTTCCTGCGGCTCGACGATCGCGCCGGAGCCGACCAGCGTGACCATCGGCGTCTGCCCGGCGGCCACCGCGTCGAGCGCCGCGAGTGCGGCCGGCGTGATGTTCGGCCCGACCACGACGTCGACGTGATCCTCGTCGACCAGCTTGCGGATGTTGCGCACCGCGGTGCCCGGGTCGGACGCGTCGTCGAGCACCGTTACCTGCACCGGCTGCCCGGCGATCGTCTTCGGCCACATCAGGATGGCGTTCTTGCTCGTGATGCCGATCGCGGCGGCAGGGCCGGTCGACGACAGGTCGACGCCGACCTTCAGGTCGGCCTGCGCGGCCGCGCAGGCCAGCACGAGGGCGGCGCCGGCGGCGCGGCGCAGCAGGGCGGAAAGCGTCATGCGGGAATCTCCGTCGGGCAGCAAAAAGGGGCGCGATATGCGCCCCTGTATTTATACACGCCGATTTCAGGAAAACGCCGGGCCGCCCCAGGTTTTCTTGACCCCCTTGGGGGTATGGCGCGAAGCGACAGGTCCGAGGGCGCTTACAGTTCGTACGATTCGGATTCGCCCTTGAGCGCCTGCTCGATCAGCTTGCGGTTCAGCGTCGGCGACAGCAGTTCGACGAGCGTATACACATAGCTGCGCAGGTAGGCACCCTGCTTGAGCGCGACGCGCGTCACGTTGCTGCCGAACAGGTGGCCGACCGGGATCAGGCGCAGGTTGCGGTCGCGCTCGGGGTTGAACGCGATGTCGGCCATGATCCCGACGCCGAGGCCGAGCTCGACGTAGGTCTTGATCACGTCGGCGTCGATCGCCTCGAGCACGATGTCCGGCGACAGCCCGCGCAGCGCGAACGCCTGGTTGATCTTCTTGCGGCCGGCGAACGCGTCGTCGTACGTGATCAGCGGATATTGCGCGAGATCGTCGAGCGACGGCGGCTTGCGTTCGAGCAGCGGGTGATCGGCCGGCACGACGGCCGCGTGGTGCCACTGGAAGCAGGGCAGCGACACGAGTTCCTTGTAGTCGGAGATTGCCTCGGTCGCGATCGCGAGATCGGCCTGGTCGTGGATCACCATCTCGGCCACCTGCGTCGGGCTGCCCTGCAGGATCGACAGGTGCACCTTCGGGAAGCGCTTCTTGAATTCGGCGATCGCGGCCGGCAGCGAGTAGCGGGCCTGCGTGTGGGTGGCCGCTATGGTCAGGTTGCCCTGGTCCTGCGCGGCGTAATCCTTCCCGACCCTTTTTAGGCTTTCAACCTCCTGCAGGATCCGCTCGACCGACGCGAGGATGATCCTGCCCGGCTCGGTGAGCGAGCGCACGCGCTTGCCGTGCCGCGTGAAGATCTCCACGCCCAGCTCGTCCTCGAGCTCGATGATCGCCTTCGACACCCCCGGCTGCGACGTGTAGAGCGCCTTGGCGGCCTCGGTGAGGTTGAAATTCTGCCGGACGGCCTCGCGCACGAAGCGAAATTGGTGCAGGTTCATTTATAACCCTTCCGCATATCAACAGAATTTTTTAGTCGTTTGAAATATAAGGCGAGTTTATTACGATTCACCGGAGTTTTTCAAATATGGATATCTGTTTTCGTCATTAGCAATCCACCGGGCAGCGGATGGCCGGTGGCAGTGACGGTGGAACGGAGATTCGGGCGCGACGTGGCTAGGACGTCGCGCGGTCACCACGAAAACCCCTGGGGTCCCCGAATGTATCAGTACGACCAATACGACCAGACGATCGTTGACGAGCGTGTCGCGCAGTACCGCGATCAGGTGCGCCGCCGCTTGTCGGGCGAGTTGAGCGAAGACGAATTCCGTCCGCTGCGTCTGCAGAACGGCCTGTACATGCAGCGCCACGCATACATGCACCGCATCGCGATTCCGTACGGCAACCTGCGCAGCGACCAGCTCCGGATGCTGGCGCGCATCGCCCGCGAACACGATCGCGGCTACGGCCACTTCTCGACCCGCTCGAACATCCAGTTCAACTGGATCCAGCTTGAAGACACGCCCGAGATCCTCGCGAAGCTCGCGTCGGTGCAGATGCACGGCATCCAGACCTCGGGCAACTGCATCCGCAACATCACGGCGGACCAGTTCGCGGGCGTCGCGCAGGACGAGGAGATCGATCCGCGTCCGTGGTCGGAAATCCTGCGCCAGTGGTCGACGTTCCATCCCGAATTCGCGTGGCTGCCGCGCAAGTTCAAGATCGCGGTGTCGGGTTCGAAGCACGACCGCGCGGCCGTGCAGATCCACGATCTCGGCGTGTACCTGAAGAAGAACGCGCAGGGCGAGGTGGTCGCGAGCATCCTCGCGGGCGGCGGCCTCGGCCGTACGCCGATCATCGGCGCGGTGATCAAGGAAGACCTGCCGTGGCAGCACCTGCTCACCTACTGCGAAGCCGTGCTGCGCGTGTATAACCGCTTCGGCCGCCGCGACAACCTGTACAAGGCGCGTATCAAGATTCTCGTGAAGGCGCTGTCGCCCGCGAAGTTCGCGCAGCAGGTGGAGGAAGAGTGGCAGCACCTGAAGGACGGCCCGTCGACGCTCACGCAGGCGGAAGTCGACCGCGTGTCGCAGTATTTCAAGCCGCCCGTCTACGAGAAGCTGGCCGACACCGACGCATCGTTCGAACAGCACCTGCTCGAGAACAAGGCGTTCGCGCGCTGGGTCGAGCGCAACGTCGCGCCGCACAAGGTGTCCGGCTACGCGGCCGTCACGCTGTCGCTGAAGGATCACCGCGTGGCGCCGGGCGACGCGACCGACCAGCAGATGGAGCTGGTCGCCGACTGGGCCGACGCATACTCGTTCGGCGAACTGCGCGTGTCGCACGAGCAGAACCTGATCCTCGCGAACGTGAAGAAGCGCGACCTGTTCGCGGTGTGGGAAAAGGCGAAGGCGGCCGGTTTCGCGACGCCGAACATCGGCCTGCTGACCGACATCATCGCGTGCCCGGGCGGCGATTTCTGCTCGCTCGCGAACGCGAAGTCGATCCCGATCGCGCTGGCGATCCAGCAGCGTTTCGACGATCTCGACTACGTGTACGACCTCGGCGACCTGTCGCTGAACATTTCCGGTTGCATGAACTCGTGCGGCCATCACCACGTCGGCAACATCGGCATCCTCGGCGTCGACAAGGACGGCGCCGAGTGGTACCAGGTGTCGCTCGGCGGCGAGCAGGGCACGGGCCACAACGGCGCGCGCCTCGGCCGCGTGATCGGGCCGTCGTTCTCGGCGGAAGAGGTGCCGGGCGTGATCGCGAAGCTGATCGACACGTTCGTCGAAGCACGCATCGACGGCGAGCGCTTCGTCGACACGTACGACCGCATCGGCATCGCGCCGTTCAAGGAGCGCGTGTATGCGGCGCGCCAGGCAGTGAACGCGTAACCAACCGGGTACAAGGAATTTGCAGATGGCTTCGATTATCAAGAACCGCGCAGTGATCGACGATGCATGGCAGGTCGTGCGCGCGGCGGAAGACGGTGCGCTGCCCGCGGTCGACGCGTTGCCGGCCGGCAAGGTGCTGGTGCCGTTCGCGTTGTGGCAGGCCGAGCGCGCGGCGCTCGTCGCCGCGAAGACGAAGGACGAACTCGGCGTGTGGCTCGCGCCGGACAGCGAGCCGGCCGATCTCGTGGCCGATTTCGGCGCGATTTCGCTGATTGCCGTCGACTTCCCGCGCTTCGCGGACGGCCGCGGCTACAGCATCGCGCGCCTGCTGCGCGAGCGTTACGGCTGGACGGGCGAGCTGCGCGCGATCGGCGACGTGCTGCGCGACCAGTTGCTGTACATGTCGCGTTGCGGCTTCGACGCATTCGCGGTGCGCGCCGACCGGGACATCCACGACGCGCTGAATGCGTTCACGGAATTCACGCAGCGCTATCAGGGCGCGTTCGACGAGCCGGCGCCGCTGTTCCGCCGCCGCGCCGCCGCGGCCGACGCCAAGGTGGGCGCATGAGTACCGCTACCGCGCTGACGCCGGAACTCGCCGCGAAGGTCGAGCGCCTCGACGCGCTGCTCGCGCAGATCGGCGCACGTCACGAGAAGGTGAAGTTCGCGAGCAGCCTCGCCGCGGAAGACATGCTGCTCACGCACGCGATCCTGTCGAAGGGCGTGTCGATCGGCATCTTCTCGCTGAACACGGGCCGCCTGCATGCGGAGACGCTCGGCATGATCGACCGCGTGCGCGAGCGCTACGGCTACGAGATCGAGCAGTTCCATCCGCAGCAGGATGCGGTCGACCAGTACGTCGCCGAGCACGGCCTGAACGCGTTCTACGAGAGTGTCGAGCTGCGCAAGTCGTGCTGTCACATCCGCAAGGTCGAGCCGCTGAACCGCGCGCTGGCCGATGTCGGCGCGTGGGTCACGGGCCAGCGCCGCGAGCAGTCGGTCACGCGTGCGGAGCTGCACGAGGAAGAACAGGACGAAGCGCGCGGGATCGCGAAGTACAACCCGCTCGCCGACTGGACGGAAGCCGATGTGTGGGCGTACCTTGGCGCGTTCGACGTGCCGGTCAACCCGCTGCATGCGCGCGGCTACCCGAGCATCGGCTGCGAGCCCTGCACGCGCGCGATCCGCCCCGGCGAGGACAGCCGCGCGGGCCGCTGGTGGTGGGAATCGCGCGACACGAAGGAATGCGGGCTGCACATCACGATCACGCCGATTCCCGCGAGTGCCGAAGCCGGCGCCGCGCACTGAACGCGTCACAAGAAACTGAATATTGCGCCGCCTGCGACAGCGGGCGACACGAACCCAGAAGAGAAGGACTGAAACCATGAGCACGACGCTCGAGCAATCCGCCTTTGCCCCGGCCACCGGCGGCGACAGCCGCATGGGCCACCTCGACTGGCTCGAAGCCGAGTCGATCCACATCCTGCGCGAACTGGTCGCCGAATGCAGCAAGCCGGCGCTGTTGTTCTCGGGCGGCAAGGATTCGGTCGTCGTGCTGCATCTGGCACTGAAGGCGTTCGGCCTCGGCGCGAACCGCAAGACGACGCTGCCGTTCCCGCTCGTGCACATCGACACGGGCCACAACTACGACGAAGTGATCGATTTCCGCGACCGCCGCGCGCAGGAGCTCGGCGCCGAGCTGGTGGTCGGCCACGTCGAGGATTCGATCAAGCGCGGTACGGTCGTGCTGCGCCGCGAAACCGATTCGCGCAACGCCGCGCAGGCCGTCACGCTGCTCGAGACGATCGAGCAGCACGGCTACACCGCGCTGATCGGCGGCGCGCGCCGCGACGAAGAGAAGGCGCGGGCGAAGGAGCGCATCTTCTCGTTCCGCGACGAATTCGGCCAGTGGGATCCGAAGGCGCAGCGCCCGGAGCTGTGGAGCCTCTTCAACGCACGGCTGCATAAAGGCGAGCACCTGCGCGTGTTCCCGATCTCGAACTGGACCGAGCTCGACGTGTGGCAGTACATCGCGCGCGAGAACCTCGAACTGCCGTCGATCTACTACGCGCACCAGCGCGAGATCGTGCGTCGCAACGGCCTGCTCGTGCCCGTCACGCCGCTCACGCCGATGCGCGATGGCGAGACGAGCGAAGTCGCCCAGGTGCGCTTCCGCACGGTCGGCGACATCAGCTGCACGTGCCCGGTCGAGAGCGACGCGGACGACGTCGAGAAGATCATCGCCGAGACCGCGGTGACCGAGATCACCGAGCGCGGCGCGACGCGGATGGACGACCAGACCTCCGAAGCCGCGATGGAACAGCGCAAGAAGCAAGGTTATTTCTGAAGCACACGAGGACATTCACATCATGAGCATCATCGAAAATCACGAAGACCTCGGCGTGCTGCGCTTCATTACCGCGGGCAGCGTCGACGACGGCAAGAGCACGCTGATCGGCCGCCTGCTGTACGACAGCAAGGCCGTGCTGTCCGACCAGCTGTCCGCGCTGTCGCGCGCGAAGAACAAGCGCACGGTGGGCGACGAGCTCGACCTCGCGCTGCTGACCGACGGCCTCGAAGCCGAGCGCGAGCAGGGCATCACGATCGACGTCGCATACCGCTACTTCGCGACCGCGAAGCGCAAGTTCATCATCGCCGATACGCCGGGCCACGAGCAGTACACGCGCAACATGGTGACCGGCGCGTCGACCGCGCACGCGGCGATCATCCTGATCGACGCGACGCGCGTGACGGTCGAAAACGGCGTTGCCGAACTGCTGCCGCAAACGAAACGCCACAGCGCGATCGTCAAGCTGCTCGCGCTGCAGCACGTGATCGTCGCGATCAACAAGATGGACCTCGTCGACTACAGCGAGGCGCGCTTCAACGAGATCCGCGACGCGTACGTCGCGCTCGCGAAGCAGCTCGGCCTCGACGATGTGCGCTTCGTGCCGGTGTCGGCGCTGAAGGGCGACAACATCGTCGGCGCGAGCGAGCGCATGCCGTGGTATGCGGGCGAGCCGCTCCTCGACGTGCTCGAGGCGCTGCCGGTGGAGACGCAGGCGCATGACGCACTGCGCTTCCCGGTGCAGTGGGTCGCGCGCCAGGACGGCAGCTCGGCCGACGATTTCCGCGGCTACATGGGCCGCATCGAGTCGGGCGAGGTGAAGGTCGGCGACGAGATCGTCGTGCTGCCGTCGAACCGCACCGCGACGATCGCCGAGATCGTCGCGCCGGTGCCCGGCGGCACCGCGTCCGTCGCGCAAGCGTTCGCGGGCCAGACGGTGACGATCCGTCTCGAACAGGATGTCGACGTGTCGCGCGGCGACATGTTCGTCACGACCGCCGAGCCGGTCGAGCCGGCCAAGAAGCTCGAGGCCGACCTGTGCTGGTTCGACGAAGCGCCGCTGTCGCAGCAGCGCAAGTACCTGCTGAAGCAGACCACGAGCACGGTGTTCGTGAAGATCGGCGCGGTCAAGCAGGTGCTCGACGTGCATACGCTGTCGCACGCGATCGACCGTCACGAACTGAAGATGAACGACATCGGCCGCGTCGCGCTGACGCTGCAGAAGCCGATCGTCTGCGACACGTACGATGCGCATCCGGGCACGGGCGCGTTCGTGCTGATCGACGAGGCGACGCACCACACGGTCGCCGCAGGCATGATCCGGGCGTTCTCGGCGTAACAACCGGCGAACCGCGCCGCCATGCGGCGGCGCGGACCGGACGCCGCCGTCCGCAGGACAAGCGAAGCGACAAACATGGGCAAGGTATATCTGATCGGAGCGGGGCCGGGCGCAGCGGACCTCATCACGGTGCGCGGCGCGCGGCTGCTGGCGCAGGCCGACGTCGTGCTGCACGATGCGCTGGTCGAGCCCGCGATGCTCGACTACGCGCCGAACGCGCGCAGGATCGCGGTCGGCAAGCGCTGCGGGCAGCGCTCGACCGCGCAGCACTTCATCAACAAGCAGATCGTCGATGCGGCGCGCGAGCATGCGTGCGTCGTGCGGCTGAAGGGCGGCGACCCGATGCTGTTCGGTCGCGCCGAAGAGGAAATGCGCGCGCTCGATGAGGCCGGCATCGACTACGAGGTCGTGCCGGGCATCACCGCAGCGCTGGCCGGCGCGGCGACGCTGAAGCGTTCGCTGACGCTGCGCGGCGTGTCGCGCAGCGTCGCGTTCGCGACGCACAGCCGTGCGCCGGGCAGCGACGAGATCCGCGAAGCCGCGCGCGCCGATTCGATCGTCTACTACATGGGCCGCGACAGTGCCCCCGGCATCGCGCAGGAGTTGATCGATGCCGGCCGTGCGCCGGCGACGCCCGTGGCGATCGTCGAGGCATGCAGTACCGCGCGCGAGCGCTCGCTGACGCTGACGCTCGCGCAGATGGCGGCTGGCGACGCGCAGGCGTGGCTCGATCCCGCGGAACCGAGCCTGCTGATGATCGGCGATGCGTTCGCCGAGCGCGCACGGCACGCGAAAGAGGGCGATTCGTTGCGGACTGCCGCCTGAGCGGAAGCCGGCCGCAGTCCGAAATAAAAAAGCGCTGGCGGAAGCCAGCGCTTTTTTATTTGGAGCCGCCGTTGCGCTTACGCGTCGTCGCCGATCCGGTCGATGCAATAGCGTGCGATCGCGTCGAGCACGCCGTCGTCTTCGCCGACAGCCGTCGCGCAGCGGATCTCGACGCCCGGATGCGCGGCGCGGCACGCATCGACGAGCTGCGGCAGGTCGCGGCGGATATGGCCGCCCTGGCCGAAGAACACGGGTACCACGGTGATGCGCGTGCAGCCGGCGGCGACTTGCGCGGCCACGGCCTCACCGAGCGACGGCGTCATCAGCTCGAGGAACGCGAGCGACACGTGCGACGCAGGGGAGCCGGCGCCGCGCAGCCGCGCGGCGAGCCGCTCGAACGGCTCGGCCCAGCGCGGATCGCGGGCGCCGTGGCCGAACAGGACGATGCCGTGCGAGCTCATGTCGAAGTCTCCGTCGTGATGCGGCGCTCAGTGCCGGTCGACCCACTTTAGCGCGAACAGGCCGAGCGCGAGATAGATCAGGCCCGGCGTCGCGGCGGTGAGCGGTGCGGGCCACGTGTTCAGCGTGCCGATGTGCGAGAACAGCGTATTGAGCAGCTGGAAGCTCATGCCGAGCATGATGCCCCCGAACACCTTCACGCCGACCACGCCGGCGCGCGTGTGCAGGTACGCGAACGGCAGCGACAGCACGAGCATCACGAACACCGCGAACGGATACAGCAGCTTGCGCCACAGCGCGATGTCGTAGCGCTGCGTGTCCTGCTGGTTCTCGCGCAAATGCTGGATGTAGCGGAACAGGTTGATGATCGACATGCGCTCCGGCGACACGAGCAGCACCGACAGGATCTGCGGCGTCAGGTCCGACCGCAGCCGGTATTCGGGCAGCGACACCTGCTGCGACCGGTAGACGGGGTTCAGCGCATCGGCCGGCTGGCCGCTGATCGGCTTGATCGGCGTGAGCTCGGTTTCGGTGACGCCCGTCAGCAGCCAGTGGCCGGGCGGCTCGTAGCGGCCCGTCTGCGCGATCCGCACGTTCTGCAGCTGGAATTTCGAGTCGAACTCGTAGATGCGCACGTTGCTGATCGTCGAATCGGGCGACAGGCTGCCGACGTTGACGAAGCGCGTGACCTGTTCGCCGTTTTCGCGGGCCGCGAGCGTGTCCTTCACCCACACGCCCGACTGGAAATTCGACGAAACCGACGCGCCGAGCGCCTGCAGCCGCACGCGTTCGGACAACTGGTCGGCGTACGGGCCGACGAATTCGCCGATCAGGTAGGTGATGATTACGAGCGGCACGCCGATCTTCAGCAGCGAGCGCAGCGCCTGGTTGGTCGCGAGGCCCGACACGCGGAAGATCGTGAATTCCGAATTCGCGGCCATTTGCGCGAACACGTAGATCGCGCTGATCAGCGCGGCGACCGGGATGATCTCGTAGAAGCGCGACGGCGTCTGCAGCGCGACGCGCATCACCGCGTAGCCGAACTTGTAGTTGCCGTGCCCGACCGAGTTCAGTTCGCTGATCAGGTCGAAGAAGAAGAACAGGCCCGAGAACGCGAACAGGATGAAGACGAACGTGACGTAGATCTGTCGCGCGAAGTACTTTTCATAGAGCCGCATCGATCATGCTCCCGAGCGGCCGAACAGCGCGCGTGTAAACAGCGGACGATTGCGCACGCGCAACCAGAAGATGACGGCGACGATCGCCGCGACGAGCGCGTGCAGGCCGACGAGGCCGACGCCGAACGACATCTTGCCCTGCTCGATCTGCGCCTGCACGACGTTCAGCAGGTTCGAGTAGGTGAGGTAGATCAGCACGGCCATCACGAGGTTGATCGTGCGGCTGCGGCGCGGGTTCTGGTACGCGAGCGGGATGCCGAGCACCATCAGGTTGAGCGCGATCAGCGGCAGCCCCGCGCGCCACGCGAACTCCGCGAGATTGTCGCGCGTCGGGTTGCGCAGCAGCTCGGGTGTCGGCGTGCTGTTGGTGGTCTGCACGTTCACGACCGGCTTGCTGGTGATCTTCACGCCATAGCGCTCGAACTCCATGATCTTGAAGTTCGGCTGGCCGGGCGTGCCGTCGTAGCGGCGGCCGTCTTCCAGCACGACGAAACGGTCGCCGTCCTTCGACGTTTCCGTATGGCCCGTCTGCGACACGACGACGTTGACCTTGCCGTTCTCGGTCGACGTCACGAACACGTTCTGCACCTTGCTCTGGTCGGGCGTCATCTTCTCGATGAAGAACACGCGATGGTTCGACGCCGACTCGCGGAACTGGCCCGGCGCGAGCAGCGAGATCTCGTCGCGCTGCTGGAAGCGTGCCTTGATCATCTTGCTCTGCTGGTTCGACCACGGCCAGCCGACGAACGCGAAGAACGCGATCAGCAGGATGAGCGGCGTAGCGAACACGCCGATCGGCTTGATGAGGCGCGTGAGGCTCACGCCCGACGCGAGCCACACCACCATTTCGGAATCCCGGTACCACCGGGTCAGCACGAACAGGATCGACACGAACAGCGTGACGACGAGCATCACGGCAAGATAGCCGATCACGGTCAGGCCGATCAGCACGAGCACGTCCCGCGGGTCGATTTCACCGGACGCGGCGTAACCGACGATGCGGATCATCATCGTCGTGAGCATGATCGTGAGCAGCACCATGAACACGGCGCCAGCCGTATACGCAAGCTCGCGCTGGAGGGAGCGTTCGAAGATCATTCTTGATGAGAAGAGGGCGGGAGGCTGCGCACGCGTGGTGGAGCGCTCGCGCCGCCACGGGAAAAATAGCGGATAATTGCGGCTTTCATCCTTAGCCCAGATTTTATCCGAGGACAAGCGCGATGGACTTTAGCATAAAAGGCTGTGATTGGAGCAAAGGCGAGGCCAAGGGGTTCCTGACCGGGAAGTCCGACTGCATCGTGCTCGGCATCTTCGAGGCGCAGACGCTTTCGGGCGCGGCGCTCGACATCGACACGGCCACCAAGGGACTGATTTCGCGCGTGGTGAAGGCCGGCGACATGGACGGCAAGCGCGGCAAGACGCTGTTCCTGCACGAAGTGTCGGGCATCGGCGCGTCGCGCGTGCTGCTCGTCGGCCTCGGCAAGCAGGATGCTTTCAATCAGAAAGCCTATAACGATGCAGCCACGGCCGCCTGGCGCGCGCTGCTGGCGACCAAGGTCGTCCAGGTCACGTTCACGCTCGCGCAACTGCCGGTCGACGAGCGCAGCTCCGACTGGGGCGTGCGCGCGGCGATTCTCGCGCTGCGCAACGAGACCTACCGCTTCACGCAGATGAAGAGCAAGCCGGAACCGGCGTCGCACACGCTCAAGCGTGTCGTGTTCAGCGTCGATCCGTCGGATGAAAAGGCCGCTAAGGTCGCGGTCAAGCAGGCCGTTGCGCTCGCGAACGGGATGGATCTCACTCGCGACCTCGGCAACCTGCCCGGCAACGTCTGCACGCCGACCTATCTCGGCAACACCGCGAAGAAGCTCGCGAAGGATTGGGGCCTGAAGGCCGAAGTGCTCGGGCTCAAGCAGATCCAGGCGCTGAAGATGGGCTCGTTCCTGTCGGTCGCGCGCGCGTCGGTCGAGCCGCCGCAGTTCATCGTGCTGCACTACCAGGGCGCCGCCGCGAAGGCCGCGCCGGTCGTGCTGGTCGGCAAGGGCATCACGTTCGACACGGGCGGCATCTCGCTGAAGCCGGGCGAGGGCATGGACGAGATGAAGTACGATATGTGCGGCGCCGGTTCCGTGCTCGGCACGATGCGCGCGGTTGCCGAGATGGGCCTGAAGATCAACGTCGTCGCGATCGTGCCGACCTGCGAGAACATGCCGGGCGGCAACGCGACGAAGCCGGGCGACATCGTCACGAGCATGAAGGGCCTGACGATCGAGGTGCTGAACACCGACGCCGAAGGCCGCCTGATCCTGTGCGACGCGCTCACGTATGCGGAGCGCTTCAAGCCGGCCGCGGTGATCGACGTCGCGACGCTGACGGGCGCGTGCATCATTGCGCTCGGCCATCACAACAGCGGCCTGTTCTCGAAGGACGACGCGCTCGCGGGCGAACTGCTCGACGCGTCTCGCGAAGCGGGCGACCCGGCATGGCGCCTGCCGCTCGACGACGAGTACCAGGATCAGCTGAAGTCGAACTTCGCGGATCTCGCGAACATCGGCGGACGTCCGGCCGGCAGCGTGACGGCCGCGTGCTTCCTGTCGCGCTTCACCGAGAACTACCCGTGGGCCCACCTCGACATCGCGGGCACCGCGTGGAAGAGCGGTGCCGCGAAGGGTGCGACGGGCCGCCCGGTGCCGCTGCTCGCGCAGTTCCTGATCGACCGCGCCGGCCAGTGATGGCGGTGCTGACGACGATGCGGGTACGCGGGCAATGACGCGGATCGATTTCCACTCGAACGTCGGCGATTCGCTCGCGTATGCGTGCCGGCTGCTGCGCAAGGCCTACCAGGCCGGGCAGCCGGTTGTCGTGCTCGCCGAGCCCGCGCGCCTGCGCGCGCTCGACGAGCGGCTCTGGACGTTCTCGCCGCTCGATTTCATTCCGCATTGCGGCGTCGACAGCGAGCACGCGGCCGGCACGCCGATCGTGCTGGCCGCCGATCTCGACAAGGCGCCGCATCATCACGTGCTGCTGAACCTCGGCGCGACCGTGCCCGCGCAGTTCGCCCGCTTCGAGCGCCTGCTCGAAGTGGTCGGCAACGCGCCGGACGAACTGGCCGCGGGCCGCGACCGCTATCGCTTCTACCGCGATCGCGGCTACGCGCTGAACAACTACAAGCAGGGCAGCTAGCCGCAACCGTCGACGGAGTGTTGCCGTGACACAAGCCGATTCATCCTCTATCCCGACGCTGACCGACGTGCTGGTGCCGGGCAAGCCGGTGCCGGCGCGCTCGCCCGCGCCCGACGCGCCGCAGCCGCACGCCGGCGCGGCGATTCCGGTGCTGACCGACGTGATCGCGCCGGCCGATTCCACGAAAGCCGAGGGCGACCCCGAATTCGTCGTGATCGAACCTGTGCCGACGCTGCACGTGCCGGCGGTCGAGCTGCCGGGCGACGTGGCGACGGCTGCCGCGGCGGCGATGGGCGAGACCGATGCGCCGGCCGAACCGGGCGCCGCGGAGCATGTGGTCGCCGAGCACGCAGCGGCCATGAATGCGCCGCTCAAGACGTCGCTGGCCGAAGATGATGCGCCGCAGCATGCGTTCGCTGCGGTGGCGTGCGACGCGGTCGGGCACGCGTCTGACGCGGTCATGCCGGAGGCGGTCGTACCGGCCGCGGTGCCGCAGCCGGATGTGCAGGCAGCCGTCGGGCTGACGCCTGAAGATGCGCAGCATATCGCCGAGCGCCTGCGCAATCGGCTGACGAGCTATCTGACCGGAGCAGGGCGCGAGGCCATCGAGGCCCGCTGTCGCGACGCACTGCATGAGCATTCGGCCTGGCTGGTCGGCCAGGTCACGCGCGAGGTGGCGCTGACGCTGGAAACCGAGGTCATGGACTGGGTTCGCGACGCGGTCGACGAAGAGATCGCGCGCCGCCGCGCCGGTCGTTCGGGCTGAACTTCGGGCTGAACCCCCGGCCGTTCCGGTGACAGAAAAAGGGGCGGTTCCAGTAAGTGCCGGCGAAGCTGCCGGCGACGGGCAAACCCGCCTGTCGGCGGCACCCAGCACAACGGTTGTGCCCCGTCCGGGGCATCCGGTTCAATGCAGCGACAGCACCCATTGCGCGAGTGCGTGGGCTTCGCCGCTCGTCAGTTGCGTATTGGCGGGCATCGGCACGCCGCTCCACACGCCGACGCTGCCTTTCACGATCGATTGGGCAAGGTAATCGACGGCGTCGCCGCGCGCCGCATACTTGCCGGCGATGTCGCGGAACGACGGGCCCATCAGCGGCTTGCCGACCGCATGGCAGGCCATGCAGTTCTTGCGCTGCGCAAGCGCGAGCCCGTCGGCTTGTTCGGCGCGCGCCGCCGCTGCGCCGCCGGTCAGCAGCATCACGAGCAGCGCGCGCAATATCGTCTGTTTCATGCGGTTCTCCGCCGGCGGGGACGGCCGGCTTCATGGTCCGCGCATTATAAAAGCAAAGGGAACGCACGTTTTGCGCGTTCCCCCGGCGGCCATCTCCATTGGGGTCGCATGCTGCGGCGATATCGCGTCAACCCGTGACGGCGCCCTGGTTCGCCGGCCGGGCGAGGGCCGCGAATTTCGCGAGCACGCCGCGCGTGTAGCGCGGCGCCGGCTGTTTCCACGCGGCGCGACGGCGCGCGAGTTCGGCATCGTCGATGTTCAGTTCCAGCAGCAGCCGGTGCGCGTCGATCGTGATCGAGTCGCCTTCCTGCACGAGCGCAATCGTGCCGCCGACGAACGCCTCGGGCGCGACGTGGCCGACCACCATGCCCCACGTGCCGCCCGAGAAGCGGCCGTCCGTGATGAAGCCGACCGATTCGCCGAGTCCCTTGCCGATGATCGCGGACGTCGGCGCGAGCATTTCCGGCATGCCGGGGCCGCCCTGCGGGCCGAGGTAGCGCAGCACGAGTATGTCGCCGGCGTGGATCCGGTCGCCGAGGATCGCATCCATTGCGCTCTGCTCGTCGTCGAATACGCGGGCGGGGCCCGTGATCACCGGGTTCTTCAGGCCGGTGATCTTTGCGACCGCGCCGTCTTCCGCGAGATTGCCCTTCAGGATCGCCAGGTGGCCTTCCTTGTACAGCGCGCGGTCGATCGGGAAGATCACGTCCTGGTCCGCGCGCGGCACGCTCGGCACGTCCTTCAGTTCGTCGGCGATCGTGCGGCCGGTGATCGTCATGCAGTCGCCGTGCAGCAGCCCCGCATCGAGCAGGATCTTCAGCACCTGCGGAATCCCGCCGGCCCGGTGCAGGTCGGTCGCGACGTACCGGCCCGACGGCTTCAGGTCGCAGATCACGGGCACGCGCTTGCGGATGCGCTCGAAGTCGTCGATCGTCCAGTCGACCTCGGCCGCATGCGCGATCGCGAGATAGTGCAGCACCGCATTGGTCGAGCCGCCGGTCGCCATGATTACCGACACCGCGTTCTCGATCGACGCCTTCGTGATGATGTCGCGCGGCTTCAGGTCGCGCTTCACGGCTTCGACGAGCACGCGCGCCGATTCGGCCGCCGAATCGACTTTCTCCTGGTCGGGGTTCGCCATCGTCGACGAGTACAGCAGCGACATCCCGAGCGCCTCGAACGACGAACTCATCGTGTTCGCGGTGTACATGCCGCCGCACGAACCCGACGTCGGGCACGCGTTCTGCTCGACGCCTTCGAAATCCTCCTGCGACATCCGGCCCGCGGTGAATTCGCCGACGGCCTCGAACGACGACACGATCGTCAGGTCGCGGCCCTTCCAGTGGCCGGGGCGGATCGTGCCGCCGTACACGTAGATGCCCGGCACGTTCAGGCGCGCGAGCGCGATCATGCCGCCCGGCATGTTCTTGTCGCAGCCGCCGACGACGACCACGCCGTCCATCCATTGCCCCTGCACGCAGGTCTCGATGCAGTCGGCGATCACCTCGCGCGACACGAGCGAGTACTTCATGCCCTCGGTGCCCATCGACATGCCGTCCGAAATCGTCGGTGTGCCGAAGATCTGCGGGTTCGCGCCGGACGCCTTCACGGCCGCGACGGCCGCGTCCGACAGGCGCTGCAGGCCGGAATTGCACGGCGTGATCGTCGAATGGCCGTTCGCGATGCCGACCATCGGCTTGTCGAAATCGTCCTTCTGGTAGCCGAGTGCGTAATACATCGAGCGATTCGGCGAACGGGCCACGCCTTGCGTGATGTGCTTCGAGCGACGGTTGTATGGCATGGGGGACTCCATCGTTGTCTGGGCGACGCCCGTGAGCGGCGCGCCGGTTCGGATGAAACAAGAATGGAGTGTCCGGATTGGGATGTCCAATATATTATTTGTCGCCTATTAAGTCGTTTTGCGAATGAGTAACGTATGGCCGATCCGACACCCGACCTGCGCCAATGGCGCTATTTCATGACCGTTGCCGACGAGCGCCATTTCGGCCGCGCGGCCGAACGCCTGTCGATGACGCAACCGCCGCTGTCGCAGGCGATCCGGGCGCTCGAGGATGCGCTCGGCGTCGCGCTGTTCGTGCGCACCAAGCGGTCGGTGGCGTTGACCGCGGTCGGCGCGGCGCTGTTGCCCGACGTGCGCCGGCTGCTTGCGTCGGCCGATGCGCTGCCGCCGCTCGCGCGGCGGCTCGCGCGCGGCGAGGCCGGCTCGCTGTCGCTCGCGTTCGTGTCGACCGCCGATTACGGGCTGCTGCCGTCGCTGCTGCGCGCGTTCGGCGCGCGCTATCCGCAGGTGCGCCTGCAGCTCGCGGAGGCGACGAGCGACGTGCAGATCGACGAACTCGTCGCCGGCCGCATCGACGCGGGGCTCGTCATTCCGCCCGTGCCGCCGCGTCACGCGGCCGGGCTGTCGTACCTGCCCGTCGTGCGCGAGCCGCTGGTGGTCGCGATGCCGACCGCAACGTCCGACGCACCAGAGGACGAACCCGTGCATCTCGCCGAGGTCGCCGCATTGCCGCTCGTGATCTTTCCGCGTCGTTTGGCGCCCGGCTTTTATGACATCATTACGGGCTGCTACGGCGCGGCGGGGGAAACTCCGCGCATCGGCCAGGAGGCGATCCAGATGCAGACGATCGTCAGCCTCGTGTCGGCCGGCATGGGCGTCGCACTGGTGCCGCAATCGATGCGTAACCTGCGGCGCACCGGCGTGGTCTACCGGCCGCTCGCCGGTCACGCACCGGTCGTCGAGACAGGCCTCGTGTGGCGCACGGGCGACGTGAGTCCCGTGCTCGCCGGCTTCATCGACGTCGTGCGTGCGCAGGGCCTCGCGGCATGACGTGAACGATGGAGCGCCGGTGCCGTCCAATGCGCGGTGCTGCGCGTTCGCGATGGCCGTACCGCATTCGAAAACTTCTTCGCTAACCCATGATCATTCACCCGAATTTCGACCCCGTTGCGATCCATCTCGGGCCGCTGGCCGTGCGCTGGTACGGCCTCATGTATCTCGTCGGCTTCATCGCGGCGATCGTCGTCGGCCGGGTCCGCCTGAAGCTGCCGCACGTCGCGGCGCAAGGCTGGACCGCGAAGGACATCGACGACATGATGTTCTACGGCGTGCTCGGCACCGTGCTCGGCGGCCGGCTCGGCTACGTGCTGTTCTACAAGGCCGATTTCTACTTTTCGCATCCGCTCGACGTGTTCAAGGTGTGGGAGGGCGGCATGTCGTTTCACGGCGGCTTCCTCGGCGTGACGCTCGCGATGGTGCTGTTCGCGTGGCAGCGCAAGCGCCACTGGCTGCAGGTCACCGATTTCGTCGCGCCGATGGTGCCGACGGGGCTCGCGGCCGGGCGGCTCGGCAACTTCATCAACGGCGAGCTGTGGGGCCGCGTGACCGACCCGACGGCGCCGTGGGCGATGCTGTTCCCGGGCGCGATGCGCGACGATGCGGCCTGGCTGCCGAAACATCCGGCGCTCGTCGAGAAGTGGCATCTCGCCGACGTGTTCATGCAGTATCAGATGCTGCCGCGCCATCCTTCGCAGCTCTATGAAATCGCGCTCGAAGGCATCGCGCTGTTTTTCGCGCTGTTCTTCTTCTCGCGCAAGTCGCGGCCGATGGGCGCCGTGTCCGCGCTGTTCCTGATCGGCTACGGCCTCGCGCGCTTCACGGTCGAGTTCGCGCGCGAGCCCGACGACTTCCTCGGCCTGCTTGCGCTCGGCCTGTCGATGGGGCAGTGGCTGTCGCTGCCGATGATCCTCGCGGGCATCGCGCTGATGGTCTGGGCGTATCGTCGCCGCGCGGCGAATGCGGCTGCGTGATGCGATATCGATGCGCGCGCAACTGGCGCGTGCATCGGCAACTCGCATGAAAAAAACGCCGGCCCTCGGGCCGGCGTTTTTCGTTTCTGACAGCTGCGCGTTGCGCGTTACTTCATCTGCACCGAGCCGTTGACGGTGACCGACACGGTGGCCTTGCCGCCTTCGACCGCGATCGGTGCGCTCATCTTCGCGCTGTCCATCGGCGCCGCGGCCATCGCCATCATGCGCGGGTACGGCTGCACGTTGCGGCCGCTGCCGACGTTGACGTCGCGGATCGTGTAGCTGCCGTAGCCGAACGCCTTCGCGGCTTCGTCCGCGCGGGCGCGGAACGACTTGATCGCTTCGGTCGTGAGCTTCTGCTCGGCCGTGCGCTGCGCTTCAGGCGACAGCGAGAACTCGACGTTCGCGACCTGCATCAGGTTCGACAACTGGCCTGCAAGCTTCGACGCCGCGGCGAAATCGCGCGATTCGAGCGCGACCTCGGTGCGGCCGCGCCATGCGGAGATCTTCCCGTCGCGATCGGTGCTCGGATACACGGAGAACGCGCCCGTGTGCGCGGTGACGCCCGATACACCCTTCGCCTGCGACAGCGCTGCATCGGCGCGCTGGTTCAGCGCGGACGTGAGGCTGCCCGGATCCTTGGCCTGCTGTTCGTAGAACAGCGTGATGTGGATGATGTCCTGCGGCACGTCGGCGCTGGCCTGCGACGAAAGCGACAGCACGCCCGCCGGTTCCGGGAAGTGCGGGTTCGCGGCCTGCGCGTGCGCGGCGGGCGACGCGAGCGTCAGCGCGACGGGAACGGCGGCGGCGAGGGCGAGCGACAGCGCGAGTGCGGATTTCTTGGTCATTGTTGGACTCCTTGTGCGAGGGCGCGCACGCGGATCACGCGTGCACGACGCGGGCGTACCGCGCAACGAAAAAACAGCCGGCCAGATTGACCGACAGCGGTTGCTTAGGCTGCGCGAAAGACCCGCGAGTTCCGTGGCGGCGGCGCGTGCTGACCAGATTTGACGTTTGGCGCGCGCGCCTACTGCGTGCGCCTACTTCATCAGCTTTTCGGTGATGAACCGCCATTCGGCGCGCGTGACCGGCGTGATCGACAGCCGGTTGCCGCGTGCGAGCACGCGCATGTCGGCGAGTTCGTCGTGTTCGCGCAGCGCGGCGAGCGGCACGAGCGGCGACTTTTTCACATAGCGCACGTCGACGAGCAGCCAGCGCGGCGCTTCCTGCGTCGACTTCGGGTCGTAATAGGGGCTTTTCGGATCGAACTGCGTGGGATCGGGGTAGGGCGTCGACGATACTTCGGCGAGGCCCGCGATGCCCGGCTCGGGGCAGCTCGAGTGATAGAACAGCACGCCGTCGCCGATCTTCATCGTGTCGCGCATGAAATTGCGCGCCTGATAGTTACGCACGCCGGTCCACGGCAGCGAGCGCTGCGGTGCGTTGGCGAGATCGTCGATGCTTGCTTCGTCCGGTTCGGACTTCATCAGCCAGTATTGCATGGATCGTAATCGACGCAGCTGAAGGCATGATGGTCTGTTTGCATGCGCATTCCGCGTGCAAACAGACCCTGAAAAAGAAAACGGCACCGGGACTCGCCCGATGCCGTTGGATAGGCCCCCGCCTTGGCCGCTAGGCCGGCATCCTGAACCTGAGGTTCAGAATTGGTCGCAGTTAGCAGCACTTCGGGTACATCAGACAGAGTGACGCGCGCGCCCGTGCTACAAATTTCCGCAACCGTGCACATGGCATTGGTTCAAGGAATATATGACCTTGGCGAACCAGGCAGGGAAGCTGACTGAACTGTGTTTCGATGCGCCAATTTGACCACCGTTGATCGCCGAGATCAAGGGGAATCGACGCATCGATTAAAACGTTACTGCGTCTCGTGCTGTGCGAGCACCGCGCCGAGCTGTTCGTTCATCTGGTGCATTGTACGACGGATTTCTTCCGCCGGAAATGCTTCACCGTGCCGCACGCTCGTTTGCAGCCGCAGCAATTCCGATGCGAGCGACAGTGCCGCCATCACCGCGATCCGATCGGTGCCGCGTACCGAGCTGTTCGAGCGGATTTTCGACATTTCGGCGTCGACACGCGCGACCGCCTCGAGCAGCGCCGCTTCGGTCTCGGCCGAACAGGCGAGACGATAGGCCTGACCGAGAATCGAGACTTCGATCTGCTTGGTGCTCATGCATGTTCTCCGTGGCTGGCCGCGTCATCGCCATCCGTACGCGCCTGCGCATCCAGCAGGTCGAGCTGGTTGTCGGCTTGCTCCGCGCTTTTCGAGCGCGGCAGCTTTTCGAGAATCGCGTTCAGTTTCACCTGTGCGTCGTCGATCTTTGCCGACAGCGTGTCGCGCTCGGCCGCGAGCGCATTGCGTTCATCGCGCAGCTGCGCGAGTTCCGCGCGGACCGTGTCCGCTTCCGCGCGCAATTGCGCGACCTGCTCCTCGAGCGCGAGCCGTTCCGAGTGATAGCGCTTGTTCAGCGAAATCAGACGGCCAATATTTTGAGATAGGGTTTCGAGTTCGTTGAGCATTTGCTGCGTCCTCTAAAGACCCAGCATTTTAGCGCGGAATAACGCGCAATCCGACATCTGTAACGTTTCCAGTCGTAACACCCCCGCTTCTTGCCGCGAATAGGCGCGTCCCGCGCGTGTCTGAACGCTTCCTTGACGCTCGCGCGAGCGGCTCCTAAACTGGCGCCGCCTCGGTGCTCGCGCGTGGAACGCGCGGTTAAACGGGAAGCAGGGAGCGGGCTCCGCCAGGAGGCCGCCAACCTGCGCTGCCCCCGCAACGGTAAGCGGCCGCGTCCGGTGACGCAGGCCGGCTCGGGCGCGTTCCGCGTGCAGGTTTCGCACGCGGGCGCGGGCCACTGCGCGTCATCGCGCGGGAAGGCGAGCCGGTACGCCGCCAGCCCGGATACCGGCCGAGGCGGGGAGCCCGTACGGGCTTCGTGACGCGCGGCCTGCGGGGAGGCGGGGCGCGCAGTGCTTCACGGGATTTATCTTCATGCTGACCCCAATCGTCCGCACGGCGCTCGGCGCGCTCTGCGGATTGCCGCTTGCCGCCGCCGCGCAGACCGCGGCGAATGCCGATGCCGCGGCACCCGCCGTACCCGCGGCAACGTCCGCCGTGCCCGCGGCCCGGCCTGCCGCTGCGACCATGCTCGAACCGGTCGTCGTCACCGCGCAGCGCGCGCCGCAGGCGCTGGCCGACACGATTCCGCAAACCACCGTATTCGACGCGCAAGATATCGCCGCGCATCCGGGCGCCGACCTGCCGACGCTGCTCGCGCTCGCGCCCGGCGCGCAGATCGTGCGCAACGGCGGCCCGGGCGCGAGCACGACGATGTTCCTGCGCGGCGCGGAGTCGACGCAGTCGCTCGTGCTGATCGACGGCGTGCGGGTCGATTCCGCGAGTCTCGGTGCCGCGCAACTGAGCCAGTTGCCGCTCGACCAGATCGAGCGCGTCGAGATCGTGAACGGCAATGTGTCGTCGCTGTACGGCTCGGGCGCGATCGGCGGCGTCGTGCAGGTGTTCACGAAGGACGGCGGCAATCATCCGCCGCGCTTCAACTTCGCGGTCGGCGTCGGCAGCTACGGTACGCAGACGCAGCAGGCGGGCGTATCGGGCCGGCTCGACGGCGACGGGAAGACGACGTTCAGCGTGTCGATCGCACGCGACAAGGACAATGGTTTTTCCGCGCTCGACCCGGCGAAGAAACCGAACGCGAACCCGAATGCGAACGGCTACCTGAACGAGAGCATCACCGCGGCGCTGCGCCACCGCTTCAACGATCGATGGGATGCGGGCGTCAGCTACTTCCAGTCGAACGGCAACAACAGCTACGACAACGCGTGGGGCGTGCCGACCGACCTGAACAACCTCTATTCGCGCGTGCAGCAGGTGCGTGCGTTCGCGAACGGCAAGCTGACCGACTGGTGGACCGCTCGCCTGAGCGTGTCGACCGGCAACGATCGCAGCCAGTCGGCGCTGAACGGCGTCTATACCGATCACTTCAATACCGACAACCGCCAGTACACGTGGCAGAACGATTTCCGCATCGCGCCGGATCACCTGATCCAGGCCGGCTACGAGCGGCTCGACCAGCAGTTCATGTCGAATGCGTATGCCGCGCCGCAGCGTCACGTGAATTCCGGCTGGATCGGTTATTCGGGGCGCTTCGGCCGCCAGCAGTTCCAGGCGAACCTGCGCCGCGACCAGTACTCGGACTTCGGCGGCGCCAACTCCTACTATCTCGGCTACGGCCTCGAACTGACCGATCGCTGGAAGGTGACCGCGAGCTATTCGGACGCGTTCCGCGCGCCGAGCTTCAACGACCTCTATTACCCGATGGCCGGCAATCCGTCGATCCAGCCGGAGCGCAGCCATTCGATCGAAGCCGCGCTGCAGTATGCGTCCGATGCAGTGGGCGTGATGCGGCTCACCGCGTTCCAGACGCGCTACGCGAACCTGATCAACTATCGGCCCGACGGGAGCGGTTTCTACTATATTGCGCAGAACGTCGGCCGCGCGAAGGTGCAGGGGCTCGAAGGGTCGTGGCAGGGGCATGTCGGCGCGACCGACGTACGGGTTGCCGCCACGTTGCAGAACCCGGTCGACGAAACGCAGAATCAGGATCTCGACCGCCGCGCGCGGCGTTTCGCGTCGATGGCCGTGAACCGCGCATTCGGCGCATGGCGCGTCGGCGGCGAATGGCTCGTGAGCGGCGCGCGCAACGATTCGGGCGGCGGGCGGCTCGGCGGCTACGGGATCGTCAACCTTTCCGCGCGCTACAACATCACGAAGTCGTGGTACGTCAGCGCGCGCATCGACAACCTGCTCGACAAGGACTACGAGCTTGCTTATGCCTACAACACGCCGAAGCGAGGCGCCTATGTCACGCTCGGCTGGCAGCAGCAGTAAGCGGATGCGCTGCGCGTCGTGCGCAGGGCCGTGCGCGGCATGAGCGCCGCGCGCGCCGCCGCGATCTGGGCCGCGCTGGCCGCCGTGGTCGCGTTGCTGTTCGTCGCATCGCTGTCGATCGGCAGCGTGCCGATGTCGCCGTGGCAGGCGCTCGCGTCGCTCGTGCCGCATGGCGGCGACGCGCTGTTCGCCGACATCGTCCGCACGCTGCGCCTGCCGCGCGCGCTCGCGGGTTTCGCGTGCGGTGCGCTGCTCGCGCTTGCCGGTGCGCTGCTGCAGGTGCTGCTGCGCAACCCGCTCGCGGAACCGTACGTGCTCGGCGTGTCCGGCGGCGCGGCCGGGTTCGCGCTCGTCGCGATGATCGCGGGCGGTGCGTGGTGGCTCGTCGATGCGTCGGCGTTCGCCGGCGCGCTCGTGTCGGTCGCGCTCGTGCTCGGCCTCGCGCGCCGCGAGCTGTGGCGCGGCGATTCGCGCGATGCGTCGCCGCGGCTGCTGCTCACCGGTGTCGTGATCGCGGCAGGGTGGGGCGCGCTCGTCACGCTGCTGCTGTCGCTCGCGCCCGATGCGCGATTGCGCGGGATCATCTTCTGGCTGACGGGCGACCTGAACGGCGTGACTGCGCCATGGTTCGCGTGGGGCGCACTGCTATTGGCCGCGTGCGTCGCGCTGCCGGCCGCGCCGCAATTGAACGTGCTGCTGCGCGGCGACGCGACCGCGCTCGCGCTCGGTGTCCCCGTCGCACGCCTGCGCGTGCGAATCTATCTCGTCGCGTCGCTGGCCGCGGCAGCGGCGGTAACGACGGCCGGCACGATCGGCTTCGTCGGCCTCGTCGTGCCGCATGCGCTGCGGCTCGCGTTCGGCAACGACCAGCGCATGCTGCTGCCGGCCGCGATGCTCGCGGGCGGCGGCGGCGTGATGGCGGCGGACCTGCTCGCGCGCACCGCGATCGCGCCCGCGCAACTGCCGGTCGGCGTGATGACCGCGTTGATCGGCGTGCCGGTGTTCCTGTGGATGTTGCTGAGGAGGCCGATGCGATGACAGGCACTGCGCAGCACGCTGCCGCCTCCGGCAACGACATGGCCTGCACGTGCATGGACCTGACGCTGAGGGCCGGCGCGCGCACGCTGCTCGACGGCTTCACGCAGGCCTTCCGTCCCGGCGAAATCTGGTGCGTCGCGGGGCCGAACGGCGCGGGCAAGACGACGCTGCTCGCGACGCTCGCGGGGCTGCACCCGCCGGCCGGCGGCCGGGTCGAGATCGACGGCCGGCCGCTCGCCGCATGGCCGCCCACGCAGCTCGCGCAGCGCCGCGCGCTGATGCCGCAGCAACTGCACGATGCATTCAGCGCGACCGTGTTCGACACGGTGCTGCTCAACCGTTTTCCGTATCTCGGCGGCTGGGGCTGGGAGCGCGACGGCGACCGCGCGGCCGCGCACGATGCGCTCGCGACCTTCGACCTGACCGCACTGGCGTCGCGCGACGTGCTGTCGCTGTCGGGCGGCGAGCGGCAGCGGGTCGCGCTGGCCGCGACGCTGTGCCAGGACGCGCCGCTGATGCTGCTCGACGAGCCGCTCGCGCATCTCGACCTGCATCACCAGATCGACTGCCTGACCGCGCTGGCCGCATGGCTCGACGCGGGCCCGCGCACGGTGCTGTTCTCGTGCCACGACCTGAATCTCGCGCGGCGTTTCGCGACGCATGCGCTGTTGCTCGACGGCCGCGGCCATGCATGGGCCGGCCCCGTGCACGACGTGCTGACGCCCGAGCGTGCGAGTGATGCGTTCGGCTATCCGCTCGTGCTGATCCGCGAGCATGGCCGCGACGCGCTGCTGCCTGCGTGGCCCGAGCGACAATGACCTTTTCCTTTCCGATGCGCGGCGCAGGCCGCGCCAACGACACGGCTTCCCGATGACGACTCCGACCCACTTCCCGCCCGCGATCGCGCCGCTCGACGACGCGCTGCGCAAGCGCCTGCAGCATGTGATCGACCACAAGACCAAGCCGCCCGGCAGCCTCGGCCAGCTCGAAGCGCTCGCGCTGCAGATCGGCCTGATCCAGCGCACCGAGCGTCCGACCGTGCAGCGCCCCGTGATGATCGTGTTCGCAGGCGATCACGGGATCGCGGCCGAGGGCGTGAGTCCTTACCCGCAAGCGGTGACCGCGCAGATGGTTGCGAACTTCCTGGCCGGCGGCGCGGCGATCAACGCGTTCTCGGGCGTCGCGCAGAGCACGCTCGAGATCGTCGATGCGGGCGTTGCGTCGCCGCTACCGCTGTCCGACCGGCTGGTGTCGCTGCCGGTCGCGCGCGGCACGCGCAACTTCGCGGCGGAGCCGGCGATGACGCGCGACGAGGCGATGACGGCGCTCGCGGCCGGCGCGGCGCGCGTGCGCCTGCACGCGTCGCTCGGCACGAACGTGATCGGCTTCGGCGAGATGGGAATCGCGAACACGTCGTCGGCCGCGTGCCTGATGAGCCGCCTGCTCGACGTGCCGATCGACGCGTGCGTCGGGCGCGGCACGGGCCTCGACGATCAGGGCCTCGCGCACAAGCGCGCGGTGCTCGGCCGCGCGCTCGTCAAGCACTCGCACGCGATCGCGCCGCTCGACGTGCTCGCGACGTTCGGCGGCTTCGAGATCGCGATGATGACGGGCGCGTATCTCGCGGCCGCGAGCGAGCGGATGACGATCCTCGTCGACGGCTTCATCGCGACGGCCGCGCTGCTCGTCGCCGAGCGCATCGCGCCCGGCGTGCGCGACTACTGCGTGTTCTCGCATACGTCGCACGAGGCCGGGCACCGGCGCATGCTCGAGCATTTCGGTGCGAAGCCGCTGCTCGCGCTCGACCTGCGGCTCGGCGAAGGCACGGGCGCGGCGCTCGCGCTGCCGCTCGTGCGTGCGGCGGCCGCGTTCCTCAGCGAGATGGCGAGCTTCGAGTCTGCCGGCGTCGACGATCGTGACGCCTGATCGCGGGCCCGGCGTGCGTGCCGAACTGCGCTACTTCTTCGTCGCGCTCGGCTACTTCACGCGCGTGCCCGTGCCGCGCGCGATCGGCTATGCGGCCGGCGATCTCGACCAGGCCGCGCGCTATTTCCCGCTCGTCGGCGCATGCGTCGGCGCGTGGGGTGCGCTCGTCTATCTCGCCGCGCTGCGCGTGCTGCCCGCGTCGATCGCGGTCGGGCTGTCGATGGCTGCGACGCTGCTCGCGACCGGCGCATTCCACGAGGACGGCCTCGCCGACAGTTGCGATGCGTTCGGCGGCGGCTATACGCGCGACGACGTGCTGCGCATCATGCACGACTCGCGGATCGGCACGTTCGGCGCGGTCGCGCTCGTGATCGCGCTCGGCCTGAAATGGCAGGCGCTCGCGGCGATGCCGCCGCTGCGCGCCGCGTGGACGATGATCGCCGCGCATGCGGCGAGCCGCGCGGCGGCCGTCAGCCTGCTGATGTCGCTCGACTATGTGCGGCCCGAAGGCAAGGCGAAGCCGGTCGCGCAACGGATGGGTGCACGCGCGGCGTGCGTCGCGGCGGTATTCGGGTTGCCGTGGCTGTTCTGGCCGGACTGGCGCATGGGTGTCGCCGCGAGCGCCGCGCTCGTGCTCGTGCGCGCGTGGGCGGCCCGCTACTTCGTGAAACGGATCGGCGGTTATACGGGCGACTGTCTCGGCTTCGCGCAGCAACTGAGCGAACTGGCGATCTATCTCGTGGTGCTCGGATGGACGTCGTCCTGATCCGTCATCCGGCCGTCGCCGTCGAGCCGGGCATGTGTTACGGACGCAGCGACGTGCCGCTCGCCGCGCCGGCCGACGCCGGCGCGCATGCCGTGCGTGCGCATCTGTCGGCTCTCGGCGCGCCGCCGCCCGAACAGCTCTGGACGAGCCCGCTGACGCGATGCGCGTCGATCGCCGAACGGCTCGCGCACGCATTCGAAGTGCCGCTGCAGCGCGATGCCGGCTGGCAGGAAATGGATTTCGGCGCGTGGGAAATGCGGCGCTGGGACGATATCGACCGTGCGGCGCTCGATGCGTGGGCGGCCGACCTGATGCATGCGTGCGCGCATGGCGGCGAAAGCGTCGCGCGGTTCGCCGCGCGGGTTGCACGGCGGGCCGATGCGGTGATGCAGGCCGATCGGCCGCAATGGGCGGTCACGCATGCGGGCGTGATCCGCGCGTTCGCATCGCATGTGTTGCGTGTGCCGCTCGATACGCTGCTGTCGCGGCCGGTGCCGACAGGCGGTGTCGTCTGGTTGCGTGCGGATGATGCGGCGCGAACATGGGAAGTCGTGCACTGGGATGAATAGGCTCGCTCGCGTCTGCATGTGAACGACACGACGCGCGGTCGAACCATCTCAAGCACCGGACGCAGCAGAGGCAGGTGCGCGGCCAACGCGCAAGTCAGTGGAAATCAGCGCGCCGGCCGGCGCGCACGCGCAGCATCGAGATCCTCGCACAGCGCGGCCGCACCCTGCGCGATCCGCGGCGACGGCCGCGTCAACAGATCGCCGTCGATCGCGAACAGGTTGTTGCGCGCCACGGCCGTCAGCGCGGGCCACGCGCGCCAGCGTGCAAGGCTCGGCAGCGGTTCGTTCGAGCGCGTCGCGCCGGCGCTCGTCGTCACGATCGCTTCCGGATTCGCGGCGAGCACGGCCTCGTCGGTGACGCTCGGCGCGAGCGGCTTGAGCGACGCGAACACGTTGCGGCCGCCGCATAGTGCGATCACGTCGTTGACCAGGTGCGCGCCGTTGAGCGTCGTCAGCGGGCGGTCCCAGACCTGGAAGAACATCGTGACGGGCGGCCGCGCGGCGTAGCGTGCACGCAGCGTCGCGATGTCGTGCGCAAAGGACGCCGCGGCCGCATCGGCTGCCGGCTGCGTGCCGAGCAGCGTGCCGAGCCGGCGCAGCGACGACGACACATCGTCGAGATGTTTAGGTTCACTGAAGAACAGCGGGATATGCAGCGCGCGCAGCGCGTCGGTCTGCCGTTCGGCGTTGCCGTGACGCCAGACGACGATCAGGTCCGGCTTCAGCGCTGCGATCCGCTCGAGGTCGAGCGCCTTGTTGTCGCCGACGCGCGGCACCGCTTGCGCGGCGGGCGGATAGTCGCTGTACGTGACGGTGCCGACGAGCTTCGCGCCGCCGCCGGCCGCGTAGACGAGCTCGGTCGCGTGCGGTGCGAGGCTGATCACGCGCTGCGCGGGCGCGGGCAGCGTAACCGTATTGCCGGCGTCGTCGCGTGTCGTGACATCGGCATGGACGAGCGGTGCATGAGCGAGCGCGGCCAGTGTCGCGACCGGCGTCAGCCGGCGGAACCTGCGTGGGCTCATGCGGATTCCTGTTGCAGCGTCGGCACGCAGTGCGCGAGCGCATCATCGAGGCGCTGCCACTCGGCTTCGCTGCCCGGCAGGCCGATGCGCACGCTCGACGGCTTCGCGAAGTATCGCGTCCAGATCCCGCGTGCCGCGAGCGCCGCATGCAGCGCCGCGGCGCGCGTGTCGTCGGTCCAGCTGAACAGCGGTGTCGCGCGAACCGCGAAGCCGTGCGCGCGCAGCAGTGCGGCCAGCCGCTCGCCGTCAGCCGCGAGCCGTTCGCGGGCGGCAGCCTGCCATGCGCGATCGGCGAACGCCGCCGCGACCGCGTGACGCGCGGGGCCGCCGACCGTCCATGCGCCGAGCATGTCGCGCAGCGCGACGATCCGTTCGGGGCATGCGAGCACGAAGCCCGCGCGGATACCGGCGAGACCGAAGAACTTGCCGACCGAGCGCAGCACGACGAGCCCGGGCCGATTAACCTGCGGCGCGAGCGATTGCGTCGCGCCCGTATCGGCGAACGCCTCGTCGACGGTCAGCGTGCCGCCGCGCGCCGCCAACTGCGCATGCCAGCCGAGCAGGCGCTCGGCCGGCACGAATTCGGCGGTCGGGTTGTTCGGATTCCCGACGATGACGTGGCGCAGCGTCACCGGCAGCGTATCCGTGCCGATGTCGAGCGGAACGACGCGATGGCCGTGACGCGCGAACGCGGGCGCGTATTCGCCGTACGCGAGCGACGCGACGCCGGCGTCGCCGGCCGGCAGCAACGCGGGCAATGCGCGGATCGCGGCCTGGCTGCCGGCGACCGGCAGCACGTGCGCGGAATCGGGTGCGTGGTAGTACTGCGCGGCGCACGCCGCGAGGCCGTCGCCGTCGTCGGGCAGCCGCCGCCACGCGTCGGCCGGGACGGGCGGCACCGGAAAGCCGACTGGATTGATGCCGGTCGACAGATCGAGCCACGCGTCGTACGGAATGTCGTGGCGGCGTGCGGCTTCATGCAGGTTGCCGCCGTGCGCGATGCGTGTATCAGACATGATGGGTAGCCATGACGAGAGCGCCGCTCGCGACCAGCAGCGCGAGCCACAGTGCGAGCGTGCGTGTGACGAGCGACAGCGCGGCGACGACGTGGACGGCGGTCGCCGGTGCGCCGGTGCCGAGCGCCGGACGATCCTCGATTTCACCGTGATAGACGGCCGGGCCGCCGAGCTGCACGTTCAGGCTGCCCGCGCCCGCGGCCATCACCGGGCCCGCGTTCGGGCTGTCCCAGTGGCGCGCCTGCGTGCGCCAGCAGCGCCATGCGGCGGCCGTGTCGCCGAGCAGCGCGTAGCTCGCGGCCGTGAGGCGCGCGGGAATCCAGTTCATCGCGTCGTCGAGGCGCGCGGCGGCCCAGCCGAAGGTCAGGAAGCGCGGCGTGCGGTAGCCCCACATCGCGTCGAGCGTGTTCGCGAGCCGGAACAGCAGCGCGCCGGGGCCGCCCGCGACGACGAACCAGAAGAGTGCGCCGAAGATCGCGTCGTTGCCGTTCTCGAGCGCCGATTCGACGGCCGCGCGCGACAATGCGCCTTCGTCGGCGTCGCTCGTGTCGCGCGACACGATGCGCGCGGTCAACTTACGCGCGGCGTCGAGGTCGCGCCGCAGCAGCGCCGCTGCGATCGGCGCGACGTGGTCGGCGAGGCTTTTCGCGCCGAGCGCGAACCACAGCAGCGTGACGTGCAGCGCGGCCGCGAGCGGCCACGGCAGCACGGCCACGAGCCATGCGGCGACGGCCACCGGCGGCACGACGGCCGCGGCCCACGCGGCGACACCGACCACGCGGCCGCGTCGGCCCCTATTCAGAGCGCCTTCGATGCGCGCGGCAAGCCGGCCGAACGCGACGAGCGGATGCCAGCCGGCGGGTTCGCCGATCGCGCGGTCGACGATCGCGGCCGCGACCGCAAGCATCGCGACGACGGGCAGCGACAGCATCAGCATGACGGCGCTCCCGTCTTGAGGTCGAGCGGCAGCCCGGCGACGAGCAGCGTCACGCGCGTCGCGAGCGCGGCGACGCGCTGGTTCAGGCGCCCGAGTTCGTCGACGTAGCGGCGCGTGACCGACCCGAGCGGCACGACGCCGAGCCCGATCTCGTTGCTGACGACGATCACCTTCGCGCGCGCGCCGCGCAATGCATGTTCGAGCCGCTCGACCTGCGCCGCGTACTGCGCATCGTCGAGCGGTTCGCCGTCGGCCGGGCACAGCAGGTTCGTGAGCCACAGCGTCAGGCAGTCGACCAGCAGGCATGCGTGCGGATCGTCGAGCCGCGCGAGCGTGCCGGCGAGGTCGACGGGCGCGTCGGCGAACCCCCATTCGGCCGGCCGGCGCGCGCGATGATGCGCGATGCGCTGCGCGAATTCGGCATCGGCGGCGGTCGCGGTCGCGATGTAGGTGACGGGGCGGCCGCTGTCGGCGGCGAGCCGCTCGGCATACGCGCTCTTGCCCGAGCGCGCGCCGCCGAGGACGAAGGTGAGGTCGTGCGGAATCATCGCGTGATTGTAACGGCGCACGCGTACCGGCGCGGGCGATAATGCGGTCTTTGCTTCGCGACGACCTTTAACACGATGAATGCACCCGAGCCGCGGCCGCGCGGTACGCTGATGATCCAGGGCACGACGTCCGACGCGGGCAAGAGCACGCTCGTCGCGGGCCTGTGCCGCCTGGCGCGCCGTGCCGGCGCGCGCGTTGCGCCGTTCAAGCCGCAGAACATGGCGCTCAACAGCGCGGTGACGGCCGACGGCGGCGAGATCGGCCGCGCGCAGGCGCTGCAGGCGCTGGCCGCGGGCGTCGCGCCGCATACGGATTTCAACCCCGTGCTGCTGAAGCCGACGAGCGATCGCGGCGCGCAGGTGATCATTCACGGCAAGGCGCGGTTGAACCTCGACGCGCGTGCATATCACGACTACAAGCCGGTCGCGTTCGACGCGGTGCTCGAGTCGTACGCGCGCTTGCGCGCCGGTTACGACACGGTGATCGTCGAAGGCGCCGGCAGCCCGGCCGAGATCAACCTGCGCGACGGCGACATCGCGAACATGGGCTTTGCCGAACGCGTCGACTGCCCGGTCGTGCTCGTCGCCGACATCGACCGCGGCGGCGTGTTCGCGCACCTGGTCGGCACGCTCGCGTGCCTGTCGGACAGCGAGCGTGCGCGCGTGCGCGGCTTCGTGATCAACCGTTTCCGCGGCGACGTCAAGCTGCTCGAACCGGGGCTCGACTGGCTGCGTGCGCAGACCGGCAAGCCGGTGTTCGGCGTGCTGCCGTACCTGCACGGGCTGCTGCTCGATGCGGAGGACATGCTGCCCGCGCAGGCGCGCAGCGCCGCCGTACGCGGCGACGCCGGCGTACTGCGCGTCGTCGTGCCCGCGCTGCCGCGCATCAGCAACCACACCGATTTCGATCCGCTGCGCGCGCATCCGCAGGTCGAGTTCACGTACTGGAAGAGCGGTCCGGTGCCGGATGCCGACCTGCTGATCCTGCCCGGTTCGAAGAGCGTGCAGCGCGATCTCGAATGGCTGCGCGACGCGGGCTGGGACGCGATGATCCGTCGTCACCTGCGCTACGGCGGCAAGGTGATCGGCATCTGCGGCGGGATGCAGATGCTCGGCCGCACGCTGGACGATCCGCTCGGCCTCGAAGGCGCGCCCGGCAGCGTGCCGGGGCTCGGGCTGCTCGATTTCGACACGACGCTGCAGCCCGACAAGACGCTGAAGAACGTGACCGGGCATCTCGCGCTGCCGGGCGGGGCCGCCGTGCGCGGCTACGAGATCCACATGGGCGACACGCGCGGGCCCGCGCTCTCCGCGCCCGCGCTGGCGCTGGCAGCCGACGCCGCGCAGGACGGCGCGCGCCCGGACGGCGCGGTTTCGGCCGACAACCAGATCCTCGCGACCTACGTGCACGGGCTGTTCGATGCGCCCGACGCGTGCGCGGCGCTGCTCGCGTGGGCCGGGCTCGACGGCGCGGAGCGCATCGACTATCCGGCGCTGCGCGAAGCATCGCTGGAGCGGCTGGCCGATACGTTCGCCGAACATCTCGACCTCGACGCGCTGTACGCCGAGTTTCGCTGAAGCGGCGCCGGGCCGCCCTCGCTTTTTCCGCCGGATCGCGTACAACACAAGGAGGGCGGAGGTCCGCCTGGAGGAGTGCGACGATGAAGGTTCGATGGTGGTGGAGCGTGCTGCTCGCGGCGCTGCTGGGCGCATCGGCGGTTGCACACGCGTGCGATTCGTACGCACCGGGCGGCAGCCAGTCCGGGTCCGGCGACGCCACACAAGGCAAAAGCGGGTACTGACGCAGGTATCGGGGCATGATCGATCATGCCCCTTTTTATGGCCTTATTCGTTCCTGTTGGGAATCAGTTAAAGCGAATTGGCGTGTTTATCGGCTGAATCTATTCGAATAGAGTGCGATCCATTCTGATCCACTCACGAAGGAATCCGCCATGAACCCCAATCGCCTGAACGATTTTGCCGCGACGCTGCTGCGCGTCGCGCTCGGCGTGCTGTACCTCGCGCACGTCGCGCAGAAGGTGTTCGTCTTCACGCTGCCCGGCACCGCGCAGTTCTTTGCGTCGATCGGCCTGCCGGGCTGGCTCGCATACCTGACGACGTTCGTCGAACTGGCCGGCGGCCTGGCGCTGCTCGCGGGTTTCCGCGTGCGGGTCGCCGCGCTCGCGCTGCTGCCGTTCATGCTCGGCGCGACGGCCGCGCATCTGCCGAACGGCTGGAGCTTCTCGTCGCCGCACGGCGGCTGGGAATATCCGGCGTTCTGGGCCGTCACGCTTGCCGTGCAGGCGCTGCTGGGCGGCGGCGCGTTCGCGATCGGCGTCCGGGAGGCCGCGGTTCAGCGCGTGTAAGGAAGTATCAGGGGCGCGCGGTTCGGCGCAACCCGTTCCGGTGATCCCCCGTTTGCCGATATCATCGCTCCCTGTATCCGCAATCGAGCGGCGCCAGCCATGCGGCCGGCGCCGCGTGGCTTTTTCGGGGGAATTCATGACGGTGATCGTGGTGGCGAATCCGAAGGGCGGCGTGGGGAAGAGCACGCTGTCCACCAATCTTGCCGGCTATTTCGCGGCGCAGGGCGCGTGGGTCGCGCTCGCCGACCTGGACCGGCAGCAGTCCGCGCATGCGTGGCTCGACCTCCGGCCGGCCGGCTTGCCGGCGATCGAGTCGTGGGATCTCGATCCGGACGCGCCGTCGAAGCCTCCGCGCGGCCTCGAATACGCGGTGATCGATACGCCGGCCGGCCTGCACGGCAACCGGCTCGGCGTCGCGCTGCAACTGGCCGACAAGGTGATCGTGCCGCTGCAGCCGTCGATGTTCGATATTCTCGCGACCCAGCAGTTTCTGGAGCGCCTCGCCGGCGAAAAGGCCGTGCGCAAGGGCGGCGTCGAGGTCGGGATCGTCGGGATGCGGGTCGATGCGCGCACGCGCTCGTCGGACCAGCTGCACCGCTTCGTCGAAGGGCTCGGCCTGCCGGTGCTCGGCTACGTGCGCGACACGCAGAACTACGTGCAGATCGCCGCGCACGGCCTCACGCTGTGGGACGTCGCGAAGAGCCGGGTCGAAAAGGATCTCGAACAGTGGCGGCCGATCGTCGAATGGGCCGAGCGCAGTGCGCCGAAGGCGGAGAAGGCCGCCAAGGCGTCCTGATCCGATCGCGCGGCCACGAGGCCGGCGCGCGCCGAAATGAGAAAGGGCCGGATTCCGTGTCGCACGGGATCCGGCCCTTCGACCGCAGGCGGCGCAGCCGCTCCCGCGCGCCACGGCACGCGGGCGGCCGGTCAGTCAGGTTACGTCCAGTTCTGCGTCGGCACGTGATCGCGGTGGCCCTTGATCTTGTTGCCGTCGTCGATGAACACGAGCTTCGGCTTCCAGCCGGCCTGCAGTTCGGCCTCGTCGACCATCGCGAACGCCGCGATGATCACGAGGTCGCCGAGCTGCGCACGGCGCGCGGCCGAGCCGTTCAGCGAGATCATCCCGCTGCCGCGCTCGCCCTTGATCGCGTACGTCGAGAAGCGCTCGCCGTTGTTGATGTTCCAGATGTCGATCCGTTCGTTTTCGACGATGTTCGACGCTTCGAGCAGGTCTTCGTCGATCGCGCACGAGCCTTCGTAGTGCAGCTCGCAGTGCGTGACTGCCGCGCGGTGGATCTTCGATTTGAGCATGTGGCGCTGCATGGTGTCTCCGTGATGCGTCGTGAGAGGCGCGGGCGGGCGGCCCGTCAGATTTCCAGGTTGTCGATGAGGCGCGTCGCGCCGAGCTTCGCGGCCGCGAGCACGACGAGCGGCTCGCCGGCTTCGAGTTCGGCGGCGCTCGGCGCGATCAGGTTCGCGCGGCGGCGGATCGACAGGTAGTCGGGCGCCCAGCCGCGCTCGGCCAGGTGCGTGCGAGCCTGCTGCTCGAGCTTGCCGAGGTCGCGCTCGCCGCCGAGCACGCTTTCGCGCATGCGCTGCAGCGTCTTCGCGAGTTCGGGCGCTTCCCGGCGCTCGTCGGCCGACAGGTAGCGGTTGCGCGACGACAGCGCGAGGCCGTCCTCGTCGCGCACGGTTTCGGCCGCGATGATGTCGACCGGCAGCGCGAGCTGCTGGCACATGCGGCGCACGATCATCAACTGCTGGTAGTCCTTCTTGCCGAACACGGCGACGCGCGGCTGCACGCAGGCCATCAGCTTCGACACGACCGTGCACACGCCGGTGAAGAAGCCGGGCCGGAATTCCCCTTCTAGGATCCCGCCGAGATCGTCCGGCGGCAGCACGCGGTATTCCTGCGGTTCCGGGTACATGTCGCGCTCGGTCGGCGCGAACAGCACGTAGACGTTTTCCTTCTGCAGCTTCTCGATATCGTCCTGCAGCGTGCGCGGGTATTTGTCGAAATCCTCGTTCGGGCCGAACTGCAGCCGGTTGACGAAGATGCTCGCCACGACCGGGTCGCCGTGCTGGCGCGCGAGGCGCATCAGCGACAGGTGCCCTTCGTGCAGGTTGCCCATCGTCGGCACGAACGCCGTGCGGTTCTGTCCGCGCAGCTGGTCGCGCAGTTCCTGGATCGAGCTGATGACTTTCATGATCGGGTAGCGGGTTCCTCGCGCATGCGCGCGTTGGCGCCGCGGCAGCGGCGTCGGGGTCGAAGCGGAGAACGCCGGCGCGCGGGCGGCGCATCGGGCGTCGGCGGATTGTAGAGGATTTGGCCGCCAAACGCATCGAAAAGAGAACGATCGTTCACTTTTTAATCGGGCGTGCCGGAAACGAGCCGCGGCTTGGGCTGCGGCCACCCGCCGCGGCGACGCGGCGAGCGTCGGGGTGAATCGGGAGAACGGGAAGGGCGGGCGCGGGCCTTAAGCAGGCAGGTACGCGAGGCGCACGTAGATCGGCGCGAAAGGCTCGGGCTGCGTGATCTCGACGAGCGATTCGCGCGCGAGTTCGAGCATCGCGATGAAGTTCACGACGACGACCGGCACGCCGCGCGACGTGTCGAACAGGTCGGCGAACTCCATGAAGCGCGCGTTCTGCAGCCGGCGCAGGATCAGGCTCATGTGTTCGCGCACCGACAGTTCCTCGCGGGAGATCTTGTGGTGCTGGACGAGCTTCGCGCGCTTGAGCACGTCGGCCCACGCGGCGCGCAGGTCGTCGGAGTTCACGTCGGGGAAGCGCGGCGTGATGCTTTGCTCGATGTAGACCTCGGCGCGCAGGAAGTCGCGGCCGAGCTGCGGCAATTGGTCGAGGCGCTGCGCGGCGAGCTTCATCTGCTCGTATTCGAGCAGGCGGCGCACGAGTTCGGCACGCGGATCTTCCGCTTCGTCGCCGGTGTCGGCCTTCTTGACCGGCAGCAGCATCCGCGACTTGATCTCGATCAGCATCGCGGCCATCAGCAGGTATTCGGCGGCCAGCTCGAGGTTCGACGTGCGGATCTGGTCGACATAACCCAGATATTGCGCGGTGACCTGCGCCATCGGGATGTCGAGCACGTTGAAGTTCTGCTTGCGGATCAGGTACAGCAGCAGGTCGAGCGGGCCTTCGAACGTCTCGAGGAAGATCTCGAGCGCGTCGGGCGGGATGTAGAGATCCTGCGGCAGCTTGAAGAGCGGCTCGCCGTACAGGCGAGCGAACGCCGCGACACCGTCGACCGTGTCGGGCGTCGAATCGGCGCCCGCGGGCGCGGCGATCGCGTCGTCCTGCCGGGCGGCGCTGGCCTCGTCGGCGGCGCTCACGTCGTCAGAAGTTCTGGTAGTAGACGTACGACGTTTGCTTCACGCGCGATTCCTGTTGGTCGGCGCGCTCTTCGAGGTCGATCGGCTGCTTGTCCCACAGCAGCGAACGGCCCTTGCGCTGCTCTTCCTCGAGCGTCGGCTTCTGCTGCTTGAGCTGGTTCAGGAACTGCGTGACGTCGGACTGGTACGGCATGGCTGGATTTTCCGTTTCGGGCGGCGCACGATGCGCCGGATTCGCGTTGGCGGGATTTTACCGCATCGCGGGAACGCCCGGCGCCAATCGCGCGTCGAATCCGCGGGCCCGCACCTGCGGCGACGCGGCCCGGGCCCGTGCGCGCGTCGTTGCGCGCAAGCGTCAAAGCCTCGCTCGTGCGGGCATGGCCGCTGCCCTGTGGTCAAATACAGGGTTTCCACGAAACCGTGACAACCGAGGGCGAGGTCATATTTGGCGGGGCAGTCGAACCAGCAAGCACACATGGCGCATGACCCGGGCCCGCGCGCGGCACGCAATCGCGCCGGCGCCGCGGCCCGCGCCGCACGGGCGGCCCTCGCGGGTTGCATGGCCGCGTTCTTCGCGTTGCCGGCCCATGCGAAGTACGACGTCGACATCGATGCGCCGCGCTCGGTCCGCAAGCTGCTCAAGTCGCATCTCGATATTGCGCGCTTCGCGAAGCGCGACGACATCAGCGAAGACCAGTTCGACTTCCTCGTGACCGCCACCCCGCAGCAGGTGCGCGACCTGACCGCGACGGCCGGTTATTTCTCGCCGGTCGTGCGCACCGACGTGCGTATGCGCGACGGCAAGCGCGACGTGCGCATCGCGGTCGATCCGGGGCCGCAGACCGTCGTGTCGACGGTCGACCTGACGTTCAAGGGCCCCGTCGACACCGAAGATCCGAAGCAGGAGGCCGCGACCCGCTTCGCGTTCTCGCTGAAGCCGGGCGACCCGTTCACGCAGTCCGACTGGGACGGCGCGAAGGGCGCGGCGCTCAGGCAACTGCAGTCGCGCCGCTATCTCGGCGCGAAGATCACGTCGTCCGAGGCGCGCGTCGATCCGCGCACGCAGCGCGCGACGCTCGCGGTCACGTTCGACAGCGGGCCGACGTTTACGATCGGCAAGGTCGATGTCGACGGCGTGCGCCGCTATCCGGAGAAGATCGTCACGAACGTCAATCCGCTGTCGGAAGGCGAGATCTACGACGTGCAGCGGATCACCGAATTGCAGCGGCAGTTGCAGAACACGCCGTACTACGCGAGCGTCGCGATCGACGTCGGCGACGATACGACGAAGCCCGAACGCACGCCCGTGCACGTGAAGGTCAGCGAGTTCCCGTACAACAACATCCGCGGCGGCGTCGGTTATGCAACCGACACGGGCCCGCACGTGCAGGGCTCCTATACGTATCTCGACACGTTCGGCGCCGCGTGGCCGCTGACCGTGTCGGGCCGGCTCGACCAGATCCAGCAGTACGGGCAGGTTCAGCTGTCGATGCCGCCGGGCGAGAAAGGGTGGACCAACAGCGTGCTCGCGTCGTATACGAACACCAACGTGTCGGACACGCGCATCTACAGCGCGCGGGTCGGCGTGCAGCGCACGCGCACGGGCCAGTTCATCGACTATGCGTATTCGCTGATGTTCTACCAGGACCGGCTCGACCAGAACGGCGCGGGGCCGACCACGAGCCGCGCGCTCGTGCCGCAATGGGCCTGGACGCGCCGCAACGTCGACGATCCGCTGTTTCCGCGCTCGGGCAACCTGATCCACGCGGAGGCCGGCTTCGCGATCAAGGGCGTGGCGACCGACCAGACTTTCATCCGCGGCTACGCGCGCGGCCAGCAGTATTTGCCGATCGGCAAGCGCGACCTGTTCGTGTTCCGCGCGGAGCTCGGCGGCGTGTTCACGAGCGGCAGCTCGACCGGCGTGCCGGCGTCGCTGCTGTTCCGCGCGGGCGGCTCGAACTCGGTGCGCGGTTACGGTTACCAGAGCATCGGCAACAGCGTCGCCGGCTCCGTGTTGCCGACCAAGTACCTGATGACGGGCACCGCCGAATACCAGCACTGGTTCAACCGCGACTGGGGCGCCGCGACGTTCTTCGACATCGGCACCGCGACCGATGCGTGGGGCGAGAAAGTGTTTTATCCGGGCGTCGGCATCGGCGCGCGCTGGCGCAGCCCGGTCGGCCCGATCAACGTCGACGTCGCGTACGGGTTGCGCAACCACAGCGTGCGCCCGTACCTGACGCTCGGCATCGCTTTCTGAACGTACCGCTTCATCCACGACGAACCGCATGACGAAGGACCCGAACGACACGCCGCCGCCTCACGATCCGGACTCGCCCGACGGCGCGCCCGACGCACCGCCGCGCGCGCCGCGCCGCGGCCGCGCGATGCGCGTCGTCGCGTGGACGCTCGCGACGGCCGTGCTGCTCGTCGTGCTGGCTGCCGGGCTCGTGCTGGCCGCGGCGACGACCGAGCGCGGCACGCGGCTCGCATGGCAGGTGGCCGGGCGCGTGCTCGGCGCACGGCTCGCGGGCACGCTCGAAGGCGGCTCGCTTGCGACCGGCGTGCGGTTGCGAGGCTTCGCGTGGACCAGCCCCGACGGCACCGGCACCGAGGTCCGCATCGACCGGCTCGACGGCCGCTGGGAATTGACCCGCGCGCCGTGGCGGCTGTCCATCGCCTATCTTCGCGCGGGCACGATCGACGTGCGGATCGCGCCGGGGCCGTCGACGCCGAGCACGACGCCGCAGGATCTGAGCCTGCCGCTGCAGTTGCGGATCGACGATCTGCGCGTCGATCACCTCGCGATTCACGAAGGCGGTTCGACGACGCAGCTCGACCATCTCGCGCTGAACGGCCGCAGCGACGGCCGTCATCATGAACTCGTGCTCGGCGGCGTCGATACGCCGTACGGCGCGCTGACCGCGCACGCGAAGCTCGACGGCGCGAAGCCGTTCGCGCTGACGGGCGAAGCTACCTACTCGGGCAAGCTATCCGACGAGCCGGTCGACGCGCGGGCCCGCGTGTCCGGTTCGCTCGAGGCGCTCGTCGCCGACGTCGACGCGAGCGGGATGAAGCTGAGCGGGCGCGCGCACGTCGAGGCCGCGCCGTTCGGTGCGGTGCCGCTCACGCGCGCGTCGCTCGCGTTCGATCACGTGAACCCGCAGGCGCTCGCACCCGGCGCGCCGGCCGCCGATCTCGCGGTGCGCGCGGAACTCGCGCCCGTGACCGCACCGGCCGGCGCCGCGCCGGCGAAGGGTTTCGCGGTGACGGGCCCCGTGTCGATCGTCAACGCGAAGCCCGGTACGCTCGGCGACCACCTGCTGCCGGTGATCGATGCGCACGCGAACGTGCATCTCGACGCGCACGCACAGCGGATCGACGATCTCGCGCTGAAACTGATCCGCGACGGCAGCGTGACGGGCAACGGCACGCTGACGGGCGGCAAGGGCCGCTTCGACCTGAAGGTCGCGAACCTCGACCTGAACGCATTCGTCGCCGAGTTGCGGCCGATGCGCCTGGGCGGCCCGGTCGGCGTGACGCTCGCGGGCGACGTGACGACCGTCGATTTCGACCTGACCGACCCGAAGCTCGCGCTCGGCGCGCGCGCGAAGGTCGCGCTGACGCCGCAGCAGACCGTGCTGACCGACGCGCGCGTGACGGCGGCCAAGGGCCGTATCGACCTGACGGGCGTGTTCCGCCACGACGCGCATTCGAGCTACGACGCGAAGGCGACGCTGACGGCGTTCGATCCGCTGCTGCTCGCCGCGATGAGGGCGCCGAAGGCTGGTGGCGGCAAGGCGACCGCCACGGCAAAGGCGAAGGCGCCGGCCACGCGCGGCGAGACGCGCGTGTCGGGCACGCTGACCGCGTCGGGCGCGTTTGCGCCGCAGGTGTCGACGAAGGCGGCCTTCAAGCTCGGCGACAGCCTGTACGACGGCGTGCCGCTGACCGGTGCCGGCGTCGTGCAGCTCGCCGGCTCGCGGATCCTGCCGAGCAATGCGAACCTGTCGATCGCGGGCAACCACGTCGATTTGCGCGGCAGCTTCGGCGCGCCCGGCGACCGGCTGCGCTTCGTCGTCGACGCGCCGCAGCTCGACCGGCTCGGCTTCGGCGTGGAAGGGCTCGTGCAGGCGCAGGGCGACCTGACCGGCAGCTTCGCGCATCCGAACGTGACGGCCACTTACAAGGCCGAGCGCGTCGTCGTCGGATCGAACCGGATCGGCGCCGCGCAGGGCCGCGCGGACATCCGCGACGGCGCGCACGGCGCACTCGTGTTCACGGCCGATGCGGCCGACATCGCGCTCGGCTCGCTGAAGCTGAAATCGCTGCGCGCGAATCTGAACGGCACGCGCGCGAAGCACACGCTCGACGCATCGGCGGTCGGGACGACCGGCGGCCGCGTGATCGACGTGACGCTCGCGGCGAACGGCGGCGTGGTCGAGAACCGCGACGGAATGCGCTGGGACGGCACCGTCACGCGCCTTGCGAACCGCGGCACGCCGGCCGTCGCGCTGCAGGCGCCGCTCACCGTGTCGGCCGGCGCCGGCCGCGTGACGCTCGGCGCGACGCGGCTCACGCTCGAAGGCGCGGCGATCGACCTGAAGTCGTTCGTGTTCGATCACGGCCAGATGCGCTCGGCGGGCTCGGTGAGAGGCGCATCGGTCGCACGCTTCTTCGAGGTCCGCCAGGAGCTGACGGGCCAGCGGCCGCCGGTGCGTACCGACGTCGTGCTCGATGCCGACTGGGATTTCTCGCTCGGCGCGAACGCGACGGGCTACGTGCAGGTGAAGCGCCGCGGCGGCGACGTGACGATCGAGAGCGGGCGCGGCATCGCGTCGCTCGGGCTGACCGACCTGTCCGCGCGCGCGAGCTTCGCGCCCGGCAACCGGCTCAACGTGACGGCGCTTGCGAAGGCGAACCGGATCGGCACGCTCGATGCGAACGTCACGGTGCCGTTCGCGCTGCGCGACGGCATGTTCGGGGTCGTCGACGACGGCCCGCTGTCGGGCCGCATCGACGCCGACATTCCGTCGCTGAAAGCGACCGGCAACCTGTTCGGGCCGAGCTACCTGCTCGGCGGGCGCGCGGCGCTGAAGCTGACGGTCGCCGGCACGCCGGTGAAGCCGAACCTGTCGGGGATGCTGACGGGCGACGACCTGTCCGCGACGCTCGTCGACCAGGGCGTGCAGTTGAAGGACGGCATCGTGCGCGTGAAGCTCTCGGAAAACCTCGTCGAATTCCAGCAGGTCGAGTTCCACGGCGGCGACGGCACGCTGCGCGCGCTCGGCCGCGTGCGCCTCGACGGCGAGGCGCCCGACCTGACCGCGAGCATCGTCGCGGACAAGCTCGAACTGTTCGCGGCGCCGGACCGCAAGCTGTCGCTGTCGGGCAAGGCGACGGTCGCGAACGACGGGCCGCGCGGCGCGCTGTCGATCGACGGCAAGTTCGTCGTCGACCGCGCGCTGTTCGACCTGCCCGAGGAATCGGCGCCGCACCTGTCCGACGACGTCGTGATCGTGCAGCCGGACGGCACGGTGCGCGGCGAGACGCCGACCGGCACCGCGGTCGCGAAGCCGCCGCCGGCCACGGACAAGCCGGCGCCGTCGCTCGCGCCGCGCGCGAACATCGACATCGGCCTCGGCAACAACTTCCGCTTCAAGGGCCACGGCGCGGATCTCGGGCTGCGCGGCACGATCACCGTGATGAGCGCGCCCGGCGTGCCGCTGCGCGCGGTCGGCAACGTGCGCGTGACCGAAGGGTCGACTTACACGTCGTTCGGCCGCAAGCTCGCGGTCGAGAACGGCTTCTTCACGTTCAACGGGCCCGTGTCGAACCCGGGCGTCAACATCCTCGCGATGCGGCGCAACCAGGAGGTCGAGGCCGGCGTGCAGGTGACGGGCACGATCCAGTCGCCGACGGTCAAGCTCGTGTCGGAGCCGAACGTCACCGACAACGAGAAGCTGTCGTGGCTGCTGTTCGGGCACGGCACCGACCAGGGCAACAACGTCGGCCAGCAGGGCGCGATGACGGCCGCGCTCGCGCTGCTCGGCAGCGCGACTGGCAAGCGCGTCGCGCAGACCATCGGCCTCGACGAATTCTCGATCGGCCGCAGCGACGTCGGCCTGACCGATCCGCAAGTCGTGCAGGTGTCGAAGGCGATCAACGAGCGCTTCGTGCTCGGCTACGAGCAGGGGCTGCAGTCGGCCAGCAACGCGTTCAAGGCGACGATCAACCTGACGCGCTTCTGGTCGGTGTCCGCGTACGGCGGCACGTTCCAGGGCGTCGACCTGAACTACACGCGGCGCTTCGATCGCTGGTTCGGGCAGCGGTGACGGCGGGCGCGTGTCGCGCCGCGCACATGTAAAAAAGGCCCCGCACGCATCGTGCGGGGCCTTTTTCGTGCAAGCGGCGGCGCGCTCGGCGCGGCTTACTTCACGCGCATGCCGGGCTTCGCGCCGCTGTGCGGCTCGAGGATGTAGAGGCCCGGCTCGGCCTTCTCGTCGGTTGCCGACGCCGCGAGCACCATCCCTTCGGACAGGCCGAACTTCATCTTGCGCGGCGCGAGGTTCGCGACCATCACCGTCAGCTTGCCGACGAGCTGCTCGGGCTGGTACGCGGACTTGATGCCCGAGAACACGTTGCGGGTCTTTTCCTCGCCGATGTCGAGCGTGAGCTGCAGCAGCTTGTCCGAGCCTTCGACGGCCTGGCACGCGACGATCTTCGCGATGCGCAGGTCGATCTTCGCGAAATCGTCGATCGAGATGGGGGCGTCGTCGGCGCCGTTTACGACGGCCGGCTTCGCGTTCGCCTTGGCGTTCTTCGCATCCTTCGAGTCCTTCGCGGCGTTCGCGCTTGCAGCGGCCGCGTCGGCCTGCAGCGAATCGCGGTTCGCGGCGAGCAGCGCGTCGATCTGCTTCGCATCGACGCGCGTCATCAGGTGCTGGTACGCCTTGATCGGCTGTTCCGACGACAGCGGCTTCGCGGCATCGGCCCACGTGAGCGGCGCGATTCCGAAGAACGACTCGACGGATTCGGCGACGCGCGGCATCACCGGCTTCAGCGCGAGCGACAGCAGGCGGAACGCCTCGAGGCTCACGCTGCAGGTTTCATGCAGCGCGACCGCGTTGGCCGGATCCTTTGCGAGCTCCCACGGTTTCGCGCCGTCGACGTACGCGTTCACGTCGTCCGCGAGCTCCATCGTGTGGCGCAGCGCGCGGCTGTATTCGCGTGCTTCGTAGTTCGCGGCGATCGCGGGAATCGCATCTCGCAGCTTCGCGACGAGCGGATGGTTCATCGCGCTGTCCTGCACACGGCCGTCGAAGCGCTTGAGCAGGAAGCCGGCCGCGCGGCTCGCGATGTTCACGTACTTGCCGACGAGGTCGCTGTTCACGCGTGCCTGGAAGTCGTCGAGGTTCAGGTCGATGTCTTCCATCGTCGCGTTCAGCTTCGCGGCGAAGTAGTAGCGCAGCCATTCCGGGTTCAGGCCCGTGTCGATGTAGCTCTGCGCGGTGATGAACGTGCCGCGCGACTTCGACATCTTCGCGCCGTCGACCGTCAGGAAGCCGTGCGCGAACACGTTGGTCGGCGTGCGGTGGCCCGAGAACTCGAGCATCGCGGGCCAGAACAGCGTGTGGAAGTACAGGATGTCCTTGCCGATGAAGTGGTATTGCTCGGCCTTCGAGCCCGCGCGGATCCATGCGTCGAAATCTATGCCGTTGCGGTCGCACAGGTTCTTGAAGCTCGCGTAGTAGCCGACCGGCGCGTCGAGCCACACGTAGAAATACTTGCCGGGCGCGCCCGGGATCTCGAAGCCGAAGTACGGCGCGTCACGCGAGATGTCCCAGTCGGCGAGCTTGGCCTCGCCGGCGTCGCCGAGCCATTCGCGCATCTTGTTGGTCGCTTCGGGCTGCGCGAGGCCGCTCACCCATTCGCGCAGGAACGTCTCGCAGCGCGGGTCGGACAGGCGGAAGAAGTAGTGCTTCGACGTCTTGCGCACCGGCGTCGCGCCCGACACGACCGAATACGGGTTCAGCAGTTCGGTCGGCAGGTAGGTCGAGCCGCACACCTCGCAGTTGTCGCCGTACTGGTCCTTCGCGTGGCACTTCGGGCACTCGCCCTTGATGAAACGGTCCGGCAGGAACATTTCCTTGACGGGGTCGTACGCCTGCTCGATCTCGCGCTCGGCGATCAGCCCGGCTTCCCGCAGCGCGAGATAGATCTGCTCGCTCAGCACGCGGTTCTCGTCCGAGTCGGTCGTGTAGAAGTTGTCGAACGACACGCCGAAGCTGTCGAAGTCGCGCTTGTGCTCGGTCCAGACGCGGTCGATCAGCTGCTTCGGGCTCAGGCCTTCCTTCTCCGCGCGCAGCATGACCGGCGTGCCGTGCGTGTCGTCGGCGCCGATGTAGTAGACCTCGTGACCGTGCATTCGCAGCGTCCGCACCCAGATGTCGGTCTGGATGTACTCGACCAGGTGGCCGATGTGGATCTGCCCGTTGGCGTAGGGCAGTGCGGACGTAACGAGGATCTGGCGCGCGCCTTGCGGCGCCGCAGCCTGCACGGAAGTGAGGTCGGTTGCGGACATAAGGTCTGTAGAGGAACGGCGGAAATACGACGGGAAACTGCGATTCTAGCAGGGGCGCGGGCCGGGGAGGCACGGCGCCGCGTGGCGGGCGCTGGAACGGGCGGAGTCGGGCAAACGGCGTGCCCGGCGGTGCTGCTGCGTTGCAGCACGAATTCTGCAGGCAAAAAAAACCGGGGCGGATACGGCCCCGGAGCAACAACGACAAGAGGAGAATGGTGACGCGCCGGCAACTACCAGCCGCGTACCGTAAATACTGACCACGGCCCGCGACGGAAGTTCGAAAATTTTTTCGATTTGTTACCGGCCCCGACGGACGCCTTGTCCGGCGGGGCTGCGCGGGCGGCGTGCCCGCGCCTTCTCCTCGTCGTGCGCTTACTGCGCCTGCGCTGCGCGCAGGTAGATTTCGACGCGGCGGTTCTGTGCGCGGCCGGCTTCGGTCGCGTTGTCCGCGATCGGGTTCGACGGGCCCATGCCCTGCGCCGACAGGCGGCCGGCGTTGACGCCGCGCTGCGCGAGCGCGTTCACGACGCTTTGCGCGCGGTTCTGCGACAGCGTCTGGTTCAGCTGCGCCGAGCCCGTGCTGTCCGTGTAGCCGACGACCGATGCCGTCACTTGCGGGTTCTGGTTCAGCGTCGTCGCCAGGTCGTTCAGCAGCGGCGTGAATGCCGGCGTGATCGCGTACTGGTTCGTCGCGAACGTCACCGAGCTCGGTACGTTCAGCTTCAGCGAGCCGTCCGGCTGCTCGGTCACCTGCGTGCCCGTCTTCGCTGCCGACGGCGCGAGCTTGTTCCTGATCGCCTGCCAGTTGTAACCCGTCACGCCGCCGACCAGCGCGCCGACGCCCGCGCCGATCGCCGCGCCCTTGCCGCCGCCAGCCAGAGCGCCGATGCCTGCACCCAGCGCCGCACCCGTGCCGGTACCGACGGCCGTGTTGGTGCCTTGCGGCGATGCGCAGCCGGCCAGCACTGCACCGGCCAGGGCGAAGACGGACAGGCGAGTCGCGATTTTCATGTTCATCTTGGATTCCTCTCTTGGTTGAACGAGTCGACAACGACAACTACAGTTACGGCTCCCCGCACAGGCCGCCCGAAAAAGGAGGGCGGGCCTGGCGCTAGCGGCAGCCGCCGAGGCGGTTGCATGCCCTGTCCGTCAACATGGCTGTTCGGACAGCGCGACGCGTCAGCCTCTACAATATAGGCGGTTAGTGGCCGATTTGGCCCCATAGCGTGCCGCACGCGAAGAGTGCGCCGGGTCGCGCGTTCGCGCAATGGCATGCAACAGATTCTTTCACTTTTCCCGATTTTCGCAGCGTAATTTGATATTTTTTGACGTTTGCGCGCGAGAAAAACGTTTTCACGGAGTTTCGATGAGCATTGACCGGGCACAAGTCGACGCCGCACTGGCGGCTGTCGTCGACCCCAATACCGGCCGGCCGTATGCGGCGAACAAGGGCGTGCGCAACGTCGCGATCGACGGCGATGTCGTGGCGCTCGACGTGGTGCTCGGTTATCCCGCGCGCAGCCAGCACGACGACGTGCGCGCACGCGTCGCGGCAGCGCTCCAGGCCGTGCCGGGCGTGCGCGACGCGCGCGTCGCCGTGTCGCAGGAGATCGTCGCGCACACGGTGCAGCGCGGCGTGAAGCTGCTGCCGAACGTGAAGAACATCGTCGCGGTGGCGTCGGGCAAGGGCGGCGTCGGCAAGAGCACGACGGCCGTGAACCTCGCGCTCGCGCTCGCCGCGGAAGGCGCATCGGTCGGCATTCTCGACGCCGACATCTATGGCCCGTCGCTGCCGACGATGCTCGGCATCCACGGCCAGCGCCCCGAGTCGCCCGACAACCAGTCGATGAACCCGCTCGTCGGCCACGGGCTGCAGGCGAACTCGATCGGCTTCCTGATCGAGGAAGACAACCCGATGGTGTGGCGCGGCCCGATGGCGACCTCCGCGCTCGAGCAGTTGCTGCGCCAGACCAACTGGCGCGAGCTCGACTACCTGATCGTCGACATGCCGCCCGGCACCGGCGACATCCAGCTGACGCTCGCGCAGCGCGTGCCGGTCACGGGCGCGGTGATCGTCACGACGCCGCAGGACATCGCGCTGCTCGACGCGAAGAAGGGCCTGAAGATGTTCGAGAAGGTCGGAATTCCGATCCTCGGCATCGTCGAGAATATGAGCATCCACATCTGCTCGAACTGCGGCCACGAGGAGCACATCTTCGGCGCCGGCGGGGCCGAGCGGATGGCGAAGGACTACGATGTGAACGTGCTCGGCAGCCTGCCGCTCGACATCGCGATCCGCGAGCGGGCCGACAGCGGCACGCCGACGGTCGCGGCCGATCCGGACGGTGCGCTGGCGCGGCGCTACCGCGACATCGCGCGTGGGGTCGCGCTGGCGATTGCCGAGCGCGCGCGCGACATGACGTCGAAGTTCCCGACCATCGTTGTTCAAAATACGTAAAACCCTTGCGGGGCGGGGCCTCACGCTGTTTACGGCGCCGCGAGGCGCGGTATCATGGCGACTTTTCCCGGGTCCCTTTACCCGCCCGGCACGGCCGCCGTGTCAAACGGCCGTCGGCCGGCATGAGGATCGAATGAAACAACGACATCACGGGGTGCGCGCCGGCCGCGCGCGGCACGCGCTGCTGGCCGTCGCCGCGCTGGGCCTGCTGGCCGGCTGCACCTCCTTTTCCTCGTCGCACGAAAAACGGGCCGACGCACAGCTGCAGCCGACGGTCGGCTCGCAGGCGCGCGGCGCGGTGACGTTCGTCGAGCGTCCCGACGGCGTCCAGGTCACCTACAACCTGGTCGGCCTGCCGCCGAACAGCGATCACGCGCTGCAGGTGCACGAGCGCGGCGACTGCAACGCGGGCGACGGCTCGAGCGCCGGCCAGGTGTTCGCGCCGGCCGCCGACCGCCTGCGCGCGGGCGCCCGCGTCGCCGGCGATCTCGGCAACATCCATGCGGATGCGAACGGCGTCGCGGCCGGCTTCATCGTCGCTCCAGATCTGGCCCTCGATGGCGTGCGCTCGGCGATGAGCCGCGCGGCGCTGGTGCACCGCGAGCCGAGCGATCCCGCGTTTCCGCAGCATGGCGCGGGGCCCGCGCTCGCCTGCGGCGTGATCCGCTGACGGCTGCCGCGTGCGCGGGCCGATGATCGCGTAAAATGTCCGCCTTTCCCCGCCGCCGCCTCGTATCGGCGGCTTTCGTTTTCCGTCACGCAGCGTTTCCTGGCGCCCCGATATGACACGACCCCCACGCTCACTTTGTTCGCTGCCCCCCGAGGGGGCGGTCAGCCTCCTTGGGACGGCCCGGCGGAGGCTGACATGAGCATCAAGTCCGACAAGTGGATTCGGCGCATGGCCGAAGAGCACAAGATGATCGAGCCGTTCGTGCCCGATCAGGTTCGCGCGTCCGAGGATGGCCGCCGGATCGTCAGCTACGGCACGTCGAGCTACGGCTACGACATCCGCTGCGCAGACGAATTCAAGATCTTCACGAACATCAACTCGACGATCGTCGATCCGAAGAACTTCGACGAGGGTTCGTTTGTCGATTTCAAGGGCGACGTGTGCATCATCCCGCCGAACTCGTTCGCGCTGGCCCGCACCGTCGAATATTTCCGCATCCCGCGCACCGTGCTGACGGTCTGCCTCGGCAAGTCGACCTATGCGCGCTGCGGGATCATCGTCAACGTGACGCCGTTCGAGCCCGAGTGGGAAGGCTACGTCACGTTGGAATTCTCGAACACCACGCCGCTGCCCGCGAAGATCTACGCGAACGAAGGCGTCGCGCAGGTGCTCTTCTTCGAGAGCGACGAAGTGTGCGACGTGTCGTACGCCGATCGCGGCGGCAAGTATCAGGGGCAGCGCGGTGTCACGCTGCCGAAAACCTGATCTGGTTGCATATCGTCTCACCAGTTTCCGGGTGACCGCTGCGCGTGACGCGCCGCGGTCGTTCTTTTTGGAGAATCGCCCATGAAGTTTCGTTTCCCCGTCGTCATCATCGACGAAGATTTCCGCTCCGAGAACATCTCGGGCTCCGGCATCCGGGCGTTGGCCGAAGCGATCGAGAAAGAGGGCGTCGAAGTCCTCGGCCTCACGAGCTACGGCGATCTGACGTCGTTCGCGCAGCAGTCGAGCCGCGCGTCGTGCTTCATCCTGTCGATCGACGACGACGAACTCATGCTCGGCGAAACCGGCCCGGACGGCGAGCTGCCCGAGCTCGCGACCGCGATCATCGAGCTGCGCGCGTTCGTCACCGAAGTGCGCCGCCGCAACGCGGACATCCCGATCTTCCTGTACGGCGAGACGCGCACGTCGCGGCATCTGCCGAACGACATCCTGCGCGAGCTGCACGGCTTCATCCACATGTTCGAGGACACGCCGGAGTTCGTCGCGCGCCACATCATCCGCGAGGCGAAGGTCTATCTCGACTCGCTCGCGCCGCCGTTCTTCAAGGAACTCGTCAAGTACGCGGACGAAGGCTCGTACTCGTGGCACTGCCCGGGCCACTCGGGCGGCGTCGCGTTCCTGAAGAACCCGCTCGGCCAGATGTTCCACCAGTTCTTCGGCGAGAACATGCTGCGCGCGGACGTCTGCAACGCGGTGGACGAACTCGGCCAGCTGCTCGATCACACGGGCCCGGTCGCGGCGTCCGAGCGCAACGCGGCGCGCATCTTCAGCGCCGATCACCTGTTCTTCGTGACCAACGGCACGTCGACGTCGAACAAGATCGTCTGGCACGCGACGGTCGCGCCGGGCGACATCGTGCTGGTCGACCGCAACTGCCACAAGTCGATCCTGCACGCGATCACGATGACGGGCGCGATTCCGGTGTTCCTGACGCCGACGCGCAACCATTTCGGCATCATCGGGCCGATCCCGCGCGACGAATTCAAGCCGGAGAACATCCGCAAGAAGATCGAGGCGAACCCGTTCGCGCGCGAGGCGCTGCGCGAGAACCCGGACATGAAGCCGCGGATCCTGACGATCACGCAAAGCACGTACGACGGTGTCGTCTACAACGTCGAGATGATCAAGGACCTGCTCGGCGACCTGCTCGACACGCTGCACTTCGATGAAGCGTGGCTGCCGCACGCGACGTTCCACGATTTCTACCGCGACATGCACGCGATCGGCGACGGCCGCCCGCGCACGGGCGCGCTGGTGTTCGCGACGCACTCGACGCACAAGCTGCTCGCCGGCATCTCGCAGGCGTCGCAGATCGTCGTGCAGGATTCGGAGAACCGCACGTTCGACAAGCACCGCTTCAACGAGGCGTACCTGATGCATACGTCGACGAGCCCGCAGTACGCGATCATCGCGTCGTGCGACGTCGCGGCCGCGATGATGGAGCCGCCGGGCGGCACCGCGCTCGTCGAGGAATCGATCGCCGAGGCGATCGACTTCCGCCGCGCGATGCGCAAGGTCGACGCCGAATACGGCGACGACTGGTTCTTCAGCGTGTGGGGCCCGGACAACCTGTCGGAAGAAGGCATCGGTTCGCGCGACGACTGGATGCTGAAGCCGAACGACCACTGGCACGGCTTCGGCCCGCTCGCGGAAGGCTTCAACATGCTCGACCCGATCAAGGCGACGATCATCACGCCGGGGCTCGACGTCGACGGCGAGTTCGGCGAGACGGGCATTCCGGCCGCGATCGTCACGAAGTACCTGGCCGAGCACGGGATCATCGTCGAGAAGACCGGCCTGTACTCGTTCTTCATCATGTTCACGATCGGCATCACGAAGGGCCGCTGGAACTCGATGGTGACCGAGCTGCAGCAGTTCAAGGACGACTACGACAACAATCAGCCGCTGTGGCGCGTGCTGCCGGAATTCGTCGCGCAGCATCCGCGCTACGAGCGCGTCGGCCTGCGCGACCTGTGCACGCAGATCCACGACGTGTACCGCGCGAACGACATCGCACGCCTGACGACCGAGATGTACCTGTCGGACATGGAACCGGCGATGAAGCCGTCGGACGCGTTCGCGAAGCTCGCGCACCGCAAGATTGACCGCGTGCCGCTCGACGAGCTCGAAGGCCGCGTGACGAGCATCCTGCTGACGCCGTACCCGCCGGGCATTCCGCTGCTGATCCCGGGCGAGCGCTTCAACAAGACGATCGTGAACTACCTGCGGTTCGCGCGCGACTTCAACGAGCGTTTCCCGGGCTTCCACACCGACATCCACGGCCTCGTCGCGGAAGAGGTGAACGGCCGCGTCGAGTACTACGTCGACTGCGTGCGCGACTGATGGCGACGCACGGACGATTCCGGGCGATGCGCGCGGCGGTGGCCGCGCTCGTCGTCTGGGCGGCAGGGGCGGCGGGGCTGGCGGGGTCGGGCGTCGCGCACGCGGAAGTCGCGGCGGCCGACCCGATCGACGTCGCGATGCGGCAATGCCTCGCGCGGCGCGACCGGTCGTCGACGGCCGGCCAGATCCAGTGCATGGGCGAAGCGCAGCAGCAGTGGCAGACGGTGATGGACGGCGCGTACCAGCGCCTGTTGAAGGATGCGCCGGCCGACGCGAAGCGCGGCTGGCAGGACAGTCAGCGCCGCTGGGTCACGTGGCGCAAGGATGAAATCCTTCTGCTGAAAGCCGTGTACGACACGACGCGCGGCACCGCGTACACGATGTCGAGCGCCGACATGCAGCTGCAGCCCGTGCGCGATCGCGCGCTGGCGCTGCGCGGCGCGGCCGATCGTTTTGCGCCGCCGCCCGCTGCCGTACCGGTCGCGGCTACGAGCGGCACGAGCGTGGCCGAGGGCGCGGCCGCGTCGAACGGCAAGCCGGCGGCGAACGCGTCGCGCGATCCGGCCGTGCGGCGCGTGCGGCCGTGCGAACAGGATGCCGCGTGCGAGCACGCGCTGTTCGACCTGAACCGCTATTACCAGAAGCTGCGCCGCAAGATGCCGGCGCATTCGGCCGCGACGCTGGTGCGCGCGCAGCGCGCGTGGGTCGCGTTCCGCGATGCGACGGCGCCGCTCGTCGGCGAGGACGGTCGCGTCGACCTGATCGGCGCGCGCATCGCGACGATGAAGCGGCTGTCGGAGACGGCCGGCAACAAGTAGAAGCCGTCGCGACGCCGGTCGTTCGGCGGCACAACAAAACGGGCACCCTTGGGTGCCCGTTTGCATTTGGCGGTGCGCAGCGCACCGTGTTTCGCGCTCGCGTGTCCTACGCCGGCTTCTGCGTGTCGTACCGGCCGAACCACGACGGCACGAGTGCGACCGCATCGTCGAGCGACGCGAGCACGTGCAGGCTCAGCGCGACGATTTCGGGCGTCGGCGCCTTCAAGTCGGGCACGGTGACGACCGACGCGCCCGCGCCGGCGGCCGACTGCGCGCCGAAGTCGCTGTCCTCGAACGCGACGCACGTATGTGCCGGCACGCCGAGGCGTTCGGCCGCGAGCCGGTAGACGGCCGGATCGGGCTTGCCGCGCGCGACTTCGTCGCCGCCCGCGATCGCGCGGAAGAACGGCAGCACGCCGACCGCGTCGAGCCGCGCGCGGATCACGTCGCACGCGGACGACGACGCGACCGCGCACGGGATGCCGGCCTGTGCGAGCGTGTCGAGCAGCGCGAACGCGCCGGGCTTCAACGGGAACTTCGGATGGGGTTCGGGCGCCGCGAGTTGTTCGCATACGCGGATGCGCACGGCGTCGAACGTATCGGGATTGCCGATCAGCCGCGCCAGGATGACCTGGCCCTCGGCGAACGAGCGGCCGACGATCTGCAGGTAGTCGGTGGCCGTCAGCGTGACACCGTGTGCGTTCGACACGTCGATCCACGTGTTCATGATGGTCCGCTCGGAATCGACGAGCAGGCCGTCCATGTCGAAGAGTGCGGCGGAAAAGGTCATCGGCGACATCCGGGAAGCAGGGCAGGCAATGGGCGGCGCAACGGCCGCCCGAATGAAAAACGGACGCCGAAGGCGTCCGTCCGGAACAGCGGGCTTACCGGCCGAGCGCGGCGCGGGCAGCCTTGACCGCCGCACGCACCTGGTCGGGTGCGGTGCCGCCCGGATGGTTGCGGCTGGCGACCGAACCCTCGAGCGTCAGGTAGCCGAACACGTCGTCGCCGATCAGGTGCGCGACGTTCGGCAGTTCCTGCTTCATCTCGTCGAGCGTCAGGTCGGCGAGATCGATGCCGCGGTCGTCGCAGATCCGCACCGCGTGCGCGACGGCTTCGTGCGCGTCGCGGAACGGCAGGCCGCGCTTCACGAGGTAGTCGGCGAGGTCGGTGGCGGTCGAGAAGCCCTGCAGCGCGGCAGCGCGCATCGCGTCCGGCTTCACGGTGATGCCCGCGACCATTTCGGCGAAGATCCGCAGCGTGTCGGCGACGGTGTCGACCGTGTCGAACAGCGGTTCCTTGTCTTCCTGGTTGTCCTTGTTGTACGCGAGCGGCTGGCCCTTCATCAGCGTCAGCAGCGCCATCAGGTGGCCGTTCACGCGGCCCGTCTTGCCGCGCGCGAGCTCGGGCACGTCCGGGTTCTTCTTCTGCGGCATGATCGAGCTGCCGGTGCAGAAGCGGTCGGCGATGTCGATGAAGCCGACGCGCGGGCTCATCCACAGCACGAGTTCTTCGGAGAAGCGCGACACGTGCGTCATCACGAGCGCGGAGGCGGCCGTGAATTCGATCGCGAAGTCGCGATCCGACACCGCGTCGAGCGAGTTCGCGCAGATGCCGTCGAAGCCGAGCGTCTTCGCGACCGCGTGGCGATCGATCGGGTAGCTCGTGCCCGCGAGTGCGGCCGCGCCGAGCGGCAGGCGGTTCACGCGCGTGCGGCAGTCGCGCATGCGCTCCGCGTCGCGCGAGAACATCTCGACGTACGCGAGCAGGTGGTGGCCGAACGTGACGGGCTGCGCGACCTGCAGGTGCGTGAAGCCCGGCATGATCGTGGCGGCGTTCTGTTCCGCGAGGTCGAGCAGCGCGCCGCGCAGGTCGTTCAGCAGGCCGCCGATGCGGTCGATCTCGCCGCGCAGCCACAGGCGGATGTCGGTCGCGACCTGGTCGTTGCGCGAGCGGCCCGTGTGCAGGCGCTTGCCGGCGTCGCCGATCAGCGCGGTCAGGCGCGCCTCGATGTTCAGGTGGACGTCCTCGAGGTCGAGCTGCCATTCGAATTCGCCGCGCTCGATCTCGCCCTTGATCTGCGCCATCCCGCGTTCGATCGCGGCCAGGTCGTCGGCGCTGATGATCTTCTGCGCGGCGAGCATGTTCGCGTGCGCGAGCGAGCCGGCGATGTCGACGAGCGCGAGGCGCTTGTCGAAAAACACCGACGACGTGTAGCGCTTGACCAGCTCCGACATCGGTTCCGAGAAGCGGGCCGACCAGGCCTCGCCCTTTTTGTGCAGTTGGGACGTCATGGCGATTCTTCGAAGGGGAGTTGGGCGGCGTGCGCCGCCGAGGGAATCCCGCAATTCTAACATTCGCGGGCCTGGCGGCCGGCGCGGGCTAGCGGGGCGTGCAGGTCAGCGGGCCGATCCGCGGCAGCGTGCCGTCGTCCGGCCGCCGGTACGCAAACGCGACGACGCAGTCGTGGCCGCCGCCGGAGATTTCCAGGCGGTTGTTCGCGACGAGGCCGTCGACGAACGTGAGGCCGTCGTAGCCGACGATCGTGCGCTGGCCGCTTTCGACGTGCACGACGTCGAGGCCGGGCGGCAGCGGCGCGCCGTCCGGCGTGCGCAGCGCGATCGACGCCGCGCGGTAGCGCGTGACCGGGAAGCGCGCGAGCACGCCCGAGCGGGCCTGCGGCACGACGTCGAGCGTCGTATCCGCGATGCGCGCATCGGCCGGCAGCGTCGTGCCGTCGATCTCGACGCGATTGTGCTGGTACGCGCTCAGATCGGGCACCAGCAGGTAGCCGGTGCGGTCGGTCTCGCCGATCGGCCGGTTCTGGTGCAGCACCGGCACGCGCCCGGCATCGGTCGACACGAGCGCGAAGCCGTCGTCGATGCGGCGCGACGTCAGCAATTGGCCGTTCATCAGCACGAGCGCGCCGGTCACGTCGACCGACGCGTCGTGCTGCCCGCCGAACGACTGTCCGAGCAGCGTGACCTGGCCCGCACGGCCCAGGTATTGCAGCTGCCCCTGGCCGTAGCGCAGCGGGCCGTTCTCGCCGGCCTGCACGTTCCAGCCGAAGCCGCCGTCGTAGTCGGGCGCGCGCGACGCGCTGACCGCGCGGGTCGACTCGCCGTTCTGCCGGCCGACGCTCGCCGCGACCGACGTGTTGTCGCCGAGGCCGACGCTCAGGCTGACGAAGAAGCCGCGCGCGTTGTGCTGCCGGAAATCCTGGAATGCGCTGACGGTCATCGACGCGAGCATCCCGACGTTGACCGACCACGCCGCCGAGCCGATCCGCGATGCAGGCGCGCCCGGGTATTTGAGGCCGAGATAGCTGAACGACAGCGTCTGCGCACGGAGGAACGGGAACGACACCGTCACGCGGTCGCTGACGGTCGCGACCGGCGTGCCTTCGCGCGCGCCGAGGTCGCCGTAGCCGCCGAACGCGCGCAGCGTCTGCGCGTCGACCGAGAAGCGCGGCGTCACGTACTGGTAGCCGAGGCCGGCCTGCGCGCCGGAGAAGCGCCCGGCGCCGACGGCCAGCGACGCGTTCGCGACGCCCCCGCCGCCGATGCGCGCGAGCACGCCCGCGCCGACGTTGTAGACGCCGCTCGTCGCCTCGGCGTGTGCCTCGGCGGTCAGCCGCTCGGTGACGCCGTAGCGCACCGATCCGCTCGCGGCCGGCGTGCGCGCATAGTCGAACGCGTCCTGGCCGTATGCGCGGCGCAGGAAGCCCGCCTCCACCGAATAGCTGGCGAGGCCGGGCGCGAGCAGGCGCGTGTCGACGTAGAGCGGGATCGACGTGGCGATCGTGCGGCCGAGCGCGTCGCGCGTGATCACCGTTGCGTTGCCGGCGCCGGTGATGCCCGGCACGCTGTTGATCACGAACGGGCCGCCCGGCACGTTGCCGCTGAACTGGCGCACGTTGTTCACGTACAGGTCGACCGCCGACGGCACGACCGCGCTGCCCGACAGCGCCGGCACCGGGAAGGTCACGAGATCGGGGCGCAGGCCGAAGTTGCTGCGCCACTGCACGCCGCCGATGCGCAGCGAGCGGGTCCACGACAGCGACGACGAGATGGTGTCGCCGAATTGGGTCGTCGTGAGCGTGCGCGGGTCGGACACCGTCCACGACGTGTCGTAGCGCATGTAGCGCTGCCCGTCGCGACGGAAGTAGCCGATGCCGGTGTTGCTGAACACGCCGGCCGGATCGAAGTAGCGCGCCTCGGTCCACACCGCGAGCGGCGCATGCGCGGCGGTCTGCGCGTATGCGTCGTAGTTCAGCACGATGCCCCGGCCGGACGTCGCGGGCGGTGTGGCGGCGAGCCCGCGCGCGTCGAACGTGTGCGGAATGCGCAGCGCGTCGGGCACGTGCAGGTCGATCGTCTGGCGGCCCGGATCGTAGTCGTAGCGCAGGCCCGCGAGCGCGTCGAGCGCGACCGGCGTGTTCGACAGCGGCTGCGCGCGGTCGCCACTGGCGATGCCGAGGTCGTTCAGGTCGGCCGACGCCGCGAACAGGTGGCCGTCGGCCTGCCGGAAGCGCGCGATTCGGCGGGTCGGCTCGCCGTTGATCGACACGTCGAGGTACAGCACGCCGGGCTCCGGGGCGGCGGAAGGGGGCAGCTCGGGGGCCGGCTGTGCGCCTGCGGTGCCCGCGCGCAGCGCCAGCGTGAGGGCGGCGAGCCACGCGTAGCGCCTGGCAGGCGTCGTTCGATGGGCATGTCGCGTCGTCGGCACGCGCAACGGGGCGGGAGGGCGCCAGCGCCGGATTCAGCGCGGCGTCAGCCGGGCCTCGATGGGTTGCGTGTTTACCGTCGCGCGGACTTTCACGAACGGCGACGGGCGCGCGTCGAGCTTGAGCGGCCAGTGCCGCACGCTGCCGGCCAGTGCGTAGCCGAGCAGCCCGCGCGCGACTTCATGCGCGTTGCCGTGCGCATCGACGAGCTGCACCGCGGACAGCTGCGCGCGCCGGCCGCCGAGATTCGCGACCGACAGCCGCAGGCCCTGCGAATCGGCCTCGATGCGCCAGTCAAGCTGCGGCGGGGTGGGCGGTGCGGCGGGTTCGACGAACACCGGCACCGAGTAGCGCACGCGGATCGTGATGCCGTTCTGCGCCGGTGTGCCGGGCGCGGGCAGCTCGTCGATCAGCACGCGATAGCTTTCCTCCATGACCGGGCTCGCGCGCGTGGTGCGCACGAGGCGGATCAGCTGCTCGGCGTTCGCGCTGATCTGCAGCAACGGCGGCGACGCGGCGAGCGAATCGGTCGGCGTCAGCACGTCCTCGCCGTTCTCCTGCGTCCAGCGGAACGTGCGCACCTGGCCGTAGATCGGCTGCACGCCCGAATTGCTGAGCGTGACGCCCGCCGCCGTGACCGACGGCGACAGCTCGAGCGTTACCGGCGAAATCTGCAGCGTCGCGGCCGACGCGGTTGCAGCCGACGCGGCGCACAGTGCGGCGACAAAACAGGGGCCGATCGCCACGGCGGGTCAGAAGTAGACGGTCGCGGTGACGGTGGCCTGGTAGGTGTCCGGTTTCGGGGTGGCTTGCGTCTGCACCTGGCCGTATACGTTGAGCGTCTGGGCGGAGCCGTTGCCGGTGCCGCCGACGGTGTCGGTGCCCTGCGTGTTCCCCCAGATCGTCGTGTGGCCGCTGTCCTGGAACAGCTGGAAACCGACCGTCGTGCCCGTGTTGCCGCTCGTCGTGCCGGCCATCAGCCGCGCGCTGACCGTCGAGCCGGAGACGCCGCCCGCGTCGAGCCCGACGTTGTACGGCGTCGTGTTGCTGCAGGTGATGGAGAGCGTGGTCTGCTGGTTGATCGCGGCCGTCAGTACGCCCGAGGTGCCGAATGCGAGCGGGTTCACGTTGACCGAGCAGTTCGCCTGGATGGTCAGCGTGACGTTGAATTGCGCGGTGGCGGTGCCGTTGGAATAGACGGCGGCGGCGGCAGGGCGCCAGGCCGGGGTGAGTGCGATGGTCGCCGCGATGGCGGTGGACAGCGCGTGACGCGTGATGGCGTTCATTGTGATGGTCTCCAGCCGTTCCGGGCGTATCGCCCCGGCCTGCAGTGCCCGAACCGCGTGATTCGCCGTGTCGACCGAACCGCACATTCGTCTGACTAGATTACTCTACGCATTTGGTTGCATGCAATGGTAGAAATACGGACTAGTTTGCATTGTCTGAATATTGTGCGGGCGGCCGGTTTGATCTGGATCAACGGTTGGGGCGGCAGCCGGGCAGCGACCGGAACGAATGCTTTTCTATTGGGGGAAACCATGGCGGAGCGGCGGGTCGCGCGGGCGTACCGGTATCTGCGTCGGGTGGCGTGCTGGCTGCTGGCCGCGCTGCTGTGCGGGCCGTGGCTGTCCGCGCAGGCGGACAGCTGCACGGTGAGCGCGCAGACGACGAGCTTCGGTTCGGTCAGCCCGATCACGCAGGCGGCGTACACGACGACCAGCACGGTGGGCGTGACGTGCACGTGGGATACGTTGAGTCTCAACACGACCGTGCTGGTCTGCCTGAATCTCGGCGCCACGAGCCCGCGCGTGATGACGAACGGGGCCAACCAGATGCAGTACGACCTGTACCAGGACAACGGCTATACGCAGGTCTGGGGCGCGGTCGCCAGCGGCACGACGCCGATGTCGGTCACGCTGGCGAAGCCGGGGATCGGCACGAGCGCGAACGCGACCCTGACCGTTTACGGCCGCATCGCGCCGAACCAGCCGACCGTGCCGAGCGTGAACAACAGCAGCACGCTCTACTCGCAGACGTTCGCCGGGAACCAGGCGTCGTACAGCTACAACTTCGCACTGCTCGGCATCCAGCTGGTGCCATGCACGTCGCAGGCGTCGGCGGGCACGTTCGCGTATTCGACGAACGCGACCATCGTGAACAATTGCTTCATCAGTGCGACGAATGTTGCGTTTCCCGCAACGGGCGTGCTCGCGTCGGCGCTGACGGCGAGCGGCTCGATCAGCGCGCAATGCACGAACGGCGATGCGTTCCAGATCGCGCTGAACGGCGGCAGCAGCGGCAACGTCGCGGCCCGCACGATGCAGCGCTCGGGCGGCGGCGGCTCGGTAGGCTATCAGCTCTACCAGGACAGCGGCTTGACGACGCCATGGGGCGACGGCACCGGCGGCACCTCGATGGCGACCGGCACCGGCAGCGGGTTCGCGCAGGCGCTCACCGTCTACGGTCGCGTGCCCGCGCAGGCGACGCCCGCGCCGGGCAACTACAGCGACACGATCACCGCGACGATCAGTTTTTGAGCCGGCTCAGTCGCGCACCAGTACGACCAGCTTCAGGTCCTCGCGGTGCGCGGGCTTCAGTGTGATCTGCTGGTACACGAGGCGGCCATCGGCCGGATGGTCGAATTCGCGCAGGCCGCCTTCGCGCTCGAACACGTCCTGCGACGCCCAGTACTGCGCGAACGCGTCGCTGCCGGCAGTCAGCGCGTCGATCAGCGCGCGGGTCGGCGCGTCGGCCAGGTGGCGGATCGAATCGGCGCGGAATTCGGCCGCGAGCCGCCGCGCGCGGGTTTCCCAGTCGACGATCAGCGTGCGCGCGGCCGGCGACATGAACGTGAAGCGCAGCAGGTTGCGGTCGTGCTCGCCGTCGAGCCAGCCGGAAAACAGCGAGGCGGCCGGCGCGTTCCACGCGAGCGCGTTCCATTGCCGGTCGAGCACGTACGCGGGTGTCGCGATCGCCGCGACGGTCGCGGCGAGCGTCGGCGGCAGGTCGCCGCCCGCGACGTCGGGCTCGGCGGGATCGCGCTGCGCGGCCAGTTCGAACAGGTACGCGCGCTCGGCCTTCGACAATTGCAGCGCGACGGCGATTCGTGCGAGCGCGTCGGCCGACGCCGACACCGGGCGACCCTGTTCGATCCACGTGTACCAGGTCGGGCTGACGCCGCACAGTTGCGCAACTTCCTCGCGCCGCAGCCCCGGCGTGCGGCGGCGCGGGCCGGGCGGCAGGCCGACGGCCTGCGGCGACAGCCGCTCGCGGTGGGCGCGAATGAATTCGCCGAGCGCGCGGGCGGGCGTGGCGTCGAGCGGCGGGACAGGGGCGGAGGACGGCTGGTTCATGCGGAAACGGCGAAGTGGAAGCGAGGATGCGGCAACGATCAGACAGGTGTATCGAATACCAGAATAACTGCTTAACTTGTACTGGTACAAACGCAAGCCTATTGTAGCGGCTCGCGCGCTGGCAGGCAGCGGGCGTCCCACAAAACGCGTTGCAGGGGCCGGATGCGAAGCATGGGGCTGGAGTAAGTGCTGAAGCACATACTCCAGCCGACACAAGTGCCGAAGCGCCCACTCCGGTCGACAGCACAAAGGAGCGAACGATGAAACACCACGACCAGGTCGCCGACGCATTCGGCACGACGGCCGCCGCCTATCTGACCAGCACGGTCCACGCGACGGGCGCCGATCTGCAGACGCTCGCCGACGCGGTGCGCGCGACGCCCGATGCCGCCGTGCTCGATCTCGGCTGCGGTGCCGGCCACGCGAGCTTCGCGGTCGCGCCGCACGTGCGCGACGTGGTCGCATACGATCTCGCCGCGCCGATGCTCGCGACCGTCGATGCGGCCGCGCGCGAGCGCGGGCTCGCGAACATCCGCACGCAGCAGGGCCCGGCGGAACGGCTGCCGTTCGACACGGCGACGTTCGACTGGGTCGTGAGCCGGATGAGCGCGCACCACTGGCACGACATGCGCGCGGCGCTCGCCGAGGTGCGCCGCGTGCTGAAACCGGGCGGCCGCGTGCTGATGATCGACATCGCGGGCAACGACCATCCGCTGCTCGACACGTACCTGCAGGCCGCCGAAGTGCTGCGCGACGCGTCGCATGTGCGCGACTACCGCGCGGACGAATGGCTCGCGATGTTCCGCGATGCCGGTTTCGACGCGCACGTGCATAGCCGCTGGCGGCTGCCGATCGATTTCGACACGTGGGTCGCGCGCATCCGTACGCCGGCCGACAGCGTCGCCGGCATTCGCGCGCTGTGGGCACATGCACCCGACGAGGTGCGCGGCTATTACGCGGTGCGGCCCGACGGTTCGTTCGAACACGACGCGCTGCTGATCGACGCGCATTGACCGGGCCGGCCGGCGCGGCACGACGGTGCCGTGCGGCCTCCCGATGAAAAAAGCCGCGCTACGCACCGTGGGTACGGTGGCGTAGCGCGGCTTTTGCGATCGGCCGGCGCGGAACGGGCCCGCGCCGCATGCGGATCAGCCCGTGTTGCGCAGGCCGGCCGCGATCCCGTTGATCGTCAGGTGAATCCCGCGGCGCAGCCGCGCGTTCGTGTCGCCCGCGCGGTGACGCTTGATCAGCTCGACCTGCAGGTGGTTCAGCGGATCGAGATACGGGAAGCGGTTCTTGATCGAGCGCGCGAGCAGCGGGTTGGTCGCGAGGCGGCCTTCTTGCCCGGTGATTTCCGCCAGCGCGTTCGACGTGCGTTCCCATTCCGCGACGATCCGCTCGAACACGTGCTTGCGCAGCTTGCGGTCGGAGACGAGCTGCGCGTAGCGCGACGCGACCGCGAGGTCGGTCTTCGCCAGCACCATGTCCATGTTCGACATCAGGTTCGAGAAGAACGGCCAGGTCTTGTTCATCTTCTTCAGCAGCGCGACGCGCTTCGTGCGCTCGGCTTCATCCTGCGCGCCGTCGAGATACGCGCTCACCGCGCTTCCGAAGCCGTACCAGCCCGTCAGCAGCAGCCGGCACTGGCCCCACGAGAAGCCCCACGGAATCGCGCGCAGATCCTCGATCTTGCGCTGCTTCGGATCCTGCAGCTTGCGCGAAGCCGGGCGGCTGCCGATGTTCAGCTCGGCGATCTCGGTGATCGGCGTCGACGAGAAGAAGTAGTCGGTGAAGCCCGGCGTTTCATAGACGAGCGCGCGGTACGCGGCCATCGCCGAGTCGGACAGCGTTTGCATCGCAGCCTCGAACGCGGGCAGTTGCGCAGGGGCGTTCGACTGCGGCAGCAGCGACGCCTCGAGCGTCGCGGCGACGACCGTCTCGAGGTTGCGCCGGCCGATCTCGGGGTTCGCGAACTTGCTCGCGATCACCTCGCCCTGTTCGGTCAGGCGGATCTGGCCGTTCACGGTGCCCGGCGGCTGCGACAGGATCGCCTGGTAGGTCGGGCCGCCGCCGCGGCCAACCGTGCCGCCGCGGCCGTGGAACAGCCGCAGCGTGATCTTGCGGTCGCGGAACAGGTCGACGAGCGCGAGTTCCGCGCGATACAGCTCCCAGTTCGACGTGAGGAAGCCGCCGTCCTTGTTGCTGTCCGAGTAGCCGAGCATCACTTCCTGCTCGGCGCCCTGGTGCGCGATCAGCGCGTCGACGCCCGGCAGTGCGAAGTATTCGCGCATGATGCGCGACGCGTCGCGCAGGTCGGGGATCGTCTCGAACAGCGGAATCACCATCAGGCTGTTCCTCGCATGGCCGCCGGGCACGCCGAGCGCGCCTTCGAGCAGCCCCGTCTCCTTCTGCAGCAGCAGCACCTCGACGAGGTCGCTGACGGTTTCCGTATGCGAAATGATGTAGTTGCGCACCGCGCGCGCGCCGAATTGCGCGCGCACCTCGCGCGCTTTCTCGAACACGCCGAGCTCGCTCTGCGCGAGCGCCGAGTATTCGAGGTACGGCGAGCGCAGCGGGCGCGGATCGGCGAGCGCGGCGAGCAGCACGCGGAGTTTGTCTTCCTCGGCGAGCGCCGCGTAGTCGGCCTCGACGCCCGCGCGCGCGAACAGCTCGGCGACCACCGCTTCATGGATGTCGGAGCTCTGGCGCAGGTCGATGCTCGCGAGATGGAAGCCGAACACTTCGGCCGCGCGCACGAGCGGCGCGAGGCGCGGCGCGGCGAGCGACGTGCCGTGGTGTTCGTCGAGCGACGCGGTCAGCACCTTCAGGTCGGCGACGAACGCTTCGGAATCCTCATACGGGATCGCGCGCACGGGCGGCGCGCCGCGGCCCGCGCTGCGCACGGGCACCGTGCCTTCGCCCAGGCGCACGCGTGCGCTCGCGGCAAGGCGCGTGTAGATGCCGATCAGCGCGCGGCGATACGGTTCGTCGACGCGGTGCGGCGACTGATCGGGCGAGGCGGCCGCGAGCGCCTTCACGCCATCGCTCGCGCCGACCAGCAGGTTCGACACCGACAGCTCGGCGCCGAGCTTGTGCACCTGTTCCAGATAGTGCTCGAGGATCACCGCGGCCTGGCGGTTGATCGCCTCGTCGAGTGTCGGCGCCGTCACGTTCGGGTTGCCGTCGCGATCGCCGCCGATCCAGCTGCCCATCTGGAAGAACGCGGGCACGCGCGCGGACAGGCCGTGCTCGGCGAGCGCGGCCTCGATGTCGCCGTACAGCGCGGGCAGCTCGTCGAGGAAGGTCGCGCGGTAGTACGACAGCGCGTTCTCGATCTCGTCGCCGACCGTCAGGCGCGCGTCGCGCAGCATGCGCGTCTGCCACAGCGCGGTCACGCGCGCACGCAGCATCGATTCGTTGTGCTGGCGCTCGCGCGCGGTCAGCTCCTGGTCGCGCTCGGCGAGCAGGCGCGCGATGTCGTGCTGCGCGTCGAGGATGCTCTTGCGCTGCACCTCGGTCGGGTGCGCGGTCAGCACCGGCACGATCAGCGCATCGTCGAAGAAGCGCTGCAGCAGGCGCTTCGACGCGTTGCCGGTCGTCTTCAGCTGATCGAGCGCGTACGCGACCGTGCCGGGCTGCGGCGCGGAGCCGGCCAGCGCGTGGATGCGGCGGCGGCGGTTGTGATGGCGGTCTTCCGCGATGTTCGCGAGATGCGAGAAATAGCTGAACGCGCGCACGACGCTCACCGTCTGCTCCGGCGTCAGCTTGCGCAGCTTCTTCTCGAGCGTCTGCGCGGCTTCGCTGTCGTCCTCGCGGCGGAACTTGACCGCGGTCTGGCGGATCGTCTCGACGACGTCGAACACGGTGTCGCCTTCCTGCTCGCGCACGACGTCGCCGAGCAGGCGGCCGAGGAAGCGGATGTCCTCGAACAGCGGGCCGTCCTTGTCCTCGCGCGTGCGCGTGCCGGACTTCGGCGCGCCGGCCTTGCGGGCAGCGGGGCCGGCGGCTTTCGTCGTGCGTTTTGTCTGACGTATCGGGTCTTTCGGTTTCGTTGCCGTTTTCGCACGGCCGTTCGCGGCGGTGGCGACGGTGTCCGTCGGGGCGTCGGAGGAGGACAGGGCAGCATTGCGGCGCGCCGTACGCGCCGATCCGGAAGACTTCACGATGGGTTTCCTTGGGAAAGCTCGAGTCAAAAGGAACTGCGAAACTGCGGGAACTGCGGTCAAGCAACCAGCTACGTGCGGCACATCCGCGCATCGGCGCCGCGACCCGCTCGGCGGCCGGCCGGGCGCAGGCTCCGGGCCCGGGCGGGCCGGGGCGTGCGTGCTACCATTGTTCGGTCTTCAATCCCGTCCTTCGATGTTCCAGCAATGAATTCCGAGACCCTTGCGGCCGGGCCGCAACAGGCACAGCCGCCCGCGACGTTGACGATTGCTTCGCGCGAGAGCCGCCTGGCGATGTGGCAAGCCGAACATGTGCGTGATGCGCTGCGCAAATTATATCCAGCTTGTGACGTGAAAATCCTCGGGATGACGACTCGCGGCGACCAGATTCTCGATCGCACGCTGTCGAAGGTCGGCGGCAAGGGCCTGTTCGTGAAGGAACTGGAGAGCGCGCTGGCCGACGGCCGCGCCGATCTCGCCGTGCATTCGCTGAAGGACGTGCCGATGGCGCTGCCCGACGGCTTCTCGCTTGCCGCGATCATGGAGCGCGAGGACCCGCGCGACGCGTTCGTGTCGAACGACTACGCGTCGCTCGACGCGCTGCCGGCCGGCGCGGTCGTCGGCACGTCGAGCCTGCGCCGCGAAGCGATGCTGCGCGCGCGCTATCCGCACCTCGACGTGCTGCCGCTGCGCGGCAATCTCGATACGCGCCTCGCGAAGCTCGACCGCGGCGACTACGCGGCGATCATTCTCGCGGCCGCCGGCCTGAAGCGCCTCGGCCTCGAAGCGCGGATCCGCACACTGCTCGACGTCGAGACCAGCCCGCCCGCGGCCGGGCAGGGTGCGCTCGGCATCGAGATCGCCGCGCACCGCGACGACGTCGCCGCATGGCTCGCGCCGCTGCACGATCCGCGGACCGCGCTCGCGGTCGAAGCCGAGCGGATGGTGTCGCGCGCGCTCGGCGGCAGCTGCGAGGTGCCGCTTGCCGCGCACGCGGTGTGGCGCGCGGGCGAACTGTATCTGACGGGCCGCGTGTCGACGACCGACGGCAAGCGTGTGCTGACGGCCGAGGAGTGCGGAGCCGTCATGACCGTCGCCGATGCGCTCGCGCTCGGCCGCGCGGTGTCCGACGAGCTCGAGGCGCAAGGCGCGCTCGACATCGTCAAGGCGCTGCTCGCCGGCTCGCAGGCCGGCAAGGGCGACGCCTGATGGCGGGCGGCGCGCGCGCGTTCACCGCTGTCCTGACGCGCCCGGACGGCCAGTCGGACGCGCTTGCGTCGCAACTGGCCGATGCCGGCTGCGACGTGCTCGAATTCCCGCTGATCGACATCGCGCCGGTCGACGATCCGGCGCCGCTCGACGCCGCGTTCGCGGCGCTTGCCGACTACGCGCTCGTGATTTTCGTGTCGCCGAACGCGATCGACCGCGCGCTCGCGCAGTACGGCGCGATCTGGCCGAACGCGCTGCCGGTCGGCGTGGTCGGGCCCGGCAGCGTCGCGGCGCTGGAGCGGCACGGCATCGCCGCACCCGCGCATCGCGTGATCGCGCCGCAGGCGCCGGCCGACGGCGGCGTGCCCCGTTACGATTCGGAAAGCCTGTTCGCGTGCATCGAGGCCGCGTTCGGCGGCGCGCAGGCGCTGGCGGGCAAGCGCGTGCTGATCGTGCGCGGCGACGGCGGGCGCGAATGGCTTGCAGACCGGCTGCGCGAGGCCGGCGCGGACGTCACGCTCGTCGCCGCGTACCGGCGCGTCGTGCCCGAGCCGCGCGTCGGCGCATGGGAGCGCGTGCATGCGCTGCTCGACGGCGCACCGCATGCGTGGCTCGTCACGAGCTCGGAAGGCGTGCGCAACCTGCACGAACTCGCGCGGGCGCACCTGAACGATGCCGAAATCGACGCGCTGAAGCATGCGCCGCTCGTGACGCCGCACCCGCGGATCGAGCAGACCGCGCGCGCATTGGGTTTTGATAGGATTACGCTGACCGGCGCGGGCGATGAGCGCATCGTCCGCGCGTTTCGAACGATGGCCGACGAGGCCGTCCAACCGGCGACAGCCGCACCGGTGACTAAACGCATGACAGATACCAACGATTCCAAAAGCGTCGCTTCCCAGCCGGCCGCTGCATCCGCACCGCCGTCCAGTCCTCCTTATCTTGCGCCCGAGCCGCGCGCGCGCCGCGGCGGCAGTGCGCTGCTGTGGTTCGTCGTCGTCGTGGTCGGCTGCGCGGCGGGCGTCGGCGGCTATGCGCTGAACCGCAAGATCGACCGGCTCGACGGCACGTTCGTCGCGCGCCAGAAGGCGCTCGACGCGCAGACGGCCGAGACGCGCATGAAGACCGAGCAGGCGCTCGCGAGCACGCACCAGGTGGACACGCAGCTCGCGCAGCTCGACGGCAAGCTCGCCGACGCGCAGAGCGCGCAGCAGGCATTGCAGCAGCAATATCAGGACCTGTCGCGCAACCGCGATGCGTGGATGCTCGAGGAAGTCGACCAGATGCTGTCGAGCGCGAGCCAGCAGCTTCAGCTGACGGGCAACACGCAGCTCGCGCTGATCGCGCTGCAGAACGCCGACGCGCGTCTTGCGACGTCGCAGAGCGCGCAGGCCGTCACGGTGCGCAAGGCGCTCGCGCTGGACATCGAGAAGCTGAAGGCCGCGCCGGCGGCCGATCTCACGGGCCTCGCGATCAAGCTCGACGACGCGATCGCCAAGATCGACGCGCTGCCGCTGTCCGGCGAGGCGATCGTGCCGCATGCGGCGCCGAAGGCCGCGCCGGCCGACGCCGCATCGACGGCCGTGGCCGGCGCGCCGCGCTGGAAGGTCTGGTGGCACGACTTCTCGGCCGGCCTCGGTCAGCAGTTGAAGGGCCTCGTGCAGGTGCGCCGGATCGACAACGCGGACGCGATGCTCGCGTCGCCCGACCAGGGCTACTTCGTGCGCGAGAACGTGAAGCTGCGCCTGCTCACCGCACGGCTGTCGCTGCTCGCGCGCAACGACAGCGCGATGAAGGCCGACCTGCACGCCGCGCAGGCGTCGCTCGGGAAGTATTTCGATCAGGCGTCGAAGGACACGCAGACCGTCGAGGATCTGCTCAAGCAGGTTGACGGCGCATCGCTGACGGTCGCGGTGCCGAACCTGAACACCAGCCTGAACGCCGTTCAGCAGTTCAAGAGCCGGGGGTAACGATGACGCTTCGAGGAATCGTCTGGCTCGCGGTCCTGTTCGCGATCGCCGCGGCGCTCGCCACCTTCGGCCGTTTCGACGCGGGGCAGGTGCTGCTCGTCTATCCGCCGTACCGGATCGACGTGTCGCTGAACCTGTTCGTGATCGCCATCGTCGTGCTGTTCATCGTCGTGTATGCGCTGCTGCGCATCGTGCGCAACATCTGGCGCATGCCGCAGCGGGTCGCCGCGTATCGTGCGCGTTCGCGCAACGAGAAGGCACAGGCGTCGCTGCGCGATGCCATCTCGAACCTGTACGCGGGCCGGTTCTCGCGCGCGGAGAAGGCCGCGCGTGACGCGCTGTCGGTCGACGCGAACCTGGGTGCCGCGAGTCTCGTCGCGGCCACTGCCGCGCACCGGATGCACGAGTACACGCGCCGCGACGACTGGCTGTCGAAGGTCGACGCGCCCGAATGGCAGGACGCACGGCTGCTCGCCGCGGCCGACATGCGCGCGGACGCGCGCGATGCCGACGGCGCGCTTGCCGCGCTGGCCGACATGCAGGCGGGCGGCAAGCGCATCCATGCGCAGCAGGTTGCGCTGCGCGCGCAGCAGCAGTTGAAGAACTGGGCCGAGGTGCTGAAGCTCGCGAAGGCGCTCGAGAAGCGCGAGGCGCTGCATCCGGCCGCGGCCGTGCGGCTGCGCCAGCAGGCCGCGGAAAACCTGCTGCGCGAACGCCGGCACGATCCGGACGCGCTGCTCGAGGTGTGGCAGTCGCTGTCGCCGGTCGAGCGCCAGTCGCCGCGTCTTGCCGATCTCGCGGCCGACCTGCTCGTGCCGCTCGAGCGTCGCAACGAAGCGCGCCGCATCGTCGAGGAAGCGCTCGCGCACAACTGGGATGCACGTCTGCTGCGCCGTTACCCGGACACGGCCGGCGCCGATGCGCTGCCGCTGATCCAGAAGGCGGAAGGGTGGAAGAAGGATCACCCGGAGGATGCCGACCTGCTGTTCGCGCTCGGCCGTCTCTGCCAGCAGCAGCAACTGTGGGGCAAGGCGCAAGCGTTCCTCGAAGCGGCGCTGAAGCTGGCCGACAACGAGGCACTGAAGGTGCGTGCGCATCGCGCGCTCGCGCGTCTGTTCGAGCAGCTCGGCGAAACCGACAAGGCCGCGAAGCACTACCGCGAAAGCGCGCTCGCGATTACCGTGGTCTGACGCAAGCCGCGGCCGCCTGCTGCCGGCGGCCCGCTGCGCTGCGCTGCGCAACATGCCCCGAACGCCGGATGGCCTTCGGGGCATTTTCTTGTCCGCTGCGCGCCGGCGCCGGACGCGTTATCCGCTACGCGCCGAACCTGCGCAGCAGGTCGTCCTCGTTCGCGACGAACCACACCGATTTCCCGCGATTGGACTCGCGAACGAGCGCGCGTAGCGCTTCGCTGCGCGCGAGCCAGCGGTCGATGTCGCCGACCGCGCCGAGCCGCACGCCGTAGTTGACGAGTTTCTGCAGCACCGCGCCGGCCAGTCCGCTGTCGAGCCGGTAGAAGTCGTCGTGCAGCACGTCGGCGGGGACCGCGACCCAGTCGGCTTCATGTTCGTGCGCGAGCGCGACGAGGTCGAGCGCATCGCTTTCCCGCTGCACGCGGCCGGCGGCAGGATCCAGGACCAGTACGCGGCTGCCGGCCGCCTGAACGATGCGGTGGGGCATGAGGGTTGGCTCCGTCGACATGATCGTCATGCCCTGCGCATCACTTGTCGACCAGCCGCTTCGGCACCGACAGTGCGAGCAGCCCGCCGAGCACGAGGAACCCCGCGAGCATGTACATGCCCGCGTCGTTGGCGCCCGTCGCCTGCTTGAGCCAGCCCATCAGGTAGGGGCTCAGGAAGCCTGCGAGATTGCCGATCGAGTTGATCATCGCGATGCCGGCCGCGGCGGCCGCACCGCCGAGGAACGCGGTCGGCAGGCTCCAGAACAGCGGCAGCGTCGTCAGGATGCCGATCGTCGCGAGCGTGAGGCCGAGCATCGCGAGCGCGGTCTGGTGCGCCCAGATCACCGACAGCACGAGCCCCAGCGCGCCGATCGCGGCCGGAATCGCGAGGTGCCAGCGGCGTTCGCGGCGCTTGTCCGCGCTGCGCGCGATCAGGATCATCGCGACCACCGCGGCCGCATACGGAATCGCCGACAGCAGGCCGATCGCGAACGTGTCGGTGACGCCCGTCGCCTTGATGATCGTCGGCAGCCAGAAGCCGACGCCGTAGAGCCCCATCACGAACGAGAAGTAGATGAGTGCCATCAGCAACACGCGCGGGCTTGCCAGCACGGCGCCGAGCGGTGGATCTTCCTTGGTCGCTTCCTCCGCGTCGACGTTGCGCGTGAGCAGCGCCTTTTCGTCGTCGGTCAGCCAGTTCGCCTTCGCGATCCGGTCGTCGAGCTTGAAGAACACGAGCACGCCGACCAGCACCGACGGGATGCCTTCGAGCAGGAACAGCCATTGCCAGCCGTGCCACCCGCTGATGCCGTCGAACGCCTTCAGGATGAAGCCCGAGAGCGGTCCGCCGATCACGCCGGACAAGGCGACTGCCGTCATGAAGAACGTCGTCATCCGGCCGCGCCGGTGCGCGGGATACCAGTAGGTGAGGTAGAGGATCACGCCGGGGAAGAAGCCCGCTTCGGCGACGCCGAGCAGGAAGCGCATCACGTAGAACATCGCGGGCGTCGTGACGAACATCGTCAGGATCGAGATCACGCCCCAGGTCGCCATGATGCGTGCGATCCACACGCGCGCGCCGACCTTGTGCAGGATGATGTTGCTCGGCACCTCGAACAGGAAATAGCCGAAGAAGAAGATCCCGGCGCCGAGCCCGTAGACGGTGTCGCTCAGGTTCAGGTCGCTCGCCATCTGCAGCTTCGCGAACCCGACGTTCACGCGGTCGAGATACGCGACCACGTAGCACAGCAGCAGGAGCGGCGTGAGCCGCCACGACACCTTGCGGTAGGTTGCTTCCTCGAATGCGCCGGACGAACCCGGCAGCGACTGCGTCGATGTTGCCATTTTGTCTCCTGTCGACCCAAGTTGGCGCTTTAGCGCTTACTTGGGTCCCATGCTATGCGGTCGACCCAAGTCGGCGCTTCAGCGCCTGCCTGGATCCCATGCTTTGCGGTTTTTATGGTTGACCGGAGCCGACACATCGGCACCCGATCCGGTTTCGTGCGAAGCAATACATGAATGCCGTGCCGGCCGGTGAATCCCGACGCGGCACGCGAACAGCCAGGTGCGGCTAGATGCAGCGTCCGCCGTCGACTTCGAGACAGACGCCCGTGATGAATTCGGCCTCGTCGGACGCGAGGTAAAGCGCCGCGTTCGCGATGTCCTGCGGTGTCGAGAAGCGGCCGAGCGGGATCGTCGCGAGGAAGCGGCTGCGGTTGTCGGGCGTGTCCTCGCAGCCCATGAACTCGGTCATCAGGGCCGTCTCGCCGAGCACGGGATTGATGCAGTTCACGCGGATGCGGTCGGCGCCGAGTTCGGCCGCGAGCGACTTGCTCGCGGTGATCATCGCGCCCTTCGTGCTGTTGTACCAGACGAGGCCCGGGCGCGGCCGCACGCCGGCCGTCGACGCGACGTTCACGAACACGCCGCCGCCCCGTTCGCGGAAGTACGGAACGAAGGTCTGCACGCACCAGAACAGGCTCTTCATGTTGACCGCGTACACGCGGTCGAACTCGGCTTCCGTCACGTCGAGCACCGGCTTGTTGCGGTGCGTGGTGCCTGCGTTGTTCACGACGATCTGCACCGAATGGAAATCGTCGAGCGCGGCCTGCAGCAGCGTGTGCCAGTCGTCCTGCTTCGACACGTCGCCCGCCACCGCGATCGCCTTGCCGCCCGCGAGCGCGATCTCGCTCGCGACGCGCTCGGCCGCCGCGCCGTTCAGGTCGTTGACGACGACGTTCGCGCCTTCGCGCGCATACGTCTTCGCGATGCCTTCGCCGAACCCCGAGCCGCCGCCCGTGACGATGGCCGTCTTGCCGCTCAACCGCATGGTGTGTCTCCTGTGCTGGTTATGAGAGTCGTCGTGTTGCGCGATGCAGCCGGCCACTGCCGGCCGCGTTTCGCGTGCCGCGCGTTCAGCCGTGCCGGATCGCGATCGTCTTCAGTGCGGTAAAGCCGTACAGCGCCTCGAAGCCTTTTTCGCGGCCGTGACCCGAGTGGCCGACGCCGCCGAACGGCAGTTCGACGCCGCCGCCCGCGCCATAGTTGTTGATGAACACCTGGCCCGCACGCAGGCGCCGCGCGACGCGCATCTGGCGCGCGCCGTCGCGCGTCCAGATGCCCGCGACGAGGCCGTACGGCGTGCCGTTCGCGAGCGCGACGGCTTCGTCTTCGTCGACGAAGCGCATCGCGGCGAGCACGGGGCCGAACACTTCCTCCTGCGCAAGCCGGTGCGACGGCGGCACGTCGCGCAACAGCGCGGGTGCCTGGTAGAAGCCGCTTTCGGGCGCGTCGGCGACGACCTGCCCGTGCGCGGCCATCGGAATGCCGTCGTGCTGCGCGTCGGACAGGAAATCCCACACGCGCTGCTGCTGCTTCGCGTTGATCAGCGGGCCGCAGTCGAGGTCGGCGCGGCTCGGGCCGACGCGCAGCCCGTTGAACGCGGTGGCGAGGCGCTCGAGGAGCGGCTCGTAGACCGCGCGCTCGATCAGCACGCGGCTGCCGGCCGAGCAGGTCTGGCCGCCGTTCTGCACGATCGCCGACACGAGCACGGGCAGCGCCGCTTCGAGATCGGCATCGGCGAACACGATCTGCGGCGACTTGCCGCCGAGTTCGAGCGTGACCGGCACGTGGTTCTCGGCCGCCATCTGCGTGACCAGCTTGCCGGTGGCCGGCGAACCCGTAAACGAGATGTGGTCGATGCCCGGATGGCGCGCGAGCGCGGCGCCGGCTTCATGGCCGTAGCCGGTGACGATGTTGAGCGCACCGGCCGGCAGCCCGGCCTCGGCGGCCAGTTCGGCGACGCGCAGCACCGACAGGCACGCATCCTCGGCCGGCTTGACGACGCACGCGTTGCCGGCCGCGAGCGCCGCGCCGACGCTGCGCCCGAAGATCTGCATCGGGTAGTTCCACGGCACGATGTGGCCCGTGACGCCGTGCGGCTCGCGCACCGTCAGCACCGTATAGCCGGCCTGATAGGGGAGGGTTTCGCCGTGCAGCTTGTCGGCGGCGCCTGCATAGAACTCGAAGTAGCGCGCGAGCGCGGCCGCATCGGCGCGCGCCTGCTTCAGCGGCTTGCCGGTGTCGCGCGCCTCGATCGCCGCGAGTTCCTCGATGGAATCGGCCACGCGCGCCGACAGCCGCATCAGCACGCGGCCGCGCTCGGCGGCGCTCGCGGCGCCCCATGCGCCCACGAATGCGTCGCGGGCTGCGGCGACCGCGCGCTCGATGTCGGGCGCGGTGCCGCGCGCGATCGTCGCGAACGGCTGGCCGTCGGATGGGTCGACGACCGCGATCGTTTCCAGTTGCGCGGGCAACGTCCATTCACCCGCGATGAAGTGCTTCGCCTCTTCCATGCCTGCTCCTGTCGAACAGCGTTAGCGCTTCAGCGCTTACTCTGGTCCCATGCTTCGCGGTCGACCGGCGCCGGCGCTTCAGCGCCGACGCCGATCCCGTCCAACGCCGCTTGTGGTTCGACGGCCGGACATCCGGAACGATTATCGCGCCGATCGTCATCCGGACGCCACCGGTCGATTGGCTATAATGGCGCATTCCGTTGAGGGACGCCTGCGGCGGTGCATCGGCCGCGGCGCCCTGTCCCGAATTCCCATCGACCTACAGAGAGCGCTCATGAGCTTCAATCATGTTCCGGCCGGCAAGGACCTGCCGCAAGATTTCAACGTGATCATCGAGATTCCCGCGCAAAGCGATCCGGTGAAGTACGAGGCGGACAAGGAGCTGGGCCTCCTCGTCGTCGACCGCTTCATCGGCACGGGCATGCGCTATCCGGTGAACTACGGCTACATCCCGCAGACGCTGTCGGGCGACGGCGATCCGGTCGACGTGCTGGTGATCACGCCGTTCCCGCTGCTGGCCGGCTCGATCGTGCGTTCGCGCGTGCTCGGCATGCTGCAGATGACCGACGAGTCGGGCGTCGACGCGAAGCTGGTCGCGGTGCCGCACGACAAGATCTGCCCGATGACGGCGAACCTGAAGTCGATCGACGACGTGCCCGAGTACCTGAAGGACCAGATCAAGCACTTCTTCGAGCAATACAAGGCGCTCGAGAAGGGCAAGTGGGTGAAGGTCGAAGGCTGGGCCGGCATCGAAGCCGCGCACAAGGAAATCACCGACGGCGCCGCGAACTACAAGAAGTAAGCGGCGCGCCGGCCGACGGCCGGTTCGTGTGAAACGCAAAACCGCGCGTGTCTCCTCAGGAGGCCGCGCGGTTTTGTTTTGCGCGCGCGGTTTTCTTGCGTGCGGAAGGGGAGGCGGGCGGGGCGGTGGTCAACGCGTCCTTCGCGCCCGTCGTGCGTTTGGCGCGTCGAGGCGCAACGGAGACCACGGTGGCTTCTTCGGCGGATTTCGTGGCCGACGGACGGCGGCGAACCGGTGCGGGGCCGGTGGTGTCGCGTCCGTTCGTGACGGGCTTGCCGTTGGTTGCCGGAGCTTTTCTTTTCGACGATGAGGACGCGGCCTGTTGGCCTTTTTTCGACGACGTGCCGCGCGACGAGGTCTTTTTCACGACCGCATCGCCGTCGGTCTTCGCGTTCTTCGCGACCGGCGCGGCTTTTGCCGCCTTTGGAGCATTGGCGGCTTGTCGGGTCTTCGCGGTTTTCGCAGACTTGATGGCTTTCTCGGCTTTCTCGGCTTTCTCGGCTTTCTCGGCTTTCTCGGCTTTCTCGGCTTTCTCGGCTTTCTCGGCTTTTCCGGCTTTTCCGTTTTTTCCGGTCTTCGCGGCAGGCCGCTCAATTTCAGCCGTCTTCGTCGCGCTATCGACGGTCTCCGCTTTTGCCTTCACCTTCTTCCGCCCGCGCGCACCCGCCTTCAACCCGGCAGCCTCACCATTTCCGTCGACCGTCACACCAACCGGCAGCACCGATTCCAGCGTCCGCAACCCGGCCGCCAGCTCGCGCTTCTGCGTGGGCGTGAGCCGCTTCACCCAGTATTCGGCGCGCGACGCGCTCGACCGGTCGGGCAGCGGAAACGACGCGAGCACCGCGCGCGGCTTGCGCGAGCGCGTGTAGCGCGCGCCCTTGCCGGCGGCATGCTCGTCGAAGCGCGCGGCGACGTCGGTCGTGATGCCCGTGTAGACGCTGTCGTCGGCGCATTCGATCAGATACAGAAACCAGGACATGGCGGGGCGGCGGGATGCGAAGCCGCCAGTGTCTCAGAAAAGTTGCGCGTCATCGCAGTCCGTCGCCGTGCCCGTCGCGAAAGCGGCTCGGCGCCGCGCCGAGTTCGCGCGTGAAGAAGCGCGTGAACGCGCTCGTCGAACGGAAGCCGACGCGCACGCCGATCTCGCCGATCGGCAATTGCGTATTCAGCAGCAGGTCGCGCGCCTCGCAGAGCCGTGCCTGCGCGACGAGCGCGTGGAAGCCGACGGCTTCGCGATGCAGCCGCCGGCGCAGCGTCCAGCGCGACATCGCGAAGCGCGTGCACACGTGCTGCATCAGCGTGTCGGCCGGCACGTCGGCGTCGTCGGAGGTACGCAGCCAGTCGCGCACGCATTGCTCGACGGACGAGCCGAACGTCGAGCGCACGCGAACCCGGTCGCGCGCGGCGTCGGCCGCATGACGCTGGATGCCGGCGAGCGGCGCATTGTAGCGCTCGAACGGCGTGTCGAAGTGCGCAGAGCGCAGCACGATGCGGTTGTGCGCGGCGTCGAACGACACCGGCGCGCCGAGCATGTCGCGCAGCGCGGCCGCGGGCGCGAACGCACGGCCGGCGAATTCCGCGTCGTCGACGCGCACGTGCGGATCGTACAGGCGCGCGAGCGCCGCGAGGATCGCGAGGTTCGCGAGCGCACTGCCCGCGTGCCGGCCGTCTCCTTCGTTCACGTATTCGAGCGCGATCGCATCGCCGTTCTCGTGCGCGAAGACCCAGTCGACGTTGCCGATCAGCTCGCGATAGTGCAGGTAACCGTGCAGCGCGTCGCGCAGCGTCGCCGCATTGCACGTGACGCCCGCGAGCTCCGGGAACGGCACGAGCCACGGCACGGCCTGAGGCGGCGAGCGGTGCCAGGACAGCGGCCATCCGCTCGTCAGCCGCATCGCGGCGACGTGCCGGTCGCCCGCGATGCGGCGCGTGTCGTCGGCGAGTTCGGCCGGCCCGATGCCGAGCGCCTCGTAAAGCGGAGCAACGTCGATGCCGTTCGCGCGCGCGTCTTCGCACAGCCAGCGGTAGATCCGGATGGATACCGATTTCTGTCGCAACTCCATGTCTGTCTCCCTGTCGTCATGCCGTTCGGGTTTGTCCCCGCTGCGAGAGGTCAACGCATGCTCCTGCCGGTCAAGCGTGGTGACCGGTCGATTTTTAGACTCGGACGCTGGAGTGTGGCGACAAGTACAACAGATCGATTCAGGAGGATCAATGAAAACTTCGCTGTTCCGGTGTTCGACGATCGCGTCCGCGTGCGCGCTCACGGTGCTGCTCGCGTCGTGCGGCGGCGACGACATTCAGCCGGGCCCCGTCGCGCCGGCCGACCCCGATGCCGCTGCCGACCAGCGCGCGGCCTCGCTCGTCGCGCAACTGACGACCGACGAGAAGCTGCAGCTCGTGCACGGCACGGGCCTGCCCGCACTCGACCTGGGCGGGCCGTTTCCGGCCGATGCGCTGAACGGCGCGAGCTACATCCCGGGCGTGCCGCGGCTCGGCATCCCGGGCGTCAGCAGCGCCGATTCGGCGGGCGGCGTGAACGTGAAGAATGCGCGCGTGACCGCGCTGCCCGCGCCGGTCGCGCTCGCGGCGACATGGGATCCGGCGCTCGCGGGCACCTACGGCACGCGCATCGCGCTCGAACTGCGCGCGCTCGGTTTCGCGGAAGGGCTCGGCGGCGGCGTGAACCTCGCGCGCGAGCCGCGCAACGGCCGCACGTTCGAATACATGGGCGAGGATCCGGTGCTCGCGGGCACGCTGAGCGCCGCGCGCACGAACGCGACGCAGGCGCAGAAGGTGATCGCGACGATCAAGCACTTCGCGTTCAACGACCAGGAAACCAACCGGATGACGATCGATTCGGTCGTCGACGAGCGGACCATGCGCGAGGCCGAGCTGCTCGCGTTCGAGATCGGCGTGAAGGACGGCCAGCCGGGCAACGTCATGTGCTCGTACAACAAGCTGAACGGCGTGTATGCGTGCGAGAACCCGTATCTGCTGACGACGGTGCTGAAGAACGAGTGGGGCTTCAAGGGCGTCGTGCAGTCGGACTGGGGCGCGACGCATTCGACGGTCGCGGCCGTACAGGCGGGGCTCGACGAGGAACAGCCGGGCGCGGCCGACGACAACAACGCGCCGCTCGGCTCGTTCTTCAACACGAAGCTGCGTGCGGCGCTGCAGGCCGGCAGCGTATCGGTCGCGCGCCTGAACGACATGGTGCAGCGCAAGCTGCGCACGCTGATCCGCATCGGCGTGATGGACGCGCCGCCGAAGCCGGGCGGTGCGATCGACGAAGCCGCCGGCAACGCCGATGCGCTCGCGATCGCGCGACAGTCCGCGGTGCTGCTGAAGAATGCGGCCGTGCCCGGCGATGCGCAGCCCGTGCTGCCGCTGGCGGCCGGCGTGCTCAAGTCGGTCGTCGTGATCGGCGGCCATGCGGACGCGGGCGTGCTGTCGGGCGGCGGCTCGGGCGCGGTGCCGGCGATCGACGGCAATGCGGTGACGACCTGCCAGCAGCCGGCCGACACGCTGTTCGGAGGCTGTGCGACCTGGTACAAGTCCGCGCCGCTCGCGGCGATCCGCGCGAAGGCGCCGAACGCGTCGGTCAGCTATCTCGACGGGACCGATGCGAACGCCGCCGCGAACGCGGCCGCGCAGGCCGATGTCGCGATCGTGTTCGCGACGCAATGGCAGACGGAAGGGCTCGACCTGGCGAGCCTGTCGCTGCCCGATGCGAAGGCCGATCCGTACAACCAGCAGTACGACCAGAACGCGCTGATCGCCGCGGTCGCGGCGAAGGCGAAGCGCACGATCGTCGTGCTCGAGAACGGCAGCCCCGTGCTGATGCCGTGGCTCGCGAACGTACACGGCGTGCTCGACGCATGGTATCCGGGCGTGCAGGGCGGCCAGGCGATCGCGGACCTGCTGTTCGGCGATGCGAACCCGTCGGGCCGGCTGCCGCTGACGTTCCCGAAGCAGGAGGCCGACCTGCCTCAGCCGACGATCGACCCGTCGGGCCGGCAATCGGTCTATGCGGAAGGGCTCGCGTACGGCTACCGCTGGTTCGACGCGAAGGCGATCGAGCCGCTGTTCCCGTTCGGCTATGGGCTGTCGTACACGACGTATGCCCTTGCCGGGATGACCGCGCAGGCCGATGCATCGGGCAACGTGACGGTTGGCGTGACGGTGACGAACACGGGCGCGCGGGCCGGTACGCAAACGGTGCAGATCTACGCGGCGTTGCCCGCATCGCTCGGCGAACCGCCGAAGCGGCTCGTCGGCTGGACCAAGGTCGCGCTGCAGCCGGGCGAGTCGCGCGCGCTCAGCATTGCGGTTCCGTCGCAGCGTTTCGCGACCTGGGACGTGAACACGCATGCATGGCGGGTAAGCGCGGGCAGCTATACGCTCACGGCCGCCGCGTCGTCGCGCGATCCGCAGGCGCTGTCGCAGGCGGTGTCGCTCGCGGCGCGCTGACCGGCCGCGTCATGCGCGGGGCAGACCCGGAGCATCGCTCCGGCCGGCCCCGCGCCGAATGTGCCCGATGCAGACCGGCGGCGCACGCGCCGACTCGCGCTACTCGGCGCCGCGCCGGAACGGATCGTGCTCGCGCAGCTCGTCGACGTACGCGTGAATCTGCTCGGTCTCGCGTTCGAGAAAGCGCGCGACCGCATCCGAGAACGCCGGGTGCGCGAGCCAGTGCGCGGAGTGCGTGACGGTCGGCAGGAAACCGCGCGCGAGCTTGTGCTCGCCTTGCGCACCGCCTTCGAACGTATCGAGCCCGGCCTCGATGCAGAATTCGAGCAGCTGGTAGTAGGCCGTTTCGAAATGCAGGCAGGGCACGTGCTCGAGCGCGCCCCAGTAGCGGCCGTACAGCGTGCCGCCGCCGTGCTCGCCGCGCCGGTAGATGGCGAGCGCGCTCGCGATCGGCTGGCCGTCGGCTTCCGCGATCACGAGCAGCAGGTTCTCGGGCATTGTCGCGCCGATCGTGCGGAAGAAGTCGAGGTTCAGGTACGGGCTCGAATAGTGTTCGCGGTAGGTCTGCCGGTAGCAGCGCGAGAAGAAGCGCCAGTCGGCATCGCTGATCCGGTCGCCGGTCAGCCGCCGGAACGTCACGCCCGCATCGTGCACCTTGCGCCGTTCCGCGCGGATGTTCTTGCGCTTCTTCTGCTCGAGCGTGGCGAGGAAATCGTCGAAGTGGCGGTAGCCGTCGTTGATCCAATGGAACTGCACGCCTTCGCGCAGCATCATCCCCATCGATTCGAGGAGCCGCGCTTCGTCGCCGGTCGGGAACAGCACGTGCAGCGACGACACGTCGCTCTGCTCGGCGAATGCGAGCAGCGTGGCCGCGAGCCGGCGGCGCGCATCGTCGTCGGCCGCGAGCAGGCGCGTGCCCTGCACCGGCGTGAACGGCACCGCGCACAGCAGTTTCGGGTAGTAGGGCAGGTCGTTGCGCTGGTACGCGTCGGCCCACGCCCAGTCGAACACGTATTCGCCGTACGAATGCTGCTTCGCGTACACGGGCGCGGCGGCAACGAGGCGGCCGGTGCCCGCATCGGTCAGCGTGACGAAATGCGGCGACCAGCCGGTATCGTCGACCGCGCAGCGCGCGACGTGCAGTGCGTCGAGGAATTCGTGGCGCAGGAACGGCGTCGGCTGCGCGTCGCGCGCGAGCAGCGCGTTCCACTCTTCGGCCGGCACCTCCGCGGGGGACGACAGGATGCCCGTGCGATAATCGATGCGTTCGTGTTTCAAGCGTGAATCCGTACCGTTGGATGTTGCCGGATGCGTGCCGTCGTGGCCCGCGTCCGGGACGATTTCGTCAGCCGTTCAGGGCGCGCCGCCGGGCTGCGCCGATCCCGTCATGAAGACCCGACTCGCTCTCGCCCAGATCAACGTCACCGTCGGCGATTTCGCCGGCAACGTCGCGCGCATCGTCGCAGCCGCGCGCGCCGCGCACAACGATGGTGCGCAATTGATGGTCGCGCCCGAACTCGCGCTGTCCGGCTATCCGCCGGAAGACCTGCTGCTGCGGCCCGCGTTCTACGCGGCGGCGGCCGCCGCGCTCGACTCGCTCGCCGACGCGCTGAAGCCGTTCGACGGGCTTGCGGTGCTGGTCGGCCATCCGATGCGCGGCGTGGGCGGCGATCCGATCGCGCCAGCCGTCGATGGTAATGCAAACCGCCCGATCGAGCGCGGCGTGCCGCCCACCGACACCTTCAACGCGGCGTCGCTGATCGTCGGCGGCGAGATCGTCGGCACCTACCGCAAGCAGGATCTGCCCAACGCCGAGGTGTTCGACGAGAAGCGCTATTTCGCGACGGACGCCGAGCCGCTCGTGTTCGAGCTGAACGGCGTGAAATACGGCGTGATCATCTGCGAGGACGCGTGGCACGCGTCGGCCGCGCAGATCGCGAAGGCGGCCGGCGCGCAGGTGCTGCTGATCCCGAACGGCTCGCCGTACCACATGAACAAGGAAGCGGTGCGCATCGAGATCCTGCGCGCGCGGATTCGCGAGACCGGGCTGCCGATGGTGTACGTGAACCTCGTCGGCGGCCAGGACGAGCTCGTGTTCGACGGCGGCTCGTTCGTGCTCGACGCGCAAGGCGCGCTCGTCGCGAAGATGCCGCAGTTCGACGAAGGGCACGCGATCGTCGAATTCGACGGCGCGCAGCCGCTGCCCGGCGCGATCGCGCCCGAGCTATCGACGGACGCGCAGGTATACCGCGCGCTCGTGACCGGCGTGCGCGACTACATCGGCAAGAACGGGTTTCCCGGTGTGCTCGTCGGGCTGTCGGGCGGCGTCGATTCCGCGCTGGTGCTGGCCGTCGCATGCGATGCGCTCGGGCCCGAACGCGTGCGCGCGGTGATGATGCCGTCGCGCTTCACGGCCGACATCTCGACCACCGATGCGGCGGAGATGGCGCGGCGCGTCGGCGTGCGCTACGACGAGATCGCGATCGCGCCGATGTTCGACGCATTCCGCGCGTCGCTCGCTGGCGAGTTCGCGGGCCTCGCGGAAGATGCGACCGAGGAGAACATCCAGGCGCGCATTCGCGGCACGCTGCTGATGGCGCTGTCGAACAAGTTCGGCTCGATCGTGCTGACGACCGGCAACAAGAGCGAGATGGCGGTCGGCTACTGCACGCTGTACGGCGACATGGCCGGCGGTTTCGCGGTGATCAAGGATATCGCGAAGACGCTCGTGTACCGGCTCTGCCGCTATCGCAACGAAACGGCCGACTACGTGCTGCGCAACGTGATCCCCGAGCGGATCCTGACGCGCGCGCCGTCGGCCGAGCTGCGCGAGAACCAGACCGACCAGGACAGCCTGCCGCCGTACGACGTACTCGACGCGATCATGCGGATGTACATGGAAGAAGACCGGCCGCTCGCCGAGATCGTCGCGGCCGGTTATGCGCAGGCCGACGTCGAACGCGTGACGCGGCTCATCAAGATCAACGAATACAAGCGCCGCCAGGCGCCGATCGGCATCCGCGTCACGCATCGCGCATTCGGGCGCGACTGGCGCTACCCGATCACGTCACGCTTTACCGAGCGTCTCGACTGACCCGTGCGCGGCTTACCGCACGGCTTACAATCGGGATCGCGCTTTTTCATCCAAACGAGCATTGAGGGACAACCATCATGAAACGCATTACAGCCATCATCAAGCCGTTCAAGCTGGACGAAGTCCGCGAAGCGCTCGCCGAAGTGGGTCTCACGGGCCTGACCGTGACGGAAGTGAAGGGCTTCGGCCGCCAGAAGGGGCATACCGAGCTGTATCGCGGCGCCGAATATGTGGTCGACTTCCTGCCGAAGATGAAGATCGAGGTGGTCGTCGCGGAAGCGCAGGTCGACCAGGTGATCGACGCGGTGATCGGCGCGGCGCGCACCGGCAAGATCGGCGACGGCAAGATCTTCGTGTCGGACGTCGAACGCGTGATCCGCATCCGTACCGGCGAAGAGAACGAAGCGGCCGTCTGAGCACCGTATTCGTCGGTGGGCCGTGCGAAACCGGCCCGCCAATAAAAAACGGTGCGATACCCGGTTGGGTACCGCACCGATACGCGCCTCTCGCAGCAGCGTGGAAAGTGTTGTCGAATCGTTCTTTGGACGGCGCCTGATCAGAACAGGTGCTGGATGCCGGCGTAGACGCCGGTCTGGCTGCCGCCCGGATGCGGGTTGCCGGTCGACACGGCCGTGCCCGCGCCGTTCGCGTTCAGGCCGAAGTTGGCCGTCGAGCTGTTGCGCACCGTCGCGACCTGCACGTCGAACAGCGTGCGCTTCGAGATGTTGTACGAACCGCCGACCGTGTAGATGTTCGCGTTGCCGCCGCCGTGGTTCGCGTTCACGTGATACACGGCCGCGATCAGCGCCGCTGCCGGCGTGGCCTGCCACGTCACGCCACCCCAGATCTGCTGGGTGCCGGTGATACCGTTGTTGACGGCCGGGCCGCCGCTGCCGTCCGCGTGCGACGACTGGTAGGCGGCCTGCAGCTTGAACTGGCCGAGGAACACGTTCGCGCCCGCGAAGTATTCACGCGAGTAGTTGAACACGTCCGAGAAGCGGCCGTTGCTGTCGCGCGTTTCGTCGTAGATGCCGCGCAACTGGAACAGCGAGTTCGTGTAGGTGATCTGCGCGCCGGCTGCACGGCCCGGCTGGCCGGCCGTCGTGTTGCCGTTGAAGCTGGTCGAGTTCGAGAACGCGAACTGGCCGTAGAAGTCGAAGCCGTAGAACTGCGGCGACTGGTACGACACGTTGTTGCTGGTCTTGTTCCAGTTGCGGCCGCGCACGAGCGATGCCGACGACCAGCTCGACTGGCCCAGCGGATCGAAGTCCCACACGCCGTTCGCGATCGCGAGTTCACGACCGAACAGCAGCGTACCGTAGCGGTCGTTCGAGATGCCGACCGTCGCGAAACGATCCCAGATCGAGCCGGACGTGCCGAGACCGCCGTTCATCGTGTTGAACGCGCCTTCGAGGTGGAACAGGACCTTGTTGCCGCCGCCGATGTCCTCGCTACCCTTCAAGCCCCACAGGCTCGTGCCCCAGTCGCCGCTTTCCGCGCGCACTTGGTGGCCGTTTTGCAGGCCGTTCAAGTACTCGATGCCGGCATCCAGACGGCCATACAGCGTGACGCTGCTCTGCGCGTGCGCCGTCACCACCCCAGCAGCCATCAGCGCGGCCGCGACCAAAGCTTTCTTCATCATCTCCTCCATACCCTGTCAAAAAGTCAACCCAGACTGCACGAGATGCCCGGAGCGCGAGCGCCGGGCAAAAGCGGGATAACCAGGGAGACCTCGTGCAGGGCCGGTAAGCACGGCACGCGGGCAAGCAGACGGAAAACCGTTGAGCGGTCCCGCGCAGCCGGGTCGGCCTGCGGGGTCTCCTTGTATTGTCGTGAAGCTAAACTACATTTCACGAACTTCGTTTTGCTACTTTGGTTACTAATTTAGCAAAAATACAATTTTGTGGCGATGGAAATCGTTGTTTGACTAACACCTGTCGCCAATTTGCCATGCAACACAGTGCGCAACAGGTGCCATAAGGGTTCGCAATTACCGGAAAACCCTTGTCCCGCAAGGGAGACATGAATTCCGCGTACATGGGTCAAGGATTGCCACTATTGACGTTGCAGGGGCGCGGGCGTAAGCGCGAAAGACGTGAAATTGGTAAGTATTTCGTAATGAATCGGCGGCCGCCGGATGCCGCTGTCCCATGCCTGCAACGCCCGCCGCATAAGGCGTGCGGCCGCGGCGTATCGAGTTCAGCCGGGGCCCGGCCGTGCGTCGAGCAGCTGCGCGCGAATCCAGCGGTGCGCATCGGTGCGCGCATGCTTCGCGTGCGAGTAGACCTTCACCGTGTAGCGCGGGATCTCGAACGGCGCGGGGAAGATGCGGATCGGCGCCGCGTGCCGCAGCGCCTGCGCGGCGCGGTTCGGCACGGTCATCAGGAGTGCGGATTCCGCGATCACGAACGGCGCGGCGAGCACGGTCGGCAACTGCACGGCGACCTGCCGCGCGAGGCCGAGCCGGTCGAGCACGTAGTCGACGACGCCGCGCGCTTCGTTCCACGGCGTGACGACCACGTGGCGGGCCGCCAGGTACTGGTCGAGCGTCAGCCGCCGGCGGATGTCCGGATGCGCGGCGCTTGCGATCACGACGTAGTCGTCGGAGAACCAGTCGAAATCCTCGATGCCCGGCGCGTCGGCCGTCGATTCCTCGTGGTAGCCGAGCGCGAAATCGATACGGCCGGCCGCCAGCTCGTCGACGGAAATCTTCCGGTCGGAATGCACGACGCGGATCCGCAGCCGCGGCGCGACGTGCTGGATGCGCGCGAGGAACGCCGGCAGCACCGCGAACGCCGTGTAGTCGGTCGCGGCGAACACGAACGTGCGGTCGCTTTGCGCGGGATCGAAGCGGCGCGCGCGGGCGAGCCCCTTCGACATCGCGTCGAGCGCGTCGCCGGCCCACGTGGCGATGTCGTCGGCGCGCACGGTCGGCTGCATCTCGTTGCCGAGTCGCACGAACAGCGCGTCGCCGATCGCGTCGCGCAACCGCGCGAGCGCGTGGCTCAGCGCGGACGGGCTCATTGCAAGCTCGTGCGCGGCCGCGGCGACCGATCGGTGGCGGTACAGCGCGTCGAACGCGAGCAGCAGGTTCAGGTCGAGACGACGCAGGTCGGGATGCATCATGTTCAGGTCCGGATGAAGAAACTGCACTTCCTGCAGGCACGGCGCGAACGTAGCATGACGGTCTGATCGGCGCCAGCGCGCTTGCGCGGCGTCGCTTTCCGTTTCAAGTCCGGGCCGGAGGAGGGCTCAACCCGTGCAAATCGACATCCGTACCGCCACCGTCGCCGACGTGCCGCTGATCCTGCGCTTCATTACCGAGCTGGCCGTCTACGAGAAGGCGGAGCACGAAGTGATCGCGACGCCCGCGTCGCTCGAGCGCAGCCTGTTCGGCGAAGGATCGCCGGCGCGCGCGCTGATGTGCGAGGTCGACGGCGAGCCGGCCGGCTTCGCCGTGTATTTCTTCTCGTACTCGACCTGGCTTGCCCGGCAGGGGCTGTATCTCGAGGATCTGTACGTGTCGCCGCGTTTTCGCGGCGCGGGCGCCGGGTTGCGGCTGCTGAAGGCGCTCGCGCGGATCGCGGTCGAATCGGGCTGCGGGCGGTTCGAATGGAGCGTGCTTGACTGGAACGAGCCGGCGATCCGTTTCTACGAGAGCGTCGGCGCCGCGCCGCAGAGCGAATGGGTGCGTTACCGGCTCGCGGGCGACGAACTGCGCGCGTTCGCCGACGGCGCGCCGGTGAGCGCCGCGTAAACGCAAAACGGGCGCCCCGCGAGGCGCCCGTTCGCACGTCGTGCGTTGCGTACGTTACTTGAGGCTGCCCGACAGGAACCCGCGCAGGCGTTCGCTCTTCGGGTTGGCAAACACCTCGGCCGGCACGCCTTCTTCCTCGACGCGGCCCTGGTGCAGGAACATCACGTGGTTCGACACGTTGCGCGCAAAGCCCATCTCGTGCGTGACGACGATCATCGTGCGGCCTTCCTCGGCGAGCTTCTGCATCACCTTCAGCACTTCGCCCACCAGCTCCGGGTCGAGCGCCGACGTCGGCTCGTCGAACAGCATCACGTCCGGATGCATCGCCAGCGCGCGCGCGATCGCGACGCGCTGCTGCTGGCCGCCCGACAGGTGCGACGGATACTGCTTCTCGACGCGCGGCGCGAGGCCGACCTTCTCGAGATACGCGCGCGCACGATCCTCGGCTTCCTTCTTCGGGATGCCGAGCACGTTCACGGGCGCTTCCATCACGTTCTCGAGCACGTTCATGTGCGACCAGAGATTGAAGTGCTGGAACACCATCGACAGCTTGGTACGCACGCGCTGCAACTGCTTCGGATCGGCTGCGCGCAGCGCGCCGGCCTTGTCGAGGGCGGTGCGCACTTCCTCGCCGTCGACGAAGATGCGGCCGGCGTTCGGCTGTTCGAGGAAGTTGATGCAGCGGAGCATCGTGCTCTTGCCGGAGCCGGACGAGCCGATCACGCTGATCACGTCGCCGGCGTTCGCCTTCAGCGACACGCCCTTGAGCACCTCGTTGCTGCCGTAGCGTTTGTGGAGATCGTCGACGAAAAGCTTCTGGGTCTGGGAATTCATCAATAGTCCTGCGGAAACTTACTTGCCTTGCGGGCGCAGATACGCGAGCCAGCGGCGCTCGGCCTGGCGGAACAGCCACACGAGCGCGAACGAGATCACGAGGTAGAGCAGGGCGGCGATGCCGAACGCATGGAACGACATGTAGGTAGCCGAGTTCACGTCGCGGGCGATCTTCAGGATGTCCGGCACGGTCGCGGTGAACGCCACCGTCGTCGCGTGCAGCATCAGGATCACTTCGTTGCTGTACAGCGGCAGCGCGCGGCGCAGCGCCGACGGCAGGATCACGCGGCGATACATCGTGAACGGCGTCATCCCGTACGCACGCGCGGCTTCGATCTCGCCGTACGACGTCGCCTTGATCGCACCCGCGAAGATCTCGGTGGTGTATGCGCAGGTGTTCAGCGTGAACGCGAGCAGCGTGCAGTGCATCCCGTCGCGGAAGAACGCGTCGAGCATCGGCGTGCCGCGCACGGCCTGCAGGCTGTAGAGGCCCGTGTAGCAGAGCAGCAGCTGCACGTAGAGCGGCGTGCCGCGGAACACGTACGTGTAGAGCCACACGGCGCTCGACAGCCACTTCCTCTTCGACACGCGCGCGACCGCGAGCGGCACCGACAGGCAGAAGCCGAGGCCGATCGACACGACCAGCAGCCACAGCGTGATCGCGACGCCGGTGATGCGATAGCCGTCGGTGTACAGATAGTTGCGCCAGTATTCTTGGATGAGTTCGATCATAGGTCAGCCTTGCGGACACCGGTCGAGTAGCGCTTTTCGAGCCACATCAGCACGAAGTTCGAGATCGTCGTGATGGCGAGGTAGACCGCTCCCGCGATCAGCGTGAAGAAGAAGAACCGCAGCGTGCCCTTGCCGGCGTCCTGCGACGCCTTCACGACGTCGGCCAGGCCGATGATCGACACGAGCGCGGTCGACTTCACGAGCACCTGCCAGTTGTTGCCGATGCCCGGCAGCGCGAAGCGCATCATCTGCGGGAACATGATCCGCGTGAACACCTGCCAGTTCGTCATCCCGTACGCGCTGCCGGCCTCGAGCTGGCCGCGCGGCACCGACAGGAACGCGCCGCGGAACGTCTCGGTGAAGTACGCGCCGTAGATGAAGCCGAGCACGAGCACGCCGGCGAGGAACGGGTCGATGTCGATCTGGTCCCAGCCGAGCGCGTCGGTCGCGATGTTCAGCCAGATCTGCAGGCTGTAGAACAGCAGCAGCATCAGCACGAGGTCGGGCACGCCGCGGATCAGCGTCGTGTAGACGGTGCCGATGCCGAGCGTCACGCGGTTGCGCGACAGCTTCGCGCCCGCGCCGAGCAGACCCAGCAGGAACGACAGCGCAAGCGAAAGCACCGCCAGTTTGACGGTTTGCCAGGTGCCTGCGAGGATCAGCGGGCCGTAACCTTGTAGAAACATATGTGGTCCCTGGTGTGGTCCCTGAGGGCGCACGCGGTGCGCCGCGAAAGACGCGCCCGCCAAGCTGCGCGGAACGCCCCGTGCGTATCATGACCGTCCGCCCCGGCAACGGTGCCGGGCCAGCCCGTCGCGCGAGCGGCGGGCAAGGGGGCGGGCGGCGCGTGGTTGACTGCCTGTACTGCCCGGATGCAGGGTCGCCCCCGCATCCGTTGCTTCTTTTTGTCCGCGCTCAGCGTGCCGAAGCCGAATAGACGCTGAACGAGAAGTACTTGTGCGACAGCCGGTCGTACGTGCCGTCCTTGTGCATGTCGGCCAGCGCAGTGTTGATCTTGAGCTTCAGGTCCGTATCTTCCTTGCGCAGGCCGATCGCGGTGCCGTCGCCGATCGTTTTCGGATCCTTCACTTCCGGTCCGGCGAATGCGAAGCCCTTGCCGCGCGGCGTGCGCAGGAAGCCGTAGTCGGCCTGCAGTTCGTCCTGCAGCGTCGCGTCGAGGCGGCCCGAGCCGAGATCGGTATAGACCTGGTCCTGATTCTGGTAAGGAATGACCGTCACGCCCTGCGGTTCCCAGTACGCCTTCGCGTAGGTTTCCTGCGTCGAGCCCTGCTCGACGCCGACGCGCTTGCCTTTCAGCGACGCGACCGTCGGCAGCAGCGGCGAGCCGGTCTTTGCGATCATCCGCGCCGGTGCGTCGTACACCTTGTCGGAGAAGTCGATCTGTTCGCGGCGCTTGTCCGTGACGGTCAGCGACGACACGATGACGTCGTACTTCTTCGCCTTCAGCGCCGGGATGATCCCGTCGAGGTCCTGCGCCACCCACACGCATTTCACGTTGATCCGCTTGCAGATCTCCTTGGTGAGATCGACGTCGAAACCGACGATCTCGCCGCTCGGAGCGGTCGACTCGAACGGCGGGTAGCTGGCATCGACGCCGATCCGCACGGTCTTCCACTCCTTCGCGAAGGCGCTGCCCGCCACGAGGGCGAGGGCGGCGCACAGGGCGGCCTTCTTCATTTCCATCCTTCTGTTGCTGACTTTCCGGGGCGCTCGCGGCCGGTCGGACCGGGCGCCGCGGCGTATTCTAGACGGCCAAAATTCGCCGATCGGCGTTCTGGCGATGGCGGCCGCCGGACGGGCGAACGCCAAAAGGGCGGTATTTTACCCGAACGCGATAACCGGAAAACGGCAATCCGGCGCGATAGATCGATTCTTCGATTCTGCGATTCGGCTGTTGCGGCAATCGCGGTATTCGCAACGAATATTTCGGCAATTGAATGTGCGGGTGCAACGATGCGGTGCGCGGGCGGCGGATTGTGGCGCCATCGGCGCGCCCCTACAGTGGAGGTAAACCCGCAAAGAGACCCCGCCTCCCGGAGTGCCCGCCCCATGTTCGAGATCCGTCGCGCCGCCGATCGCGACCAGCGCAGCCACGGCTGGCACGAATCCCATCTCAGCTTTCCCGACGCCGCCGGTCGTGGCGCCGCGCCGGCGTTCGGCGCGCTGCGCGAACTGAGCGAGGAGTGCATCGCGCCGACCCGCGGCTTCGGCATGCGTCCGTACCGCGATGCGGAAATCGTCACCTACGTGCTCGACGGCGCGCTCGCGTACCGCGACAGCCTGGGCAGCGGCGCGATCGTCCGCGCGGGCGGCGTGCAGCGCACGAGCGCCGGCACGGGCATCCTGCTGAGCGAAACCAATGCGTCGCGCGACCAGCCGCTGCGCCTGCTGCGGATCCGGCTCGCGCCAGCCGGGACGGGCGGCCGGCCCGGCTATGCGCACGCGCGCTTCGCCGACAGCGAGAAACGCGGCCGGCTGCGGCTCGTCGCGTCGCCGGACGGCGACGACGGCTCGCTGCCGGTGCGCGCGGATGCGCGAATCTTCGCGGGATGGATCGACGGGGACGAGCGGGCGGCGTTCGACGTGCCGGCCGGCCGCCGCGTTTATGCGCATGTGGCGCGCGGCGAGGTGGAGATCAACGGCCGCGCGCTGGCGGCGGGCGATGGCGCGGGCATCGGCGGCGTGGACGCGGTCACGTTCGCGCGCGGCCGGGCGGCCGAGGTGCTGCTGTTCGACGTTGCGTGAAACGAAAAAAGGGGACGCGGGCCGGTGCCCGCGTCCCCTTCGGCGCCGCTCCGCGGAGCGGCTTGCCGGCTTACTGCGCCGGCGCCGGCGCCGATGCGCCCTTGGCCGCACGATGCTGTTCCCAGCGCTCCTTCATCTTCTCGTGGCGCTGCTGCATCTGCGCGTACTGCTGCTTGAGCGCCGTGCTGACCGTGGTCTTCTGCTGGTCGTTCAGCCCGTTGTAGAACGCGAGCCACGCGGCGGACGTCTGTTCGCGCAGTTGCGCGTTCTGCTGTTCGGCCTGCTGGCGCGCGGCGTGCATCGCGTTCAGGTCGAGGATCGGCTGGTTCTGCTGCGCCTTGAACTGCTCGCGCATCTGCTCGTGGCTCTTGCGCATCGCATCACGGTTCTGCTTCATCGTGTTGACGGCCGTCTGCCATTGCTGTTCCTGCGACGCGTTGAGCTTCAGCTGGTCGTGCAGTTTCATGATCGCGCCGAACGGGCCGCCGTCGTGCCCGTGCATCTGGTGCATGCCGGGGCCGCCCGGCGGCGGCATGTCGGTGGGCGGCGCGGCATGCGCGGTGCCGAATGCGAGGGCGAGCACGGTGGCGGCCGCGATGGCCACGCGGGAAGTCTTCTTATACATTTCAGAAACTCCTTGTATCCAGAGGGTCCGGCGATGCGATACGGGGAAAGCCGCGTAACGCATCCGGTAAGACGCAGGTTAGCGATGCCGGCCCCGGCCGGTGTTACGTGGGGCGGCGGCCCGGTTACCGCGCATTACAGTTCCCTTGCGCCGTAACCCGCAGTAACCCTTTCATCCCTTTGTTTCGTTCTTCGACTCCGCCCTCGCGCGGTAAACTTCGAGCCATGACTACCCAGATCCTCATCGTCGACGACGACCAAGAACTCCGAGACCTGCTGCGCGACTATCTCGTGCGCCAGGGAATGGAAGTGTCCGTGCTGCACGACGCGGCGACGCTCGAGAAGCGTCTCGAGCGCGAGCGGCCCGACCTGATCGTGCTGGACCTGATGATGCCGGGCGTGGACGGCCTGACCGCGCTGCGCCAGTTGCGCGCGGCCGGCGACGACATTCCCGTGATCATGCTGACCGCGCGTGCGGACGACGTCGACCGCATCGTCGGGCTCGAACTCGGCGCCGACGACTACCTCGGCAAGCCGTTCAACCCGCGCGAGCTGCTCGCGCGCGTGCAGGCCGTGCTGCGCCGCCGTCGCGCGACGCCGTCGGCGGCCGCGCCCGAACAGCGCGAACCGTTCGCGTTCGGCCGCTTCGTGCTCGACTTCCAGGCGCGCACGCTGTCGGTCGACGGCAAGCCGGCGACGCTGTCGAGCAGTGAATTCGCGCTGCTGAAGATCTTCGTGAACCATGCGCTGCGCACGCTCACGCGCGAGCGGCTGCTCGAGCTGCTGCACGGGCCCGAGTACGACGGCACCGACCGCGGCATCGACGTCCAGGTGTGGCGCCTGCGCCGCATCCTCGAAACTGATCCGTCGACGCCGCGCTTCATCCAGACGGTCCGCGGGCGCGGCTACGTGTTCGTGCCCGACGGCGAGGCCCATGCGCAAACCCATTGATTCGCTGTTCGGGCGGCTCGCGCTGCTCGTCGTTGGCGTCCTGCTCCTGTCGCACTTCGCGTGGTTTTTCGCGATGCGGCTCGAGCGCAACCAGATGCAGACGCGCTACGCGGTCGAGGAGGCCGCGTTCCTGGTCGACGCGGTGCGCCAGCACGTCGAGCGCACGCCCGACCAGCCGTTGCCGTCGCGCGTGCGGCTCGTGACGCCGGACAGCGCCGACGTGCCGAACGGCGATCTGTCGAACCTGCCGGCGGCGCTCAAGCGGTTCCGCGACGATGTCAGCGAGCGGATGCCGCCCGGTACGCGCGTCGAGATCGGCGCGCCGGGCCATCCGCCGGTGCTGTGGGTCAAGGAGCCGACCGACCGCAACTGGATCGTGGTGCCCGTGCAGCCGCTGCGTCCGCCGCGCTCGCTGGACCGGATGCTGCTATGGCTCGGCACGATCTTCTCGGCCGGCGTGATCGCCGCGCTGTTCGCGGCCTGGCAGCTGCAGCAGCCGCTGCGCTCGCTCGCGCGCGCGGTCGCGCGCTTCGGTCGCGGGCAGCCGGTGCCGCCGCTGCGCGAGCGCGGCCCGCGCGAGCTGCGCCAGCTGACGCATGGCTTCAACCAGATGGTCGAGCAGGTGTCGCAGGCCGACAACGACCGCGCGGTGATGCTGGCGGGCGTCGCGCACGACCTGCGCACGCCGCTTGCGCGGATGCGCCTGCGCGCGGAAATGATGGACGACGCGCGCTTGCGCGACGGCGTCGTGCGCGACGTCGACTCGATGTCGCACATCGTCGACCAGTTTCTGGTGTTTGCGCACGGCGGGTCCGATCGCAGCGAGCCGGTGCCTGTCGACCAGGCGTGCGAGCGGATCGCACGCAGCTATCGCGCGGTCGCGCCGAACGCGCCGACGGTCCAGACGCGGCTCGACGCCGATCCGGGCTTCCGGCTGCCGACGGCGACGCTCGACCGGATCCTGTCGAACCTGCTGGACAACGCGCATGCGTACGGCGCACCGCCCGTATTCGTCGAGACGGCGCGCACGCCGACCGGCTATGTGCTGGCGGTCAGCGACAGCGGCGGCGGGATTGCGCCGCGCGACCTCGCGGTCGCGACGCGGCCGTTCGTGCGGCTCGACCCCGCGCGCGGCGGCAACGGCCACAGCGGGCTCGGGCTCGCGATCGTCGAGCGGCTCGTGCTCAGGCTGGGCGGGGCGTGCGACATCGGCAACCGCCCCGAAGGCGGCCTGCGCGTCGCGATGACGTTCCCGTTCGAGGTCGTGCCGAAGGACGAACCCCACGCACAGGCCGCGTAAGCGGCTGCGGCGCCTGCCCGGGCCGGCAAGCGCCGCGCGGCATCATTCGCCGAACAGCGTGCCGAGGGTCTCGGCCGCGTTGCTGTCGATCGTGTTGTAGGTCACGGTGGTGGCCTCGAAGATGTAGACGGTCGTATAGCGGCCGAGGCGCTCCAGGATTTCCTCCTGCAGCGATTCCGGCACGACGTTCATGTTTAGGTACCACGCCGTCGACGACAGCCGCGTCTGGAACGACCCATACTCCTGCATCAGTTCGTAGAACGCGTCGGCATCCTGATCGCGGCAGACGATCACCAAGTTTCCTGCCATTCCCTTCCTCCCGCTCGTCGATCGATCCCCGGGGTCTGTTTACCTATGGAGCGCGCATGCGTTGCCACGAGAACGGCCGCAACAGACCCCGGGGGCTAGCCCCGATCATACCCGCTTCGGCTCGTCCGGCTGTTGATGCCCGGCACGGTTTGCACCCGCGTGCCGCTGGCGGGTTCACGGCCGGCCCGGATCACGGCATAATTCGGGCCTGCATGCCGGCCGAAGGACTGCGGCCGGGCTGCTCCGTACCGTGCACCCGCCGTCCGCCCGCGCGCCGGGCACGATCCGTGCGCCGCCTGCGCGGCGGGCGCCGTCGCGCCGTCCCCGGACGGTTGTACCTGAAATACAGGTTGGTGTAGTGTCGTGCCGTCGCGGGCCGACTCGACCGCGACCGCGCGGGGCGCAGCTTGCACGCACGGCGCATTGCGCCCGCGCGAGATCGTCAGTCAATCGAATTACCGCGCCCGTGCGCTTTGCCATGAATCAACATCGACTGCCGGCTTCGTTCGGCCTTACCGGGGAGGGCGCCTGATGGACGTCGGATTCTTCAATCCGAACCGGACCGCCAACGCGTCCGCGTGGCGCGTTCTGCCGAACCGGTGGGACTTCATCGCGTTTCCGCTGATCATCTGCCTGATCGCGATGGCGGTCGTCGGCTTCCACGAAACGATGGCGCCGATCGGCGTGCTGCAGACGCAGAAGATCTCGCTCGATCCGTCGAACCTGCCCGAATACGCGTTGCGCACCACGCTGCGGATGCTGGCCGCGATGGTCGCGGCGCTCGTGTTTACGCTCGTCTACGGTACGCTCGCGGCCAAGAGCCGCCGCGCGGGCATGGTGCTGATCCCGATCCTCGACATCCTGCAGTCGGTGCCGGTGCTCGGGTTCATCTCGTTTACGGTCACGTTCTTCCTCGCGCTGTTCCCGAGCCGGGTGCTCGGCGCGGAGCTTGCGGCGATCTTCGCGATCTTCACGAGCCAGGCGTGGAACATGACGTTCAGCTTCTACCAGTCGCTGCGCACGGTGCCGCGCGATCTCGACGAAGTGTCGCGGGGCTTCCACCTGACTTCCTGGCAGCGCTTCTGGAAGCTCGAGGTGCCGTTCTCGATGCCGGGCCTGATCTGGAACATGATGATGTCGATGTCGGGCGGCTGGTTCTTCGTCGTCGCGTCGGAGGCGATCACCGTCGGCAACCAGACGATCACGCTGCCGGGGATCGGTGCGTATCTCGCGCAGGCCATCTCGGACAAGAACTTCGGCGCGATCGGCTGGGTGATCTTGACGATGACGGTCGTGATCCTCGCCTATGACCAGTTCCTGTTCCGCCCGCTCGTCGCGTGGGCCGACAAGTTCCGGATGGAGAACACGAGCTCGGGCAATGCGCCGGAGTCCTGGCTGCTCGACCTCGTGCGCCGCACGCGCCTGATCCATCAACTGCTCGTGCCGGCCGGCTGGTTCTTCGCCAAGGCGGCGCGGATTCCGCTGCGCCTGCCGCTGTCGGGCGCGATGCGCTTCACGCTGCCGCGCGTCGAGAAGAAGGCGTCGCGCACGGTCGACATCGCATGGGCGACCCTCGTGCTGATCGGCACGGCCTATATCGTGTGGCGGGTCGTCAGTTTCGTTTCGACCGGCGTGACGATGGCCGAGGTCGGTCACGTGCTCATGCTCGGGCTCATCACGCTGCTGCGCGTGGTCGTGCTGATCGCGGTCGCGTCCGTGATCTGGGTGCCGATCGGCGTGTGGGTCGGGCTGCGCCCGAGGCTGGCCGAGAAGCTGCAGCCGCTCGCGCAGTTCCTTGCCGCGTTCCCGGCCAACCTGCTGTTCCCGGTGTTCGTGATCGTGATCGCGCGCTTCCACCTGAACCCCGACATCTGGCTGTCGCCGCTGATCGTGCTCGGCACGCAGTGGTATATCCTGTTCAACGTGATCGCCGGCGCAACGTCCTACCCGAACGACTATCGCGAAGCGGCGACGAACTTCCGCATCCGCGGCTGGCAGTGGTGGCGGCAGGCGATCCTGCCCGGCATCTTCCCGTACTACGTGACCGGCGCGATCACCGCATCGGGCGGCGCGTGGAACGCGAGCATCGTGTCGGAAGCCGTGCAGTGGGGCAACACCAAGATCGAGGCGCACGGCCTCGGCGCGTACATCGCGCAAACGACCGCCGCCGGCGACTTTCCGAAGATCATCCTGGGCATCGCCGTGATGTCCCTGTTCGTCACCCTGTTCAACCGTCTGCTGTGGCGTCCGCTGTATGCCTTCGCCGAAGCGAAGCTGCGGCTCGACTGAGACCGATTGAGAGCGAAACGCGATGCACAATCCGAATGCTGTAAACGCCCCCGTCCAGACGTCCCAGCCGCCGCGCCTCGGCGAGGAAATCCTGCGCGTCGATCACGTCTGCCGCGGTTTCAACAAGACGCAGGGCGAACTGCTCGTGCTCGACGACGCGAACCTGTCGCTGCGCGAAGGCGAGATCGTCGGGCTGCTCGGCCGTTCGGGCTCGGGCAAGTCGACGCTGCTGCGAATCATCGCCGGGCTGATCGAGCCGACCGGCGGTGAAGTGACCTACCTCGGCCAGCCGCTGCGCGGCCCGGCCGAAGGCGTCGCGATGGTGTTCCAGACCTTCGCGCTGTTCCCGTGGCTGACCGTGCTGCAGAACGTGGAGGCCGGCCTCGAGGCGCTCGGCGTCGGCGCGCGCGAGCGGCGCGAGCGCGCGCTGGCCGCGATCGACCTGATCGGTCTCGACGGTTTCGAGAACGCGTACCCGCGCGAGCTGTCGGGCGGCATGCGCCAGCGCGTCGGTTTTGCGCGCGCGCTCGTCGTCGATCCGACGATCCTGCTGATGGACGAACCGTTCTCGGCGCTCGACGTGCTGACCGCTGAAACGCTGCGTACCGACCTGCTCGACCTGTGGACGCAGGGCCGGATGCCGATCAAGTCGGTGCTGATCGTCACGCACAACATCGAGGAAGCCGTGTTCATGTGCGACCGGATTCTCGTGCTGTCGTCGAATCCGGGCCGCGTGATCGCCGAGATCAAGGTGCCGTTCAAGCACCCGCGCAACCGGCTCGATCCGGCGTTCCGCAAGCTCGTCGACGATATCTACGCGAAGATGACGGCCCGCCAGACCGGCGAGGCGACGAAGAAGGGGCTCGAGCTCGGCAGCTGGCTGCCGCAGGTGTCGACCAACCTGATGGCCGGCCTGATCGAAACGCTCGCGATGGCGCCGTACCACGGCCGCGCGGACATGCCGGAAATCGCGCGCACGCTGCATCTGGAAGTCGACGATCTGTTTCCGATCGCCGAAGTGCTGCAGTACCTCGGTTTCGCGGACGTGCGGGAAGGCGACGTGTTCCTGACGCCGCCGGGGCGCGTGTTCGCGGAATTCGGCACGCAGGAGCGCAAGCTGATGTTCGCGGATCACCTGCTGAAGCACGTGCCGCTGGCCGCACGGATCAAGAAGGTGCTGAACGAGCGCCCGGGCCATCGTGCGCCGCGTGTGCGCTTCGAGCAGGAGCTCGAGGATTCCCTGTCGGACGGCGCGGCCGAGGAAACGCTCGACGCGGTGATCGACTGGGGCCGTTACGGCGAGATCTTCTCGTACAACGATCAGACCGAGATCTTCAGCCTCGAGGACGTCGAGTCCTGATCGATCGTGCCGGGCCGTGCGGCCCGGCAGCCGCGTGCGCCGCGCCGCATGCATCACGCGCGGCGCATCGCCCAGTTACTGCAAATTGCCCCAGCGGTCGACGGCCGGTTCGGCCGACGCCCACTTCCAGTGCGTGCCTTGCTGGCACGCATTCGCGAAATACCAGTCGGCCTTGTCGCCGTCCTTCACCGAGAACGCGAATTCCTTGCACAGCGCGAGCGCCGACGAGTACGCGCGCGTGACGCGCACTTCGCCTTCGCCGTTTTCCAGCGGCAGCGTGTTCTTCACCTTCCACGGTTTCACTTCGCCGACGGCCAGGCTGCCGGCCGCCTTCGCGATCGCGTCCTGCTGGTTCTGATGGAGCTGCTTCATCGTGCGGTTGACGGCCTCGTCGGTCGCGGCCTGCACGGCAATCCCGACGCCGACGCCGACCGCCGGGTTCGCGGTGACGAGGCCCGTCGCCGCGCCGGCGAGCGCGCCGCTCGCCGCGCCGACCGACCCGCAGCCCGACAGCGTGGCCGCCGCCGCGCAAAGCGCGCCGATCGCCGCGATACGGATCGCGACGCTCATTGCAGCGCGCCCCAGCGTTCGGTTGCCGGTTCGGCCGACGCCCATTTCCACACGGGGCCGTCGCGGCAGATGGTGGCGACATAGAACGCCGATTGCGCAGCCTTGTCGGCCTTCGCGGGCGTGTCGACCGCGAACACGATTTCCTTGCAGTCGAGCGGACCGACGCTGATCGTCCGGCTGACCGTCACGCGGCCCTGCTCGTCGTCCTCGATCGGGAACGAGTGGTGCGTCGACCACGGTGCGACGCCGCCCACGTCGAGCGGGCCGGCCGCCTTCGCGATCTGTTCCTGCGTATAGCGGTGCGCGACGCGCTGCGAGTACTGGACGCCCGCACGCGCGCCGGCCACGGCGCCGAGGCCGATGCCCGTCGCGACGGCGGCGTTGTTGGTGACCTTGGAAGCGATCGCGGCGCCCGCGATACCGGCACCGGCTGTCGCGCCTTCGCTGTACAGCGAGTTGCAGCCGGACAGCAGTGCAGCCGTGGCGAGTGCGGCCAGCACGACGCGCGCCGGCATGGCCCGGCGCGACAATTCGAAACGAGTGTTCATCCCTGAATGCAAGTCCTGTCTGGGTGAGCGGCGACGCATGCGCGCCCCATGCCGCGTCATTGTTTCGCAATTGTCATAGGAAAAATGCAAAGCTTTGACAAATCGCCGGACGGCATGCCGCGCGTGCGCGCGGCGCTATTTTCGGACAGGTGGCTGACGAGGGGTCGAAACGTTACAAATTGAAGGTAATTGTTACCTTGGCGCGCAAGGAACCGACCTAGACTGTTTTGTTATGGAATGTTTCTACGACGGCTTCGAGCCGCACCGCATATGAGACACCCAGCCATGCGCCGTTCGAAACGGTTTTCGCACCGGCCACCCGACGCGGGAGCAGACCAACCGCGTCCGCACACCGACGCACCATCCGCACCGCCTGCCGGCGCGCCCGGCGAGACGCCGTCCGACGGCGATCACAACCAGGGCGGCGCCCGCCCGGAAGGGCTCGACTATCAACGCGACCTCGGCCAGGAGCAGGACGCTTGATCCCGTCGTCGCATTCCGCTGCCGCATTTCATTGCATTTCTCGGAACTGAATCGCCGCGCGGCCGCCTTCGGGCAGCCGCGTCCGCCTTGGCGCGCGCGCCGCGCCAGCCAATCGAATCGAGGAGGGGAAGCCGCATGAGCAGATTGATCGTGGTATCGAACCGTGTCGCCGCCGGCGAGGACACGCGCCCGAGCGCGGGCGGCCTCGCCGTCGGCGTGATGGACGCGCTGAAGGAAACGGGCGGCGTCTGGTTCGGCTGGAACGGCGAGATCGTCGGTGCACCGGACGCCGAGCCCGCGATCCAGCGGGACGGCAACGTGACCTACGCGACGGTCGGGCTGACCCGGCGTGACTACGACCAGTACTACCGCGGCTTCTCGAACGCGACGCTGTGGCCGGTGTTCCATTACCGCGGCGATCTTGCGCGCTTCGACCGGCAGGAGTACGCAGGGTATCTGCGCGTGAACGCGATGCTCGCGAAGCAGCTCGCCGCGCTGCTGCGGCCCGACGACCTGATCTGGGTACACGACTACCATCTGCTGCCGTTCGCGCATTTCCTGCGCGAGCTCGGCGTGAAGAACCCGATCGGCTTCTTCCTGCACATCCCGTTTCCGTCGCCCGACATGCTGCGCCTCGTGCCGCCGCACGAGGAACTCGTGAAGTTCATGTGCGCGTACGACGTCGCGGGCTTCCAGACCGATGCCGACAAGCAGGCGTTCACCGATTACATCGAGCGGCGCGGCATAGGCGCGGCGAGCGACGACGGGATGCTGCACGCGCACGGCCGCGTCGTGAAGGTCGCCGCCTATCCGATCGGCGTGCATCCGGACGCGATTGCGCAGGCGGCCGTCCAGTACGGCGCGCGTAAGCCGGTGAAGATGCTGCGCGAGGCGCTCGACGGCCGCAAGCTCGTGATGAGCGTCGACCGCCTCGATTATTCGAAGGGGCTCGTCGAGCGCTTCCAGTCGTTCGAGCGGATGCTCGCGAACGCGCCGGGCTGGCAGGGGCGCGTGTCGCTCGTGCAGATCGCTCCACCGACGCGTTCCGACGTGCAGACCTACCAGGACATCCGCGAAACGCTCGAAGGCGAAGCCGGACGCATCAACGGCCGTTTTTCGCAGCTCGACTGGACGCCGATCCAGTACCTGAACCGCAAGTACGAGCGCAACCTGCTGATGGCGTTCTTCCGGATGTCGCAGGTCGGCTACGTGACGCCGCTGCGCGACGGGATGAATCTCGTCGCGAAGGAGTACGTCGCGTCGCAGGATCCGGCCGATCCGGGCGTGCTCGTGCTGTCGGAGTTCGCGGGTGCGGCGGCCGAGCTGACCGGCGCGCTTCTCGTCAATCCGTACGACCTGTCGCAGATGGCCGAGGCGCTCGAGCGCGCGCTGTCGATGCCGCTCGCGGAGCGCCAGGCGCGTCACGAGGAGAACCTCGCGCGGCTGCGGGAGAACGACCTGTCGGTCTGGCGCGATACGTTCGTCGCCGACTTGCGCAGTGTCGCGGCGGCCGTATCGGTCACGCAGCGCGCGGGCCGGCGGGTCGCGCATGCGTGAGTTCGCGCAGGGAGCCGGGGCCGAGCGCGAAGACGCTACCGACGACGCCACCGGCCGTTTCTTCGTTGTGACGGGCGGCCCGGGCTCGGGCAAGAGCACGTTGCTCGACGCGCTCGAGCGCGCCGGTTTCGCGCGCTCGCAGGAGGCCGGGCGAGGCGTGATCCGCGACCAGGTGGCCGTCGACGGCCACGCGCTGCCGTGGCGCGACCCGGCCGCGTTCGCCGAGCTGATGCTGAGCTGGGAGATGCGCTCGTACCATCTCGCGCGGCATGCGCGCGGGCCCGTGTTCTTCGACCGCGGCGTGCCGGACGTGGTCGGCTATTTGCGGCTGACGGGGCTGGCCGTGCCCGCGCACGCGGAAGCCGCGGCGCGTCGTTTCCGTTATCACCGGCGCGTGTTCATCGCGCCGCCCTGGCCGGACATCTATGCGCAGGACACCGAGCGCCGGCAGGATTTCGCGGAAGCCGTGCGCACCTACGACGCGATGGTCGATTGCTATACGTCGTACGGGTACCGGCTGATCGAGTTGCCGCGCGTGAGCGTGAAGGCGCGCGTGCGCTTCGTGATGGACGCGCTCGACGCCGCCTGACGCGCGGGGGCGCCTGTGGGGGCGGCGCGCGTTGGTGTCAGGCCGCCGCGTCCGGCCGCGGCGACGCGATGCGCAGCATGCTCACGACTGCGGCCACCGCCGCGAAGGCCGTGGCGACATAGAGCGCGACCGTCGGCCCGCGATCGGGCGCGAGCCCGAAAATCAGCGCGACGAGCGCGGCGCCGAGCGTCTGGCCCGTCAGTCGCGCGGTGCTCAGCATGCCGCCGGCGCCGCCGCTGCGCTCGCGCGGCGCCGACGACAGCATCGCGCGGTTGTTCGGCGACTGGAACAATCCGAAGCCTGCGCCGCACAGCGCCATCCGCCACACGATGTCGACGGTGCCCGGGTGCGCGCCGATCGTCGCGAGCGACAGCAGCCCGGCCGCGAACAGCGCGAGCCCGATCCCGCCGAGGATGCCGGCCGAATAGCGGTCCGACAGCACGCCCGCGAGCGGCGCGGCGAACACGATCACGAGCGGCCACGGCGTCATGTACAGGCCGGTCTCGACCTGCGAGAAGCCGAGCGAATTCTGCAGCCAGAACGGCAGCGCGACGAACGCGAGCATCTGCGACGTGAACGACGCCGTCGACGTATAGACCGACAGCGCGAACATCGGGATGCGCATCAGGTCGACGGGCAAAAGCGGCGCCGGCTGCGACAGTTGGCGTTTCACGAAGAAGTAGCCGACGACGAACGCGACGATCAGCTCGGCCGCGACGTACACATGGCGTTCGCCGTGGCCGAGCCCGTCGACGGCCGTGATCAGCAGGCCGAACACGCACGCGTTCATCAGCGCGCTCGGAAAATCGTACGGCGCGTCGTGCAGCGGGTTGGCCGGCAGCGCGCGCAGGCTGCCGAGTACCGCGGCGATGCCGATCGGCACGTTGACCGCGAACAGCCACGGCCACGACGCGAACGACAGGATCGCGGACGCGACCGTCGGCCCGATCGCCGACGACAGCGCGACCACCATCGCATTGATCGACAACCCGCGCCCGAGCATCGACGACGGGTAGATCATCCGCACGAGCGCCGCGTTGACGCTCATGATGCCGGCCGCACCGAAGCCCTGGATCACGCGCATCACGGCCAGCATCGGCAGCGAGCCGGCGAGCGCGCAGCCGAGCGACGCCGCGGTGAACAGCGCGAGCCCGGCGATGTAGATGCGGCGATAGCCGATGCGCTCGCCGAGCGACGCGAGCGGCAGCAGCGTGATCGTGACCGCGAGCTGGTACGCGTTGACGATCCAGATCGACGCGGCGTCGGATGCGTGCAGGTCGCGCGCGATGGTCGGCAGTGCGACGTTCGCGATCGCGCCGTCGAGCACGGCGAGCGTGATGCCCAGTGCGACGCAGACGATCGCCCAGTAGCGTTGCGGAAGCGGCAGGCCGGTATCGGCGTTCATGGCGGGAGCGAAAGCGTGGTTGTCCGCGCGCCCGGTTGCCGGTTGCGTGCGCAACCATGCGAAAGGGCGGAGGCGGCGATGAACGGCCCGGCCCGCGCGGCTGCGCCGGACCGGGGCCGGTCGAGTGTATCACCGGGCCGCATTGCGCGACGCCGGCGCGCGCGGCTGCCGGCCGGCGCGGGCACTCAGCCTTCGAAGTCGAGGCCGCCGAGCCGCACGAGCGGGTCGGCCTGCGTGCGCGACGCGAGATCGATGTCGCGCGCGCCCTGCCACGCGCCCAGCTTTTTCGGCAGCGCGGCCAGGTAGTGCTCGAAGCGCTGCGGGCCGTCCGGCTCCATCAGCCGCTCGATTTCATCGGTGTCCCAGGTCAGCTCGAGATTCAGCGGATGCACGAAGCCGCTCACATGCTCGTGCGGCGCGCTGCGGATTTGTACGCGCGTCGGGTGCCCGTGCCCGCCGTACGGGACGACGTCGGTCAGCACGTGATCGGTGAAGAAGGCGGCGATTGCCTGCGCGATGCGCGGCGCGAATTCGGTATCGAAACGGCGGGCGGTTTCGGGCTGCATGAAGGCGTCTCCTGTGTGCCGAAAATCGTAGCACGGCGGCGATGCGATTCGGTGTGCGTGATACGCGTAATGGCGCGTTACCACTTGCTGCATCTATTACGGCCGCGTGCCGCCACAATGCATCGCATCCAGTACCACTTCGCGTGGGAGTCCATCATGAAAAAGATTGCCGCAGTGTGTGTCCTCGCCGGTTCGCTCGCCGTGGCGGGCCCGGCGTCAGCGCATGGCCGCGACGGCGGCGCCGTCATCGGCGCGTTGATCGGCGGCGCGGTGCTGGGCGCGATCGTGACGTCCGCGATGAATCCGCCCGTCGCGTACCAGGCGCCCGTCTACCAGGCACCGGCCTATCAGCCGCCGACGTACTATCAGGCGCCTGCGTACCAGCAGCCTGCCTATCCGACCTACCAGCAGGCGGAGTATCAGGACGACGGCCCGAACTATTGCTACGACCGCTACCAGCGCGCGTATGTGTGCGGTGCGCCGGTGTCGCGCGGCTATGCGCAGCCGGCCGGGTGGTAAGCGGGCACGCATGTGGCGTGCGGGCAGGGCGGCGCGGGATTGCTGATATCGCCTGACTTCCGGTACGCCTGACGACAAAAGGCCCTCGCGGTGATGCGAGGGCCTTGGTTTTTTTACGGCCGTCTATCGGCTTGTAGCAACCACGGGCGGGCCGTGCGTGGATACAAACGGTTGCAATTGCGTCAGTGGCGATGACCGCCGCCGTTGCCCTGGCCGCGCCCGCCGCCGCCGTCGTTCCAGTCGGCGCGGCGTCCGTCGCCGCGGCCCCAGCCGCCGTGACGGGCGCGCTCGCCGCGGTCGCGATCCCAGCCGCCGCGGTCGTGATCCCAGCCTCGGCGGTCGCGATCCCAGTCGCGGCGTCCGCGGTCCCAGTCGCGCCCGCCGCCACCGCCCCAGATGTTGACCGTGCCGTACACGGGCGACGGCGCGTAGGCCGGGCCGTACGCGTAGCCCGGATCGGAATAGTAGGTCGATCCGTAGCCGTATCCGGCGTCCGGCCCGACGACGCAGCCGGCCAGCAGGGCGGTGACGCCGGCGGCAGCAATGAGCTTCAGCATGATGATCTCCGTTGGTTTCCGTATAAGTACCGCGCACGGGGATTGCCGGCTGTTTGCAATTGTGTCGTGAAATTACAGCGCCGTAAGGTCTTGCGACGAAAGTGTTAGCATCCGGAGCTCATTTGATTTTCAGGAGCACATCGATGAAATTCGCGATCCGGGCCGCGCTGGCCGCTTTCTGCGTTACGACTGCCGCCGCGTGCGTGGCTGGCCCCGCATCGACGGCCGCCGTGCCGGCCGAGTCGATCAAGATGTTTCCGCAAGCAGCGGCCGGCCAGCAGCGCGCCGTGATCGCGCTGCCCGCGCTCGAGAACGAGGGCGATGCGCGCGTCGAGCTGATGATCGGCAAGACGCTGCAGACCGACTGCAACCAGCAGTGGTTCGGCGGCGAGCTGACCGCCGAGGACGTGAAGGGCTGGGGTTATACGTACTACCGGCTCACCGACGTGAAGGGGCCGGCGTCGACGCTGATGGCGTGCCCGGGCCAGGCGCCGCAGCAACGGTTCGTGCAGGTGCGCGGCGACGGCCAACTGCTGCGCTACAACAGCCGCCTGCCGCTCGTCGTGTATGTGCCGGACGGCTTCGAGGTGCGCTATCGCGTGTGGCATGCGTCGAAGGATGTGCAGCACGCGGCGAAGCAGTAACGTAGCGGCTCGCGCGGCTTCGGCGTCCTGCGGCTAGACGCCGCTCGCGCCGACGAGCGCCGGCCACGCGGCCAGCGCGGCCTGCGCGATCGCCTCCAGATCGCGACGGCTCGCACCGTCGCGCGCCTGGATCGACATCCCCTGTTGAACCGTCACGTAGTACCGCGCGATTGAGTCGAGGTTCGCGTGCGCCGCGATCTCGCCGGTCGCGACACCTTGCCTGAGGCGCTCGCGCAACGCTTCGACCGTGCTTTCGCGCATCGCGATCAGCGTTTGCCGGACGGTGTCGGAACGCTCGGCCGGGTGCAGTGCCGACAGCACGATCAGGCAGCCGGCCGGCTTCGAGCGCCGCGTGAACACGCGCGCGGTATCCATCAGGTAGTTCCGCATGGCGTCGTGCGCGCTGCCGGCCTGTTCGACGCCGTCCCAGATTTCCCGTCCCTCCGTTGCGCGGTAGTGCTCGAGCGCCTGCCGGAACAACGCTTCCTTGCTGCCGAACGCCGCATACAGGCTCGGTGACGCAATGCCCATCGCGGCCGTCAGGTCCGCCATCGACGCACCCTCGTAGCCGAGCCGCCAGAACACCGCCATTGCGCGATCCAGCGCCGCTTCCTTGTCGAAGCTTCTCGGTCGGCCCCGTTCAGCCATTGCATCCATCCCTTCGTCGATATCTGTATCGATCGATAAAATAATTCAATTGACAGCGCCGCGCAACGTGCCACATTCTGTGTCGACCGTTACATAAATAAGGAAAGGAACGAACATGAATCGACTTCAGGGCAAGCGTGCACTGATCACGGGCGGCAGCCGCGGCATTGGTGCGGCCATCGCGAAACGGCTGGCGGCCGATGGCGCGGACGTCGCGATCACTTACGAAAAATCTGCCGAGCGGGCGCAGGCCGTCGTCGCCGGTATCGAGGCGCTGGGTCGGCGCGCCGTCGCGATCCAGGCTGACAGTGCCGATCCGGTGGCGGTGCGCAACGCGGTCGATCGTGCCGCGGAGGCGTTCGGCGGTCTCGACATCCTCGTGAACAACGCGGGGATCTTCCGCGCAGGCGCGCTGGACGACCTCACGCTCGACGATATCGACGCGACGCTGAACGTGAACGTGCGCGCGGTGATCGTCGCGTCGCAGGCGGCGGCGCGGCATCTCGGGGAGGGTGGGCGCATCGTGTCGACCGGCAGTTGCCTCGCGACGCGCGTGCCCGATGCGGGGATGAGCCTCTATGCGGCGAGCAAGGCCGCGCTGATCGGCTGGACGCAGGGGCTCGCGCGCGATTTCGGGCCGCGCGGCATCACGGTCAACATCGTGCATCCGGGGTCGACGGATACCGACATGAATCCGGCCGACGGCGAACATGCCGGTGCGCAGCGTTCGCGGATGGCGATTCCGCAGTACGGCAAGGCTGATGACGTGGCGGCGCTCGTTGCGTTCGTCGTCGGGCCGGAAGGGCGGTCGATCAACGGGACCGGGTTGACGATCGATGGCGGCGCGAACGCGTAAATGCCGATGCCCGGCGTGATTTGGCCGGGCAGCGTTGCGTTCGTTATCGGCAGCCGAGCCGTTGATGCTCGGTTTCCAGGTCGGCCCGCTTGTCGTAAGCGCGCAGTTCGTTGCGCGGCTTGCCGTCCGGGCCGATTCCGCGCACGATTTTCTGGCCGCGGTCGGGTGCATGCGTTACAGCGTCGATGCCGGCGGCCAGTTCCCGGCAGCGTGCGTCGGGGGACGCGCTTTCCGGGCGCGGCGCTGCCGCGCCGGTGACGTTGGCGATGCCCGGGCTGACATAGCGCTGCTTCGCGTGCGCGGTGCCGGATGCGGTGCCGGTATCGGCGGCGTTCGCCGTGCCGGTCAGGGTCGAAAGCGCGGCCAGTGCCGCGATCGTTCGAATCATGGTCGGGTCCTTGGGTCCGTTGTACATGCAAAGGTTCGGGATTCTACGCAATGCCCGATGCGTGTCCGTGGCGATCGGGCAAAGTGCGATCGCATGTCGCATGTCATCGAAATGAATCGGAGAGGATCGCCGACGGTTTGTGCGTGAGGCGCACAGCGCGGCGGGTCGGGCGAAGGAGTTCATTTACAAAAACGCCGGGCGTACTTACGATGAGGCCACCTCGGGCTCGCAAGAAATCGTATGCGTACAGTCGATCGAGTGATGCTTGCCGCGCTTTGCCTTGGCGTCACTGCATGCGGCGGCGGCGACAATGCTGCGCCGGCAACGCAGACGGTTGCGAGTACACCTACATCCGCCGCTGAGCCTGCCAGCGCGGCATCCGGTACGACGCCTTCATCGACGAATCCCACCAGCCCGGCGCCGACGGCCAGTCCGGCCGGCGCGACGCTTTCGCCCACCCCTGGCGCAAATCCTGTTCTCGTCGCTGACGTGACGGTCTTTCCGGCCGCCGACGGCAGCGATCAGGCCGACGCGCTGCAAAAGGCATTCGACAGCCTGAAGGCCGGCCAGCGCCTGGCCATCGCGCCGGGCCGCTACGTCGTCGGGCATTCGCTCGCGGTGACCGTGCCCCGGGTGGTGATTTCCGGATACGGCGCGACGCTGGCCGCCACGAATCCGGCCGACCAGACGATCGTGATGAGCGGCGCCGGCTCGACGCTCGTGGGCGTGACGCTGGCCGGTACCGGCACGACGCGGCTCACGACGCCGGCTTCGACCAAGGTCGAGGTGACGGGGGCGGGCGTCCAGGTGCTTCGCGTGACGATCGACGGCGGCGCCAGTGGCGGAATCTTCGTGTTCGGCGGCAGCGGCGTTGCGATCGTCGGCAATACGGTTCGTGCGACGCTCGCCGACGGCATCCACACGACCTACGGTTCGACCAACGTGCTCGTGCAGAACAATACGGTGACCGGCACCGGCGACGACCTGATCGCCGTCGTCAGCTATGTCGGCGACGGCCGCGTCAACAGCAATGTGCTGATCGACCATAACGCGGTGTCCGGCAACGCATGGGGGCGCGGCATTTCGGTGGTCGGCGGCCAGGCCGTGACGATCTCGAACAATACGGTCGACGGCGTGCAGAAGGCGGCGGGGATTCTGGTTGCACAGGAGGACAGCTGGAAGACCTACGGCGTGTCGAACGTGGTGATCACCGGCAATGTCGTGGCCAACATCCAGAATTCGAATGTGAACAACGGGTTGCAGCCGACGCAGCAGGCGGCGATCGAACTCGACACGTGGACGGGAACGGTCACGGACGTCGCGGTGACCGGCAACCGTGTATCGGGGGCCGGTTATGCGGGTTTCCGGGCGTATGGAAACGTGTGCTCGTTCAGCGTGACGGGCAATACGTTCTCGTCGATCGCCGGCTCGCCGGTGTCGCTGCTGTCGAGTGGTTGTGCGGCGAGCCAGATCGTCGTCGACGCGAACCGACTGGGCGACGGCAGTGTGCTGGCACGGCCGTCAGGGGCGTCGGCGACGGGGGCGTTTACCGTGACGGGGGCGGATGCGAGTCTTATGCCGCAGGTGCGGACGGGGGTGATGTGAGGAGCGGGGGACGGGGTGCGGTCGCCTGACGGCGTTCTGCGTGCGCGGTTCCGGCAGGTCGGGTCCGACGGCAAGTCGTAAACAGGGGCGCGTGCGGGAAATTTTCTGGTCCCCCGACAGAATCCATGCTGGTCCGCCGGTTATGGGAATAGCCGGCAACCTTTGAAGAAATACCCCCAAAAATACCCCCAGGGGTGATCTGTAGAGGGGTTCGGGCAGGACGATGCTCGGCACATTCTGCCGTTGGCCCAAATCCGCCTCGTCGCGACGCAAGATGCCGCGGGCATATTGCGGCCCAAATCTGCTCATCTGTCGACATGCTATTCATTGCTGGTCCCGACTGAGACGCACAGAAGAGGCATTGACCTGCCGCCGGTTCGGGCGTCGGCAGGTTCGAGTCGAAGGAGAAAGTCGAAGTAACGTTCCGAGAGTTTGCCGAGTTGCTCTTGCACTGCACCGAGTTTAATCAGGCATTGGGCGTCCCAGTTCATACCCACCACGAGCTCGCTCGTTTCGCAGTTCCACTCGCTCAGTAGAATCGCAGCGGCCCGAGCATTTTCTTCGGCGAACCGCTCGATGCGCTGCTCGATGTAGCGCACATCGTCGCGCATCAGCGTGCCGGAGATGCGCAGCGAGACGGTGTTTGCTACTTCATCGTACCTTAGATACACCGTCGCGATACCGCCCAGATGTCGAGACACCCGATCAAGCTGTTCGTCTTCCAGATCGTCTTGGACAGGCAGAGCACCCGACAAGACGTAGCGTGCTGGTTCTTCCATGATGAATCTCCGCTGGTTCGCCCACTTGATCTGCACAATCGGCGCTGAGAAGTCAGTTTTGTCTCGCGTCTTCACGATCTGGTAGATCCGGGTTCTTGAATTTGTTGAGAATCCAGGCTTGACGTTGCAGAAAGGCTTCTAGTTGTACGTGTTCGTCGGCCAGTTCCTCAAGCAGTTCGACATGGTGAGCGAGTCCGACTGGCAGGAACGACAGTTCCCCGAAGCGCACGCGGCGAAGCACCGCCCCGGTACACGTCCATTTCTGGGAGAATTCCTCGAGTGCATCTTCGACCGATGACACCTCCTGGTCCGAGAGTGCGCCGCGGATGCGGATCAAAAAGGAATGGGTGACCGCATCGGTCGCGTAGTAGACGTCAGCAGGTTCCGCAACACTCTCAGCGAATTGCTGAGCATGGAAGTGTCGAAAGTTCTCGAGAACGGACAGGGCGCCGCGAATTTCGTAAGTGAAAGACATAGAATCTACTCCAGCAAAGGACTGCTGTTTTTCGGGGCGTATGCAGTCGAATTTTCCTGCACGCGCGACAACGTCGAGGCTCGATCGTGTACTTATCACGCTAGTCAACAAAAACGTATATGTCAACTGATAATCCACGTTTGGATAACTTTGCGCTGCGTCTGAAGCAGGAGCGACGACGCCTGCGTATGACACAGGACGAATTGGGCAACTCTGGCGGCGTTCGAAAACAGGCGCAGTCCAACTATGAGAAGGGTTTGCGGTACCCGGACGCCAACTACCTGGTTGGAATTGCAGAGGCCGGGGTTGATGTTCAGTATCTGCTGACTGGCCAAACGTCCAATCCTGCGACGCTCCGGCTTGCCAATGAGGAGGAGCGACTTCTCGCAGGCTTCAGAGAATTGAAGAGTCGGGAGAAGAGGGGCGTGCTGGCGCTGGTCGACGCGATTAACGGATCCGTGTCGGGGGAGTCGGACGGCACTGAGGACAATTGATCGCAACGTGATGATGTAGCTGGCCGAGGCGGGCGAATATGGGGACACCTCCCTGACAGTAACTTGTCGGCGGTCGAACCGCACGCATCGTTCGCTGCCGATTCGGCGCGACTTCGTGCCGCAGCCGCCGCTACACCTGCGCAATCAACATGTACGTGGGATCCAAACGCTCTCAGTTGCCGTCATGGTGAGTCGGCGGCGTATATGCTGCCCATACCGACAATTGAGCCTCACCGCTTCGACCTATCAATGGTGCGCGTAGAGTTCCATGTGCATGGCGCCCAAAACCGGCGCAAGCCTATCCTGCGCGCTACTTTGTTTTTATCTATTTGTTTCCGCCGTTCGCTAATCCCGCGAGTGCGATGCTTTGTGCTGCACAGAAAAGCGGAGGTCGCCTGCAAGAAAGCCGAGTCCGTTCGAACGAGAAACCTGCACGTCTGGCGCAACAAAGTGAACTGACTGCGGCGAAGAGGACACGTATGTCGTGTGTGCAGGTTCGATGCGGTCCGTTGATCACTCCGCGCAGAGAACTCGAACGGTGGGAACGATGCGGTGCATGCAGGCCGATCACATGTTGCGCACGAAAGACGACTAGCCGCGAGCGCGAAAATATCGGGGCGAGCGCAAATCAAGCAAGCCGGTATCGACGTAGAAAGACAGAAAAACTGCGCGGATTGAATCCAATCTATCGAGAAGAAACTAATCGATTGTTCTCCACAAGATTGCACACGTCTAATTTCAAGCGTGGCTCGTCTTCTTGGTACTTGATTGAACCCTCGATCGGCTGCGCGACGTCGATGCACATGGTCGCGCGCATTGAGGCGCTTACTGCAATCGCACGATGGCGCAAAAAAAAAATTCGGTACCGTGTGATTCCTGCCTGTTCTTGCGTGTTCTGATGCTTTGAATTCGGCCTGTTTCCGGGTATTGACGGGCATCATTCTGCTTAGAGACGGTTTCATAAAGACTGCCGAGTCCGCTGCAAGGTGTTCCAGCAGATCAAGCAGCAGCCGAGTTTGAGGAACGCGCCGTGAATCTCAGCACGGCGCTCGAAACGAATACGGAGGCGACGGAAGTGATGCAGCCAGGCATGCCTGCGTTCAACAACCAAGCGATACTTGCCAAGGCCGCTGCCATGTTCGGTACGGCGCTTGGCGATCGCCGGCTCGATACCACGATCGCGCAACGCTCGTCGATGCCGCTCGGAGTCGCAAACCAACATCGGCGTAGACCACACGCGGCCTTCTCAGTGGATGGCCTCGCAATCCGCGAATCGGGGGGATTACCGAATCGCGTCGATCAGAGACAGCAATTGCGTGACGTCGTTGACATTTGCGCCGGTCAGGATCGCGGCGAGCGGCGTGCCGTTGGCGTTGGTGACGATATGGTGCTTGGAATCGGGTACCGCTCACTTCCCGTTGGAACGTACAGCCTGATCGCGCTCGGAGCGGTGTCACGGTCGACTCCCGCATATGCGACGACCACGGAGCCGAACCGCCCCAGCGACAGGCCAAACGCTGGCGTTGAGCCGCAACCGTGGAACCGGGTCGCCGTTCGTTGCCGCGACGTCCCGGAAGTCGTGGCCGGCCACCGAGACAGAGGTGCCAAAGCTGAACACTGTGCCGAGGCGCTGGACACCGGGAAAGCTGCGTGCCGGTGCGCCCGGAACTGGTGCTGGCCGCTGCGGCGGCGTTGAGCACGGCGAGATTGCCGACATTCACTACGAGGCCGCCGCCCGCCATGAACGTTCCCGCGGTGCCCACGGCGCTGGCTTCGACGGTCACCGCCGTGGACAGGCCGCGACGCCAGGTCGCGGTGGCCGAAAAGTTGCCGTAGTCGTTGCTGAGCAGGCCCTAGTTGCGTCGCACTGCGCCCGCTTGCATGGAGAAGGCATGCAGACCCGGGGCAAGCGGCGCCGAGCTGGCATAGAAGGGCAGCGTTGCGACCAACTGCTGGCCCAGCGCGTTAGTCAGCGTCATCGAAATCGTCCCGGCCTCCGTCACCATCGGCAGTTGCGGGATCTCGAAGGGCCCCGCCTCGACTTGCCGCGAGAACACCCTGGTACCGTTGGCCAGCACGTCCACCGTGGAGGGGACGGCGGCAGAGCCGCTCACCATAGGCAACGGAAAGGTCACGAGATCGGGCCGCATTCTGAAGTCTAAGGTGACCAGTGCCCCCCGAGGCGAACTAGGTGCGTCCAGCCGAGGCCACCCGTGAGGAAGTCGCCCAAGCGATAGCGGAGCATCTTATCGGGGTCCAACATCGTATAGGTCGAATCCAGGCGTATCGCCGACGCCGTACCGGGGCCGCCCGGACCTCCGCCGGCATAGGCCAGCAGTCCCGAGCTGACGCCCCCCAGCGCGAGAACGCCCGCAGGTCGAGCAGCCCGCTGGCGACATTCCGGCGATCGGTGCCGGTGCCGCTGATGTCATAGTTGAGCATTGCACCCGTGCCGCTCGTGACTGCCCCACCGCCGCCGGAGTTCCCTTCGGGATGCAGCAGCGCTGGCAGCGGGCGGTCATTGGCAGCGGTGACGTACAGCGTCTGGCTCGTCTGATCGATGCGCCAGGTCAACCCAGGCAGGTCGGACAAGGCTATCGGACCGTCAGGCACCGACGCGAGGGAATCGGGCACCCGGAAGCTGAGGTCGTGCAGTTCTCCTCGCCGTGCCATCAGCGCGCCGTCGCACAGCGTGAATTCGCCGATCTTGCCGGTGGAATGACCATTGACCTGCACCGCCAGCAGCAGTGTCCGCTCGGCGGCTTCGGTCGGTCGCGGCATGATGGCCAGCACGAGTATGACGATCGTCGCACGGCACAGGCGCATGACGGCCACGCGCGGGCGATCAGGGACCCGCAACGATAGACACCGGCTGGTCGACGATACCGCCGGTGTCCGCGTGCGCGGTAAGGCACACCGTTCCACCTGGTACCGGCAGGCGGGCCTGCGCGACAATGCGCCAACGGCAGGTGGCGCCGGCGAGAACGTACGGCGATACGTTAGCCTCGGTCTGCAGCCCGCTGCCCTCGCTGGTCGTGAGCGCGATGTCGCGGATCGCTTCGTGGCGACCACCGTCATTGAACGCCACGAGCCAGGCCTGCCCGGTATCGCGCTCGATGTGAAATTGCACATGCGGGGCCACCCGGATCGCCAGCTCGGCCAAGACCGGAATGGACAGGCGCAGCGCGATGCGCACAGTCCCCGGCGCGGCTGGCGGCGGGATCTGGTCGAGCAGGAGGCGGTAGGTGGCCTCACGTCCCTGCGGCGGCAGGCGGAGCACCAGGCGCACGATATGGGTGGCCCTCGGCGCGATCGTGGCGAGCGGCGGACTCGCCGGCACCTCATCGGAACTCGTGAGCTGGTCGTTGCCATCAGGCTGATTCCAGGCGAAGGCGCGGACCTAGACGCCGGTCTCGCTGTCGCCCTGGTTGATGACCGTCAGGGCGGTGGCCATCCGTCCCGCTGCCATCTGAATGGTGACGGGCAGCACCGTCAGCGACTGCGCGCTGACGGCGCCCTGGCAGAAGAGCGATGAACGTCGCGACGCGCGCGACCGCTCCATATAGCTTTGCCGCCATCAGTCAATAGGTGACGGTGGCGGTGATCGTATCGGTGTACGCCCCTGGCGCGACAAACTGGCCCGCCGCCACCCGGCCATAGACGGTCAGTGTCTGGGCGCTGCCTGAGCCAGTGCCGGCCACGGTATCGGTGCCGACCGTATTGCCCCAGTTGGTGGTCCGCCCGGCATCCTGGAACAGCGAGTAGGGCAGGCTGGCGCCAGTGATGCTCATCGCGCGGCTGGTCACCGTCGCGCCGGGCGTCAGCCCGGCATCGAGGCCGACGTTATACGGCGTAGTGTTGCTGCAGGTGATCGTGAGAGTGGAGGTGGCGTCCGTCTGCGTGCCCGCGTAGGCGCCGAAGGTCAGCGGGGTGGCCGAGATCTGGCAGGTAGCGTCAACCGGCGCAGTGACGGCCATCGTGCCGGTAGTGGTGGCGGCCGGCAGATTGAACGCCAAAGTCCCCAGAAGGCCAACGCCGACGACAAATAGTTTGTTGTGACTGCGCCCCCGCACGATGCGGGCAGCCCCCCGGTCTGACAGGATGCGGCTGCCATTCCGACGGGAACGTGACGAAGACGCCATGCGACGCAACAGTTTCATGGTGATACCTCCCAGTAATACGTGTGGGAAACGGTCATGACAGGTCGCTGGCAATCCGCCGATACGGCGTGCCCGATCCATCGGAAGAGCCTTGATTGTTTCAACGTAATCTTCTGCTCTTTAAACAGAAGATTAGTGCATTTACTGCGACGCATAAGTGTTTATTCATATCAATCGTTCGGATGTGATTGCCGTATCCACACGCAAGAACCCCGCGGGAAAAGACCGTTGGAATGCACCTTTCTGAATAATTATTTCGGTTTGCGAGGCGAGTGGGATGTGTTATTCCGCATAAGTGCTCGCTTGTGTATTGCGCGTCAAGATTATTTACGCTGATCGAGGTCAAGCGATACTGGCGACGTGAAGCATTTGCTTCCGTACGATGCTTGTATGGGTGTCAATGCGTGTATGTCCGCATTAAATGAGACGGCTCGCTTCCTAGAATTAATAGGCTATCCATAATGGACGGATATCTCGGTGATTTCATATTCGTCGCCAAATTGCACAAGGGTGTCGGTCCATCCGATGCGAACTGACCCGATGTGCCCGACCGCCGCAGGGCGAAACAAGGGGGAACCCGTGACGAACGATTTATTCGCGAGGATCGAGGACGCACATCGCGCGATGCGTCCGCTGGTCGCGGTGACACCGCTTTTGTACAGCCCCGTGCTGTCGAATTCGACCGGTTGCGAAGTCTATTTGAAGTGTGAGCATCTACAGCGCACGGGGTCGTTCAAGTTTCGCGGCGCATGGAACAAGATGCGGTTGCTCGATCCATTGGCACGTCGCAATGGTGTGTTGACGGTATCGAGCGGAAATCATGGACAGGGCGTCGCCCTCGCCGGCAAACTCGCCGGCGTACCTGTGACAGTTTATGCGGCCAGCACGGCGTCGCCGCTCAAGCTCGACGCGATCCGGGCATTCGGTGCGAACGTTGTCACGATCGACGACACGGCGCTAGGTGTCGAACTTGAAGCCCGTCGTCAGGCGGAACTCAAGCAGATTACATTCATATCGCCGTACAACGATATCGACGTCATCGCCGGGCAGGGAACCATCGGTCTCGAACTCGACGAGCAGGCCCGTGAGGCCGGAATGGACCTTTCCGCTATTTTCGTTTCCGTGGGCGGTGGAGGGCTGATATCGGGTGTCGGCACCGCCGTCCGGACATTGCATCCGTCGACGGAGATTGTGGGCTGCTGGCCGGCAAATTCGGCGGCTCTTTACCACTCGCTGAAAGCGGGCAGGATCGTCGAATCCGAAGAGTCCGACACGATTTCTGATGGCACATCGGGCGGCATTGAGCCGGATACCGTGACGTTCGACATCAGTCGGAAAATCATCACGGGAACCGAACTGGTGACCGAAGAGGAAATCAAGGCGGCGATGCGGCTCATTGCGCAAACCGACGGCTGGATGGTCGAGGGCGCCGCGGGCGTCGCGCTGGCGGCGATGCTCAAGCGTGCGCCGGAATATCAGGGACGGGCGGTTGCCGTCGTGATCTGCGGCCGGAACATCATGCTGGATAAATTCATCGAGGCGGTGCGATGAGAATCTGGACCAAGGATGAAATCGTTGCGCGTTTTGACATGGAACGTGCGGTGCGAATGGTCGAGCAAGGTTTTATCGCTTACTCGCGGGGTGGGGCGCAGGTGCCGCCAATCCAGCATTTTCAGTTTGCTTCGGTCAATGGCGAGTGCTGTATCAAGTCGGCGTATGTCGACGGCACCGCGACATTTGCGGTCAAGGCATCTTCCGGGTTTTACAACAATCCAGAGATGGGACTGCCGAGCAACAGCGGGCTGGTCATGCTGTTTTCGGCGACGACGGGCGAACCCCTCGCATTGCTGCAGGACGAAGGCTGGCTGACTTGCGTGCGCACCGCGATCGCGGGACAACTAGCGGCGCGTCTTCTCGCACCGCACCAGGTTGGCGGCATCGGGATCATTGGCGCGGGCGTCCAAGCCCGCTTGCAACTGGAGTATCTGAAACCAGTTACGGTGTGCCGCGAGGTGCACGTGTGGGAACGGAATCGGGAGCGCAGTTTGCAATTTGCCGCCGACATGTCGGCGCAGGGGTTTTCCGTGCAGGTTCATTCCACGGCCGAGGACGTGGCGCGAAATGCGAACCTGATCGTCACGGTGACACCTTCACGCGAAGCGCTGCTTCAAGCAGAGTGGATTCGCGATGGCACCCACATCACGGCCGTGGGAGCCGACGCTGTTGGGAAGCAGGAGCTCGATCCGCGCATCGCTGCCCGGGCGGGTGCCGTCGTGGTCGACTCCATCGCACAGTGCAGTCAGTATGGCGAAGTTTCCCACGCGTTATCTGCGCGGCTCATTCACACGGATAAGTTGGTGGAAATAGGGGTCCTGCTTGCCGAAAAGCGTCGGGGCCGCAACGACGCCGATCGGGCGCAGATCACCCTGGCGGATTTGACTGGCGTCGCGGTGCAGGATGCGCAGATTGCGGCGAGCGTGGTCAGTCGATAGACGGAGCGGAGATAGCGGCGCGTCGGCCGCAGACGGACGGGCAGGTGACGTTGCCATCGGGAACCGATCGTGTTGTTAGCCGGGCCGCCCGTGAGGACGTATCGATTGCGGTCGCGTATTGGTATCTGGTTCGGGCACTGAGCCGTGACGCGTCGTCTCGCCGGTTGAGGCTGGCTCCGCGTCGCAGGGTAGGTCGGACGCGGAGCGCAGCTTGATGTCGGGCGCTTACGGTGCTGAATTAGCCTGGTCGCATCACACGGAATGCGCGTGAGTGGATTTGGCGCTGTCTTCGATCCACCACCAGTTAACCGCGACATTGAGCCCAT
>NZ_JAGXKA010000080.1:0-734 GCF_019091065.1 Burkholderia sp. GbtcB21
TACTTCCTGCAGCAGTGGTACAGCCTGTCGGACGAAGGGCTGGAGGATGCGCTGTACGACAGCATCGCGATGCGGGCGTTTGCCGGGATTGATCTGGCCGTGGAGGACGTGCCGGATGCGACCACGCTGCTGAAGTTCCGGCGCCTGCTGCTTGAACATGACCTGACGCGCAAGGTGTTCGATGAGATTGGTATCTCGCTGTGCGAACGCGGGCTGATGATGAAGGAAGGCACGCTGGTCGATGCGACGATCATCGAAGCACCGTCGTCGACCAAGAACGCTGAGAAGCATCGCGATCCGGAGATGCATCAAACGAAGAAAGGCAATGCGTGGCACTTCGGCATGAAGGCGCACATCGGCGTCGACGCCGATTCGGGGCTGGTTCACAGCGTGGTCGGTACGTCCGCCAACGTGTCGGATGTTTCGCAAGCGCACGCGCTGTTGCACGGTCACGAGCAGGAAGCGTTCGGCGACGCGGGCTACATCGGCGTAGACAAGCGCGATGAAATGAAGGGCCAGTCGGTGAAGTGGCGCGTGGCGGCCAAGCGAGGAAAGATCAAGGCGATGCAGGACGGTGCGCTGAAGGATCTGGTGATCGCGCTCGAGCGAACCAAGGCGCAAATTCGCGCGCGAGTCGAGCATCCGTTTCATGTCGTCAAGAACCTCTTCCGTCATCGCAAGGCGCGCTACAAGGGACTGCTCAAGAACACGGCGCAACTGTTCAGTTTGTTCGC
>NZ_JAGXKA010000081.1:0-705 GCF_019091065.1 Burkholderia sp. GbtcB21
CTACTGCGGCGCCGTCGTATAAAAAACTGGGGAAAATTACTTCGACGAAAGTGGGGAGTATCTATCCGACGCTGACAGCCGGTTACAAACGCCATCGAAAGCCTGAAAGAGGTGGCCTCGCTCGTTCGGACAGGTTCTCGATATTTTTAAGTGGGATGTCCGAGGCAGTCATGCTGCCGATTTGATCGCAGGCAGCGCCGCGAAGTATGCCTCATCCGGCGTCTGATCCGCCAGGCTCGAATGGGGCCGTTTCCGGTTGTACAGCTCGATGTATTCGCCGATGGAACGCCGGGCATGGCTGACCGACTCGTACGCTTTCAGGTAGACCTCCTCGTACTTGATGCTGCGCCAAACCCGCTCGACGAACACGTTATCGCGCCAGCTTCCCTTGCCGTCCATCGACAGCCGGATGCCCCGGTCCAGCACGGCCTCGGTGAACGCGCCCGCCGTGAACTGGCTGCCCTGATCGGTGTTCACGATGTCCGGCAGCCCGTAACGGGCGAACGCTTCCTCCAGCGCTTGGACGGCATGCACGGCTTCCAGCGTGATGGCGACCCGGTGCGAGAGTACCTTGCGGCTCGCCCAGTCCACCACCGCCGTCAGATACACGAATCCGCGTGCCATCGGAAGTGGAGTAAGAGACCGGGCGTAGTCGAGCTATCTCCCGGCCTCTCCTCCCCGAACCGGACTTGCACCTCTCAGCGC
>NZ_JAGXKA010000082.1:0-689 GCF_019091065.1 Burkholderia sp. GbtcB21
CAATGCCATGTTGGACGCTGAGGTCGCCGCCATTCATCGTGCCAGCCGCGGCAGCTATGGCCGACCTCGTATCGTGCGGCAGTTGCGTGCTCAGGGCCGGCCGGTGAGCGCCGAACGCGTGCGTCGCAGCCTGCAACGCCAGGGACTACGTCCGGTCTACAAGCGCCCGTATCGGGTGACGACGGATTCGACGCATCGCTTGCCGGTGGCGCCGAATCTGTTGGATCGGCGTTTCGACGGCTGGCGGCCCAATCAAGCCTGGGTAAGCGACATCACGTTCGTGAGGACCGGCGAGGGCTGGTTGTATCTGGCGGCGATCCTGGATCTGGCGAGCCGGCGCATCGTCGGCTGGTCGATGTCCGAGCGGATCAACGCGGATCTGGTCTGCCAGGCGTTGCGCAGCGCGTGCTGGCAACGCAAACCGCCACCGGAATTGCTGCTGCACTCCGATCGCGGCGCCCAATATGCCAGTCGCGCGTACCGGAAATTGACCGCCGCGTTCAAGATAAACGTTTCAATGAGCCGCCGTGCCAACGCCTGGGATAACGCCCCGATGGAAAACTTCTTCAAGACGCTGAAGGTCGAAAGAATCTACCAGACTCACTACGAAACGCGTGCTCACGCCCGCCTGGATATCGTCGATTGGATCGAGGGCTATTACAATCGGCAACGCCTGCATACCTCGATCG
>NZ_JAGXKA010000083.1:0-689 GCF_019091065.1 Burkholderia sp. GbtcB21
CCCATGAACCCGCTACCCACCGCCACCCCGACGCCGCCGCTGCAGCTCGTCACCGCCGCGTTCCCGAAGGGCGGCGGCGCCCTGCCGGGGATGGGCGAGACCCTGAGCCCGGGCGGCATGAGCGGCGCCGCGCAGCTGTCGGTGCCGCTGCCGCTGCCACCGGTGCGGCTCGCCCCCGCGCTCGCCCTCACGTACCACAGCCACCAGGGCAACGGCCCGTTCGGGCTGGGGATGGCGCTGACACTGCCGTCCCTCGCCCGCCAGACCAGCCGCGGCATCCCCACCTACGCGGACGGGCGCGATACCTTCCTGTTCGAGGGCGAGGAACTGGTGCCGGACGCGGCCCCGCCGACGGTGCTGAACAACGAGCGCCTCACCCGCTACCACCTGCGCCACGAGGGGCGGTTCGACTACCTCGAGCAGCATCAGCCGCTTGCGCCCCCCGATGCGCCCGCCCCCGCCTGGTGGCGGGTGTGGCGGGCCGACGGCCGGTGCGAGGTGTTCGGCCGCTGCGCGGCCGCCCGCACGGCCGCCCCCGGCGACCCGGCGCAGGTGCTCGAATGGCACCTCGAGGAAACGGTGAGTCCGCACGGCGAGCATGTGTACTACAGTTACGCCCCCCGCGAAGCGGCGGCGGTTCGCACGCAGGCCGCCTGCCTCAAGCAGGTGAGCTTCGGCAATGCGCGCGC
>NZ_JAGXKA010000084.1:0-679 GCF_019091065.1 Burkholderia sp. GbtcB21
GCGCCGCGGTCGTAGGTGTAGGTACGCGTGTAGTGGGTCAACTCGCCGCTTTCCGGGTAGAGCGGCACGATCGGCGGCGGCAGCGCCTGCGTCTGGCGCCCGGCGTTGGCGTTTTCCCGCCCGGTGGCCCGCGTCAGCTGGTACAGCGCATCGTAGGTGTAGTGGCTGGCCGGCTCGACGCGCTGGTTGCGAGTGTAGCCGGTGGTCTGGGCCGCGTCGTCGATCGCGAGCAGGTTGCCGATCGGGTCGTACTGGTACGACAGGGCTTGCAGCACGGTGGCGCGGCCGTTCTGCGCGGGGCGTGTCGTGCGCAGCTCGGCCAGCCGCTGGGTCTGCGGCTCGTAGCAGTAGTCGGTGACGACGCCGTTGCCAGCCTCTTCGTGCAACACCTGGCCGGCGGCGCTGTAGGTGATCGCGCGCAACAGCGGTTGCCAGGTATCCCGGCCGGCCAGTTGCAGCTCGCTGCCGGCGAGCTGGCCGGCGACGTTGAAGCGCTGGCGCTGGCGGTGGCCGCGCGCATCGCGGCGTTCGGTCTGCTGGCCGAGGGCATTGTAGGTCCAGCGGGTGGTGTAGGTCTCGGGTGCGAGATCGCGCGCCCAGGCGGCCGGATCGTCGCCGGCCCAGTCGCTGTCGAGCACGTCGTCGCGCAGGAACTGCTGGCGGGTGGTCAGCGGCTGGC
>NZ_JAGXKA010000085.1:0-673 GCF_019091065.1 Burkholderia sp. GbtcB21
GTGTGGGTTTGGGTCCCGGTCTAGGTTCGGGTTTGAGTCCTAGTCTCGGTTCGAGTTTAGGTCTCTGTCTGTGTTTTGATCTTGGTTCGGGTTTAGGTTTAGGTCTTGGTCCTTGTCCTAGTCCTAGTTCGGTTCTAGTTCCATTTGCGATTCTAACTTCGAGTTTGGGTTTGAGTTCGGGTTGGAGTTCAAGTCTTGGTATGAGTTAGGGTTCGGGTCTGGATTACAGTCTAGGTCCAAATCAAGTTCCGGGTGTGGGTTCGCGTCCTGGGTCTTGGTCTAGGTTGGGTCCGGGTGTAAGTCCTTGGTTCTGATCCTGGTCTGGGTTTGAGTTTGGGTCTGGCTCCGGGTCTAGCTTTGGGTCTGATTCTAGGTTTGGGTTTGTGTTCTGGTCCGAGTCTGTGTCTGGGTTTGTGTCCAGGTCTGGACCCCGATCTGGGTCTAGGTTCCAGTCCAAGTCCAAGTTGGGGTCCCGAGTGCGGGTCCAAGTTTGGGTCTGGGTAAGGATCTCGGTCCAGATCTAGGTCCAGCATTTCGATCCCAGTCTTGGTCTTGGTCCGAGTCTAGGTTCATATCCGGATCCCTATCTAGGTCCAAGTCTGTGTTTGGGATTAGGTCCTAGATTTAGGTCCAGGTCTGGGTCTTAGTTCTGGTCTGGGTACACGAGCATGTC
>NZ_JAGXKA010000086.1:0-667 GCF_019091065.1 Burkholderia sp. GbtcB21
GGCACTTGGGTCAACCGCAAGACGGTGCAGCGACTGATGTCAGTGCTGCGTCTGAAGTCGCTCGTTCGGCCCAAGAAATATCGGTCCTATCGGGGAGAGCGTGGGCGCATAGCGCCGAATCTACTCAACCGCCAATTCGAAGCCAATAGGCCCAACGAGAAGTGGGTGACGGATGTGACCGAATTCAATGTCGGCGGCAAGAAGCTATATCTGTCGCCGGTTCTGGATTTGTACAACGGCGAGATCATTGCCTGGCAAATGAGCGAGCGCCCTGACTTCGCCATGATCAAAGCCATGCTGGACAAGGCATTCAAGCGGCTGGCACCTGATGAGGCACCGATGCTGCATTCGGATCAAGGCTGGGCTTATCAAATGCGAGAATACTGCGAACAGCTTGCTGAGCGAGGCATGCCGCAGAGCATGTCACGCAAGGGCAACTGCCTGGATAATGCCGCGATGGAAAGCTTCTTCGGCACACTCAAATCCGAGTGCTTCCGGTTGACACACTTCGCAGACGTCCAGCAATTGCGTCGCGCCATTGCCGACTACATCCGCTATTACAATCACGACCGCATCAAGCTCAAGCTAAAAGGGCTGAGTCCCGTGCAGTACAGAACTCAGCCCTTGGCGGCCTAATTTACCCGTCCAACTTTACGGGGTCAGCTCA
>NZ_JAGXKA010000087.1:0-665 GCF_019091065.1 Burkholderia sp. GbtcB21
CGCTGACCGAGGCCGGGCTGCGCGCGGCCGGGCTGCCGGACAGCGAGGTCGCGCCGGTCTGGCAAGCCCTGCTGGAGCAGCGCCTGATCACCGGGGAAGGCCATATCCAGGCGCGGCTGCACCAGCTCGTCAAGGCCGGCACGCCAGTGCCGGAGCTGGGCACAAGCCAGAGCCTGGCCGTGCATCGGGCCGTGGCCGCGGTGTCCCGGGTGCCGGTGCACGCGGCCACCCTGAGTGCCGAGCGCTACCGGGATGAGCATGCTGACGACCCGGTGCCTCTGCCGGCGTTCTCCACGATCCGGATCGCCCTGGACTATGTCGACGGGTTCGGCCGGCCGCTGCAGGGCAAGATCAAGGCGGAGCGCGGACTCAGCGCGATCGTCGACGAGAACGGCAGGTTGAAGCTCGATGCGACCGGCACGCCAGTGCAGGAATCCAGCGAGGAGCGCTGGCTGACCAGTGGTCACGTGATATACAACGCCAAGGGCCTGCCCCGTCAGCAGTACCAGCCGTACTACCTGAACCAGCCGGCCTATGTCACCGACCCGAAGCTTGAGCAACTGAGCGCGAGCGACACGCTGTATTACGACGCGCCGGGCCGGGTGGCGCGGGTGGTCACGGCCGCCGGGCATCAGCGCACGAGCCAGTACCGGCCCTGGTATCGG
>NZ_JAGXKA010000088.1:0-663 GCF_019091065.1 Burkholderia sp. GbtcB21
CGGTCGTGTGTTGAGCTTGTCAGCAATCGCGTCGAGGTCTTTTTGAGAGTAGACGGACAGATCCGTACCCTTGGGCAGGTACTGGCGCAGCAGGCCGTTGGTGTTTTCGCACGTGCCGCGCTGCCAAGGGCTGTGCGGATCGCAGAAGTAGACACGCACGTTGGTCGCGGCCGTCAGCTCGGCATGCCGCGCCATCTCGCGGCCTTGATCGTAGGTCAGCGTCTGGCGCAGTGGCTCGACGAGCGATTGCAGTTTGGTCGTGAAGGCGGCCAGCGCCGACGCAGCGGTCGCGTCCGGCATCTTGGCCAGCAGCACTGCGCGGCTCATACGCTCGACGAGCACAGCCACGGAGGACTTGTTGGCCGCCCCCTTGATGAGGTCACCTTCCCAGTGGCCCGGCATGAGTCGATCGTTGATCTCGGGCGGCCGCACGTGGATGCTGACCATGTCAGGAATCGTCTCGCGCCGATCGGTGCCACGCGATCGCGGCAGGCGTTTGTTACGGTGCTGGCGCAGACAGGCAATCAGTTCGCGGCGCAACTCGCCGCGAGGCTGAGCATAGATGGCGTTGTAAATCGTTTCGTGGGACACGTTCAGGCTCGGATCGTCGGGGAAGGTCCGCTTCAGGGTAGCCGCGATTTCCTGCGGCGACCACTGGCGTTC
>NZ_JAGXKA010000089.1:0-656 GCF_019091065.1 Burkholderia sp. GbtcB21
CAAACCGTAGCGCGTCAGGCAGCGGCCCGCGGGCCGCTGCCTGAGTTGCCCAAGGAACTGCTGGACCAGTTGGTCAAGGGGCCGATGACGCCGACCGAGGTTCAGGATCTGATGCTGGCGTTCAACAAGGCGGTCATCGAACGGGCGATGGGCGCCGAGATGAATCTGCATCTGGGCTACCCGCCGGGCCAGTCCAAGCCGGCCGGACAAGCCAACGAGCGCAACGGCGCCAGCGGCAAGACGGTCATCACGGATCGCGGCCCAGTTCGTGTCGAAGTCCCTCGTGACCGTGACGGCAGCTTCGAGCCGATCCTGATTCCCAAGCACGAGCGCCGCTTCACCGGCTTCGACGAACGCATCATTGCGATGTACGCGCGTGGCATGAGCGTGCGCGAGATTCAAGGGTTTCTGGCCGAGCAATACGGCACCGAAGTGTCGCCCGACTTCATCAGTTCGGTCACCGACGAGGTGATGGCCGAGGCGCTGAGCTGGCAGAGCCGCCCACTCGAGGCAATGTATCCGGTCGTGTTCTTCGATGCGCTGCGGGTCAAGATCCGCGACGACGGGGTGGTCAGCAACAAGGCCGTCTATCTGGCCTTGGGCATCCAGGCCGATGGCCAGCGCGATGTGCTGGGCCTCTGGATCGAGCAGACCGA
>NZ_JAGXKA010000009.1:0-298669 GCF_019091065.1 Burkholderia sp. GbtcB21
TCACTCAAAGCTGACAGGAATATGAATTGCTTCATAAACCTGACTTACTTTAGTGTGAGACTCTTGATACTTTCGCTATCTGATCCGAAGATCAGCTCGCTTCCATCAAGCGCCCACACTTATCGGCTGTTAATTTTTAAAGAACATTTCTGCGAGGAACATTGTGTTTCTCAGCAGCGCTGCGTTTTCAGCAGCAGAGAAGCGAGATTATTAACCGTTTTTTAAAATTCGTCAATAACTTTTTTAACTACTTCGTTACGACGACTGCGGTTTAATTTCGTGTGCGCCAGGGTCGCTATAACCGACCTCAACAGCACCGCTTCCCTTCTTCCCCCGCGCCGTGTTTCCGTTAGCGCGAAAGAGGCGAGATTCTAAGCACCTGCCCCGATCTCCGCAACCCCCTTTGTGAAATATTTTTGACATGCAGTGCCGGGGGCCGCTGAGCCTCCCTGGTGGTCATATATAAGCGACACGGCAGGAGTCGCCTCGGTCGCCCGTGAACAGTCCCGCCGTATCGAACCCAACCCTCCGTCGCTCACCGCCCCACCATCGCCCTCACCACGCCATCCCTACGAATCAACCCGTGATACAGCGCGGCCGCGAAGTGCGCGAGGAACGTAGCGAAGAACAAGTAAGCCAGCACCCGGTGCGCGACCCTGAGCCAGGCGAACGTCACCGGGTCGGCCGAAACAAGCGCCGGCAACTGCACCCCATCGCCCAGCGTCACCGGATACCCGCCGGCCGAAAGCATCGCCCACCCGATCAGCGGCATCGCGATCATCAGCGCATAGAGCACGAGATGCGACCCATGCGCGGCAACCTTCTGCCACCACGGCAGATCCTCGGGCAACGCCGGCGGCTTCGACAAAAAACGCACCACGATCCGCACGCAAACCAGCACCAGCACCGCGACACCCAGCGGCTTATGAATCGCCACCAGAACCGCATGCCGCTCGGAGACGGACGAAACCATCCCCACCCCGATAAACAGCATCGCGACGATCATCGCGGCCATCACCCAATGCAGCACCCTCGCCGGCAGACTAAACGTCGTAGAAATCTTCATCACCGCCCCTCCGAACTCAACTTGGCCACCCCCGCCACGCCAGCCTCTTCACTGGTCCGCCGCAGATACGAATCCGCATAAGCCGCCGAGCGCGCCGCCAGCAACGGATCCCCCGACACCTGAATCCCCTGCGGCAGCACCGTCGGGTCGTAATTCACGTCGCGGCACGGCCCGCTGTCCTGCGCCTCCACGCGATCGAGCACGAGCGTGCCCGCATCGATCGTCGTCCGCTGCGCGGGCCAGACCTTCGTCGCGTCGTCCACCGGATCGCCGGCCTCCGCCAGGGTGACCAGCAGCTTCCACTTCTGCGCACCCGCCGCGATGCGCTGCGTCACGTCCTGCTGCAACACGTTCGGATCCGCGGCCGTCGCGACGTCCCCGGCGCCGGCCGTCTGCTCCGGCACGACGCGCCACCTCACCGCCTGCCGCTTGCCCGCCGCGTCGACGAAGTAAAACGCGTTCAGCCCGTAATAACTCTCGGTGACGTAACTCGCGCTCGGTTTCGCACCCTTCACCCACTGCAGGAACGCGGCCGTCTCCGGATGCGCGCCGAAGAACGCCTTCGCCTTCGCCGGATCGGGCTTGCCCGTCTTCGGATCGGGCCGGGTCGCCACCGTCAGCTGATAAAACACCTGCGGCGTCGCCACCGGAAACACGGGCATCGCGTTCATCCCGGTCCGCCATTGCTCGCCGTCAGGCGCGGTGAGCTTCAGCGCGAGGCTGCGGATCGGCACGCTGCTGTCGGGCGCATACGGATTCCCGCCCGGCAGCGCGAAGCGCCCGACCACCGGCGTGCGCACCGCCTTGAAGAACGGCGCGACCGAATACGCACTCGCGGCCCCGTTGCCTTCGAAGTAACCGGTCACGCACACGCCCTTCGCGTGATTGCGCCGGTAGCCCGGATGGATGCCGCTGTTGGTCTGCAGCGCGTCGACGAGCCGCTGCGGGGTCAGACGCGCCGGCGCGAACCACCCGCCGACATACCCGAACGCGACGGCCACGCCGGCCACCGCGCCGCCGATCACGGCCCAGCGCCACCATCCGCGCCCGGGCTCGCGCTGCGGCGAAGAAGAGGAAGATTGCTTCATGGATGCACTCCCGATCGTCAGATCATTGTCGAACCCGCGTAGGACGCCACCCGCACCGCTTTATTCCACGAAAATTTTTTTCCTATGCTTGATGGAATAATCGACGCGGACCGACGTCCTACGCGGCATCTCGACCCTTTCGGCAACCGGCCCGGCCATGCCCTCCACCGCCCTCGACGACGACGCGTTGCGCGAACTCCTCCCCAGGCTGCGACGCTTCGCGCTCTGGCTGGCGCGCGACGTCCACGCGGCCGACGATCTCGTCCAGTCGACGCTCGAGCGCGCGCTGTCGCGCTGGACGAGCCGCCGCGACGACGCGTCGCTGCGCAGCTGGCTCTTCACGATCCTTTACCGGCAGTTTCTCGACGGCAAACGCAGCGCGAAGCGCTACGCGTGGCTGCTCGGCCGCATCCGCGATGACGACGAAGCACACTGGCCGTCCGCCGAACGCGAATTCGCGGCGCGCGCGACGCTCGAAGCGTTCGGCCGGCTCTCCGACGAGCAGCGCAGCCTGCTGCTGCTCGTCGCGATCGAGGGCTTCACCTATCAGGAAGTCGCCGACCTACTCGACGTGCCGATCGGCACCGTGATGTCGCGGCTCTCCCGCGCGCGCCAGGCGCTGCGCCAGCTCAGCGACGGCGAGCTTCCCGCTCCTTCTCTGCGATTGATGAAGAAATGAACACGCCTCCGAACGAACACGACCTTCAGGCCTATGTCGACGGCCAGCTCGACGACGATGCGCGCGCCGCGGTCGAGCGTTATCTCGCGCTGCATCCGGAGCGTGCGGAACAGGTGAAGCGATGGCAGCAGGATGCGCAGCGGTTGAGGGCGGCGCTGGAGAGCGTGCGGATGCCGGCGGATAACCCCGCGCTCGATCCGGCGTCGATTCGCGCACGGCGGGCGGAACGCACGCGGATGCGGTTTGCGATGGCGGCTTCGTTCGTGTTCTGCGTCGGGCTGGGAACGTTCGGCGGGTGGCAGGCGCGCGGGTGGAACGCGGCGCCGGCTGTCGCGCCGATGAGCGATGCGGTCGAGGCTTACAAGATGATGGTGGTCGATCAGACGGCGAAGGTGGATTACCGGCCGACGGGTGCGGGCGATTTGCAGGGGTGGCTCACCCGGCGCGTCGGGGCTTCGGCACGGCTGCCGGATTTGAGCGCGGCGGGGTTCAGGCCGGTCGGCGGACGGTTGTTCACGACGGACAGTGGAGGCACGGCTGCGATGGTGCTCTATGAGGACGGTGCCGGGCGAACGCTGAGCTTCTATCTCCGGCCGGCGGAATCGGCACATCGGCTGCTGCCGGCCGGGCAACGTGTGGATGGTGCGTTGCTGGCACGGTATGGGTCGGCGAACGGGCTCAACTATGCGGTGGTCGGGCCGGCCGGGAGTCTTGGGGAGAAGGCGGTCGTGCAGGCGCTCGATCAGCAGACTTGAGTGGTACGATGCGCGCCGCGCTGGAGCCGTTGGCGGGCGCTAGCGCGCTGCGCGGTGCGGCTTGGCTGGCTTGAGCGTGCTCACGTTCACCGCTCGAATGCACAGCGTTTCGAGTGACTTTGCTGGTCTGTTGTCCACATCGAAACGCGTTCGGCACCCTCGCCTTTGAAATCACAGGGTTTCGAGTCGCTGCGGAACAGGATATCCACATCGATCATGGCGAAGCCACGGGCTATCATCGGTCGACTTGCTCACCTTTGGTGGGCACAGCGTTTCGGGTTGTTTTGGGGCTTCGATATCCACAACCCTTGCGGTAAAACGAATGCCTGCGCCGGGTTCGATTGCTCTCACCGGTTGAGCGCACAGGGTTTCGAGTTCGTTGGCTCCTGGATATCCACAACGCATTCAACCTTGGGGCGTCGCCCGCGAATTCTCCACGTCATCCGATCGATTCGGGCAAAAAGCCCGCCAAACAAGGCATTCGGTGTGATCCTCCTTGTCGAAAACAAGACGCTCACCCATCCAATGCACAGAGATTCGACTGGATTGGCGTGCGGGTTGTCCACATGCCGCCTACCGACAGCGGCAAGAACGGCGATGGACTTTCAGCGCTCGATTACGTCTTGGAAAACAACTCGATCGACAGTCATTCGAGTTCGCCGGAATCCGAGCCCAGCTTGCGATCCGAACGCACGCTCACCAACTGGGTGAACAGCGTTCGGAATCGTTTCGCGCACCGGTTATCCACAAACGAAGGCTGAGCACGTTCGCGTCACGAGCACATCATCGGTATTGCCGCGATATGAGCATCGCATCAATGCTGTTCGACGACGTATTGCTCCGGACTGCGCCACGCAATCGAACGGTACCCACGTCGCACGACACCGATGTCGCGGTAATACTCGACGAGCGCTTGCGGGCTCCAGTCACGGCCTGCGGAAAACAATGCGTCGAGATCGACAAGCGCGGCAACGAGCGAGCGGCGATCGTCATCGTCCACGATCGCGCGTTCCCAGCGATCGGAATGTCGAGCGAAGCCCAGCCGCACCAGCACCTCGACGACGGCTGCCACATCCGTCACGACAACAGCGACATCGCCGGCAATATCCATCACAAGCGCCTCATTGACGGGTGTCTTCATCGATCGCCTCGCCCAGAGTGAGCCATCCGACGATCTCCGCGATGTCTTCGCCGGACAGTTGGCCGACGCGATCGACAAACACCCCATAGTCGAGATCGAACTTCACGTTTAATCGTTCGCCCTTGTAGCGGCTACACAGCACTTCGGCTTCGGAGATCGACACGCGTTGCTCGAACACGATGTCGCTCGGGTGTTGCTGCATCCGGTGTACGACGGCATCGATATCGAGCGCGTCGAGCCGGGTTAACGAAGAATCGGTCATTGCCGTGAGCCTGTGCGCCAGGCCTTCGTATCCTGAATGCCGGCGATTCTACAGATACAGTGGTTCGCGCATCATCCGATGCGCGTCACAGCTTGCCGCTTCGTCTATCCGTTCACCGCACGCAGTGCATATCCTGCGCGGATCACAGTCGGCGGACTGTGCTTATCCAAAGGTGTTAACAGGGTTCGTATATATACGTAGTGATAGTTAACAAGCCCTGTGCCTCACAGTGGATAACCTCCGTAACGCACTGAATTTTCAACACGAAGCAGGATGCATAACCATGGGCGTGTCACGTGAACAGCTCCGCGGAGCACAGAACAACTTTTCGTCGATTCACAGCCGCGACGACATATCCTCAATCGCTCCACTGTGAATCCAGAGGCTTGCAGGACGGTTATCCAGAGGGGCGTGTGGATAACCTCGCGGTGCCGACGCGTTTCGCTGTGACACCAGACATCGGGCACGCGCAGCAACCAGCAAGACCACACGCCTCTCGATTCAAAAAATTTTCACGAAGGGGCTTGTGCTCTGCGAAAACCGTCTCTATAATTCGCGGCTTCTTAGGCTCGTAGCTCAGTTGGTTAGAGCACCACCTTGACATGGTGGGGGTCGTTGGTTCGAATCCAATCGAGCCTACCAACGAACAAAATGAAGGGGTCGGCAGCGCGAATTGCCTACAGGCAATCCGGCTCGCCAAACAGACAAACGCCACGCGGCAACTTCGCGTGGCGTTTTTCTTTTTCCGGCCGAAACAACGCATGTTGCCCCCGATGCGTTGCACGCGATCCACGGCATCGCATCCTCATCGGCATCCCGACCCGCGATACACACCGAGTAGAATCGTGTGCGCATCGAAGCGCGCTGCACCGCAAGCCGCCCGATTTCCGGCGCATCCAAACCGCATCAAAACCGCATCAAAACTACAACGCGCGATCCGCGCGACTGAGAGCAAACGACCATGTCCGAGGTCACGACCACCGCATCGTCCGCGAGCAACGACGAAATCGCCGCTTACGTCGGCAAGAAAGCCGCGTGGTTCGAGCGAAAGTGGGAGATCGCCGCATCGCGCAAGAACCGGCAGTCCTGGAACTGGGCAGCGTGCTTCCTGGGCCCGGTCTGGATGGCGTATCGATGCATGTATTGGCAGGCGGCCGCCGTGCTGGGCGTCACGCTCGGCATCACGCTGGTCGAGTTGCTGTACTTCCCGAAATACTTCGAATCGAGCACGCTCGACCCGATCACCATCGGGATCGCAGTTGCGCTCGGCTGGTGCGGGAACGGTATCTACAAGACGCACGTCGAACGCAACATCGAAAAGCTGCGCCCGAACGCGACGTCGAACCAATCGTTTCTCGCGCTGCTGGAGGCGCAAGGCGGCACGAACTGGCTTGCGGCGACCGGGTTCGCCATCGCGACGCCGCTGCTCGGTTTACTGATGGTCATGATCCACAACGTCGTGGTCGCGACGCAGTAACAGCGACAACCGACGATCGGCAAAGCAGGGCGGAGAAGCAGGAAGAGGCGGGCGAAAAGCGGGCGGAGGGCAACATCGCACACGTGCACGACACGCGACGCCCCCCCGCGCCGCACTCAATGCAAATGCTTCAACTTGTCAGGATTCCGCACGACATAGATCGCGACGATCTTCCCGTCCTCGATCTCGAGCGCCGTCGTCTGCAGCTCACCATCCGATTCCAGCGTAACGAAACCCGGCAACCCGTTGATGAACCCGGCCCGCACGAGCTTCGACGCATGCGTGGCGAACAGCTCGGCCAGGTATTCGTGCACCTTCATCACGTGCTCGAAGCCGAACACCGGTTTGCCCGCAGCCGAGCGCTTGCCGCCGCCGTCCGAATGCAGGCTCACGTCCTCGGCGAGCATCGCGCCGAGCGCGCGCATGTCGCCGCTGCGCGATGCCGCGAAGAACGCCTCGGCCAGCTCGATCCCGCGCTGCTTCTCTACATGAAACCGCGGCCGCGCCTCGCGCACGTGCGTGCGGGCCCGCGCGGCGAGCTGCCGGCATGCGGCCGGGTCGCGCTGGATCGTCGTCGCAACTTCATCGAACTCGAGGCCGAACACGTCGTGCAGCAGGAACGCCGCACGTTCGAGCGGCGAGAGCCGTTCGAGCGCGAGCAGCAGCGGCAGCGTGACGTCTTCCTGTTCGTCTTCCTCGACGACCGGCTCGGGCAGCCACGGGCCGATATAGGTCTCGCGCTGGTGCCGCGCGGACTTCAGCTGGTCGAGGCACATGCGCATCACCATGCGGCGCAGGAACGCCTCGGGCACGCGCACCTCGGTACGGTCGACGTCCATCCAGCGGATGAACGCCTCCTGCACCATGTCCTCGGCATCCGCGACGGAACCGAGCATCCGGTACGCGACGCGAATCAGCGTGCGGCGCAGCGGGTCGAAGCTCGCGGCCGCGTCGGCCCGTTCTTCGGCGCTGCCCCTGGCCGGATCGAGGTTCGTCATCAGGCCACCATCTTCGCGGCAGCGGCCTTCGCGTCGGCCGGCTCGATCCACAGCCCGAAGCCGACAGCGAGCCGGTTCCAGCCGTTGATCACGTTGATCATCAGCGTGAGTTTCACCTGTTCCTCCTGGCTGAAGTGGTCGTTCAGCGCCGCATAGGCGGCTTCGTGCGCGGCGTGGCCCTCGGACAGCCGCGTGAGCGCTTCGGTCCAGCCGAGCGCCGCGCGTTCGCGGTCGGTGTAGCAGGGCGCTTCGCGCCACGCGGACAGCAGGTAGATGCGCTGCTCGGTCTCGCCTTGCTCGCACGCCTCGGCGGTGTGCATGTTAATGCAGTTCGCGCACGCGTTGATCTGCGATGCGCGGATCTTGACCAGCTCGATCAGCGTCGGCTCGAGGCTCCCGGCGGCGGCGACCGACACGGTCATCCAGTTCTTCATCAGCGCGGGCGCGGCGGCAAACGGATTGAGTTTCGCAGTCATGGTTCCTTCTCCTTTCGTGTGGGTTCCGGTGATATGACGAGCGAGCCCCCCGCGTGTGTGACATCGACGCAAAAAATTTTTCTGAAGCGCGCGGGAACGCGGGTCAGCAGGGTGCCGACGACCACGAACGACAGAACGACGTGACGGCGTTTGTCAGACGAGAACCCCACGCGTCACCGAGCCGTCACGATCGCCGCGCGGATGTCATGGGTCGTCAGTAGCCGCAACCGCCGGCATGCGCGTTGCGCTGCCTCGCAACGCAGGGCTCCAGCACGCATCGACGGTCTGTCACGCATGCGACACGCTCACGGCCAATGCTTTCATTTTTCTTTCGATCACGTTTCATCCGCATCCCGATTCGCAGCATTCACATTTCTAGACCATACTGTTCTGCACGGGCAGATGAAGTGAAGCCGCATCTGCGGCCCGGCGCGCGCGCCGGCTGCCCGACGACGCAGCAGCAGGTCGCACGTCAGCCGCGCGCATCATGCGCAAGGCTTTCCCTTTTCCGGCAACGCAACGCAGCGAATCGCGACGTGAACGGTAAACCGATGAGCCTCCTTGCATCACAGCTTCAGCGCCGTTTCCAGGATGTGCGCACCCATAGTGTCGCGTTGACCGCGACGCTGTCCGCCGAAGACCAGGCCGTGCAGTCGATGCCCGACGCGAGCCCGACGAAATGGCACCTCGCGCATACGACCTGGTTCTTCGAGACCGTCGTGCTGATGCGCCGCGTGCCCGGCTACGCGCCGTTCAACGACGCATTCCAGTTCCTCTTCAATTCCTATTACGAAGCGCTCGGCCCGCGCCATCCGCGGCCGCAGCGCGGGCTGCTCACGCGGCCGTCGCTCGACGAGGTGCACGCGTACCGGCAGCACATCGACGAAGCGATGCTGCGCGCGCTGGCCGGTGCCGATCCGGCGCTGCTCGAGGTGATCGCGCCCGAGGTCGAGCTCGGCCTGCATCACGAGCAGCAGCACCAGGAGCTGATCGTCACGGACATGCTGCATGCGTTCTCGTGCAACCCGCTGAAGCCGGCGTTCCGGCCACGCAACGGGGTCGACGGCGACGCGATGGCCGCGGGCGATGCCGGCGCGCAGCACTGGCTGCACCAGCCGGGCGGGCTCGTCGAGATCGGCCACGACGGCGATGCGTTCTCGTTCGACAACGAACGGCCGCGCCATACGGCGCTCATACGGCCATACGAGATCGCGAACCGCCTCGTGACGAATGCGGAATTCGCGGCGTTCGTCGCCGACGGCGGCTACACACGCCCAGAATTCTGGCTGTCCGACGGCTGGGCCACGGTGCAGCGGGAAGGGTGGCAAGGCCCTGCGTACTGGATGCCCGACGACGACGATGCGGCCGCCACGCGCGTGCGCCGCACGTTCGGCCTGCACGGCGTCGAACCGCTCGCGCCCGATGCACCGGTGTGTCACGTGAGCTTCTACGAAGCGGCCGCGTATGCGGAATGGGCCGGCGCGCGGCTGCCGACCGAGTTCGAATGGGAAGCCGCGTTCGCCGCGGACGGCATCAGGCAGATGCTCGGGCACGTGTGGCAGTGGACGCGCTCGTCCTACGAGCCGTATCCGGGCTTTCGACCGCTCGCGGGTGTCGCGGCCGAATACAACGGCAAGTTCATGGTCGGCCAGCAGGTCCTGCGCGGCAGCAGCATCGCGACGCCGCCCGGGCACGAACGGCCGACGTACCGCAATTTCTTTCCGCCGGCCGCGCGCTGGCAATTCATGGGGGTGCGACTTGCGCGAGACGTCTGACCTCACGGCCAAGAGCGGTGGCCAGCAACCCGCCCGCGATTCGCGGCCGAGCGCGTTCGAGCGCGACCTGATCGACGGACTGTCGCGCACGCCGCGCAACATTCCGCCGAAATACTTCTACGATGCGGCCGGTTCCGCGCTGTTCGACCGCATCTGCGAGCTGCCCGAGTACTACCCGACACGCACCGAGCTCGGCATCCTGCGCGATCGCGCGGCGGAGATCGTGCGGCGCGTGGGCCCGCATGCGGACATCGTCGAATTCGGCGCGGGCTCGCTCGAGAAGATCCGCGTGCTGCTCGACGCGTTCGCGGGCAACTACGCGAACGCGCCGGCGCGCTACGTGCCGGTCGACATCTCGGCCGACTACCTGCACGGCGCGGCCGCGCGGCTGCGTTCGGCCTATCCGTGGCTCGACGTCGCGCCGATCGCGGCCGACTACACGAAGGCCGAGCAACTCGCCGAGCTGACCGAGACGCCGCGGCGGCGCATCGGTTTCTTTCCCGGCTCGACGATCGGCAACTTCTCGCCGGAAGAGGCCGACGCGTTCCTGCGCGATGCCGCGCGACTGCTGCGCGGCGGCGGCTTGCTGGTCGGCGCCGATCTCGTGAAGGACGAGCGCACGCTGCATCACGCGTACAACGACGCGCAGGGCGTGACCGCGCAGTTCAACCTGAACCTGCTCGCGCGCGCGAACGCAGAGCTCGGCGCGGACTTCGATCTCGACGCGTTCTCGCATTGCGCGTTCTACGATCGCGAACGGCAGCGCATCGAGATGCATCTGGTCAGCGACCTCGCGCAGACGGTGCACGTGCGCGGCCATGCGTTCCGCTTCGAGGCCGGCGAGCGCATCCACACGGAGAACTCGCACAAGTTCACGATCGACGGCTTCCATGCGATCGCGCGCCGCGCAGGATTCGAGCCCGATACCGTGTGGACCGACGCGGACAACCTGTTCAGCGTGCACTGGCTGCGCAGCGTCGACGATATCCGCGCGTAACGCGCGCTCCGGCGAACCGCCCGCGCACGGTGCGGGCGGTTCGTATTCCGGGCACGCCGAGCACTCCGGCGCGCTCCGATCGTCCGGTTTCGTACCGAAAATCCCCTTTTTACCGGCTCGATGCGCCGTTGCAACGGTGCCTGGAATGCCGCCTCTTCCTTGTCCCGCAAGGCTTTGCGGATCGCCGTAAACGCCCGTTACCGGTCTCGCATACCCGTTTCACCTGTGTCGGCGCCCCGTGCCTAGACTCCGAACCGTATTCACATGAAGCACGACACGTGCAGGGAGTCGCGAGATGAGCAAGAAACTTATTCTCGGTGCAGTTCTTGGTGTAGCGGCGCTGGCAGCTTCGGGCGTCGCATCGGCCCACGTCGACCTGTCGGTCGGCATCGGCGTGCCGGGCGTCTACGCGGCGCCGGCGCCCGTCTACGTGGCTCCGCCCCCGCCGGTCATGTATGCACCGGTCGGCTATCGCGGCGACGGTTGGCGCGATGGCTGGCGCGGCGATGGCTGGCGTGAGCGCGAATGGCGCGAACACGAGTGGCGTCGCCGTGAATGGCGCGAGCACGAGTGGCGCGATCGCGGCGGCTGGCGCGGCGGCCGCTGGGATTAAGCGGTTCGAATAATCAATACAAGAGGAGTGTGAACACATGATGCCCATTCGACACATCAGGCTGTGCGCGACCGCCGCCATCGTTGCGCTCGCAACGATCGGCAGCGCGCACGCGGCGGGCTGCATGAAGGGCGCGGTGGTCGGCGGTGTTGCCGGCCACTACGCCGGGCACCACGCCGTCGCCGGTGCGGTCGGCGGCTGTATCGTCGGCCACCACATGGCGAAGAAGCACGCGCAAGAGCAGGCCGCGCAGCACAAGGCCGCCGTGCAGGGCATGCAGCCGGCACAGTAAGCGCAATCGTTACCGGGGCGGCGCTGCGGCGCCGCGCCCGCCTGCTTCGTTTCCCCGTTTACGCATGACAGGATGGCGGCGCCATCCGGATTGATCTGATGAATGCATGCCGCGCGCATCGTTACGATCATTTACAACGTGGTGTGGCGCGAATCGTGCGCGTTCCTAGAATGCAATCACACAAACGCGCTCCAGGGAGCACAAGATGAAACATCAACGATACCTGTCCGTGCTGACCGCCGCGCTGCTCGCGCTCGGCACGGTTTCCGCGTATGCGGCCGCCGGCGGCAATGGCGGTGGCAACGGCGGCGGTCATGGCGCAGGCGGCTCCGGCGGCAACGCGGGCGGCATGTCCGCTGGCCACATGAGCGGCTCGGCGCTGAGCAACTCGAACAGCGTGCACGCGGGCGACCGCGACAAGGGCCTGGCGCGCGCGGCGGACCGCTCCGATACGATCGCCGATCGCGCCGGCACGCAGCCGGGCCACGGTCACACGCACGGGCATACGCATGGCCATACCGCGCATGCGTCGACGTCCACGCATCATTCGCATCGCAACGCATTCGGCCGCACGCTGTAAGCACGGCACGCAAATGCGATGGAAGGGCGCTTCGGCGCCCTTTTTCATTGCGGCAACGCAATGCCGCTGTCGCGCAAAAACATCGTGCCGACCCGATTTGCAACCAGCCGTAACCGCGCCGCAAACGCGCGAGAATACGAATCGCTTTCACGCGGATAACAAACGGGAAATCGACGCCGGTAGCGGACATCGCACGGGTGCCGCGCACGGCCTGATCCATGAAAAAAAGCTGCGCCTCGTGAGCCGTTTGCGCGGCAGATCGATCTGCTCGCTCTGCGCAACCTCCGAGCCCGTTCCCGGAAAAACAAAAACCCCACGCTCCGAAAAACGTGGGGTTCGTCAGCCGTCTGGGGCGGCTCATCGCCCCCCTTCGCCGCCCTTCGTTTCAGCGCCCGGCGCCCGCCAGCGGCGCCGCGGGTTCGAACAACGCGTCCGCCTGCCTGACGCGCACGAACCGCGCCGCGCCGTCGCCGTCCACCAGCGCACGGAAATGCGCTTCACCGCACGCGAGCTTCGCGCGCTCGTGCTCGCTCGGCACGTTGCCGTCCGCATTCGGCGTATCGACGACGAAGTACAGCCGCTCGCCGCCGTCCTGTTCCGCGAGCACGGCCCAGTCCGGGTGATAGCTGCCGAGCGGCGTCGCCACGCGGAACCACGCGGGCAGCTTCGCGTACAGCTTCACGCCGTCGTGCGCCTCGAGCGCATCGGCGAACGCGCGCTCCGCGTCCGTCTCGCACACGACCGCTTCGTGGATCGACTTTCGCGCATCGGGCCGCAGGTTACGCAGATAGCCGGTCAGCGCCTCGCTCTCGAACGATTCGAGGGCATGCACGTGGCGCTCGCCGAGCTTGCGGTACGCGATGCCCGCGACGAGCGCGAGCCGCTTGCAGCGGTTGATCGCATCGGCCGCGACCGCGATGAACTGCTGCGGATTCACGCGGAAATCGTCGAGCCGGCCGCTGTCGGCCAGGATCGTCGCGAGCGAACGGCGCGTGAGCTGCGTGCGGTCCTGCAGTTCGGTGAGCAGGTCGGGCAGCGGCAGCTCGCCTTCGTCGATCAGCACCGTGCCGGCGCCGGCCACCTCGATCGCCTCGATGCCGGCCTTGCCGATGTCGATCTCGGCCTTGCGCCACTGCAGCCGCGCACGCGCGATGTCCGGCGCGTCGTGCAACGCGGCCGCGCAGTCGCGCACGAGCTTCGCGTTGTCGAACTCGACGCGGTACACGGTGCGATGACGGATGCGGTCCCACAGCGCGCGGAAATCCTCGCCGAACACGACGGCCTTGCCCGATGCATCGCGCCGCAGTGCAATCGCGCGGCGCTCGTCCGCGTTGCGCACAGCGAAGCGGCCCGACAGTTTGCGCAGCGTCGCGACGATCGGCGCGCGCAGCATCTCGAACGCACCCGGCAGCACGAGCGCGCTCTGGCGCAGCGCATCCTTCAGCCGGTCGAGCACCTTGCCCTGCGCGTCGACGTAGCCCTGCTCGTGCAGATGGGTCCACAGCACGCGCGACAGCTCGATGCCGAGCGCATGCGCGGGCCCGTCGCCTTCCTGCACGGGCAGCGCCGCGAACTGGTGCTCCTCGACGATCCCGAAACGGATGCCCGTATCGGCCTCGATTTCCTTCTGCAGGTTTTCCGCGAACGACTCGTAGCGTTCGGTCGCGATCACGGTGAGCGTGTTCACGCCCGCGTCGCGCACGCGTTCGCCGTCCTGGTCGACGGCGAGGCGCAGCCCGCGGCCGAGCGTCTGGCGGCGCTCGCGTTCGGTCTGGATGTCGCGCAGCGTGCAGATCTGGAACACGTTCGGGTTGTCCCAGCCTTCCTTCAGCGCCGAGTGCGAGAAGATGAACTTCAGCGGCGTGTCGAACGACAGCAGTGCTTCCTTCTCGCGCATGATGAGGCCGTACGCGCGCTCCGCGTTCTCGCGGGCCGCGGCGCTGCTCTCGCTCGTATCGGTCCAGCCGCCCTTGCGGTCGATCGAGAAGTAGCCGTTGTGCGCGCGCCCGACTTCGAGCGCGACGTCGACGCCGTCGAACAGCGCCCGGTAGGCCGGCACGCGCGCCGCGCGCGCATATTCCTCTTCGAAGATCAGCGCGTAATCGCCCTTCACGGGCATCCCGTTTTCGTCGTAGCGGCGATAGCGCTCGACCGAATCGACGAAGAACAGCGACAGCACCTTCACGCCGCGCTCCGCGAGGCGCAGCTCCTTGTCGAGATGTTCTCGGATCGTGCGGCGGATCATCTCGCGTTGCACCGCGAGCGTGTCGATGTCGCCGAATGCCTCGCCGAGCGACAGGAACGCCTCGCCTTCCGGATGGCGCAGCTCGACGTATTCGGCACCCTTCAGCGCATGCACTTCGCCGATCCGCAGCCCCGCGTATAGCGCGCGCTTGGTCAGGCGTTCGAGATCGTCGCCGTCGGTGGCCGACACGATCTGGCGCTTCACGCCGGCCGCCGTCGCGACGTCGAGCTCGACGCGCGCGCTGATCGCGCCGCGCCGGTTCGACACGCCGACGAGCCGCACGTATGGCTTGTTGTGCGCATCCTCGACGATCGCCGACGCGATCTCGATCTGCTTGACGAGCTTGCGCTCGTACGCGTCGACCGCGTCGAGCCGGTACACCATGTGGTGACGGTCGACGTGCGTCGCCGAATAGCGCAGCGTGCAGAGCGGCGCCATCGCGGCCAGCGCTTCGCGGCCGCGCCCTTCTAGCCCGCCGTCGACGCTCTGCGGCTCGTCGACGATCACGATCGGCCGCGTCGCGCGGATCAGGTCGATCGGCTTCTCGCCGCCGGTCTTCTCGCTGTCCTTGTAGAGGTTGTTGATTTCCTTCTTGTTGATCGCGGCCACCGTCATCACCATGATCTGGATCGCCGCGCTCGCCGCGAAGTGGCGCACCTGGCCGAGCTTCGCGGAGTCGTACAGGAAGTAGTCGTACGGCACGCCCGCGTACAGCGCGCGAAAGTGATCCTCGGTGATCGAGAGCGTCTTGTGCACGCCTTCCTTGATCGCGATCGACGGCACGACGATCACGAACTTCGTGAAGCCGTAGCGGCGGTTCAGCTCGAAGATCGTGCGCAGGTACACGTAGGTCTTGCCGGTGCCGGTCTCCATCTCGACGGTGAAGTCGCGCGAGCCGGGCAGGCCGGACGGCGGCAGCCCGCCGCGCAACTGCACGTCGGCGAGATTGCGCGCGAGCGCGTCGTCGGTCAGCGACAGCCGGTTGCCGACGCCCTGTTCCGATACCGCGAAGCCGAGCGAGCCTTGAGCTGCGGCCGTGGTGCCGGGCGCGGCGTTCGCGAGCACGCTGAAGTCGCCGCGATACGATTCCTGGCCGCGAAACAGGTCGCAGACGGCGTCGATCGCGTCGCGCTGGTAGTCGAGATCCGCTTCGAAATGCAGCCGCATCACAGGCTCCGCACGCGCTTCACGCCGTGCTGTTCGAGCAGCGCGGCGAGATTGAGCTTCGCGACGTCGTCGACGAAGCCGCTGTCGCGGAACAGGCACGTGACGTCATGCGACGCGCCGGTCGCGTCGAGCAATTCGACGATGCCGTCGGCAAGCGGGCCAGCGTCGTCGCGCGAGATGCGCGCGTCGAAGCACGCGACGATCGAGCGGCCGATCAGGTGCACGGTCTTGCCGGCGATCTGGTGATGCTCGACCGGCGTGCACAGGTCGAGGCCGAGCTTCAGCGTCAGCTCGGCGAGCAGGTCATCCTCGGTGCGGCCGGTCTTCACGTGCTCGACGGACGCGAACAGCGCGTGGTCGAAGTCGTCACGGCGCGGGTCCCACTCGATCACGTTGGTCGTGTCGAGCCGGTACACGCGGAAGCCGAGGTCGCCATAGCTTTCCGGATAGTCGCGCGCGACCTGCTGCGCGGCGCGGCGCAGGCGCTCCTTGGTGATTTCGGCGAGCGTCGCGGGCTTCTTCAGCTTCGCGCAGAAATCGGCGGCGCCCTGCTGCGTCTTGTCGCGGCGATCGAGCGCCTCGGGCAGTTGCACCATCACGTAGCGGCGCGCGCCGCCGTCGGTCGCGTTCACCTGCATCACCGCGTGGCCGGTCGAGCCGGAGCCCGCGAAGCAGTCGAGCACGATGTCGTCGCCGCGCGTGCACCAGCCGATCACGGCCGCCGCGAAATCGACCGGCTTCGGCTGGTCGAACGGGATCCCGAGCGTCTTCAGCAGCGCGTCGTCGGAGCCGGCGAACGGCAGCACCGACGGCACGTTCTCGTACATGTTCTCGTCGAGATAGTAGATCCGCTGCGGCTGCGTGCTTTCGTCCGCGCCGAATTCGATCTGGCCGCGCTCGATCAGCGCCTGCATCGTCGCGGGCGGGTTGCGCCAGCCGCGCGCCGGCATCGCGCACGGCTTGCCGGTGACCGGGTGGATCAGCGGCGTGAAATATTCTTCCGGCGCCTTCTTCTTGTTCGGCCACGCCATCGACACGAGGCGGTACACGCGGCCGTCTTCCGACAGCCGGTCGTACATCACTTCGCCGCCGGACAGGTTGGTCTGCGCCTTCATCCACGCGCGGTATGCCTTCTGCGCGTCCTTCGGGTTGCCGCTGCGGTACACCGCGTCATGCGCGGCGTCGAGCATGCGCTGCGCATTGCGCTTCGGGCGCTTGAGCGGCGCCTGTTCGAGCAGCGTCTCGGCATTGCGCGCGAACAGCACCAGCGATTCGTGCTGGTACGCGACACCGCGCGCGTCGCCCTTCGGGTTGCGCTTGTCCCACACGGCGACGCCGAGCTCGTTCTCCTCGCCGAAGATCTCGCGCAGCATCAGCACCAGCGCATGCACTTCGTGCTCGTCGATGTGCACGGCGATCAGCCCTTCGTCGGACAGCAGCGCGTGCGCGAGCTTCAGGCGCGGATACATCATGTTCAGCCAGTCGGTGTGGAACCGGCCGTTCGCCTCGGTGTTGGTGCTGCGCTTCGCGCCGCCCTGGGTCTGCCCGGTCATCGCCAGGTAGTGGCGGATGCTGTCGCTGAAGTCGTCCGGATAGACGAAATCGCTGCCCGTGTTGTACGGCGGGTCGATGTAGACGAGCTTCACCTTGCCCGCGTAGCTCTTGTGCAGCAGCTTCATCACGTCGAGGTTGTCGCCCTCGATCACGAGATGGCGCGTGTCGTCCCACGCGACGCTGTCGTCGGGGCAGGGGCGCAGCGTGCCCGTCGACGGCGTCAGCGCGGCCTGGCGCGCGCTGCGCTTGCCGTGCCAGTGGAAGCCGTAGCGCTCGTCGGCGTCGCCGACCGTGCGTTCGCCGATCAGCGCCTTCAGCACGTCGACGTCGACCGACGCGCCGTCGGGGCCTTCGGTCACGAGTTCGGGGAACAGCGCCTTCAGGCGCGCGACGTTGTCGGCGGTGAAATCCGTCGACATCGCCTGCGGGCTGGCCGCATCGAGTTTCTGCATCGTCTTTTCCATCGGAGCCCGGCCGTGCGCGCCAGGACGTCGGGCGCGCTCACGGCACTGGCGGCAATGGCCGCCCGGGCAAACCCGAAACGCTAGCGAGTCGGTCGGCGCAGGTCAAGCGCCGATGTGGGCCGAACGTACGTGCATCGGCCGCGATCGCCCGCCGGACGGGCCGCAAGCGGTTTCGGGCCCGTTGTCGCCCGGACCGGCCGTCGGCCGCTGCGCGGGCGTCCGGCGGCAGTCCGGAAAGGACGAAAAAAGGGCACGGTCGGCGCAAAGCGCCGGCGTGCCCGCATGGAGAATCCCGGACGGAAGGTACGGCGGGGCCCGATGGGCCCCGCACCGGATGGCCGGCCCCGGGATCAGAAACGCGTACGGATGCCCGAAGTCAGTTCGAGCTGGTTCTTCGCGCCGAACGTCGACGCCGCCGTGTAGCCGCCATGCAGCTTCATGTAGTCGCCGGCCAGGTACACCTCGGTGCGCTTGCTCAGGTGGTAGAACACCGACCCGTAGATCGTCTCCTTGAAGCCGTTGGCGACGCCGTTGGTCAGGCTGAACGCGCCGAGGTTCGCGTTCGGCGTGAAGCCGTCCGCGTTGTTCGCGGCGTTCTTGACGCGCATCTGCTGGTAGCCGAGCTCGTAGTCGAGCGCGCCCTTCGGCGCGATCTTCATCGACACCGTCCACGAATCGTCGTGGCGCTGGCCGAGCGAGCCCTGGTCGCCGTTGTAGCGGAAGTAGCCGGCATTCAGGCGCACGATGTCGAACGTGTAGTTGCCGCCGACCGAGAACGTCTGGTTCCTGAAGCCGCCGTGGTTCACGTGGTTGTAGAAGCCCGACACGTTGAACGGGCCGCCGTTGTAGCCGAGCGCGACCTGGTACGCGGAGCCGGTCGCGAACTGCGTCGAGTTGCTGAACTGGTAGCCGGCGCTCGCGAAGATGCCGTTGCCGAACAGCTTCTTCCACGCGATGCCGTTGTTGTAGCGCGTGCCGGTCGGGCCGGCCGCGTAGAAGATCATCTGCTTGAAGTTGTTCGAGTTGGTCCAGCCGCCTTCCTCGGTCGACAGCTTCGCGGAGCCGTACGGGTCGCCGTAGATCGCCGCCGAGTCGCGCGCGATGGTGTTCTGGAAGCCGGCCGTCAGCTTGCCGAAACGTTCGTCCTCGACACCGACCCACGCGTCGCGGTCGAAGATCTGGCCTTCGTCTTCCATCTGGCCGTTCGCGACCACGAATTCGCTTTCGAGGCGGAAGATGATCTTCGTGCCGCCGCCGATGTCTTCGGCGCCTCGCAGGCCCCAGCGGCTGCCGCTGAACCACGGCTCGCCTTCGTTGCCCATGCCGATCACGTGCTTGCCGTTCGCATCGGCGTGGGTCCGGTAGGTCGGAAAGCTCAGGTCCATCAGGCCGTAGAGCTGCACGCTCGACTGCGCATGCGCTTGGGTGCCGGCGCACAGGCCTGCCGCCGCGATGGAAAGGGCAAGGGTTTTTCGTTTCAAGATCGTCTCCTCCGAGCTGCCGCATTGGAATCTGGTCGTTGGCAGTACGCAATGTATGCCGACTCTTGCCGGCCACAGCGAGAGGGCCGACGCGTAGCATCGTAGAGGGTGCAATCCTTCACGACGCTTTCCCCGACGCAAGAATCGGATCGGTGAAAACACCGAACGCGCAACCATCGCGGATGGTACAGGCGTGCAGACGCGCGCCCGCCGGGTTTCCGGTAACGTTTCGTGCTACGAATCGATGTTCGGGGGCGAGGAGGAACGCCCGTCAGTCGTGCGCGCTTTTCGCACGCAGGATGTAACCGAGCCCGCGCAGCGTGATGATCTCGGCCGTGCTGCCCGCGAGATGCTTGCGCAGCCGGTGGATGTAGATGTCGATCGCGTCGGCGCTCGGCTCGTCGTCGAGCGCGAACACGCTGTCCATCAGCCGCGCCTTCGACACCGTCTTGTTCTGCTGCAGCATCAGCGTTTCGAGGATCGCATGCTCGCGGCGGCGCAGCGCGAGCACGGTTTCGCCGCAGCGGAATTCGCGCGTGCCGAACGCATAGACGAGATCGCCGCACACGAGCTGCGTCGTGCCGACGCCGGCCTGCCGGCGGATCAGCGCGCGAATCCGCGCAACCAGCTCGCGCGACTCGAACGGCTTCACGACGTAATCGTCGGCGCCCGCGCCGAAGCAGTCGACCTTGTCGTCGACCGAGCCATGCGCGGTCAGCATCAGCACCGGCACGTTGTCGTTGCGCCGCCGCAGCCGCGCGAGCACTTCCTTGCCGCTGATGCCGGGCAGCCGCATGTCGAGCAGCACCGCGTCGTAGCGTTCGGTCTTCAGCACCGTGTCCGCGCGTTCGCCGTCGCCGACGCTGTCGACCGCGAAATCCTCGCCGCGCAGCAGGTTCACGATCCAGTGCGCGAGTTCGGCGTTGTCTTCGACCAGCAGGAGTTTCATGACGACATCTCTTCAATCGTAGGCGGGCAGCCGTACGGTTACGACAATACCGCGATTGCCGGGCCCCGGCGCAAGCGACACGCTGCCGCCGTGCGCCTGCGCGATCTCGCGGACGATCGCGAGCCCGAGGCCCGAGCCCTCGGTGTCGGCCGACACGCGGTAGAAGCGCTTGAACACGTGCGGCCGCGCCTCGGCTGGAATGCCGGGGCCGTTGTCGATCACGTCGAGCACGATCGCGTCGCCGTCGCGCCGCGCGGCGACCGTCACGCAGCCGCCCGGCTGCGTGTAGCGCACCGCGTTGTCGACGAGGTTCATCACCAGCGCGGTCAGCAGGCTGTCGCTGCCCGCGACGTCGAGCCGCTCGCCGAGATCGGCGCCGAGGTCGATGTCGCGCCGCTGCGCGAGCACGATCGTTTCCTCGAGCACGCTCGACACCACGGCCGCGAGATCGACGCGATGGGTCAAGAGCGTCGACGGCGTCGCTTCCGCATGCGCGAGCAGCAGCAGCTTGTCGGTCACGTCGGCCATCTTGCGGCTGCTGCGCTGCATGCTGTCGAGCACCGACGCGAGTTCCGCATCGTCGTGGCCGCGCCGCTGCGCGTACTGGATCTGCGTGTCGAGCACCGCGATCGGCGTGCGCAACTGGTGCGCGGCATCCGCGATGAAGCGGCGCTGCGTGGCCGTATGCGTATTGAGCCGCGCGATGCACTGGTTGATCGCGTCGACGATCGGCCGCAGCTCGTGCTGCAGCCGCTCGGGGCGGATCGGCTCCAGCTCCATCGGCCCGCGGTCGGCGACATCGTCCTTCAGCTTCATCAGCGGGCGCAGCTCGAAGGTGAGGCCGAGGTAGACGAGCACCACCGCGAGCATCAGCATCAGCGACAGGCGCACGAGCTGCGGCCGCCAGATCGTGGCGACCATCGCGTTGCGCGAGCGCGTCGTCTTCGCGACGACGACCGTGACCGTCTCGATCTGCCCCTCGTCGTAAAGCTGGCGATCGTAGGCCGCCGCGCGCAGCGGCACGCCGTCGAGCGACGTGTCGTACAGCGTCGGCTCGATGCCGTGCCGTGCGGGTACGGCGAGCGCCGGCGTGCCCGCCAGCAGGCGGTCGTGGCCGTCGATCACCTTGTAGAACACCGAATCCTGCGACGGCGATTCGAAGATCTCCAGCGCGGCCGGCGGCACGTCGGCAACCGGCCGCCCGTTGCGCCATTCGACGTCCTCGCCGATCGTGCGCGCGGACGCGACGAGCGCGCTGTCCTGCACGAGCCCGGCCGTGGTCCGCGCGGTGTCGTACGACATCGCGCCCGCGATCAGCACGAACACCGCGAGCGGCAGCAGCAGCCACCACAGCAGCCGTCCGCGCAGGCTGTGCGCCATCCTGTTGCGCTCCTTCTCCGAAATGCCGAACCGCGCCGGGGTCGCCGGCGCGGTCGGGAGTGTCATGTCAGGCGTCCGGACGCTGCGTTCAGAACGCGGCGGGGCGCCACTTCAAGAGCCGCTTCTCGAGCCAGGTCAGCAGGTAGTCGGCGGCCAGCGCGACCACGGCCAGCACGATCATCGCCGCGAACACGCCGCTCGCGTTGAACGCGCCCTGGGCGGTGGAGATTAGCAGGCCGATGCCTTGCTTGGAACCCAGGAATTCGCCGACGACCGCGCCGACCAGCGCGAAGCCGAAGCTCACGTGCAGGCTCGCGAGAATCCAGCTCAGCGCGGACGGGATCACGACCGCCGTGGTGATCTGCCGGCGCGACGCGCCGAGGATCTGCGCGTTCGCGATCAGGTAGCGGTCGGCTTCGCGCACGCCCTGGAACGCGTTGCCGAACACGACGAAGAACACCATCACGACGGCCAGCGCGATCTTCGACGCCATCCCGAGGCCGAGCGCGATCACGAAGATCGAGCCGAGCACCACGCGCGGAATCGAGTTCGCGATCTGGATATACAGGCCGAACACGTCGGCCATCAGCTTGTTGCGGCCGAGCACGATCCCGCAGATCACGCCGGCAACCGAGCCGATCACGAAGCCGATGCCGGTTTCCTCGAGCGTGACCCATACCTGCGTGAGCAGCGGGCCCTGCGACGTGCCGTTCGCGAACCAGTCCTGGAGCTGCGCGAAGATCAGCGACGGCATCGAGAAGAAGAACGGATCGATCCATTTGAGCCGTGCGGCGAGTTCCCACCCGCCCAGCACGATCACGAGCACGGCGATTCGCAGCGTGACGATCAGGTTGCGCCGGCGGCGCAGCCGGCGTTGCGCGGCGCGCTCGTCGTCCTCGAGCGTCGTCGCCGGTAGGGCGGTGGGGGGAAGCGTCATGTCGGTCATGCTCCTGTCCTTGCTGTTCTTGCCGTGCGGCGTATGCGTCAGCCGATCTGCACTTCTTCGCGCAGGTCGTGCCAGATGTCCTTGGAAATTTCGATGAAGCGCGTGTCGTAGCGAATCTCCGACGTGACGCGCGGGCGCGGCAGGTCGATCTCGTACACGTGCTTGAGCGTCGCGGGGCGCGCGGTCAGCACGAACACGCGGTCGGCGAGCGCGATCGCCTCCTCGAGGTCGTGCGTGACGAACACGACCGAGCCCTTGTTCGCCGACCAGAGCTGCAGCAGCTCGTCCTGCATCAGCGTGCGCGTCTGCATGTCGAGCGCGGAGAACGGCTCGTCCATCAGCAGGATTTCCGGCTGGTTGATGAAGGTCTGCGCGAGCGCGACGCGCTTCCTCATCCCGCCGGAGAGCTGGTGCGGGTAGTGCTTCGTGAACTTGTCGAGGCCGACCTTGCGGATCCATTCCTCGGCCTGCGCATACGCGACGTCCTTCGAGCGGCCGCGGAACAGCGGGCCCGCCGCGACGTTGTCGATCACGTTGCGCCACGGGAACACGGCGTCGGCCTGGAACACGAAGCCGATGCGCGGGTCGATCCCGTCGACCGGGCGGCCCATCACGCGCACTTCGCCCGACACGGGCTTGAGCAGCCCGGTGATCAGGTTGAGCGTCGTCGACTTGCCGCAGCCGGTCGGCCCGACGATCGCGATGAACTCGCCGCGCGCGACGCTCATGCTGAAGTCGCGCAGCGCGACGGTGGCCTTGCCTTCCGGCGAAATGAAGCGGCACGACACGTTGCGAAACTCGATCGCCGGTGTGCTCGGGGAGACTGCCTGGGTCATCGCATTCGTCCTGCGGGTGAAGAGGGCGTCGCATCGTGCCGCAACGCCGGGCCGGTCAACCGGGCCGGAACGGGGAGCGCACGGCGGCGGGATCGCCGCCGCCGGCGCCTGACCGAGATCGACTACTTCGCGTTCACGAAATCGTTCGTGTAGGTGCGCGCCAGGTCGATGTGCTTGCCCTTCACCGACGGGTTGAACGCCGACAGCACCTTCAGCACCGTCGCCGGGCCGTCGGCCGGCATCTTCGCGTCGGCGGTGAACATCGGCAGCGACGCCTTCAGCGCGCTCACGTACAGCGCCTTGTCCTTCTGGTAGTCGGCCGGCATCTTCGCGGCGATTTCCTCGGCGCTGTGCGTATGGATGAACTGCATCGTCTTCGCGAACGCGTGCGCGAGCTTGGTGGCTTCCGCCTTGTGCGAATCGGCCCATGCCGACTGCACGTACAGGCTCGCGGCCGGGTAGGTGCCGCCGAGCGCGGCGCGCGTGCCTTCCAGCGTGCGCATGTCGACCAGCACCTTCGCGTCGCCCATCTTCTCGAGCGCGGACACCGTCGGCTCGGTCGTCATCCCGGCGTCGATGCGGCCCTGCTTGATCGCGGCGATGAAGCTCGCATCGGCGCCGACCGGCAGCATCGTGTACTGCGTCGACGGCACACCGTGCGCGAGCGCGAGGTATTGCGTGAGGAAGCTCGTCGACGAGCCGAGGCCCGTCACGCCGAGCGTCTTGCCCTTCGCGTCGGCCATCGTCTTGAAGGTCGGCGCGGCCTTGGTCGACACCATCTCGACTTCGCCCGGCACCTGGCCGAACACGGCGATCGCCTTCACGTCCTTGCCCTTGCTCTGCAGGTCGATCGTGTGGTCGTAGAAGCCGACGACGCCCTGCACGGCGCCCGCCAGCAGCTCGTTCTCGGCGTCGACGCCGGCCGGCTGCGACAGCAGCTCGACGTCGAGCCCTTCGGCCTTGAAGTAGCCGAGCTCCTGCGTGAGCCGCGCGGGCAGGTAGATCAGCTTCGCGATCCCGCCGACCATGATCGTGACCTTGCCGGCGTCGTCGGCGGCGAAGGCGGGGTGCGCGGCGAGCGCGCAGGTGAGGCCGGCTGCAACGGCGAGGGTGCGCAGGATGGGTCGCATCGGGTTGTCTCCGTTTGTTTTCCGTGTGGCGCGATGCTTGTTGCATCGTTGAAACGAGTATAGGGACGTGAAACCTTCTGCAACCTTTCGCGGGTGGTCCGAACCTTTAGGGGTTTTCCATGGAAACCCGCTCGGGGCGACGGGCCCCGGGGTGCCGCGACAAGCGGCCGTGGCGACGCGGAACCGGAAAAGGATTTCGCGATTGCCCGATTTTTTCAATTTATCAATGGCAAGCTCAATAATGGAGGCGGCTTATTTCATCGATATATCGTTATGCGACAGATAACCCAAGCCCATAATCCATTCCCGATCGGTTTGTTTTGAAAACCGCCACTCGCGTTATCGGGCGAATTTACTTGTATCCAATTAACATTTCCAGTGAATGAATACATGAGTACGCTCTCGATTGCCGTTGCGGACGACCACCCGGTCGTCGTGGCGTTGCTGAAGCAACTGCCGCAATGGGCGCCGGCTTTTCGCATCACGCATTGCTGCCGAAGCGGCGCGGAGTTGATCGATGCACTGAGAAGGTCGCCGACCGATCTCGTCATCGTCGATTATTCGATGAGCCGGGGGGACAACCCGATTGACGGCTTCGTGCTGCTGCGCAGGCTGCGCGAGGTCGCGCCCGACGCGAAATGCGTGATGTTTACCGCGCAGAAGAATCCGAGCGTGCTCACGGGCGCGATCCGGCTGGGCGTGGCGGCGATCGTCAGCAAGGAAGACGACATCGGCGAGGTCGTCCGTGCGTGCCGGCTCCTCGGTGCGGGGCGCGCGTCCTATTTCTCGCCGATGATACGGGCGATCGTCGCGCAGGCCGGCGCATGCGTGCGCGACGCGCAGCCGAAGCTGTCGACCAAGGAGCTGGACGTCGTTCGCCTGTTTGTCTCGGGGCACTCGCTCGCGAGTATCGCGAAGCAGCTCGGCCGATCGGTCAGCACCGTGTCGACGCAGAAACATATGGCGATGCAGAAGCTGCAGGCCGATTCCAACGTCCACCTGATCCGTTACGCGTACGAAAACGGATTGATCTGACCGCTCGCGCGCTATTTGTAGCTGATCGTAAAGGTCGCCGTGCCATTGGCGGTGCCTGGGCGGGCACCGGATCCCGTCTGGTAATAGCGCGCCGCCAGCGGCACCGACAGGGTGCTCGAGGGCGGCGCATCCGTCACCTTCCACGGCTTGCCGAGCGTCACCGGATTGCCGTCGCTCCCGAGCAGCTGGATGCCGACGCCTTGCGCCGTACTCGACGACGACAGCGACAGGATGCCTTCGGATGCGTCGTACGCGTTGCCGTCGAGCGTCAGGTGGACCGCGAAACTGCCGGCGACCTGGGCATCGCACTTCAGGCCGATCGTGAAGACTTTCGACGTCGACGTCGTGCCGATGCCGGAACCCAGTCCCGACGATTTGCTGAGCTTGTGGGTGCCGAGATCCACGGCCACCTGCGTGGTCGACGGCGCGCAGGTCGTTGCCTGGAACGAGATGTTCTTGAAGCCGTAGGTGACGTAGCGGGCCGCTTTCGAATAGTCCTTGTCCGGGCCGCCGATCAGCGCCGTCAGCACCGACAGGATCGGAAACGGCGTCGGTGTGGACGGCGTCGCGCCGATCTTCACCAGCTCGACGTCGATCGTCGCGGAAACGGTCGTCGGCCGAAGCGACGAACTGATGATCTTCCCCATCGGAAACGATGCGTCCCCGGTGCCGCGATTGCCGTTATAGGTCACGTACAAGCCGAGGCCGTTCGCCGTCAGGTCGGAGTCGGCCATCCATCGATAGAGCGTCGCCTCGAAGTTCGCCGATGCAACGGTCTTCATGCAGGACGCGCTGATCTCGATCCCGGTCTTGCTCCAGAGCACCGTGCCGATCGGTGCATCGGCCGCGATCCTGAACGGATCGGGCAGCGTACCGAGTTCCGCCGTGCTCACGTTCTGGCAATTCGCGGCCGCCTGCGCGGTGCCCGCGCCCGCCGCGCAGGCCAGCAGGGCCGCCGTGCAAGCCAGCCTGATGCGATGGATGGGCGTGTTCCTGTCGTTCATGTGCGATTTCATCCGAGGTTGTCGTGCGCGCGTGCCGGGCGCCGTCATGCAGGCGGGGCCGCGTGCCGCGGCGCATCGCCGGGACCGGGCGGCCGCGCGTCGAATTCGCATGGGGCGTCGATGCGCTGGATGGCGACCTGCCGCGCGCCGGCGTCGAGCGGCGGCAACGCCACGCGGATCGAACATTGCCACGCGTCGGCGTGCCCCCATTTCACCGTCAGCTTTTCGTCCGGTTCCGCGATGCGCGCATAGATCTGGCCGCCCTGCGACACCACGCCGACGTTGTTGCCGCGCGCGTCGAATACCGGCGCGCCGAACGGCAATTCCCGGCCGGTCGGCGTCGATGCATGAATCAGCAGCGCACGCCCCTTCACGGTCGGGTAGCGCAGCATCACGACGGCGCCCTGACGCGGCGCCACCTGCAGGCTCGTCGTCTGCAGCTCGACGTCGGCGGGCAGGCCGCGCGGGTCGATCTCGATCTGGTTGAGCCGGTACGGATTCAGGTACGGCACGACCGCATAGCCGCGCCCGTCGAGTGCGACGCCGCCGTATCCGACCACCCTGGCGCCACCCGCCGCCGGCGCCGCGACGACGGCAACCGTGTCGGCTGCATAGGGTGACGCCGTTACGCCACCCGGATGCGCGACGATCGAGCCGCTCAATCCGACCGAGCCCGACCCGTAGCGATCGCCCTTGGCGAACGCGCCCTGAACCGTCGTGTACGGCGTGCGGTACTGGCCGGACACGCTGCCCGAATACGTCGCACCCGCGTCGCGCGACGCGGAAACCGAATAGCTGCCCTGGTTCCGCGTGCCGACGAAACCGCTCGCGGTCATCATCGACGTGACGCCGCGCACGCTGTCGTGCGCGACGTTCGCACTCGCGCGCGGCGCTTGCGCCGAGCGACCGAGCGGCAGCGACACGGTCAGCATGTACTGCGTATCGACGTCGCCGCCGATCGCGCGTGCGCGGTTGACCGAGATGCTGTAGTCGACGACGCGGAAACGGTTGCTGTAGCCGATCTGGAATTGCGTATCGGTGCCGCGGCGCTCCCAGTAGTTCTGCGTGTACGCGCTCACGAACAACTGGCCGCCGTTGTCGCCGAACCGCTGCGACGCGGTGACCGATACCCGGTTGCGCGCGCGCCAGAGCGGCTGTGCAGCGAGGCCTGTCGCGTTGCGCCTGGCGTTGTCGACGTAGGCGAGCGCGTTGTCGAGATCGAGATAGCCGGACGACGAGAAGCGATACGCGGCCACCGACAGGTTGCTGTTCGTCGCTTCCAGCGTCTTGCTGTACGTGATGCGCACGCTCGCGCCGCGTGCCCGCCGGCCGTTCGACGACGTGAATGCGCCGGACACGTCGAGCGCCATCGCGCCGATCGGCGTGTTGAACGCACCGCCGACGAGCAGGTTCTGGTAGTCCTCGTTCGCGAGCAGGCCGCCATACAGCGTCAGCAGGTTGGACACGCCACGCGCGTAGGTTGCCTGCACGATGCGCGGCGTATACGACAGGTTCCTCTTGCGCACCACGCCCGCGACGAAACCGAACCGGTTCATGCCGGGCCGCAGCGACTGCACGACCGATGCGTACGGCACCTTGAATACGCGCTCGCTGCCGTCCGATTCGGTGACGGTCACGTCGAGATCGCCGCCGTAACCGGTCGGATAGAGGTCGTCGATCACGAACTGGCCGGGCGGCACGGTCGTTTCGTAGATGACCGCGCCGCTCTGGCGCACGGTCACGCGCGCATTCGAATTCGCGATGCCGCGAACGACCGGCGCATAACCGCGACGGGAATCGGGCCACATGCGATCGTCGTTGGCGATCTGCACGCCGCGAAACGGAAACGTATCGAACAGCTCGCCGGACGTGTTCGCGTCGCCGAGCCTGACGCGCGCCTTGAGCGCCGTCAGGTCGCGTTGAACGTAGGTGTTGGTGATGCTGTAGTGCTGGCCGCCGCGATTCTGCCAGTTCAGCGCGCCGTCGTGACGGAAGTACCATCCGCCCGCATTGATGCCGGCGTTCAGTCCGACGTATGCCGCGCTGTCGCTCCGGCCGTTCGCGACGTTTCCGTAGAGATTCGCGCTGTAGCCGACGAATCCCGCGGTCACGCCGCTGTCCCACATCGACGGATCGACGTAGCCGCGGGCCGTGCGGCGCAACAGCGCTTGCGGGACATGGATGTCGAGGCGCGCCGAGCCGGCGTCGAACGACGCCGACGCACCCGGCAGCAGCGCATCGAACGATTCGCACGCGGCGGGATCGGCGAGCGACGCGAGCGCTTCGGGCGCGATCCGGCTCGTATCCGCATTGATCCTGTCGAGCATGCGGCGGCTGAAGCACACTTGCGGGCCGTTTGCGCCCGATTCGCGCACGGTGACGTCGTCGCGGCCGAGCAGCGCCCCGTTCAGGTACACGTCGGCCCGGTATTCGCCGGGCCAGACCGGGTTGCCCTTCTCGAAACGGGACAGGTCGATTCCGCCGTCCGGCGACGTCAGCACGAAGTCCGGGTCGAACTGCAGCGCCCGGGACGGCAGTGCATCACCGTGGCCCGGCCCGCCGATCCGGGGTTGCGAATCGGCGGGCGCAAGCTCGCTTGCCGCTGCGCCGAGCGGCAGTGCCGACCACGCGAGCAACGCCGTCGCGTACGACCGCCGAAGCGCGAGCGTCGGCCGACCGGTGCGCGGACCGGATGCGGGATGGATGCATTTCATGGGCTTCGTTTCGGATGCTCGAATGGGACGGATCGCCGACGGGCCGCGGGCTCGGTTCGAATCCGACTCGCGTCGCCCGGCGACGCGCGCAGGCGGCTCGAATGCCGAGGTCGAATCAAGGCGTGGCCTCGAGCACCGCCGGCCACTTCACGTCGGTGCCGAAGTCGTTGATCGTCGAATAGTCGAGCTTCGTGCCGGCCGGGAGGCTCGGCAGCGGCATGTTCGGTGCAAACAGACGGTCGGCAGCGGGCGCGATCATCGCGCCGTCGTCGATCGTGTACGTGCGGCCGTCGTGCACGACCTGCGCCGACAGCACGGTGACGTTGAACGGCGACGGATTGGTCGCGCGCAACAGGTAGCCTTTGCTGCCGTCCGGCGCGGGCGCGAGCGACCATTTCACACCTTTGGCCGCATCGACCGCCCCATCGGCATCGAGGCCGGCCGGCCGGAAGAACACCTTGATTCGCGAACGGAACGCGAGCTGCAGCATGGTCGTCGACGGTTGATCGGCGGTTTTCGGCGGAATGTCGAGTACGTTCAGCCAGAACACGGATTCCCGGTCTTGCGGCAGCGGATCGCCGGTATAGACGATGCGCAACGTCTGTCCCTTGCCCGGATCGACGCGAAAGATCGGCGGCATCAACACGAAAGGCACCTTGGCCGTGCCCGGGCGCGAGCGCGGGTCGCCGTCGTCGAGCCATGCCTGCACGAGCGCCGGATCGGTGCCGACGTTGTCGATCTTGGCGGTGATCTCCCGATCGCCGGCCGGATAGACGAGGCGCGTGCCGGAAATGATCACGCCCGCGATGCCGTGCTGTACGGTGCAGGCCAGCACGACGCATGCGCAGATCGGCAACCGGCGGAAGAGAAACGAGAGGAGCGAGTGCATCGTTCGATGAAGAGGGAGGGGGAAGGCCGCGCGACGGGACGCTTCCCCGGAACGGCGATACCGCGGGCCGGAATGGCCCGCGTCGTGCGAGTCGTCGATGCCGGCCGTACGAGACGGCCGGCATGACGGCTTACAGATAGTCGATCGAATACGTGACCGACGTGCTTACGCTGCCGGCCGTCGCCGAGCCGAGCGAGTAGTACTGCGCGCTATAGACCATCGAGGCCGCGTTGTTGACGAGGTCGACCGGACGGCCATTGCGCTGGCTAACGTCACCGGCCTTCAGCGCTTTGCCGTCCATGTCGAGAAGCTGCACGGCGACGTTGGTCGCGGCGTTGGTCTGTGCGCGGTTGTAGAGCGTGCCGTCCGCGCCGTTGACGTTCGGGCCGGCCTCGAAGAACGCGCGCACCGATTGGCCCGCGTTCGTGCAGTTGCTGAGCGCGATGGTGAAGTTCGTCGCGCCCGTTACCGCGCCCTTCGACGCAAGCGAAGCCGCGCCCACGCTCGGAAGCTGGACCGTACCGTTGTTGTCGGCACCGTTGACCTTGATGGTGCAGCTGGCGCCGCTCAGCGCACCCGTGATGTTGATGGTGCCGTCGTATGCATGCGCCGCGAGCGGCATGAACGACATCGCCGACGCCGTTGCGGAGGCCATCAGAATTTTCTTCATCATGATCAGGTATCCCTTTTAATCGCTCAAAAATTCCCACCGGGCACGCAAGCGTGTCGGGAGAGATAAAATTAACTTGCCCGCATCCGTTCCGACTATCGCAATCCATCCAAAAACGGCGCCCGTTCACGATCCCGTTGGCCGATGCGGGCCGCGGGGTTGAGTAGCGTGCCGAAGCGACCGAAGCAATCGGTACGCAAGTCGTAAGGATTGCGAGTCGTCGCACCGAACGCTTGCCTATCGGCCGGTCGGGCGAGCCGCGGCGGCGAGAGCGGCGAGGACCGACACGGTCGCCGCGGCCGCGAGCGCGACGCCTGCTGCGAAGACGACCTTGCCGAGCGTCTCGACGGCGCCCGTCTGGGTGTTGTCCGAAGGAAACGGATTGACCCAGGGTTCGCTCGGCGCGCCCGGCTTGAACAGGCTGTTGATCCAGTCGGCGATGGCGCCGCCCGAAACGGTTGCGAGTTCCATCTTGCTGATTTCACGCATGATTCACCTTCTGACGAAATCGGATTGGCATGGCCGGCATGCCGGCCGGTGCTATGACGGCAGCAGGCACCGCCGGAACGGCGCCCGGCCTCGCATTACTTCGGTGCCGGCAGGTTCGGGTCGAACAGGCCTTCCATCACGCGGTTGAAGACCTTGAGCGTCTGCTGCGCCCCATTGACCCAGCCGTAGACCTTGCCGCCGAGCAGGCCCAGTCCGGCGCCGACGAGCAGGCCCACACCGGCACTGAGGATGCCTGCGCCCAGGATGCCGCCCGTGCTGCCGCCCGTTGCGGCACCCTTGAAGCCGCCGGCAACCAGGCCTGCAATGCCGCCCAGCACCCCCGCCCCCATGTTGCGGAAAAAGCCGCCGCTTACTTCATTCAATTCCATCGTGGTCAACTCGCGCATTTGAAGTTCTCCTTACAGTTACGCATTGCCGATCGTCGAAAGCCGGATCGGCATCGGCTTTCCCGTCGCGCATCGCGCGCGACGGGCACTCCACTTGCGGCGGCGCTAGGCGGCCGCCGGATCGAACCGCGCGTCGACGCCCATTTCGCGTGCGCTGCCTCGCGCGAGTTCGACGACGCGATCCGCGCTCCGGATCGTCTCCGGCCGGTGCGCGATGATGATCCGCGTGATGTTCATCGCGCGCACCGCGTCGTTGATCAGCCGCTCGCGTTCGACGTCGAGATGGCTGGTCGCCTCGTCGAGCACGAGAATCGCGGGTTTCCGGTAGAACGCGCGGGCGAGCAGCACGCGCTGACACTGGCCGCCGGACAGCGACGAGCCCATGTCGCCGACGAGGCTCTGATAGCCCATCGGCATCGCCGCGATGTCGTCGTGAATCTGCGCGAGCCGCGCGGCTTCCTCGATGCGCGCCTGGTCGGGCTGCGGATCGAAGAAGCCGATGTTGTCGGCGATCGAGCCGGCGAACAGGATGTCGTCCTGCATCACGCAGCCGATCAGCTCGCGGTGCTGATGGAGCCCGAGCTTGCGGATGTCGACGCCGTCGACGCGCACGCTGCCGTGCTCGGGCGTCAGCAGGCCGAGCAGCACCTTCGCCATCGTGGTCTTGCCCTGGCCCGACGGCCCGACGAGCGCGACCGATTCGCCCGGCGCGATCGAGAACGAGCAGCCGTCGAGCACCCACGGTTCGGTCTCCGTGTAGCGAAAGCGCACGTCGCGCACGTCGATCGCGGGCGCCGCCGCGTGGCCGCCCGCCGCCGGCGCGCGCGCGGCTTTCGCTTCCATGTCGGCTTCGGCGTCGGTCAGCACGATGTCGGCGAGCCGCTCGCCGTGCAGCCGCAGCATCCGGAAATCAATCACCGTGCCGATCAGGCCCGCGCCGCGCGCCATGAACTGATCGGCAAAGCTGACGAACGCGACCAGCATCCCCGCCGAGAACTGCCCGTCGATCACCTGTTTCGCGGCCAGCCACACGAGCGCCACGCGGCCCGCGCCGGAGATCACGCCCTGCAGCGTCGAGAAGCCGATCGACAGCCGCTGGATCACGACGTTCTTGTTGGTCGTCTCGACCACGGCATTCGCATAGGTCGCCACGCGCGCCTCCTGCTTGTTCGCGAGCTTGATCGCCTGCACGCCGCGGATCGACTCGAGCAGGTTCGATTCCGCGCGGGCCGCGTACACGATGTGTTCCTCGTTCGCCTGCCGGAACGGCCGGTATGCGAGCCAGCGGATCGCGCCGTACGCGGCGAACAGCCCGAGCACGAGCCACGTGAGCGTCGGGCTGTAGACGAACAGCATCGCGAGCGTGACGATCGCCATCGCGCCGTCGAGCAGCGCACCGACGAATTGCGTCGTGAGCGTGCCCTGGATCGTGCCGATCGCGCCGAACCGCGACACGACGTCGCCGATGTGGCGCTGCTCGAAGTACGTCATCGGCAGCCTGAACAGGTGCGAGCAAACGTTTGCCGTCCACTGCACGCCAAGCAGGCTCGAGAACCACGTGACGACCCACGAGCGCAGCGCCGCGACTGCGTTCTGGAACAGCACGACGAGCAGGAAGCCGATGCCGAGCAGCGTCAGCAGATCGGCATCGGCCGACACGAGCACCTGGTCCATCACCCACTGCATGTAGAACGGCGTGACGATGCCGAACACCTCGAGCGCGACCGACAGCAGCAGCACCTGCGCGAATGCCGCGCGGATGCCGGTGACGCCGCCGATGAGCGTCGCCATCGAGATCGATTCGCGCTCGCGCGCCCGCGCGAACGACGGCGACGGCATCAGCTCCAGCGCGACGCCCGTGAAGTGGTCGGACACCTCGGCAAGCGGCACGTCGCGCACGCCGCGCGCGGGATCGTGGATCGTGATCCCGCTGCGCGACACCGACTTCAGCACGACGAAGTGATTCATGTCCCAGTGCAGGATGCACGGGCGCCGCAGCTTGCCGAGCTCGTCGAGTTCGAGTCGCAGCGCGCGCGACGCGAGGCCGAGCCGGTAGGCCATCAGCATCACGTCGTTGAGCGTCGCCCCTTTCAGCGACGGGCTGAAGCGTCTGCGCAGGCTGACGAGGTCGAGATCGCGGCCGTGATAGCTCGCGATCATCCCGACGCACGCGAGCCCGCACTCGGCCGCCTGCGTCTGCAGCATCACGGGCAGGCGGCGGCGCCAGCCGAATTGCAGGGCATCCATCCATTTCATCGTTCAACAGGCTCCATAGCGAATCGAATGCGCGGGGCGTTCATGCCGACGCGCGGCGGCCGAGCGCGTACAGCGGCTCGAGCACCCACTCGATCAGCCGGCGCTGGTCGATCAGCACGTCGGCCTCGAGCGCCATCCCGGGTCGCAGCGTTTCGCGCTTGCCGTACGCGACGATGTCCTGGCGATCGAGCGCGACGACCACGCGGTACAACTGCTCGGGCACGTTGGTGCGCCCGGTGAGGTTCGCGACCTCCTGAGGCGACAGCGCGGTGCGCGACACGTCGGTCACGCGGCCGAACTGCTGGCCGAATTTCTGGAACGGGTAGGCCTCGTAGCGGAGCACGACGCGCGCGCCGGTGCGCACGAAGCCGATCGCGCGGCTCGGCACCATCAATTGCGCCTCGAGCAATGCGCCCTGCGGCAGCAGCGACACGACCGACTGGCCCGCGTTGACGACCTGCCCCGGTTTCGCGAGCAGCGTCGCAACGACGCTCGCCTGAGGTGCGCGCAGAATCACCGCGCGGCGCGCCTCGTTTTCGGCGATCGACTGGTCGACGTCGGCGAGCTTGCGCTCGATGTCGTTCTGCTGATTGCGGGTATTGAGCGGCAATTCGCGCAGCTGCTGGCGGATCTGGTCGAGCTGCTGCTCGACGTCGAGCCGCTGGCGCGCGAGATCCTGCAGCCGCGCCTGCGCATCGAGCAGCGCGGCTTCCTGCTGCTCGACCTGGCTGTTCGACGCGTAGCCCTGCTCGCGCATCGACTGCAGCTTGCCGAGCTGCCGCTGCGCGAGTTCGGCCTGGCGCGTGCGCTGCGTCTTCTGCAGCGCGATCTGAGCGAGCTGGTCGTTCAGCGCCGCGGTGCGTGCATGCAGCCCGCGTTTCGCCTCGCCGCTCAGTTGCGACTGGCTCGCGAGATCGGTCTCGAGGCGCGCACGCTGAAGATCCAGCTGTTCGCGGACCCGCTCGCGCGTGCCGCCGAGCTCGGTCGCGACTTCGGCCGACACGGCCATCAGCTCGGCGCCGGCCGCGACGGTCTGCCCCTCGCGCACGCGCGTGTCGATCACCGTGCCCGTCAGCGGCGGGATGATGGCCAGCAGCCCTTTCGCGGGCAGCAGCTGGCCGGCGACGCGCTCGCGCTTGGTGTAGGTACCGAGCACGAAGAACGCGACGACCGCAAGCGCCGCAGCCGTCGCGACACCGATCGTCAGCCAGCGCCACGGCGGCGAATACAGGCTGACCGTGCCCATCAGCTTGTGCTTGGTCGCGTCGAGCGCTTCCTGACGGAACAGCGAATCAGTCATGTGTCGCTACCGGTGGGATCGAATGGAGGGAGACGGAATCGCGCATGGTCAGCCTGCCGGGCGGCATACAATCGCGGCGACGTCCGCTTCGCCGAGCGTGCCGAGCGCGGCCGACAGTTGCAGCCGTGCGCGCAGATAGCGATAGCGCGCGTCCGCGAGATCGCGGATCGCCTCGAAATAGCGCTGCTGCGCGTTGAGTTCGTCGATCTGCGTGCGCAGCCCGACCTCGCGGCCCAGGTGGGTCGACTTCACCTTGCTGTCGGCCGACGCGAGCGCGCGCTCCTGCGCGCGGATCAGCGCGAGGCCGTTGGTGATGCCGAGATAGGCGGCACGGGCGCGCTCGCGGGCCTTGCGGCGTGCATCCTCGAGCGCGTCGCGTGCCTGGTCGCGCCGCCGGTAGGCTTCGCGGCTCGCCGACAGCGGGCCGCCGCCGGCGAACAGCGGGATCGTGACCGTCACGCCGATCATCGACGAACGGGTTTTCGACGTCGTGCCGAACACCGTGTCGAGCCCGTTCTCGTTGGCGCCGCGGCTCCAGTTCGTGCCATAGCTCGCCTGCAGGTTCACGACCGGCAGGTGCGCGCCCGTCGCGGCGACGATGTCGGCCTGCGACTGGTCGAGCTGCTTGCCGGCGATCCGCACGTCGACGTTGTCGCGCGTCGCACCGTCCATCGCGGTCGCTAGATCGGCCGGTGCGGCCGGTGTCGCACATTGCCACGAGATCGGCGCCAGCTCGGCCGCCGTCAGCCCGGTGATCCGCTGCAGCGTGCCGCTCGCGACCGCCAGATCCGTTTGCGCGCCGACCGTGCGCGCCAGTGCTTCGTCGAGATTCGCGCGCGCCTCGTCGACGTCGGTGCGCGTGCCGTCGCCGATCCGCAGCGCAGCCTGCGCCTGGTCGAGTTGCTTGCTGAACGCCTGCTGTGCGGCTTCGGCAGCCTGCAGCACTTCGCGTCCGTACAGGACGTCGAAATAGGCGTTGGCGACGTCGTTGATCAGCGTTTGTGCGGCCTTCTCGTACTCGATGTCCGCTTGGTCGGCAAGCGTGCCGCCACGCTTGAAATCGGCGACGCGCGACACATCGAACAGCGGCTGGGTGACGGTTGCGGAAGCGCTGTGACGGCGGACCGCTGCCGCATACGCCGCAGTGGGCTGGTCCTGCTTCGTGTAGTTGCCGGTGAGTTCCGCGCGTGGCAGCAGCCCGGCAAGACCCTGCCAGCGTTTCTCGCGACCGGCGAGCTGCGCGTTGCGAGCCGCGCCGATGCCCGCATCGAAGCGCCGCGCCGCGTTCACCGCGTCGAGCAGGTCGGCCGCATGCACCGGCCATGCGGCGCCGAGCCAGCCGAGAATGGCCACCAGCCGGAAGGATCGTGTCGAAATCATCTGCCTGTATGCGCCGCTGCATGTCGGTCGCAAGAACCGCGGCGAGGTTACGCCGCAAAGCAGGGGATTATTCAGTCATGCGTGACGGCACGATATCGCCGTTTGTCCAATTTTCGGCTGGTACCGGCGGGGCCGCGAAGGGCGGAATGCGACAGTGCATTAAAAGGGGATAGCGGCTCGCCGCGCGAAGCCCAGGCAAGCGCGCCGCTGCAAAGGAGAACGCCGAGGAAGTCAGGCCGGAGCGAAATGCGGCCACCAGCTAACGAATCGACAGTTTGACAAGCCTCGCCAGTTGCGACGGCAGCACTGGTGTTCCCATGTTGGTGGCCGTCAACGCCCCGCCTGTTTTCGGCAAGCGGCGACATCAGCAAAAATTGGATGTTCCGCGATAGGTTCGACGTTTATTTAGGACTATTTTTCGAACATTTTCATCGGTGAAATTTTGCCTGGAGATTTCCCTTTGAATGAACGGCGAATTGTAATGGGAGACTGTCTTGATAGCCGTGTGATTCGCACTATCTCGCGCGGCCCGGTGCTCGTCTCGGCACTTCTGACTTGGGTTCTCACATACGTCGCCGGCATTTTTGTCTGGGTTGGCCAATTTGTATTCGAACTTCCATTTGGCCCGTCTGCCGGCGCGCTGCCTGAAATAGTGAAGCACGACCTGTTGACCCGCCTGTTTGTTGGCTCACTCGCTGTACCGATAGTGGAAACATTTCTTTTCCAGTGGCTTCCCATTCGGTTGATTCGCCGCGCATTCGGAGCGAGTGTTTGGTCAGCCATCGGTGCTTCAACTCTTGTGTTCGGTGCGACGCACGGCTACAGCATCCTGTACGTGGCAGTCGCTTTATGGGGCGGGCTGATTTTCGCAACGGTCTTCGTGCTGCGTGATTACCCCGGCGGCCGTCCCTTTTTGGTCGTCGCCACCGCCCATGCCGCCCGCAACACGCTGGCAAGTATCCTCATCTGACGCGAACGCATCACTCCCGGGTCAATCGGTAGAATCGTCGCCAATTGGCCGGATGAATAGGCGCTGAATCCACACGAAATCGTAATGACTCGGCCGAGGCAGCGCCTGTACCTCGCGACGAATGACCCGCGCGTCAGCGCCAGCCGAGCAGCACACGCCCCATCGCATCCAGCCCCATGTCGAACAGGTGCGACACGAACGGCACGAGGTTCGGCACCATCAGCTGCACGAGCAGCAGCCCGACGAGCATCGTCACGGGAAAGCCGACCTGGAACACGCCGATCTGCGGCGCCGCGCGGTTCAGGATGCCGAGCGCAAGGTTCGCGATCAAGAGCGCCGAGACCACCGGCAGCGCGAGCAGCAGCCCCATCTCGAACACGGTCGCGCCGAATGCCGCAAGCGTGCGCCAGCCGGGCGCGTGCAGCAGGTCGGCCGACACCGGCAGCGACTGGAACGATGCGGCGAGCGCGGCGAACACCTGCAGATGGCCGTCCACCGCGAGGAACGCGAGCATCGCGACCGCGTTCAGGAAGCGCCCCATCACGGGCGTCGCGCCGCTCGTGTGCGGATCGAAGAAGGTCGCGAAGCCGAGGCCCATCGACAGCCCGATGAAGTCGCCGGCCGCCTCGACGGCCGCGAACACGAGCTGCATCGTGAAGCCCATCGCGACGCCGATCAGGAACTGCGTGACGACGATCCAGATGCCCTGCGCGGAGAACACGGTGACGTCCGGCATCGCGCCGAGCGTCGGCGCGACGACCAGCGCCATGAACGCGGCGACGCCGATCTTCACGCGCACGGGCACCGCCGCGTGACCGACGACGGGCGCCGTCGCGACGAGCGCGAGCATCCGCACGAACGGCCACAGGAAGGCGGTGAGCCAGCCGTTGAGCTGCGCGTAGGTAACCGAGAACATCGCCGCCGGGCGTTGTTGCGCGCGGCTCAGCCGGCGCCGAGCGTCGCGACGTGCAGCAGCGTCTGCCGCAGGTAGTCGAGCATCGTCGTCAGCATCCACGGGCCGGCGATCACGAGCGTCGCGGCGACCGCGAGCAGCTTCGGGATGAACGACAGCGTCGCCTCGTTGATCTGCGTCGCGGCCTGGAACAGGCTCACGACGAGGCCGACCGCGAGCGCGACCAGCAGCAGCGGAGCGGCGAGCAGCAGGCCGACCATCATCGCCTGGTGCGCGAGGGTCATCACTTGTTCGGGCGTCATCGCGCGATTCCTCCGCTGCTTACGTGAAGCTCTGTGCGAGCGAGCCGATCAGCAATTGCCAGCCGTCGACCAGCACGAACAGCATCAGCTTGAACGGCAGCGACACGGTGGACGGCGACACCATCATCATCCCCATCGACATCAGCACGCTCGCGACGACCATGTCGATGATCAGGAACGGGATGAAGACCGTGAAGCCGATCTGGAAACCCGTCTTCAGCTCGCTCGTGACGAACGCCGGCACCAGCAGCGACAGCGGCACGTCCTCGGGCCCCTGCATCGGCGCTGCCTTCGAGATCTTCGCGAACAGCGCGAGATCGGTCTCGCGGGTCTGCTTCAGCATGAAGGTCTTGAACGGCGCGACGCCGCGCTGCACGGCCTGCTCCATCGGCATCGTGCCGTCGGAGAACGGCTTGTAGCCGTCGTTGTACGCACGGTCGAGCACCGGCGACATCACGAAGAAGGTGAGGAACATCGCGAGGCCGACGAGCACCTGGTTCGGCGGCGTCGTCGCGGTGCCGAGCGCCTGGCGCAGCAGCGACAGCACGATGATGATGCGCGTGAAGCTCGTCATCATCAACACCATCGCCGGCAGGAACGACAGCATCGTGAGCAGCAGCATCGTCTGCACGCTCAGCGAATAGGTGGTGCCGCCGTGCGGGCCCGGGCTCGCGTTGAACGCGGGCAGGCCGTTCGCCTGCGCGTACGCGAGCGCAGGGGCGACGCAGAGGATCAGCACGGGCGCGAAGCGCGCCGCGCGACGCAGGAATTCGTGTTTCATCGGAAGGCGGGAACGGAAAGAGGGCGCGGCGCCATGTCAGCGGTCCTTGCCGCGACCGAGCCGCTTCGCGGCTTCGCCCGCGAGCGCGTCGCGCAACCGCGAACCGAACGTGCCGGGCAGGCCGCCTTCGGACGGGGCGACGCCGGCGGGTGCGTCGGCCGAACCCGATGCCACGGCGGCGGTTGCCGCCGCCGGGCTGGCCGGCAGCGTGTGCAGCAGCCGCACGTTGCCCGGCGCGACGCCGAGCACGAGCCAGGTGTCGCCGATCTCGACGATCGTCGCGCTTTCCTTCGCGCCGAGCCCGACGCTCGACACGACCTTCAGCGGGCCGCCGCGCCGCGCGGGCTGGAAACCGAAGCGGCGCGCGAGCCACGCGCACGCGAATACGAGACCGATCACGACCGCGAGCCCGACGAGCGTCTGCAATACCGCGCCGACGCCGAGCGACGGCGCGGCCGAGCCGACCGTCACGCTCGACGCGATCGACCCGGCGTGGTTCACCGCGTTCATGTCGGCGGCGACGGCAGGCGCGCTGGCGAGCGACACGAAAAGCGAAGCGGCGACGGCAGGCGCCGCCGCGATCGCGATGCGCGCGCGGCGGCCGGGCTTCACGACGTTCACCGGTTCAGCTTCCGGATGCGTTCGGCCGGCGTGATGATGTCGGTCAGGCGGATGCCGAACTTGTCGTTGACGACCACCACCTCGCCCTGCGCGATCAGGCAGCCGTTCACGAGCACGTCCATCGGCTCGCCCGCCATGCCGTCCAGCTCGACCACCGAGCCCTGCGCGAGCTGCAGCAGGTTGCGGATCGCGATCTTCGTGCGGCCGAGCTCCACGGTCATCTTGACCGGGATGTCGAGGATCATCTCGATGTCGTTGTGCGTCGAGTTCGCCGCGGCCTTCGACAGCGGCTGGAACACGCCGGCGCCCGTCGCGCCCGCCTGCACCGGCTGATGGTTCTGCTCGGCAAGCGCGGCGGCCCAGTCGTCCAGGCCCTGTTCCTCTTCCGCAGCGGCCGGTGCCGCCTGCGCGTCGGCGGCCGATGCCGCAAGGGCCGCATCGGCGATGGCTTGCACGTCGTCCTCGGGCGTCTGGTTCAGCTCACTCATATCCACCTTCCTTCATCGAATCGCCCGCGCTGATCATCTTCTGCACGCGCAACGCATATTGACCATTGAAAATTCCGTAGCCGCACTCCATCACCGGCACGCCGTCGACCTTCGCGGTGATCGTGTCGGCGATTTCCAGCGGCAGCACGTCACCCGCGCGCAGGTTCAGGATCTTCTCGAACGTCGACGGGATCTCGGCAAGATTCGCGCACAGCTCGACTTCGGCGGCCTGCACCTGCTGCGACAGCACGCGCACCCAGCGGCGGTCGACTTCGAGCGCCTCGCCCTGGATCGGCGAACTGAGCACGTCGCGGATCGGCTCGATCATCGAGTACGGCATGCAGATGTGCAGCGTGCCGCCCGTCGGCCCGAACTCGATCGAGAACTGCGTGACGATCACGATCTCGTTCGGCGTCGCGACGTTCGCGAACTGCGTGTGCATCTCCGAGCGCACGAATTCGAACTGCAGCGGCCGCACGCTCTTCCATGCGGTCGCGTAGTGCTCGAACACGAGGTTCAGCAGCTTGCCGATGATCCGCTGCTCGGTGGCCGTGAAATCGCGGCCTTCGACGCGCGTGTGAAAACGCCCGTCGCCGCCGAACAGGTTGTCGACGACGAAGAACACGAGGTTCGGGTCGAACACGAACAGCGACGTGCCGCGCAGCGGCTTCACGTGCACCAGGTTCAGGTTCGTCGGGATCGGCAGGTTGCGGGTGAACTCGCTGTACTTCTGCACCTTCACCTGGCTCACGGAAATTTCCGCCGTGCGCCGCATGAAGTTGAAGATGCCGATCCGCAGCAAGCGCGCGAAGCGGTCGTTGATGATCTCGAGGCCGGGCATCCGGCCGCGGACGATCCGCTCCTGCGTCGCGATGTTGTAGGGGCGGACGCCCGATGTGTCGCGCAGCTCGTCGACTGAATCGGTTTCGCCCGTGACGCCCTTGAGGAGGGCATCGACCTCCTCCTGGGACATGAACTCCTGGTGGCCCATGCGCGCTCCTTTCGCGGCCGCGTTACTGGACGACGAATTCGGTAAACAACACGTCGTCGACCTTCGCGCGCTGGTTGCCCGGCTGCGTCGGCTGCTCGATCAGTTCCCGCAGTTCCTTCGAGAGCGAACGTTTGCCGTCCGGCGTCGCGAGATCCTCGGGATGCTTGTTCGACAGCGCGAGCAGGATCCGGCTGCGGATCTCCGGCATCCGCGCGGTCAGTTGCTCCTGCGCCTTCGGGTCGGTGAGCTTCAGCGACAGGCCGACGCGCAGGTAGTGCTGCGCGCCGTCGTCCGACTGCAGGTTCACGGTCAGCGGGTCGAGCGGGAAGAATACCGGTGCGGCTAGCGGCGGCGGCTCGGCAGGCGCGCTCGCATGGCCGACGCCTTCCTTGCTCAGGAACACGTACATGCCGCCGGCTGCGGCGGCGGCCGCGCCCAGCGCGATGACGGCGATGAGCGCGATGCGCTTGAACTTGCCGGAGGAAGCCGGCTTGTCGGCGGTCGGGTTTGCGGTCGTGGAGGCCATGTGAATGCGTGCGTGATGTCTCGTAGCATGCATTGTTCGGCATCCGGGCCGAGCCCGATGGGCGGAAAAGAGGGGGGATTTGCGGCTATCTCAGCCGATTGTCGGCCGGCGCGGCCCGATGCAGGGTGGGAGCAGCGGCGGAAGGCCGTCATTCAGGGCGCGGCCGGGGGTGGCCCGGCACGACCGGCAGGCGCCGGCCGCCCGGCGCGGGTGCTCAGATCGGCAGCAGCGTCAGCAGCGGCGCGATCAGTACCATCGCGACGCCGGCGATCATCATCGTGAGGCTCGACACGACGCCTTCCTCGCTGCCGATCTCGCGCGCCTTCGCGGTGCCCACGCCGTGGGCGGCCGCGCCGAACAGCGCGCCGCGCGCGAGCCGCGTGCGCATCGGCACGAGCGCGAGCACGATCTCGCCGAGCAGCATCCCGCAGATGCCGGTCGCGATCACGAACAGGGCCGTGAGGTCCTTCGGCGCGTGGATCTTGTCCGACACGGCGAGCGCGAACGGCGTCGACACCGAGCGCGTCATCAGCGAGCGCTGCAGTTCGGGCGACAGGTGCAGCAGCTTCGCGAGCAGCAGCGACCCGCACACGCCCGCGCCGATCCCGACCGCGACGCCGACCGACAGCGACAGCCAGTGCCGGCGGATCAGGTCGCGATATTCATAGATCGGCACCGCGAACGCGATCGTCGCCGGGCCGAGCAGCCACATCAGCCAGCGCGTGTCGCGGAAATAGACCGAATACGGGATGCCGGTCAGCAAGACGAGCAGCACCAGCACGCCCGGCACGAACACGAGCGGCGAGAACAGCAGCGTCTTCCTGTACGCGTAGAGCCGCTTCGACACGAAATACAGCACGACCGTCAGCACGAAGCAGCCGAACGAGATCGCGGTATTCACCTGGTCGGCGGACAGGTTCGACAGCAAGGCAGGCATGCGCGGCTCCGGCTCAGTGGGCGGACACGGCGCTCAGGCGCGCACGGCGGCGTTCGGCGAACACGCGCTGCGCGGCGAGCCGGCGTTCGAGCTTCGCGGCGAGGTCGACCGCGACGGCCACCGCGACCATCACGAACGCGGTGCCCGCGAGCATGACCAGCGCGATGCGCCAGCCGTCCTCGCGGAACAGCCCGCCGTACTGGACGGCCGCGACGGCGGCCGGCACGAAGAACAGCAGCATGTCGGACAGCAGCCAGTTCGCGCCGTCCTTCACCCACGCGGGCGCGACGCGGCCCGAGAACAGCAGCACGAGGAGCACCGCGAGGCCGATCACGCCGGACGGGATCGGCAGCCCGACCGTGCGCACGGCCCAGTCGACCGCCAGCCACAGCGCGCCGAGCGCGGCGGCCTGCAGCGCGATCCGGCCGGTGCGCGTCATGCTGCCCGAAGCGGCAGGGCGGGCGGCGACAGTAGCGGTCGGCTTGGTCATGGCAGGCTCCATACAGATATTCCGTTGATGGTGTGAGTATAGGGTTTCCCCTAACCATAAATAAAATGACTTGTCTCTATCCTTTACATTCCAATTCGGAATTCGGTTTGCAATCGTTGCACCAATGTGGGGAGTTTTCGATGGAATTGCGCGCGCTGCGGTACTTCGTCGAGGTGGTCCGCCAGCAGAGCTTCACCGCGGCGGCCGACAAGCTGTTCGTGACCCAGCCGACCATCAGCAAGATGGTGAAGGCGCTCGAGGACGAGATCGGTTCGCCGCTGTTGCTGCGCGACGGCCGGCAGATGGTGCTGACCGACGCGGGGCGGATCGTGTTCCAGCGCGGCCAGGACGTGCTCGCCGCGCAGGCGCAGCTGCAGTCGGAGCTGAACGATCTCGGCACGCTCGGGCGCGGCGAGCTGACGATCGGCATCCCGCCGCTCGGCGGTTCGCTGTTCACGCCGATCATCGCCGCGTACAAGCAGCGCTATCCGAACATCGAGCTGAAGCTGTTCGAACAGGGCGCGCGGATGATCGAGGCGGCGCTGATGTCGGGCGAACTTGAGCTGGGCGGGCTGCTGGAGCCGGTCGATCCGGCCGTGTTCGAGCGGCTGCCGATGGTGCGCGCGCCGCTGTGGCTCGTCGCGCCGCGCGAGTCGCGCTGGGAGGATCAAGCGACCGTACCGCTCGCGGATCTCGCGCGCGAGTCGTTCGTGTTCTATGCGGAAAGCCTCGCGCTGCACGACGCGGTGCTCGATGCGTGCCGGAAGGCCGGCTTCACGCCGTCGATCGTGAGCCGCAGCGGCCATTGGGATTTCATGGCCGCGCTCGTGCATGCGGGCGTCGGCATTGCGCTGCTGCCCGAGCCTTATTGCCGGCGGCTCGACGCGGGGCAGTTCACGTGTCGGCCGATCGTCGAGCCGGAAATCACGTGGGCGATCGCGCTCGGCTGGCTGAAGAAGGGGTATCTGTCGCACGCGGCGCGCGCGTGGCTGGAAGTGGCACGGGCGACGCTGCCCGTCGCGCCCGTCGACGATCTCGCGTTCGGCGGGTTGCGGGCGAGGGAGTGACGGCCGGGCGCGGGGACGATCAGACGTGCTGGACAGGGCCCGGATACCGGGCGACGGTGTGATCGTGCGTGAGCAGGGTAACGCCCTCGGAGATCGCCTGCGCGATCAGCAGGCGATCGAACGGGTCGCGATGCACCGGCGGCAGCTGCTCGACGGCGAGGACGTGTGCGCTCGTGATCGGCAGCTCCACATAGCCGACGTCGAGCAGATTGCGGCGAAGTACATGCGGCTCGACCTGGAAATCGTCACGGTCCAGCCCACGCTTGATGACGATCTCCCAAAGACTCGCCACGCTGAAGAGCAGGGTATGGGCGGAATCCTCGATGAGCGCACGGGCGCGGCCCGGCAGTTCCGCCGCGTCGGCGGCGGCCCACAGGATCAAATGGGTATCGAGCAACAGCTTCACGCGTCGCCCTCGAACAGTTTCCGGATGTCGTCCCCGCCCATCGAGTCGAAATCGTCCGGGACGCGAATCTGTCCCTTCATGAAACCGATCCGGCTCGGCGGAGCCGGTTCCCGCGTATCGATCGGCACCACCTTGACAAGCGGCTTGCCGGCTTTTGCGATCACGAACGGTTCACCGGCATGGACGGCTTCGTCGATCAGGCGCGATAGATTCGTCTTCGCGTCGTGCATGTTGTAGGTCTGCATGGTATCCCCAATTAAACTAAGTTTAATAACAACTCGGGCTTAGTTTAATTGAGCAGTGAGATCTGCGCAATCAGCCGGAAGATCTAGGACACACGCCGCTGCGCCATGCCGCCATCAATGCCCCATCGCCGGCCCCGCGCCCTTCCTCGGCTTCGTGATCCACACGAGCGCCGCGAGCGCAATGAACATCACCGCCGACAGGTGGAAGAAGTCGTTGGTCGCCATCATGAAGCCCTGCTGAGTGACGAGCTGGTTGAGCTGCGCATTGGCCGTCTGCCCGACGATGCCGAGCTGCGCGAGCGCGCCCTGGTAGTCGGTCGTGTTCTGCGTGTAGACGCTCACCGATTCCGACAGCCGTGCATGGTGGTAGATCGCGTCGTTTTCCCAGAACGTCGAGCTGGCCGCGGTGCCGATCGCGCCCGACAGCGTGCGCAGGAAGTTCGACAGCCCCGACGCGCTCGCGAGCCGCTCGTCGGAGATGCTCGACAGCGTGATCGTCGTCATCGGCACGAAGAAGCACGCGACGCCGATCCCCTGCACGAGCCGCGGCAGGATCACGTGGTTGAACGGCACGTCGAGCGTAAACGTCGCGTTCCACAGCGACACGCCCGCGAACACGATGAACGCGAAGCTCGCGACCAACCGCAGGTCGAGCCGGTGCATGTTGCGGCCGATCAGCGGCGACAGCACCAGCGCGAGCAGCCCGACCGGCGCGGTCGCGAGGCCGGCCTTGCCGGCCGTGTAGCCCATCACCGTCTGCAGCCACAGCGGGAAGATCACGACCGAGCCGAAGAACGCCATGAAGCCGAACGAGATGATCAGTGCGCCGAGCGCGAAGTTGCGGTCCTTGAACAGCGACAGGTCGACCACCGGCTCCTTCTCGGTCGCCTCCCACACGAGCATGAACGCGAGCGACACGACCGCGATCAGCGCGAGCGCGACGATGAACGACGAGTTGAACCAGTCGCGATCCTTGCCGAGGTCGAGCATCATCTGCAGGCACGACACGCCGATCACGAGCAGCGCGAGGCCGACCGCGTCGATCCGCTGCTTCGACGTCTTCGTCTCGCGGCCGCGCAGCAGGAAGTACGCGCAGGTCGCCGAGAACACGCCGATCGGCAGGTTGATGTAGAAGATCCACGGCCACGTGTAGTTGTCGCTGATCCAGCCGCCCAGCAGCGGGCCGAAGATCGGCGCGACGATCACCGTCATCGCCCATAGCCCGAGCGCGAGCCCGCGCTTCGCGGGCGGGTAGCTGCGCATCAGGATCGTCTGCGACAGCGGCACCATCGGCCCCGACACGAGGCCCTGCAGCAGCCGGAACGCGATCAGCGTCTCGAAGTTGGTCGCAAGGCCGCACAGCGCCGACGCGACCGTGAACGCGAGCACCGACAGCGTAAACAGCCGCACCTCGCCGACCCGCCGCGCGAGCCAGCCGGTCAGCGGCACCGCGATCGCGGACGCGACCGAGTACGACGAGATCACCCACGTGCCTTCGCTCGTCGCGACGCCGAGGCTGCCCGAGATGGTCGGCACCGCGACGTTCGCGATCGACGTGTCGAGCACTTCCATGAAGGTGCCGAGCGCGAGCCCGACGGTGAGCAGCGCGAGCGCGCCGCCGGTCAGCGGCGCGGGTTCGGCGGCGGGGGAGGCGGCGGATGCCGTGGTGGCGGACATCGGAATCTCCTAGACGCGGCGCGCGCGACGCGCCGGCACAACGCACGGGTGCGCGACGCGGCGCAGCCCGGCCGGGTGGAACGGATCAGGAAAGAAACGCAGCACGTGCCTTGTCATCTTCTGCCCAGACAGAGAAATAAACGAATGCTTAACCTACACATGAGGCCTCCGCGCGCATCAGCAGTCCGGTTCGTCGGGCTTCGGGCAACCGGTCGTGCCGGGCCCGTTGGCGATGAAGCGCTGCAACAGGCCGGTGAGCGTCGCGAGTTCGTCGGCCGAGAAACCGTCGAGCTGCGCGTTGAGCGCGGTCGCGATCAGCGACGGCAGCGCGCGGGCCGCATCGGCGCCGCGCTCGGTCAGCGTCAGCTCGATCATCCGGCGGTCCTGCTCGCTGCGCGAACGCGCGACCAGCCCCTTGCGTTCGAGCCGGTCGAGCATGCGCGTCATCGAACCGCTGTCGTACGACATCTTGCGGGACAGCTCGAACGGCGTGCGCGCATAACCTCGCGACAGCAGCAGGATCACGCCGATCTGCTGCGCGGTGAGGTCGAGCGGCTCGAGCGCGCGATCCATCCGCTCGACGAGCGCCTGCTTCGCCTTCGACAGGTAATAGCCGAGGCTCGTTTCCAGCGCGATGTTCTCGGGATCGTAGAGGCCGCCGGTCATACGATTGCGCACGCAGCAATAGTGCGTTTCAGGTTAAAACGCGCCCAGTATCTTGAAAAATGATTGCTTAGTCAATATTATTTGAGGCAACCAGTTACGACGTGCATGTTGCACTGCCGGAGACTATGTTCTGACCGATTCGCCCGCGCTGCCGGGCACCCGAGGATGTTCGCGATGCTGTTCCTGAAAAATGCCGCCGGCGCGCTGCGCCGCAACCTGACCGATACCGCTCATCATGTGTTTTCCGGGCCGCACCGCGGCTGGAAAATCGCGCTGTACGTGACGATGCTGGTCGTGCCGGGCGGCTCGCTCGCGGCGCTCGGGTTCGCATGGTTCGATCATCGCCGGCAGCGCAACGCGAAGGGCGGCGCACGCCGCACGAGCCAGCCGGCCGCGACGGAACCGTCGTCATGGCGGCCCGCCACCGAGCCCGTCCCGGTGCCCGTGCGCTGCCACTGACGTCGCGTCACTCCCGCTTTCCCGACTGTCCTGCCTGTTCCGACTGATCGCCGGCCGCGCCCGCTGCGGCCGCTGTCGCGCGGCTGTCTCGCCGCAAGCGATCCGTAATGGCCGGTAACCCGGCTGCTCGCGCCGGTAACACATTCCGGCCGCCGCGCACCGTACCCTTAGGGCTGCGCGGCTTCCCCGCCGTCAGTTACCATTTGTCCGCCAGCGGCATGACGACCGCATCGCGCGACGCCGCTCGCCGGCCGTCGCGCCCAGACAGGAAAACCACGATGCCGTACGCTCCCCTCCCGCGCGCCCTTCGCCCGCTGAGCGCCGCCGTCGCCGTTGCGACGGCCGTGCTGCTCGCCGGCTGCGCCGTCGGGCCCGACTATCACCGGCCCGACACGTCGATTCCCGCCGCATTCAAGGAAGCGCCGGCCGGCTGGAAGGTCGCGCAGCCCGCCGATCGTGCCGACCGCGGCCCGTGGTGGACGGTCTACAACGATCCGCAGCTCGATGCGCTGATCGGCAAGCTCAATGCGTCGAACCAGACCATCGCGCAATCGGCGGCCGCATACCGGCAGGCGCGCGCGCTCGTCACCGAGGCGCGCGCCGCGTATTTCCCGACCGTCGGGCTGACCGCGTCGGGCTCGCGCGCCCGCACGCCGCGCACGTCGCTGTCGTCGGGCTCGTCATCGAGTTTCGGCAGCGGCTCGTCCGGATCGATCAGCAACAGCTACAGCGTCGGCCTCGACGCGAGCTGGGAACCCGACCTGTGGGGCAAGGTGAGCCGCACCGTCAGCGCGCAGCGCGCCGGCGAAGCGGCCGCCGCGGCCGATCTCGCGAACGCGCGGCTGTCGCAGCAGGCGCTGCTCGCGCAAACCTATTTCCAGCTGCGCACGTCCGATGCGCTGCAGAAGCTGCTCGACGACACCGTGAAGTCGTACGAACAGTCGTTGAAACTCACGCAGAACCAGTATACGCAGGGCGTCGCCGCGCGCGCGGACGTGATCCAGGCGCAGACGCAACTGCAGAGTGCGCAGGCGGCGTCGATCGACAACGGCGTCGCACGCGCGCAGTACGAGCATGCGATCGCGACGCTGATCGGCGAACCGGCGTCGACCTTCTCGCTGCCGCCGAACCCTCTCGCGGCCGAGCCGCCGATCACGCCGGTCGACGTGCCGTCCGCGCTGCTCGAGCGCCGGCCCGACATCGCGGCCGCCGAGCGCCGCGCGGCTTCCGCGAACGAACAGATCGGCGTCGCGATTTCCGCATTCTTCCCGACGCTCACGCTGTCGGCCACCGGCGGCTTCCAGAGTTCGGTGTGGTCGCAGCTGTTCACGCTGCCGGCGCGTTTCTGGACGGTCGGCCCGCAACTCGCGGCCACGCTGTTCGACGCGGGGCTGCGCGCCGCGCAGACCGACGCGGCGCGCGCGACCTACGACCAGGACGTCGCCGCGTATCGCCTCGCGGTGCTCACCGCATTCCAGGACGTCGAGGACAATCTCGCGTCGCAGCGCATCCTCGCGCAGGAAATCGACGTGCAGCGGCAGGCCGTCGACAGCGCCGAGCACTCGCTCGCGATCGTCACGAACCAGTACAAGGCCGGCACGGTCGCGTACCTGAACGTGCTGACCGCGCAGACCACCGCGTTCACCGCGCAGCAGAAGCTCGCGACGATCGCCGGGCAGCGGATGGTGTCGTCGGTCGGGCTCGTGAAGGCGCTCGGCGGCGGCTGGGATGCGTCGGACATGACGCGCGAAACCGGCGACATGGCTGCGCCGGCGCCCGTGCCGGCGTCCGGTGCGGCCGTGCCTGCGGCAACCGCATCGTCGGCCGCCGCGCCGCTCGCGCAGAAGTAGGAAGAGAAGAGGCCGACGCGCGCGTCAGCGCATCGCGTCGCCGAAGATCAGCGACACCTCGTTGTTCCCGATCGGGTGGCCGAGCAGGTTCAGCAGCCCCGCGAGGTTCGCCTGCTGCTCGGGCGCCGCATGCGCGGTGCCGCGGAACGATCCCTGGCCTGGGCCGAAGCTGCCGTGTCCGTCGAGAAACAGCGGGCCCTGCTTCGTCGACAGGTCGAGATCGGCGCCCGCCCCCTTCGCCTGCAGCACCGCGCGGTACGAACCGAGCGGCTTCACGCGCGACACGCGCGAACTCATCGAGTCGATCGTCACCGTCAACTGGCCGAACGCGTTGTTGCCGAACAGGCGCCAGTCGCTCCAGCCGAGCCGCACGTCGCCCTGCAGGTCGAGCGTGTTGAACGGCGCGCCGAGCCCCGCGAGCAGCGACGCCGGCACGGCCATCGTGCCCGCCGACAGCACCGCGCCACGCCACGTCGCATCGAGCGTGACGGCATCGGGCATCGCCTCGGTCTGGCGCATGCGCATCTGCACACGCCCGGTCAGCAGCGGCCAGAAGCCCGTGGTCCATTCGACCCGGCCCGGCAGCAGCGTCGCCGCGCTCTGGTCGGCGCCCGGCGCGAGCATCAGCGTGCCCGAGCCGTGCCACAGCGACCCGTCCGGATCGACGAGATTCACGTGTCCGCCGGTCGCGCGCGCGAACTGCGGCGCGATCCACGCGGCCGGCGCGAGCGCGACGAGCGTCACCGCCGTCGCCAGTCCGCCCGCCAGTACCCACGGCAATGCGGTGGCGAGCCGCTTCGTCCATGGCCTCATCGGCCGACCGCCACTTGCGTCATCCACTGCGTCATTTCTGCGTCGACGGTTGCATCACGGCCGTCAGGTCGACCTGGCCGTCGTCCTTCAGCGCGGTCGCGTGCGCCTCGCCGACCTGCACCTTGAACTGCCGGCGCGCATCGTCGAGCCACTGCGTCCACGCCGGAAACGACACGTTCTTCATCTGGATCTGCACGCCGTTGCCGACGATCTGCACCTGCGCACCCTGCAGCCCGTGATCGGACAGCGACGCGGTCAGCGCGTCCTTCAGCGCCAGGCCGGTCGGCGCGACGCCCTGCGCGGCGGCCGTCAGCGACTTCGCCTCGTTCGCCTGCGCGGTCATCTGCGCGAGTTCGCGGCGCATATTCGGCAGCTCGCGCTGGATCCGCGCGCGGCCTTCCTGCGCCGGCGACCACAGCACCGAATACGCGATCGCGACCGCCAGCACGGCGCCGCCCCAGCCGAGCAGCATCTTCTCGCGCTGCGAGCGCTCGCCCCAGAACTGGGTCAGCGTCTGGTTCAGTTGTTCCGTCTTCATGAGCGGCTCCGGATCGTCCATTTGCCCGTGTTGCTGTCGACTTCGCCGGACAGGCCGTTGCGCGCGAGGCGCTGCGTGAAATCGGGATCGACCTTGACCTCCGGCTTGAAGCCGACGTCGAGCCGCCGGTCGTGATAGTCGAGCGACGCGATGCCGTTCAGCGGCAGCGCGCCCATCGAGCGCGTCAACCCGCTCGCCAGCGCGAGGAAATCGTTCGGCGACAGCTCGCCGGCCGCCAGGCGCAACTGGTCGAGCTGGCGCTGCATCTGCGCGGGCGGATCGAGCACCGTCGTCGTCTTCGGGAATGCGGACAGCAGCGTTTCGGTGATCTGCGCGGACAGCGCATCGCGCTCGCGCGACAGCTTCCACCAGTGCAGGTTCATCCCGACCACCGCGACGCCGAGCGTCGCCGCGACGAGTGCGATCGGCACGCGCAGGCGCTTCACCGTCGCGCGGTCGAAGCGCCACGGCTGCGATTCGAATTCGAACTGGCACAGATCGAAACGCTCGGTCAGCGCGCGCCGCGCGAACGTGTCGAACGACAGCGGCGCGGCACCCGGCAGCAGCGGGCCGTCGGTGCGGCCGACCGACGCGAGCCGCGGCTCCGCGCCCGGCTCGCCGAGTTCGTACAGTTCAACGTCGCCGCCGCCCGCGAGCGCGGCCAGCGTGCCGGCCGCGCGCGACGCAGGCGCCGCGAAGCCTTCGCCGAGCGCACCGCGCGCAACCGCGAGTTCGAGGCGCGGCGCACCGGCCACGGCCGGCAGCGCGCCGGCTTCGACGAGCGCCGGTTCGACCGCCGTCGCGATCCCGAGCACGGCGGCGACCGTCGCCGGGCGGGCGGGCGGCTCGACGGCGTCCGCGACAAGCGCGGCATCGGCCGCGACGGCCGCTTCACCGTCGACCGGCGCGGCCAAAGCCGTTTCGGCCGACGTGCGCGGCGCCGGCAGGCAGCGGGTCGCGGGCACCGCGCTCAGGTGCCGGTGGCCGGCCGCCGCGAACGCGTCGCAGATCGCGCGGAACCACGCGCGATCGACCACGGCCAGCACGCGGCGCCCGTCGGGCAGCGCGACCGGATCGAGCGCGATGTGGCAGCCGAGCGGATCCTGGATCAGCTGATCCTCGACGATGTTGGGCAGCGCCTGGCGCAGCTTCGGCCCCTTGAGCGGCGGCACCTTCGCGGCCAGCAGCAGCACGTCGCGCGCGGCGACGATCAGCACCGTCGCATTCGCGCGCGGCAGCAGCGCGAGCGCGGCGCGGCCCGCGCGCTGCACCTGGCCGGCCTTGTCGACGAGCGTGAACGGCAGCTCGGGCCACTGCCATTCCTGCAACGGCACGGCAGGCTCGCGCGGCGGCAAAGAAACAATCAACGTGCTCACAAGAGCTCCTCTCCCGAATGGCGTCGTTATAGCTGGTCGCGGATACGCACGACCCGCGTCGAGTGCGTGGTCGGATCACGATACACGAGCGAGGTGCGATCGACCTCCGCACGTTCGTGCTGGATCCGGCCATGCACGATGAAATAGCTCGAATTGACGTCGACGAGGCTCGAGTCGAGCGTCACGTTCGGCGCGCCGGCGCCGCGCAGCGCGAGCTGCACGTCGCCGACGTTGCGGAAAAACACGGTCTCGCGGCGCGACACCAGCGCCTGCGCGGACGACACGCTCATCCCCGGCATGAGCGCCGCGATCACCTCGGCCGGCGCGGTGTTCATGTTCACGGGCGTCGTGGTCGGCAGTACGGTGACGAACGGGCGCAGCCGCGCGACCATCTCGGGCGTCACGCCGTCGACGTCGAGCAGGCTGTCGACGCCCGTCATCATCAGCGGCGCGGGCCCGCGGTCGCCGCCGGACATGCCGGGATCGTCGGTGAAGCCGCCGCCGCCCTGCTGGTCGGTGGTCACCGGCGCGGTGGCCGGCGCCGTGCCGCCGCCGCCCGGCAGCGTCGGCATCTGGAAGCGCGTGGCCGAATGCATGAGGCCCGCGCGCACCTGCAGCGCGATGCGTTTCGCGAACGCGCCGTCGTAGCCGAGCGTCGTCAGCAGGCGCTGGAACGCCTGCAGCTGCGTGACGTTCAACTGCAGCACGCCGGGCGCCGGCGACGCCACGAGGTTGCGCAAGTTGAACTTCGCCTGCGCGTCCTCGATCGAGCCGGAGATATAGGTATCTTCGCCGCCGTTGTCGTTGGGCGCGCCGATCCGGCCGAGGAAGTCCGACAGCTTCGTCTTCGCGATCGGCACGCCCCAGATCCCGCCGAGATACGTGATGCCGGGCGCCGTATCGCCTTCGGAGCGCAGGATCATCCGCGTCCAGTCGAGCGCACCGCGCGCGACCCACTGCGCCTGCGCGATCACGCGCTGGTTCTCGATGCGGCGGATCTGCACCTGCTGGCGCCACAGCATCCCCGAGACGAGGATCGCCGACAGCGCGACGACGAGCAGCGCGGTGATGATCGCCGCGCCGCGCTGGCGGCCGCATGCATGCGCGCGCGCGGCGGCGCGGTTGGCGAGCGATGAACGGTGAGGGCGCGCGCGCATCGTCATTCCCCGACGAGGAACACGCGCGTGACCGGCACGCGCAGCGACGTCGCGCCGATGCTGACCTGCAGCCCCGTCACCGCGCGCGGCGGCGGCGCGTTGCCGATCTGCGGCACCTTGAGCGCATCGTTGTTCTGCGCGAGCGCGTCGTCGGCCGTCTGCAGGTTGGTGGTCCAGCCCACGCGCGGCACGTACAGCTTCGCGTCGATCGCGCCGACGCCGCCCATCAACGCAACCCAGCTCCAGCCTTCGACGCTGCTGTCCTTCAGCACGCCTTGCAGCCGGTTCGCATCGTCGAGCGGTGGCGACGCGTAGCGCACGACGCGCCCGCCGGCGATCCGGTAGCGGACCACCTGCAGCCGCGGCGCAGCGCCCGGCACGTCGAATTCGCGAACGATCTGCAGCGTGTTGCCGGCGACGCCGATCGCCGGCTGGCCGGCCTCGTCGTCGGTCGCGGCAAGCCGCGCGTCGATGCGCATCTGGTCGAACATCTGCGCGAACACGCGCTCGTCTTCCATCGCGGACGCAACCTTGTCGCGGCCGCGCATGACCTGGTCGAGCCCGCGCCACGCGAGGATGGCGACCACCGCGAGGATCGCGATCGCGATCATCAGCTCGATCAGCGTGAAGCCCCGGGCGGGGCGCGCGTGCGGGCGTCGCATCGGCGCGTCAGAGCGGACGGCTGGTTTCATTCGCGACCACCGTCACCATCTGCGCGAGCACGCCGGCGCGCCCGGGCATGCTCACCGACACCCGGACGCGCCGGAACACGGGGTTCGGCGTGGCACTCACGCTCTGCGTGCAGACGAGCTGCACGTTGCCTTGCGAACAGTCGAAGCTCTGGTCGCCGATCTGCGGCCACGCGTGCGTGAGCCGCAACTGCGCGAGCGCGTTGTCGGCGCTCCAACCGGCCAGCAGCCGGCGATGGAGGTCGGATGCGTTGGTCGCCATCGTGCCGACCGCGCGGATCGACGCGGCGAGCGCGACCGCGATGATCGCGAGCGCGACCAGCACTTCGATCATCGTGAAGCCGCGCGACGAAGAAACAGGGAAGGGCAGGCGACGACGCATCGTCATTGCACCTCGTAGCGGCCGTTGCCGGTGCCGACGATCGTCGCGCTGCCGACGGCCGAATGCAGCGTCACGCGCACCGGCGTGTCGACGCTCTCGGTGCCGAACACGACGCGATTCGCGCGCGTGTCGGAACCCGGGTAGTCGATGTCGGCGCCCGTCACACCGCCGTCCCAGTCGCGCGGGCGCAGCAGGTCGTCGCGCAGCGTGCGCCAGCCGTCGGGCGAGCTCACGTCGAAACGGAAGCCGTGCGCGGTCGGTTGCCATGCGATCGGGCGCGCGCGCACCTGCGCTTCATCGCCGGCCGTCTCGAACAGCAGCGCGATGCGCTGCGCTTCCTCGCGCAGGTCGGTGCGCGGATTGCGCGTCAGCGACAGCGACGCGAGCGACACGAGCAGCCCCGCGATCACGAGCACGACCAGCATTTCGAGCAGCGTGAAGCCGCGCGCGCGTGCGCGCCGCACGCCATGCTTCATCGGCCCGCCATCGGCGCGCGCCGATACGGACGGCGCCGCGCCGCGATGCGCACGGCAATCGCGGCCGCAGCGGGAAGTCGTGCGAATGGCGAGCATGAAGAGCGGGAACGAAGCGTCGGGACGATCAGCGCCGGCTTATTGCCACGAACCGATGTCGGAGTCGTTGCTCTCGCCGCCTTCCTTGCCGTCGGCACCGTAGCTGAACACGTCGATCTCGCCGTGCACGCCCGGATTCAGGTACTTGTACCCGTTACCCCACGGATCGTTCGGCAGGCGCTCCAGATAGCCGCCGTCCTTCCAGTTGTTCGGGATCGGATCGGTGGACGGCTTCTGGATCAGCGCGTTCAGGCCCTGTTCCTGGGTCGGATAACGGCCGTTGTCGAGACGGTACAGCTTGAGCGCCTGCATGATCGTGCCGATGTCCTGCTTCGCGGCGATGCGGCGTGCCTCGTCCGGGCGGCTCATGATCTTCGGCACGATCAGCGCCGCCAGGATCCCGAGGATCGCGACCACCACCATGATCTCGATCAGCGTGAAACCGCGCTGACGACGCACGGCCGCGTTGCGGCGAGTGATCCACGTTTGCATGACTGACTACCTCTTTCCAAAAAATGTCGTCGATTGAGTGACGCACCCGGCGCACCGGGACGATTACCTGACAGCAACCTTCCGGACCCGCGGGCGCGGAGCACGCATTGTAAGGCGCGCATCGCCGAGGGCTTTCACCCAACGCAAATTTCATATACATCCGTACAATAGCGCGCATGAACGCGCTCTCGATCCGGATCCTTTCCCTAGCCCTCTTCGCGGGTTTGTGCGCGACGGCCACCTACTGGGTCGTCACGCTGTCGGCCCGCGAAGCGCCGCTGCCCGCCGCCGCCGCGCGGCCGCCGATCCGCACCGAGGACGCCGCGGCGCTCTTCGGCGGTCAGCTCGACAAGAATCCCGTGCAGGACATCCACCTGTTCGGCATCCTCGCGCTCCAGCGCGGCGCCGCGGCGATCATCGGCGTCGGCGGCGAACCGCCGCGTGCCGTGTCGCTCGGTGCCGAGGTCACGCCCGGCGCGAAGCTCGCCGAAGTCCGCCCCCGCTCGATCATCGTCGACCGCAACGGCGCCCGCGCCGAAATCCAGCTTCCGGCGAACACGCCGTCCCCCGCGATCTACATGCGCTGAACGGAACGGCGACGGCCTCGCCAACCAGTCAGGCCGTCACTGCACCATGTTGTTCAGCTCGATGATCGGCAGCATCACGGCCAGCACGATCACGAGCACGATGCCGCCCATCGCCAGGATCAGCAGCGGCTCGAGCAGGCTCGTCAGGAACATCGTGCGGCGTTCGAGCTCGCGCGCTTCGCCTTCGGCCGCGCGATCCAGCATCGTCGTCACGTCGCCCGTCGCTTCGCCGGAACGGATCAGGTGCACGAGCACCGGCGGAAACGTCTTCACGTTGTTCAGCGCGCGCGACAGCGCGGAGCCTTCGCGCACGCGCACGATCGCGTCGTCGATGTTCGCGCGCATCGCGCGGTTCGACAGCGTCTCGCCGGCCGCCTGCAGCGCGCGCAGGATCGGCACGCCGGCCGCGGTGAGGATGCCGAGCGTGCTCGCGAAGCGCACCGTGTTGTAGCCGCGCACGAGCTTGCCCGCGAGCGGCGCGGTCAGCACCCAGCGGTCGAACGCGAGCCGCGGCCCGTCGCGCGACAGCGTCGCCTTCACGAACCACACGATCAGCGCGACCGCGATCATGATCGCCCACCACCAGTGCCGCACGAATTCCGACAGCGCCATCATCACGACCGTGAGGATCGGCAACTGCTGCTTCGTGCTCGCAAACACGTTGACGACCTGCGGCACCACGTAGCTCAGCAGGAACGTGACGATGCCGAACGCGATCAGCGTGACGATGCCCGGATACGTGAAGGCCAGCAGGATCTTCTGCTTCAGCGCATTGCTCTGCTCGATGTAGTCGGCCAGGCGCGACAGCACGATGCCGAGCTTGCCCGTATGCTCGCCCGCCGCGACGAGCGCGCGGTAGATCTCCGGAAAATCGCGCGGATGCTGGCCCAGCGCATTCGCGAGCGAATGGCCGCCGAGCACCTCGGCGCGGATCGCGGCCATCAGCTCGCGGATGTAGTCGCGCTCGGCCTGCTCGGTCAGCACGCCGAGCGCCTCGTCGAGCGGCAGCCCCGCGATCAGCAGGCTCGCGAGCTGGCGCGTGAGGATCGCCTGTTCGCGCTGCGACAGCTTGCGACCGAACGCGAGCCGCTGCGTACGTGCGCCGCGCGTCGCGCTGGCGGCCGGCTCGACGACGAGCGGCGTGAGCCCCTGCGTGCGCAACTGGCTGCGCGCGGCACGCGCGCTGTCGGCATCGATGACGCCTTTCTGCGCGTGTCCCGCCGCATCGATCGCTTCGAAACGGAATGCCGGCATCGCGCTATGCGCCTCCCGTCACGCGCAGCACTTCCTCGAGCGACGTCGCGCCGGCCGCGAGCCAGCGTTCGGCGTCGTCGCGCAGCGTGCGCATCCCTTCCGCGCGGCCGGTGGCCAGGATCTCCGCGTCGGCCGCGTTGCGATGGATCAGCGAGCGGATCGAGTCGTCGACCAGCAGCAGCTCGTATACGCCGCGCCGGCCCGCGTAGCCCGAATGCCCGCACTTGTCGCAGCCGACCGGATGCCACAGCGTGCGGCCATCCTCGTGCCGCTCTTCCTTGCAGACGGGGCAGAGCTGCCGCACCAGGCGCTGCGCGAGCACGCCGAGCAGCGACGATGCGAGCAGGTACGGCTCGACGCCCATGTCGGTCAGACGCGTGACGGCCGATGCCGCATCGTTCGTGTGCAGCGTCGCGAGCACGAGGTGGCCCGTCAGCGACGCCTGCACCGCGATCTGCGCGGTTTCGAGGTCGCGGATTTCGCCGATCATGATCACGTCCGGATCCTGGCGCAGGATCGAGCGCAGCGCACGGGCAAAGGTCATCCCGATCCGCTCGTTCACCTGCGTCTGGCCGATGCCGCCGAGATCGTATTCGATCGGGTCCTCGACGGTCATGATGTTGGTCGTCGCGGTTTCGAGCCGCGACATCGACGCATACAGCGTCGTCGTCTTGCCCGAGCCCGTCGGGCCCGTGACGAGCACGATGCCGTGCGGTCGCGCGATCAGCTTGTCGAACTGGACGAGCGTGTCGCGGCCCATCCCGAGCGCTTCGAGGTTCAGGCGCTTCGCGTCCTTTTCCAGCAAACGCAGCACCGCGCGCTCGCCGTGCCCGGTCGGCAGCGTCGACACGCGCACGTCGACCGGCCGGCCGCCGACGCGCAGCGTGATGCGGCCGTCCTGCGGCAGCCGTTTCTCCGCGATGTCGAGCTGCGCCATGATCTTGATCCGCGAGATCAGTGCGCCGTGCAGCGCCTTCTTCGGGCGCACGACGTCGCGCAGCGTGCCGTCGACGCGAAAACGCACGACGGACGAGTTCTCGAACGGCTCGATGTGAATGTCCGATGCCTGTTCGCGCGCCGCTTGCGTGAGCAGCGCGTTGATCATCCGGATGATCGGCGCGTCGTCTTCCGATTCGAGCAGATCCTCGACCTCGGGGATGTCCTGCATCAGCCGCGACAGATCGACTTCGCCTTCGACCTCGCCGACCACCTGCGCGGCGCTGCCGTCCTGGCGCGCGTATGCCTGGTTGATCGCCTGCGCGAGCTCGTCGGCCGGCACGCGGTGCACGGAAATCGAGCCGAAGTTGCGCGCGATCTCCGCGAGCGCGGCGTCGCTCGTGCGTTCGCTGATCCACACCTCGAGCGTGTCGTCGAGCTGGTGCGCGATCAGCACCTGGCCGCTCTTCGCGAAGCCGTACGGCAACAGGCGCGCAGCGAGCGGCGACGGCGGCTGCCGTTCGCCCGGCGCGCCGTCGTGGGCGGAAGACGCGCGCACGTCGCTCACTGCGAGGCTCCCGGGGCGGTCAGCGGCTGTTGCGGCACCGCCTGCTGCGGCACGCTCTGCGGCTGCGCGGGCGTCTGCTCCGGCAACGGCTGGGCCGGGACCGGCACGACCTGACGCTGCACCTGCTGGCGGCGCATCTTGTCGAGATCGAACAGGTTCCCTGCCGGTGTGCCACCCTGGCTCGGGCCGAGCGGCATCGGCGGGACGATCGGGTCGTCCTTGTCGCGGATCACGTTGTTGTCCGACTTGTACGCGCCCGTCACGCCCTGGATGTAGTCGTAGCGGTTGGCCGTGACTTCCTGCGCGGTACTGCGATCGGAGATGATCACCGGACGCAGGAACACCATCAGGTTGGTTTTCGCGCGCTGCTTCGATTCCGAACGGAACAACTGGCCGATCCACGGGATGTCGCCGAGCAGCGGCACCTTGCTGTTCGACACCTGATAGTTGTCCTGCATCAAGCCGCCGAGCACGATGATCTCGCCGTTGTCGGCCAGGATCGTCGACTGGATCGAGCGCTTCGTGAAGGTCGGGCCGGTCTGCGCGCTCGTGGTGCCGGCGACGACCGCCGAATCCTCGGTATAGAGCTGCAGCTTCAGGATCCCGCCGTCGGTGATCTGCGGCTTCACGTGCAGCGTCAGGCCGACGTCGCGACGGTCGTAGGTATTGAACGCATTGCTCGTCGTGCCGCTCGTCAGGTTCGAATACGAACCGGTCGCGATCGGCACGTTCTGGCCGACGACGATCTTCGCTTCCTCGTTGTCGAGCGTGATCAGGTTCGGCGTCGACAGCACGTTCGCGTCGCTCACGCCCGCGAAATACTGCAGCAGCGCGCCGAGCCCCTGCACGCCGAACATGTTGTGCAGCCAGCCGATGTTGAGGCCCTGGGTCAGCGTCGAGAGGTTGGCCGCCAGCCCGGTGGTGGCTGCCGTGCCGCCGGTCGTCAGGTTGACGATGCTGTTGCCCAGACCTTGCGTGGGGTTCAGGTTCGTGCCGCCGAGAAACTGGCCGCTCGCCACCTGCCACTGGATGCCGAGGTTGCCCTGCGTCGTCGAGTTCAGCTCGACGATCAGCGCTTCGATATAGACCTGCGCACGCCGCGCGTCGAGCTGGTCGATCACCGAGCGCAGGTTCCGGTAAACCGGATCGGACGCGGTGATGATCAGCGAGTTGGTCGCCGCATCGGCCTGGATCATCCCGCCCGGCTGGTTGTCGTCGCCCTTGTCCTTGTCGCCGCCGAGCAGGCCGGCGCTGCCGAGACCGCCACCGCTGCCCGACGAGCCGCCGTACCCCCCCGACGAGGACGACGAACCGCCGAGACCGCCCGACGGCAGCGGCGGGGTGCCGGACGTGCCGGTCGAGAAGTTGCCGCTCGACGACGAGCCGCCGCTCTGGTTGAAGCTGTTCGCATCGTTGGACGACGCCGACGAGCCGCTGTCGCTGCCGCTCTTGCCGAGCATCCCGCGCAGCGTTTTCGCGAGCTTCACCGCGTCGGCGTTGCGTAGCGGCACGACGTGCATGTTGCCGGGCACCGCGCTCGGCGCGTCGAGCTGCTGCACGAGGCGCTTCGCGGCCGCGAGGCGCGATGCGCTCGACGCACGCAGCATCAGCGAGTTGGTGCGCGGGTCGGCCGTGACCGACACCTTCAGCGTTGCATCGCTGTTGCCGATCGCGCCCGGATCGAGCATTTTCTGCAACTGTGCGGCGAGGTCGATCGCGTTCGCGTTGCGCAGCGGAACGACCTGCACCTGCGCGCCTGCGGCGCTGTCGACGCCCGCGATGATCTGCGCGATGCGGCGCACGTTGTCCGCATAGTCGGTCACGACGATCGTGTTGTTCGCCGGGTAGGCCGTCACCGTGTTGTTCGGCGAGATCAGCGGCCGCAGCACGGGCAGCAGGTTGTTCGCCGATTCGTTGTGCAGCTCGAACACCTGCGTGATCACCTGGTCGCCGCGCGCCTGCGGCGCATTGCCGACATAGGTCGGCACGCCCTGCAGCTTCGCGTCGGCCTCGGGCACGACCTTCAGCACGCCGTGATCCTGCACGAGCGCGAAGCCCTGCATGCGCAGTGCCGACTGCAGCGTCTTCAGCGCCTGGTCTTCCGGCACCGGACGTTCGGCAACGAGGTTGAGCTGCCCCTTCACACGGGGGTCGACGATGATGGTCTTGCCGGTTGCGGCGCCGATCGCCTTCGCGACCTGGTCGATATCCGCATTCACGAAGTTGAGCGTGACCTGAGCGTAGGCGGCCTGCGAGACGATGATGCCGGCGACGACGAGGGTCGTGGCAATGCGCCGCATAACGAAGCGATTTCTTGTCATGGATGAATGGGTCGATGCCGGCTCAGGCCGCTTCCGGCGGTAGTGCTGGGATCCAAGTCCGAAAAAGGCGACATTAGCAGTTTTTCATGTCCGAAATATCACATTGATCCGAAGACTGTCTCACATACGACATGTATCGGGCGAGTCGTATGTGATATGTAAGATTCGGTGCTATATCGGCATGCCGGCCATCGCCCCCGTTTCGAGATGAACCGACACGGAAATGCGGTATAACCCGGCTGTCGTATTTCCGCATGTCGCAACCTGACGGACTGTCGGTATGATACGTGCGACGGGTTTCTCGCCGCACGAATAACAGGCACGGGTTTTCCCGACTCTCACGCATTTTCCTTTCGTTTTCGCACCATGAACAGACGGTTCGCTTCGATTGCGTGGATCGCCGCCGGCGTGTGGTTCGCCAGCGCAAACGCTCGCGCGGATTGTTTCGACGAAGCGGCCAGATACCAGCAGGTCAATCCGCTGATCCTGCGCGCGATCGCCTGGCAGGAATCGCGCAACCGGCCCGGTGCGCTGAACAAGAACACGAACGGCTCGATCGACTACGGCCTGATGCAGATCAATTCGGTCCACCTGTCGGCGCTGTCGCGCTACGGGATCGACCGCGGCACGCTGATGGAACCGTGCAAGAACGTATACATCGCCGCGTGGCATCTGAAACAGAAGATGAACCGCTACGGCAACACGTGGCAGGCCATCGGCGCCTACCATTCCGAAACGCCGTCGCTGCGCGACAAGTACGCGCGTCAGATCGCCGGCATCCTGACGCAATGGAAGCTGCTGCCGCCCTCGCCGTGACGCCGCGCCGCATCGCGGCCTGACGCGGCGCCGGCCGGCGCGCGTTTGATGCACAATGCGGGCTCACGCCGCAGGTTCGCCCGTCCGCGGGCCGATCGCGCCCCGGAAGGGCGCCGCGGCCGCTTTTTCATCTTTTCCGTTGGTGTGTACCGCAATGAACCAGCCGTTGCCCGTCACCGTGCTGTCCGGCTTCCTCGGCGCCGGCAAGACCACGCTGCTCAATCACGTCCTCGCGAACCGAGCGGGCCTGAAAGTCGCCGTGATCGTCAACGATCTCGCGGCGGTCAACATCGACGCGTCGCTCGTGCGCGACGCGCAGGCGCTGTCGCACGTCGAGGAACGCCTCGTCGAAATGTCGAACGGCTGCATCTGCTGCACGCTGCGCGACGACCTGCTCGTCGAGATTCGCAACCTCGCGTCCGAAGGCCGCTTCGACGCGATCATGATCGAATCGACCGGTATCGCGGAGCCGATGCCGATCGCCGAAACCTTCACGTTCGTCGACGACGACGGCGAGTCGCTGTCGAAAATCGCGCGGCTCGACACGCTCGTCACCGTGGTCGACGCGTACAACTTCCTGCGCGACTACGGCTCCGACGACGCACTCGGAACGCGCGGCATCGCCGCATCGGACGAAGACGACCGCACGCTCGTCGAACTGCTGATCGAGCAGATCGAATTCTGCGACGTGCTGGTGATCAACAAGGCCGACCTCGTCGGCGCGGACGAACTCGCGCGCCTGCAGCACATCCTCGCGCGGCTCAATCCGCGTGCGCACCAGGTCGTGTCGACGTTCGGCAACGTGCCGCTCGACGAAGTGCTGAACACGGGCCGCTTCGATTTCGACGAGGCCGCGAATGCGCCGGGCTGGCTCGCGTCGCTCGATCACGATCACACGCATTGCGACGACCCCGACTGCCATGACGAACATCATGCGCACGTGCACGGCGAAGCCGACGAATTCGGGATCGGCAATTTTGTTTACCGCGCGCGCCGGCCGTTCCATCCGGCACGACTCTGGGCGCTGCTGCACCAGGAGTGGCCGGGCGTGCTGCGCAGCAAGGGCTTCTTCTGGCTCGCGACGCGCAACGACATCGCGGGCTCGCTGTCGCAGGCGGGCGGCGTATGCCGGCATGGCCCGGCGGGTCTCTGGTGGGCCGCGCAGGATCGCGCGGAATGGCCGGACGACGACGAGCTGCTCGCCGAAATCCGCGCCGAATGGCACGGCGATCTCGACGATCGCACGGTCGGCGATCGCCGGCAGGAACTCGTGCTGATCGGCATCGCGCTCGATGCCGATGCATGGCGCGAGAAGCTCGACGCGTGCCTGCTGACCGATGCGGAATTCGCCGTCGGCGCGGCGGGATGGAGCGCGTTCGACGATCCGTTCCCGGCGTGGGATGTCGATTCGCACGACGACGACGATCACGGCGACACGCAAATCGTGCACGCGTAACGGCGTGGTAACGGCTTGTAAAAACAACCGTTAAATCTTGCAAGAGCGGCGCGGACTGTGGCGAAAATGCCGCGCGCGCCCAACAAAAAACCCGCCGAAAGGCGGGTTTTTTTCTGGAACAGGCGCTGGTTTAACGCTTGTTGACGGCGTCCTTGAACGCCTTGCCAGCCGTGAACTTGACCGTCTTGGCTGCCGGGATCTTGATGGTTTCGCCGGTCTTCGGGTTGCGGCCCGTACGTGCTGCGCGCTTGCCCGAACCGAAGCTGCCGAAGCCGATCAGCTGAACCGCATCACCCTTCGACACGGCCTTCTTGATGACTTCGAGCAGCGTGTCCAGCGTTTCGCCGGTTTGAGCCTTGCTGGCGCCCGTTTGGGCGGCGACGGCGTCGATCAGTTCCTGTTTGTTCATTAAGGTTCCTTTATCAGGTTAGGTTGACACGAACAGCGCGAACGCGCCGATTATACGTGCGCGAACCGTGCCGTCGAGAGTCAGACTCCGACGACACAGCGCCGAATCCTGGCCCGCGCGACGCGCCCTCCGGCTTGCCGGCGGCCACCCCGCGGTACGGCGTTGCTATGATAGCGCAGCGCAAACCCAATAACGACAAGGGTTTCAAAGATTTTCATCAGTATTTCGCCGAATGAATCGTCGATTGCCAGTTTTTTGACCTGCGCCAACCGGACAGGATACGCAGCGCGGTCCGCCCGTGCGCCGCCCCGTTGGCTTTTTCCAACGGGCGCTCGGACGACCCCGCGCAATCCCTTGCCAGGCTTGGCTGCCACGTTTTTTGTTTCGCATGCCCGACCGACTTGTTCCCGCCACGCTCGCGCTTCGCGACGACGGCACGCTCGTTTCGCCCGAGTACGGCGACCTCCATCGCGGCGCATCAGGTGCGCTTGCGCATCACCTGTGCGTCTCCGGCAACGGGCTGCCGGCGCGCTGGCAAGGCCGCCGCGCGTTCACGATCGTCGCGACGGGATTCGGCGCGGGCAGCCACTTCCTCGCGACATGGGGCGCGTGGCGCGACGATCCGGCGCGCTGCGAGCGGCTGCATTTCGTCGCAGTCGAGCCGCATCCGTTCTCGCGCGACGACCTGCGCCGCGCGGTTTCGCATATCGTTGCGAACACAACCATATCGGTCGACGTCGATGCACTGGTCGACGCCTGGCCGATGCTCGTGCCGGGCCTGCACCGGCTCGAATTGGACGCAGGGCGCGTGGTGCTCACGCTCGCGTTCGGCGATGCAGTCGACATGCTGACCAAGCTCGTCGCGCGCGCCGATGCGTTTTATCTTGACGGCTTCACGTCGTCGAACGACGCGGATCTCCGCGCGACCGACGTGGTTCGTGCGCTCGCGAAAATCGCCGGCGAAGGCGCGACGTTTGCAACGCATGCGAATTCCGGCGCCGTGAAACACGCACTCGGCGAATCGGGTTTCACGTATCGCGAAGTCGACGATTCGCTCGTCGGCGAATATGCGCCGCGCTGGCGCGCGCGCCGGCACGAGCCGCCGCGCGCACTGCCCGTTGCGGCGCGCCGCGCGATCGTGATCGGCGCGGGCCTGGCCGGCTGCGCGGTCGTCGAACGCCTGGCCGCGCGCGGCTGGGAAGTCACACTGATCGAGCGGCACGAACGGATCGCGAGCGAAGCGTCGGGCAATCCGGCCGGCGTGTTCCATCCGCTGATGACACGCGACGACAACGTCGCAAGCCGGCTCACGCGCAGCGGCTTCCTGCATGCGATCGCACGCTGGCGCGCACTCGAACGCGCGGGCCATGCGTTCGCGCGCAGCACGCACGGGATGATCCATCTCGCCGAATCGGCCGACGACTTCGCGCGGATGCGCGATGCATTCGATGCGTTCGGCGCACCGTCCGACTATGCGTCGCTGCTCGATACCGATGCCGCGCGCGCGCATCTGAACCTGCCGGTCGCGCATGGCGGCCTGCTGTTTCCGCATGGCGGCGCCGTCTGGCCGGCCGGGCTGTGCGCGGCGCAATGCGCGGCGGCCGGCGAACGCGTGCGCTTGCTCGCGTCTACCGGTGTCGCGCGGCTCGAGCGGCGGGGCGACACATGGCACGCGCTTGATTCGACGGGCGGCACGCTGGCCGAAGCGCCCGTCGTCGTGCTTGCGAACGCGGGCGACGCCGTGCGTCTCGCGGAGCTGCAGCATGTCGTGCTGCAACCGGTGCGCGGCCAGCTCACGCTGCTGCCGCCCGGCACCGCGGCGCCGTTGCCGTGCCCGGCGATCGGCGACGGTTACGCGGTGCCGCTCGACGACGGCACGCTGCTGATCGGCGCGACGTTCGAACCCGACGACGTCGATCCGGCGATACGCGCGGCCGGTCACATCGAAAACCTCGACCGCGTGCGGCACCTGCTGCCGGGCCTGATCGGCGACGTGCCGGACCTGGGCACGCTGCGCGGCCGCGTTGCATTCCGCTGGGTCGTCGCCGATCGTCTGCCGCTGATCGGCCCGCTCGCGGACGAAGCACAGGCCGTCGCGAACGCACGCGCGCTGAGCGGCGCAAAGGCGCGCGACCTGCCGCGCACGCCCGGCCTCTACGGCGCATTCGGCTTTGGCTCGCGCGGCCTCGTATGGGCCGCGCTCGGCGCCGAACTGATCGCATCGCAACTCGAAGGCGAGCCGTGGCCGCTCGAGCGCGAACTCGCCGAAGCCGTCGATCCCGCCCGCTTCCTGATCCGCGCGCTGCGCGCGCGCCGCGTCGGCTCGGCCGGCTGACCGGCTTCCTGTCGCACGAATCGCTCACAGTTTTCCGGCTTCCCCGTGCAAGGTTATCCACCCGGCGCTGTGGATAACCTTGCGAAATCCACACGCACTTCATGTGTAATCACAGTGGACGTAAACTGGGCAACTCGGCACAGCTGTGAAACGGCCCCAAAGTTGCTCACCTCAAACTTCTGTGCACGAACAGCCTGTGCAACGGGTTATGGTTTCGCCAACGCATTGATCCGTCAGCGTAAACCGAAGTTATCCACAGAACTGTGCGTCCTTTGTTAACTTCTACTACGTATATATACAGGTAAACCTTTGAAACCAAAGACCTGTGGTGCCGCACAGCGCCGCGAGTCGATTCAATGGGTTCCAGACCGAAAAAGCTGTGGCACAATCGGTTTCCTTCGCGTTCGTCCGGCCAGGCGCCGGACAAGCTTCAATGGAACGGTCGGCACGGTTTCGAATCTGAATCTTCGAGACTGCGCAGTCCGTTCACACACCAGGCCGACAATCCAGATCGGCAACCTGTGCGACTTTCCGCCGGATGGCGGAACAGGCGGACCCCATGTCCCGCCGTCGTCGACCACAACAATCACATTCGGGGCGATACCCAGCCGGCGCGCATCCATTTCTGACGCTTGACCCTGCGTCGCTGGCGGTTGCTTCCAAAGGAGAAGTCACCACGATGAAGTCGGCGTTCTCATTTCTGCCCAACTGGCCGCTCGCGCCGGATGCCGTGTTCTGGGCCGGGCTCGCGCTGTTCGCGGCCGGCCTGTGTGGCGAACTGTGCTATCGCGCATGGCGCCTGCCGCGCATCACCGGCTATGCGGTAATCGGTCTCGTCGCCGGTTCGTTCGGATTCGGCGTGATCGACGCAAGCACCGACGAAACGTCGCGGCTGCTGATCGACGTCGCGCTCGGCCTGCTGCTGTTCGAGCTCGGCAGCCGCCTCGACCTGCGCTGGATCCGGCGCAATCCGTGGCTCGTCGCGTCGAGTCTCGCGGAAGCCACGCTGACGTTCGTGCTCGTGCTGTTCGTGATGCTTGCGCTCGGTGTGTCGGGAATGGTTGCGCTCGTGCTGTCGGCGATCGCGATCGCGACGTCGCCGTCGATGGTGATCCAGCTCAAGACCGAACTGCGCGCGGAAGGGCAGGTGTCGCAGCGCCTCATCACGCTGACCGCGCTCAACAGCGTGTACGCGATCGTGCTGACCAAGCTCGTCACGAGCTGGCTGCACCAGGAAGCGTACGGCAACGTGTTCGCGACGATCCTGCAGCCGCTCTACCTGATCGCCGGTTCGTTCATCGTCGCGTATCTCGTCGCGCGTTCGTGCAATTTCCTGTTTCGCCACATGACGTCGACGATGCGCGACGAGCATTCGTTCGTCGCGCTGTTCGGGCTCGTGATGCTGGCGATCGCGGTGGCACAGGCGCTGAAGCTGTCGACGCTGCTCACGCTGCTGCTCGCGGGCATCATCGTGAAGAACCTCGAAGCGCGTCCGCAGCTGTGGCCCGAGCATTTCGGCACGGCCGGCTGGCTGCTGACGGTGGTCCTGTTCGTGCTGACGCTCACGTCGTTCACGTGGGGCGACATCGCGCTCGGCGGGCTGCTCTCGATCGTGCTGATCGTCACGCGGCTCGTCGCGAAGCTGGCCGGCGTCGTCGCGTTCGCGAAGCCGAGCGGCATCGGGATGAAACAGGGCGTCGCGCTCGGCATCGCGCTCACGCCGATGTCCGCGCTGTCGTACCTGCTCGTCGACGATACCTACCAGCTCTATCCGAATTTCGACCCGCACCTGCGTGCGATCGTGATGTGCACGATCGTGATCCTGCAGCTCGTCAGCCCGTTCGTGGTCTACCGCTGCCTGTCGGCGGTCGGCGAACGCAGCGACAGCAACTGATTCCGGAACCTGCCATGGCACTCGAAACCTTCGTCAATTCCGAACCGTTCACGTTCGGTGTCGAACTGGAGATCCAGGTCGTCAACACGCACAACTACGACCTGACCAAGGCTGCATCCGACCTGATGCGCCTGATCCAGGGCGAGACCTTTCCGGGCAACATCACGCCCGAAATCACCGAGAGCATGATCGAGCTGTCGACCGGCATCTGCCATTCGCACGAGCAGGCGGTCAGCGAGCTGCATGCGATCCGCGACGTGCTCGTGAAGGCGGCCGACCAGCTCAACGTCGGGCTCGCCGGCGGCGGCACGCACGCGTTCCAGCAATGGAGCGACCGGCAGATCTACGATGCGCCGCGCTTCCAGTACATCTCGGAGCTATACGGCTATTTGGCCAAACAGTTCACCGTGTTCGGCCAGCACGTGCACATCGGCTGTCCCGATCCCGACAGCGCGCTGTTCCTGCTGCACTCGATGTCGCGCTTCATTCCGCACTTCATCGCGCTGTCCGCGTCGTCGCCGTTCGTGCAGAACGTCGACACGGGCTTCCATTCGGCACGCCTGAATTCGGTGTTCGCGTTCCCGCTGTCGGGCCGCGCGCCGTTCGTGCTGACCTGGGACAGCTTCGAGGAGTACTTCATGAAGATGGTGAACACGGGCGTCGTCAACTCGATGAAGGACTTCTACTGGGACATCCGCCCGAAGCCCGGCTACGGGACGATCGAGGTGCGGGTGATGGATACGCCGCTGTCGGTCGACCGCGCGGCGGCGATCGCCTGCTACATCCAGACGCTCGCGCGCTACCTGCTGACCGACCGGCCGCTGAAGCTGTCGGAGGACGACTACCTCGTCTATACGTTCAACCGTTTCGAAGCGTGCCGCTTCGGGCTCGAGGGCACCTGCGTGAATCCTCAGACGGGTGAACGCCGCACGATCGCAGAAGACATCCTCGACACGCTCGACCGGATCGCGCCGCATGCGGCCGCGCTCGGTTCGCGCGCGGCGCTCGACGAGATCGGCGCGCTTGCCAAGGCGCGCGTGAACGACGCATCGTGGTTGAGAACCGTTTTCAAACAGGAAAAATCGCTGAACGAAACGGTCCGGCAGCAGTGCTTACGCTGGCGCGAATGAAAAAATGTTTTGCAGATTACAGGCTCGACCGCGTCGCGATTCGCTGAACGACGGTCGGCCCGGTTTCAGGCCGAAATCGTTGCCAGTCGCCCTGAAAATCTGTGGATAACCCGACATTCCTCTGCAAAGTCAACGCTCTGCGGGCGGGATAACCCGGTGGATCATTGCCATTCCCCCGATGGCCGATCCGAACAGGAAAATGCCGATGCGCCCCGTTCCGCGGGTGCGCGGCATTGCAGGCACAACGAAAAAATTCAGTTATCCAGCGATTTTCCACAGAATGCAGGGGATAACTTAGCTGTGCGATTTTCCGCTCTCGCTTAGAATGTCGGCTTTGCGGACACCGGAACGACGCGTGTCTCACCGGTCGCCGCGAATGCGACCGCCGCGTGTGCCTCGCGACGGCCGTGCTGACGCACTCGCAAGAGCGCGTCTGTTTTGAGATGGACATTCGATCTCCACACTACGGCCGCTCGGCATTCCGGGCGGCGGCAAAGCGAAAAGACTATGAGCGAAGGCGTTTACGGGAACCAGGCTTCGGGACGTGTCACCCACAGCCTGCTGCGGTTGAGTACGGCCATGCGAAGCCAGGCATGGGATTGGGCGGAAGGCGCGGGCCTGACGCCGACGCAGGGCGAGATCCTCGTGCTGCTGCTGCAGCGCAAGGGCCCGATGCGGCTCGGCGAGATCGCGCGCGAGACGCAGCTCACCGCGGCGACCACGAGCGATGCGGTCAGCACGCTCGAGACGAAGGGGCTCGTCGAGAAGCGTCGTGCGCTGGACGACGGCCGCGCACTGGCCGTGCGCCTGTCGGCCCGTGGCCGCACGGCCGCGAAGAAGGCGCTGCAATGGCCTGAATTCCTGACGAAAGCGGTCGGCAAGCTCGGCGCGGACGAGCAGGGCGCACTGTATCGCGCGCTGCTGAAGACGCTGCGCGAGCTGCAGGTGGCCGGCGCGACGCCGCCGCAGCGCATGTGCGTGACGTGCGCCCACTTCCAGCCGGGCAAGCTGTCGAAGAAGACCGTGCATTACTGCGCGGCGCTCGACATCTCGATGGCCGACAGCGACCTGCGTCTCGACTGCTCGGTGCAGGAAGAAGCCGACGCGGCGACGCAGAAGAAGACCTGGAAGATTTTCGCAGGCTGACGTCCGTCGATCGACCGGGAGGCCGATGATGAACGCTGAAGTCGTGGCGATCCGCCATGTGCATTTCGAGGATCTCGGGAGCTTCGAGCAGGTGCTCGGCGAACGGGGCCGGCGGGTGCGCTATGTAGACGTCGGGTCGTCGCGGTTCGAGGTGCTCGACGTGCTCCAGCCGTCGCTGTTCGTCGTGCTCGGCGGGCCGCTCAGCGTGTACGACGATGCGCAGTATCCGACGATCGCGCCGCTCGCGGCGCTCGTGCGCCAGCGCATCGACGCTGGGCTGCCGATCCTCGGTATCTGCCTCGGCGCGCAGTTCATCGCCCGTGCGCTCGGTGCGAGCGTCTATCCGGCCGCGCAGCACGAACTCGGCTGGGCGCCGCTGACGCTCACCGATGCCGGCCGTGCGTCGCCGTTGCGCCATCTCGATGGCGCGGCGACATCGATGCTGCACTGGCACGGCGATACGTTCGACCTGCCGGGCGGCGCGATCCATCTCGCATCGACGCCGGCCTGCCGCCACCAGGCATTCGCATGGGGGCAGCACGTGCTGGCGCTGCAATGCCATCCGGAAATCCGCACCGACCGCTTCGAACCCTGGCTGATCGGGAACGCCGGCGAAATCGCGGCGACGCCGGGCATCGACGCCCGTCAGTTGCGCGCCGATACCGCGCAACACGGCCCCGCGCTCGAGACGGCCGCGCGGCGCATGTTCGCGGAGTGGCTCGACAGCATCGGGCTGTGACGCCGCGGGCGGCGCCGTTCGCCGCGAATCCTTGGCCCGGCCCGCATCCGTTGCAGGCCGGCGCATCGCTGCTTGCAACGCGGTTCCTGCCGCGCCGGCAACCTGCTGCCGGTCGTACCTGACCATCCGCTTACTATCGTTTGGGCCATCTGCACGCTTCGAGCCTGCGTGCTACGCTCGTCCGCTCTTTCCCTTTCCAGGCGAGCGGCTTCCATGACTGCGCTGTTTTCCCCGTTCACGCTGCGCGGCGTGACCCTTCCGAACCGGATCGTGATCTCCCCGATGTGCCAGTATTCGGCCGAACGCGGCGAAGCGACCGACTGGCACATGATTCACCTCGGCCATCTCGCGCTGTCGGGTGCGGGCCTGCTGTGCATCGAGGCGACTGCGGTGGAACCCGACGGGCGCATCACGCACGGCGACCTCGGCCTTTGGGACGATGTAACCGAAGCCGCGCTGAAGCCCGTGCTGGCCGCGATCCGCAAGCATTCGCCGGTCCGCGTCGCGATGCAGTTGTCGCATGCGGGGCGCAAGGCGTCGAGCGACGTGCCCTGGCAGGGCGGTCAGCTCGTGTCCGTCGCCGACGGCGGCTGGCTGCCGCACGGGCCGTCGGCCGTACCGCACAAGGAAGGCGAGACGCCGCCGCTCGCGCTCGACGCCGCGGGCCTGAACCGGATCCGCGATGCGTTCGCGGCTGCCGCGAAGCGTGCCGCGCGGCTTGGCATCGACGCGATCGAAGTGCATGCGGCGCACGGCTACCTGCTGCACCAGTTCCTGTCGCCGCTCGCGAACCGGCGCACCGACGAATACGGCGGCTCGCGCGAAAACCGGATGCGTTTTCCGCTCGAGATCTTCGAGATCGTGCGCGCGGCGTTTCCGGAGGACCGGCCGGTCGGCGTGCGCGTGTCCGCGACCGACTGGGTCGAAGGCGGCTGGGAGCTCGACGACACGATTGCGTTCGCGCACGAACTGAAGCGCCGTGGCTGCGACTGGATCGACGTGTCGTCCGGCGGCGTGTCGCCGCTGCAGAAGATTCCGCTGTCGCCCGGCTACCAGGTGCCGTTCGCGCAGGCCGTGAAGCGTGCGGTCGGCATGCCGACGATGGCGGTCGGCCTGATCAACGAGCCCGCGCATGCGGACCGGCTCATCGAGGCCGGCGATGCCGATTTCGTCGCGATGGCGCGCGCGATGCTGTACGACCCGCGCTGGCCGTGGCACGCGGCGGCCGAGCTCGGTGCGCAGGTGACGGCGCCGCCGCAGTACTGGCGCTCGCAGCCGCGCGAGCACAAGGCGTTGTTCGGCGACATCGCGTTCGGCCAGCGTTGACGCGTCGAGCGCGCAATATTGCGCGCGATGTTGAACGAAGCAATATCGAACGTGTAGGATGCGGGTGATTCGCCGCATGCCCCGACGCGGCACCGACCGGTGCCGCGTTTTCGTTTGGCGCGCGCCAGGTCGCGATCGCGGCTGTCTTCCATTCATTCGTCTTCACAAGGATTCGTTCGATGAGTTCACGCAGGATCGCGGTGCGCCGCTCGGGAGTACACGGCAAGGGCGTGTTCGCGGTGGCGCCGATCAGGGCCGGCGAACGCGTAGTGGAATACAAGGGCGAGCGAATCTCGTGGAAGGAAGCGCTGCGTCGCCATCCGCACGATCCGAGCGAGCCGAACCATACGTTCTACTTCGCACTGGACGAAGGCGGCGTGATCGACGGCAAGATCGACGGCAACAGCGCGCGCTGGATCAACCATTCGTGCGCGCCGAACTGCGAAGCGGAGGAGGTCAAAGGCCGCGTATATATCCACGCGCTGCGCGACATCGGGCCGGAAGAGGAGCTGTTCTACGACTACGGCCTCGTGATCGACGCGAAGCTGACGAAGAAGCTCAAGCGCGAATACGCATGCCATTGCGGCGCGGCTTCGTGCCGCGGCACGCTGCTCGCGACGTCGGACGACGGCGAGAAGAAGAAAAAGAAGAAGGACAAGAAGGACGGCAAGTCCGAGTCCGGCGCGAAGGACAAGAAAAACAAGAAGTGAAACCGGCGGCGGCGCATCGTGCGCTGCCGATTCCGCAGACGGCCGTCGCGTTGCGCGGCAGTCCTTCCCGTTTCCTTATCCGTCGGGCGGCCCGGTCAACGCTCGCCCGACGCGAATCGCCCGATGGCCGCTCAATGCGCCGACGCGGCGGCCGGCGTTTCGCTGGCCGGTTTCTCCGTGCGCTGGGCGAGCGGCACCCGCACCACGAAGCGCGAACCGCCTTCCGACGCATCCTCGTACGACACGGTGCCGCCATGCATCGCGATGATGTCGTGCACGATCGCGAGGCCGAGCCCGGCCCCCGTCTCGACGCCGTTGCCGCTTTGCGCGTCGCCGCGGAAGAAGCGCTTGAACAGGTCGGCCTGCTGGTTCGCGGGCACACCCGGGCCGTTGTCCTCGACGACGATCTCGGCGGCCGGCTGGCCGTCTTCGAGCGCACTGCGTGCGACGTTCACCGTGATCCGCGCGCCGTCCGGCCGCGCGAGCGGCACGTATTTCAGCGCATTGTCGAGCAGGTTCGCGATCACCTCGCGCAGCAGCACCGGGTTGCCGCGCACGATCAGCTTCTCGTCGTCGCCGGGGTCGTCGCTGCGCTGGAAGCCGAGGTCGACATGCGACGCGAGCGCACGCGGCACCCACTCGGCACCCGTTTCGAACGCCATCGCCGCGAGGTCGACGTCGACGAACCGCGCGGCCTGTTCGCCCGGCTCCGCGCGCGCGAGCGACAGCAACTGGTTCGACAGCCGCACCGCGCGGTCGGCGGCCGCGCGCAGTTCGCGCACCGCGGCGAAGGTCTGGTGCGGGTCGCGTGCGACGGCCGCCTGCTCCGCATGCAGCTTCACGGCCGTGAGCGGCGTGCGCAACTGGTGCGCGGCATCGGCGATGAACTTGCGCTGCGCGTCGAGCGCGGTCTTCAGGCGGCCGAGCAGCGCATTCATCGCGCTCGTCAGCGGCCGGATCTCCAGCGGTACCTCGGTTTCGTCGACCGGTTCCAGCGACGTGTGAGTCTGCCGGTTCAGCGAATCGGCGAGATGCGTGAGCGGGCCGAGCTGCTGGTTCACGACGCGCCACACGATGCCCCAGCCCGCGAGCAGCAGCAGCAGCAGCGGCATCATGATCGCGACGAGGAATTCGGCCGCGATCCGGTAGCGGTGCCGCACCGGCTGCGCGACCTCGACGACCATCGGCTTGCCGCCTTCGACATCGTCGACGCGCACCTGCGCGACGCGCACCGCACGGTTGTCGTACTCGGCCTCGAACACGTACGCGTGATGCATGCGGCGCACGTTGATGCCTCGCAGCGGCAGCTTCGGATCGCCGGCGAGTTCCTGTTCGCCGTCGCTGATTCGGTAGATCAGCGCTTCGGCCGGATCGGAGAACATCGCCTGCGCGAGCGGCGGCACCGTGAACGGCGCATCGGGGCCGGCGATCTGGATCTGTTTCGAGATGGCGGTCGCGAGATCGGCGAGCGAGCGGTCGATCACGTGCTGCGTGTATTGCCACGCGAGCCAGTAGGCGATCAGGCCGCTCATCAGCGCGAGCATCGACAGCGGTGCGGCGAGGCGCCGGAGCAGCGAGCGGCGCAGGCTGGTGGTCACAGCCGGATCAGGAGACATTTCGACGGGCAAATGGATAAGCGCCGCTCACGGGGAGCGGCGCGGTCGTGCGCCGGGCGGCGACGCGGAGCAGGGCACACATGCCGGCGGCACGCGGCCGGCCGGTGTGCGGCTGCTCAGACGCTCGCCGTCTGGCGGATTTCCTGCAGCAGGTAGCCGAAGCCGCGCACCGTGACGATTTCGACGCGGCACTGCTCGAGTTTCTTGCGCACGCGGTGCACATAGACTTCGATCGCGGTATCGCCGAGATCGCCGCCGAAGTGCGTGAGGTGATCCTGCAACTGGGCCTTGCTGACGACGCGGCCGTGACGCAGCAGCAGCATCTCGAGCACCGCGAATTCGCGCGGCGACAGTTCGAGCGGCTTGTCGTCGTTGAAGATGCGGCGGTCGACGCCCGACAGGCGGACGCCGCCGAGCGACACTTCCGGACGCGGCATGTCGCTGTGCGGGCCGCTGCGGCGCATCACCGCGCGGATGCGCGCTTCGAGCTCGGCCGGCTCGAACGGCTTGAGCATGTAGTCGTCGGCACCCGAGTTCAGGCCCTGGATCCGGTCGTTCAGCTCGTCGCGTGCGGTCAGCACGATCACGGGCGTGTGGCGGTTGGTCTGGCGGAAGCGCGTGAGCAGCGTCATTCCGTCGATGCCCGGCAGGCCGAGGTCGAGGATCACGAGTTCGTGGCGGTTTTGTGCCAGCGCCTGTTCGGCAAAAATGCCGTCATGCACCATGTCGACGGTGAAGCCAGCCTGCTCGAGGCTGCTCTGGATACCGCGTGCGATGGGGCGGTCGTCTTCGATCAGAAGGAGTCGCATGAAGTTCGCTCAAGTACAATGGGTTGGCGGTTCAGGCACGCGGACAGCACGAAGCCGTTTCCACAGGGGCGCCGCATCGCGTGACATCAAGCATGGCGGCCAGCGAACGATTAAATCCAATCATGTCCGATATTTCGATCAACGACCTTGAAGCCGCGATCAATTTCTGGCGCGCCCGCTCGCCGTCGAGCGGCGACGAACTCAAACTCTGCGAAGAGGCCAGCGCGCTCTCCAAGCCGTATGCGCTGCTGATTGTACAGCGCGAAAGCGCGCTGCAACTGGAAGGTTTGGACCCCAAGGCGCGGAAAGCGTACGAGACTTACGTGCGGCTTAAGGATGGCTTGGAAAGCTGAAGGCTTTCGCTGACTACATCCTAGAAAACGTTCAGCGAAATGAAAAGTTGACGCGCCGCGCACCGAACGATGCGCGGCGGTAGAGGGAGGGCTCAGGCGGCGGGTTTCGCGTGCGCGCCGGCGCGGTCGATGAACAGCGCGAGCTCGATGTCGCGTTCGGTCAGGCCGTCGGCGTCGTGGGTCGACAGCGTGACGTCGACGCGGTTGTACACGTTGAACCATTCAGGATGGTGGTTCATTTCCTGCGCCTTGATCGCGACGCGCGTCATGAAGCCGAACGCTTCGTTGAAATCGGCGAAGCGCAGGCTGCGCTGGATCGCGTCGCGGCCCGGCACGGCCGTCCAGAGCGGCAGGCCTTCGAGCCGGGTCTTGCGTTCTTCTGATGTGAGCTTGTGGATCATCTTGCACCTCTCGTTCGGTAACGGCGCTCGTGCGCGGCTGCGCCGCGCGGCGCAGCCGGCACCGGTCATTGTTTCATAGTTGTGGGACGGCCATCCGGGGACGGGCGACGGGCACCCGGCGTCCGGCGCGCGCTGGCGCGTTACGCGTCGGCGTCGTCGGGCCAGCCTTCGCCCGTGCCGCGATGCAGCACGCGGTCGGTATCGAGCACCGCGCCGGCCGCGAATTCGGGCAGGGCCGCGAGCCGGTCGGCCAGCGCGCGGCCGTCGACGTCGGCGAGCGCGAACAGCTGCGCGAAATCGTCGATCACGAAGTAGGTCTTCTGGAACGTGTCGATCCGGTACTGCGTGCGCATTACGCGTTCGAGGTCGAAGCCGAGCCGGTTCGGCGCCGCGCTTTCGAGGCTGTACAGGCTCTCGCCCTTGCTCGACACGATCCCGGCGCCGTAGATCGACAGCCCGTTCGTGCCGCGCGGGTCGCGGATCAGCCCGAATTCAACTGTATACCAGTAGAGGCGAGCGAGCCGCGCAAGCGCTGCCTCGTCGTCGGCGACCGCGAGCGCGGTGCGGCCGTACGCCTGCATGTAGTCGGCGAACACCGGGTCGATCAGCAGCGGCACATGGCCGAACAGGTCGTGGAAGCAGTCGGGTTCCTGCAGGTAGTCGAGCTGGTCGGGACGGCGCATCCACCAGGTGACCGGAAAACGCCGGTTCGCGAGATGCCCGAAGAATACGCGGTCTGGCACGAGGCCCGGCACCGCGACGATCTCCCAGCCCGTCGCGGGCTTCAACTGGCGGTTCACGTCCGCGAACGACGGCACGCGATCGGCCGGCAGGTCGATCTTGCCGAGCCCCGCGACGAACGCGTCGCAGGCGCGCCCGCGCAGCAGCGCCGACTGGCGTGCATAGAGCTGCTTCCACACCGCATGGTCGACCTGGCCGTAGCGTTCGAGCGGCTGGTCGATGGTGAAATCTGCGCGGGTTTCGAGGCCCGCGTCGAACTGCTCCTGCAGTTTCGCGGTGACGACGGTGGACATGATCAGGCTCTGCACGCTGTGGTTGGGAACCATGCAAGTGTAGAGCGGCCTTCGCGCGGAATGGGCGCAAAGTTGGCGTTGATTTGCCTGATGATGCGATAATCTCGCATCAAATAACGAATCAATGCGGAGAATGCTCATGCTGGAACTCGATCACTTCGATCTCGCGCTGCTGGACGTGCTGCAGCGCTTCGGTCGCGCGACGCATCAGCAGCTCGGCGAGGAGGTGCCGCTGTCGCCGTCGCAGATCGGCAGGCGGCTGCAGCGGCTCGAGGCGGCCGGCGTGATCGAAGGCTACCGCGTGATGCTGCGGCCCGAAAAGCTCGGGCTCGGCGTCACCGCGTTCACGAGCCTGAAGCTCAAGCACCACGGCGATTCGATCATCGAGCAGTTCCAGCAGCAGATCGACGTGCTGCCGGAAGTGCTCGAATGCCATGCGGTGGTGGGCGATGCCGACTACCTGCTGCGGATCGTCGCGCCCGACCTGAACGCGCTGTCGCAGTTCGTGATGAAGAAGCTGATGCGCGTACCGGGCGTCGACAGCGTGCGCTCGAATATCGTGCTGACGACCTTCAAGCGCAACGGCGCGCTGCCGCTCGCGCACCTGGCGCCCGGCGCCGCGTGACGCGGCGGCCAGAGCAAGCCCGCTCTTAGCGGGAACCGGCCCCAGGCGGCGCGTGCCGCACCGTCGCCGGCGGGGCCGGATCAGGCCGTTTCGTGCGGCGTGTCGGCGTTCAGCAGGTCGACGTACGCGACCGCGACCAGATCGTCCTGCGACACGCCGAGCTTCGTGAACACGTCGTGCGCTTCGGCCTCGCCGCCGGCTTCGTCGTCGTCGGGGCCGAGCACGACTTCCAGTTCGATGAAGTCGCCGAGGCCGTCGACGCGGTCGAGGTGGATGCGCGTGCGGCCTGCGAGGTACACGTGCCGTTCCTTCGTCACGATCCCGCGCGTGGTCAGCGCGGTCGCGAGCAGCGCGTGCATCGCGTCGGGATTCGTCACCGGGCTGCGCGTGTAGTACGACGCCTTCGGGCCGTCGCGGTCGTCGCGCTGGTAGAAGATCAGTTCGGCCGGCGTGCCATCCTCGAAGCGGCGCAGCTTCAGCCGGCCGCGCGGCACGTCATAGAAGAAATCCTGCTGGCGGTAGAACAGCGGCGCTTCGGCCGCGAGCGTCGCCGCGCGTTCGCGCAGCTGGTCGAATTCGCGGGCGCGGGCTTTGATCTCGATGTTGCGGGCCATGCGGGTCTCCTTCAATCGGGGTCTCGCGGTGTGCGAACGCACAATCTAGCAAAAAGGCGGGGACGGCGGCGTGACGACGGGCAGGGGGCGGCGAGATGACGCGTGTTGCGCGCGACGCCGGTGTCCGGCGCGTGGCCCGCGACCCGCGACCCGCGACCCGCGACCCGCGGCGGCTGCGCCTTCATCAGCACCGCTCATATCGCCCACTGGGCTTCGATCAGCCGCAGCGCGGCTGCGATCGCCGGCTCGTCGCGCCGCTCGGCGAGCGTCACGAACGTCAGTTCGGTCGGCACCGTCACGCGTTCGACGATCGTCAGCGCGTGCGCATGCGCTTCGGCCAGCGCGGTCGAGTCGCGCGCGAGCGTCAACCCGATGCCCGATTTGACGAGGTCGAGCATCGACTGCTCCTGATCGACCTCGGCGACCTTCACGGGCTGCGCGCCGGCTTCCGCAAAGCGCCGCGACAGCAGCCGGTGATGCGCGGATGCCGGCGGCGTCCAGATCCACGGCAGCGCGGCGAGCGCGCGCCAGTCGTGTGCGCGCTGCACGCGCTCCTTCCAGCCGGCCGGCGCGAGCACGCGGTACTGGAAATGCGTGAGCGTGACGGTGTGGAACAGCGCGCCGTCGAGCTGATCGTCCTCGCCCGGCCGGCCGATGTAGTAGCCGACGTCGAGCGCCTGTGCGCGCACCTGTTCGATCACCCAGCCCGACATCCCGTGCCGCAGCGCCGTCTCGATCTGCGGATGGGTCTCGACCAGCGCGCGCAGGAAGCCGCCGAGCCGCAGGAAACCCGGATCGAGGATCGTGCCGATCCGCAGCCGGCCGCGCACCTCGTGCCGCAGCGCAGCCGCGGCGCGCTGCACGTCGGCGGCCGCGGCGAGCGCGCGTTCCGCATGCGGCAGCAGCGTCTGGCCGTCGCGCGTGAGCGCGAGCCCGCGCGACGTGCGCGTGAACAGCGTGACGCCGAGCGTTTCCTGCAGATGCTTGATCTGCAGGCTGACGGCCGGCTGCGTCAGGTGCAGTTGCGCGGCGGCGCGCGTCAGGTTGCCTTCGCGCGCGACCGTCGCGAACGCGCGGAGCAGGGTGAGATCCATCGTCGTGATATGAGCGCTGCTTATAACGCAGTTCAGCATAACTCATTGGATCGGCGGCCGGCAGCCGGAGTACGCTTCATCGGTCGCGTCGCCCGGCGCGTTCCGGCCGGCATCTGGCCGGGGGTATGGCAGGGCAGGCGGGCGCTGCTGCAGACACCCGCCGTGACGCACTATGCTGGAAATGATGCGCGGTATCGCAGCGCGCGGGATAAAACAACGAGATTGCATGGGACCAGCGTAAGCGCTAACTCCATCCAGCCACGCCATGGGACCCGAGTAAGTGCTAAAGCACTAACGCTGGTCGACCGCCGTGGGGATGGAGTAAGCGCTGAAGCGCTAACTCCATCCAGCCACGCCATGGGACCAGCGTAAGCGCTAAAGCGCCAACGCTGGTCGACAGGAGACAAACAGTGACTACTCAACGCACGCTCGAAGGCGAATTCGATTACGTGATCGTCGGCGCGGGCACCGCAGGCTGCGTGCTCGCGAACCGCCTGACGGAGGATCCCGACATCCACGTGCTGCTGCTCGAAGCGGGCGGCAAGGACGACTATCACTGGATCCATATCCCGGTCGGCTATCTGTATTGCATCGGCAACCCGCGCACCGACTGGCTGTACAAGACGCAGCCCGAAGCGGCGCTCAACGGCCGCGCGCTGTCGTATCCGCGCGGCCGTGTGCTCGGCGGCTGCTCGTCGATCAACGGGATGATCTACATGCGCGGCCAGCGCGAGGATTACGACAGCTGGGCGCAGGAAACCGGCGATGCAGGCTGGTCGTGGGACAGCGTGCTGCCGATCTTCAAGCGCAGCGAGGATCACCATGCGGGCGCGAGCGACGCGCACGGCGCGGGCGGCTACTGGCGCGTCGAGAAGCAGCGGCTGCGCTGGGAGATCCTCGAATCGTTCGCGCAGGCCGCGCAGCAGACGGGCATCCCGGCGACCGACGATTTCAACCGCGGCGATAATTCCGGGGTCGGCTATTTCGAGGTGAACCAGAAGCGCGGCGTGCGCTGGAATACGTCGAAGGCGTTCCTGCGGCCCGCGATGGCGCGCCCGAACCTGACCGTGATCACCGGCGCGCAGGCGCAGCGCGTGATCTTCGAAGGGCAGCGCGCAGTCGGCGTCGAGTATCACGGCGGCGGCGCCGATTATGTCGCGCGGGCGCGTGCGGAAGTGCTGCTGACGTCCGGTGCCGTGAATTCGCCGCAACTGCTCGAACTGTCGGGTATCGGCTGCGGCCGGCGGCTGCAGGCGCTCGGCATCGACGTCGTGCAGGATCTGCCGGGCGTCGGCGAAAACCTGCAGGATCACCTGCAGTTGCGGATGGCGTTTCGCGTCGAAGGCGTGCGCACGCTCAACACGTTGTCCGCGCACTGGTGGGGCAAGCTGATGATCGGCGCCGAATATGCATTGCTGCAGCGCGGGCCGATGTCGATGGCGCCGTCGCAGCTCGGCGCGTTCGCGAAATCCGATCCAGACGATCCCGCGCTCACGCGCCCCGATCTCGAATACCACGTGCAGCCGCTGTCGCTCGAACGCTTCGGCGAGCCGCTGCACAGCTTCAACGCATTCACGGCATCGGTCTGCCATCTGCGGCCGACGTCGCGCGGCAGCGTGCATGTGACGAGCGCCGATCCGGGCATCGCGCCCGCGATCGCGCCGAACTATCTGTCGACCGACCACGATCGCCATGTCGCCGCGAACGCGCTGCGCCTCACGCGCAGGATCGCGTCCGCGCCGGCGCTTGCGCGCTATCGTCCCGAGGAAATCCTGCCGGGCGCACAGTATCGGACCGAGGCCGAACTGATCGAAGCGGCGGGCGCCGTCGGCACGACGATCTTCCATCCGGTCGGCACCTGCCGGATGGGGCGTGCCGACGATGAGCGCGCGGTGGTCGACAGCCGGCTGCGCGTGCGCGGCATCGCGGGGCTTCGGATCGTCGATGCATCGGTGATGCCGTTCATTACGTCGGGCAACACCAATTCGCCGACGCTGATGATCGCCGAGCGCGCGAGCGACATGATTCGTGCCGATCGCCGCGCGGCGCGCGACGCGACGCCGGTGCGAACGGAGGCCACGGTGACGGCCGCATGACGGCACGCTGACACGCGCGACAGCGGGCCGTCATGCGGGCGCCTGCTGATTCGATATGCGAAACAAGCTGCCGTGCCGTTGCAGCGGCCATGCCTGTTGCGGCGGTTCGAACGGCAAGATCCATGCAAGCCGCGCTGCTTTTTCAATTGCACGTGTACTGCGCCGTGCGGGCGGTCAACAAGCGATGATGCACGTGCCAAAAAAGCGTGGCGAAAAACCGTGCATGGCCGCATGCGGCATCGCGGCCAGCCCTATAAGTGCAAATCCCGATGATTGCACTGCACCAACGGCGCGACAATGTTGCGCAATGTGCATACGCGTCGGCGCGGGAGACCACCCTCGAGGCGTACCACGGCGCCCGGGGGCAGCCGGCTGATCCGCTGACCTGTTCGCGGCCGCTTGCGCCACGCTTCCCGGTGCTTCGCCTGACTTCGTACGGAAGGGAACATGATTCTCGGCGACACGATTCTGGAAACACGCGGACTGACGAAGGAATTCAGGGGTTTCACCGCCGTGAACGGCGTCAACCTGCGTGTGCGGCGCGGCGCGATTCATGCGCTGATCGGGCCGAACGGCGCGGGCAAGACGACCTGCTTCAACCTCCTCACCAAGTTCCTGACACCGACGGCCGGCCAGATCGTCTTCAACGGGATCGACATCACCGACGAGCGGCCTGCGCAGGTCGCACGGCGCGGCATCATCCGCTCGTTCCAGATCTCCGCCGTGTTCCCGCACCTGACCGCGCTGCAGAACGTGCGCATCGGCCTGCAGCGCGCGCTCGGCACCGAATTCCACTTCTGGCGCAGCGAACGCACGCTGAAGCGGCTCGACGATCGCGCGATGGATCTCCTCACGCAGGTCGGCCTCACCGATTTCGCGCACGTGCCGACCGTCGAACTCGCGTACGGCCGCAAGCGTGCGCTCGAGATCGCGACGACGCTCGCGATGGAGCCCGAACTGATGCTGCTCGACGAGCCCACGCAGGGGATGGGCCACGAGGACGTCGACCGCGTGACCGCGCTGATCAAGAAGGTCGCGAGCGGCCGCACGATCCTGATGGTCGAGCACAACATGAACGTGATCGCGGGCATCTCCGACACGATCACCGTCCTGCAACGCGGCGAGGTGCTGGCCGAAGGCTCGTATGCGGAAGTGTCGAAGAATCCGCTCGTCATCGAGGCCTACATGGGCAGTGCCGATGCGGCGCTCGCGGGGGCGCACGCATGAAGCACAGCGAACGGGAGGAACGCGAATTGAGCGGCGTCGAGAGCGGTACGCCCGCGCTGGAGATCACGGGCCTGGAGGCCTGGTACGGGGAATCCCACATATTGCACGGTGTCGACCTGACAGTGCATCGCGGCGAGGTCGTCACGCTGCTCGGCCGCAACGGCGCGGGCCGCACGACGACGCTGCGCGCGATCATGGGCCTCACGGGGCGCCGCAGCGGGTCGATCAAGGTCGCGGGCAACGAGACGATCGGCCTCGCGACGCACCGCATCGCGCATTTCGGTATCGGCTACTGCCCGGAGGAGCGCGGAATCTTCTCGAGCCTGTCGTGCGAGGAGAACCTGATGCTGCCGCCGCCGATCGGGTCGCGCGAGCATGCGATGTCGCTCGACGAGATCTACGCGATGTTCCCGAACCTCGCGTCGCGCCGGCAGAGCCAGGGCACGCGGCTGTCCGGCGGCGAGCAGCAGATGCTCGCGGTCGCGCGGATCCTGCGCACCGGCGCGAACCTGCTGCTGCTCGACGAGATTTCCGAAGGCCTCGCACCGGTGATCGTGCAGGCGCTCGCGCGGATGATCGTCGCGTTGAAGGCGCGCGGCTACACGATCGTGATGGTCGAACAGAATTTCCGCTTCGCCGCGCCGCTTGCCGACCGCTTCTACGTGATGGAGCACGGCCGCATCGTCGAGCATTTCCTCGCGGCCGAACTGGAAAGCAAGATGCCGACGCTGCACGACCTGCTCGGGGTGTGACGCCGCCCCGTTTCCCTTGCCGCTAGCCGTGGCGGCCCTCGAATAACCACAACGCATCAGAACAACAGGAGACGTCAATGAAAATGAAGACCCTCGCACACGCCTGTCTCGCGCTCGCGACCGCCGCGTTCACTGCCGGCGCCGCGCATGCCGCGGATACCGTGAAGATCGGCTTCGTCACCGACATGTCGGGGCTTTACGCGGACATCGACGGGCAGGGCGGCCTCGAGGCGATCCGCATGGCGGTCGCCGACTTCGGCGGCAAGGTGCTCGGCAAGCCGATCGAGGTCGTGTACGCGGATCACCAGAACAAGGCGGACATTGCCGCGTCGAAGGCGCGCGAATGGATCGACCGCGGCGGGCTCGACCTGCTCGTCGGCGGCACGAATTCGGGGACGGCGCTGGCGATGGCCAAGCTCGCCGCGGAGAAGAAGAAGGTCTACATCAACATCGGTGCGGGCGCGGACACGCTGACGAACGAGGAGTGCACGCCGTACACAGTGCACTATGCGTACGACACGATGGCGCTCGCGAAAGGCACCGGCTCGGCGGTGGTGAAGCAGGGCGGCAAGACGTGGTTCTTCCTGACCGCCGACTACGCGTTCGGCAAGGCGCTCGAGAAGAACACGTCGGACGTCGTGAAGGCGAGCGGCGGACAGGTGCTGGGTGCGGTGCGGCATCCGCTGTCCGCGTCGGATTTCTCGTCGTTCCTGCTGCAGGCGCAATCGTCGAAGGCGCAGATCCTCGGCCTCGCGAACGCGGGCGGCGACACGATCAACGCGATCAAGGCCGCGAAGGAATTCGGCATCACGAAGACGATGAAGCTCGCCGGGCTGCTGATGTTCATCAACGACGTGCACAGCCTCGGCCTCGAGACGACGCAGGGCCTCGTGCTGACCGACAGCTGGTACTGGAACCGCGATGCGGCATCGCGCCAGTGGGCGCAGCGCTACTTCGGCAAGATGAAGAAGATGCCGTCGAGCCTGCAGGCGGCCGACTATTCGTCGGTGACGACCTACCTGAAGGCCGTGCAGGCCGCCGGCACGACCGACTCCGACAAGGTGATGGCCGAGCTGAAGAAGATCAAGATCAGCGACTTCTACGCGAAGGGCTATATCCGCGCGGACGGCAGCATGATCCACGACATGTACCTGATGGAGGTGAAGAAGCCGTCCGAATCGAAGGAGCCGTGGGATTACTACAAGGTGATCGCGACGATTCCGGGCGAACAGGCGTTCACGACCAAGCAGGAAACGCGCTGCGCGATGTGGAAGTAAGTGCGACGTAGCGGCGCGCAGGGGCGCGCCGCGCGGTGGCGGCTGCAGCGATGTGCCCGCTGCGCCGCCCGCGTGTGCAATGCAGAAAGGTTGCGCACGCAACGAAACTCATTCTGACGGCTAAGTCGATGGAAATCTTTGGCATTCCGTTGCCGGCGATGCTGAGCCAGTTGCTGCTCGGGCTCGTCAACGGCTCGTTCTACGCGATCCTGAGCCTCGGGCTCGCGGTGATCTTCGGGCTGCTCAACGTGATCAACTTCGCGCACGGCGCGCTGTTCATGCTGGGCGCGATGCTCGCGTGGATGGGGCTGTCGTATCTCGGGCTGCCGTACTGGGCGATGCTCGTGCTGGCGCCGCTGGTCGTCGGTGCGTTCGGGATCGCGATCGAGCGCTCGATGCTGCGCTGGCTGTACAAGCTCGATCACCTGTACGGGCTGCTGCTGACGTTCGGCCTGACGCTCGTCGTCGAGGGCGTGTTCCGCTCGATCTACGGCGCGTCGGGCCAGCCGTACGACGTGCCGTCGCAGCTTTCCGGCGCAACCAACCTCGGCTTCATGTTCCTGCCGAACTATCGCGCGTGGGTCGTCGTCGCGTCGCTCGCGGTGTGTCTCGCGACGTGGTTCGTGATCGAGAAGACGCGCCTGGGCGCGTACCTGCGCGCGGGCACCGAGAACCCGAAGCTCGTCGAGGCGTTCGGCGTGAACGTGCCGATGATGATCACGCTCACCTACGGCTTCGGCGTCGCGCTCGCTGCGTTCGCGGGCGTGCTGGCCGCGCCGGTGATCCAGGTGTCGCCGCTGATGGGCCAGCCGATGATCATCACCGTGTTCGCGGTGGTCGTGATCGGCGGGATGGGCTCGATCCTCGGCTCGATCGTCACGGGCCTGATGCTCGGCGTGATCGAGGGTTTCACGCGCGTGTTCTATCCCGAAGCGTCGGCCACCGTCGTGTTCGTGATCATGGCGATCGTGCTGCTGTTCCGCCCGGCGGGCCTCTTCGGCAAGGAAAAATGATGCAGAGAAAAGTGCTCTACGGCGTGCTGCTCGCCGCACTGCTCGCCGCGCCGTTCATCGGCGCGTATCCGGTCTTCGTGATGAAGGTGCTCACGTTCGCGCTGTTCGCGGCCGCGTTCAACCTGCTGATCGGCTATACGGGGCTGCTGTCGTTCGGCCATGCGATGTTCCTCGCGACCGCCGGCTATACGACCGGCTATTCGATGCAGACGCTCGGTTTCACGCCGGAGCTCGGCGTGCTCGTCGGCACCGTCACCGCGACGCTGCTCGGGCTCGTCGTCGGGTTGTTCGCGATCCGCCGGCAGGGCATCTACTTCGCGATGATCACGCTCGCGTTCGCGCAGATGGTCTACTTCATCTACCTGCAGGCGCCGTTCACGCGCGGCGAGGACGGCCTGCAGGGCGTGCCGCGCGGCCACCTGTTCGGGCTGCTCGACCTGACGAACGACGTCACGCTGTACTACGTCGTGCTGGCGGTGGTCGTCGCCGCGTGCGCGTTCATCGTGCGGGTCGTCCATTCGCCGTTCGGGCAGGTGCTCGTCGCGATCAAGGAGAACGAGGCGCGCGCGATCTCGCTCGGCTACGACACCGACCGCTTCAAGCTGCTCGCGTTCATCCTGTCGGCCGCGCTCGCGGGGCTGGCCGGCTCGCTGAAGGTGCTCGTGCTCGGCTTCGAGACGCTCTCCGATGCGCACTGGACGATGTCGGGCCTCGTCGTGCTGATGACGCTCGTCGGCGGGATGGGCACGCTGTTCGGGCCATTGCTGGGCGCGGCGCTGATCGTCGCTTTGGAAGACCGGCTCGGCGACATCGGCGAATGGCTCGCGTCGACGACGGGCGTCGCGTGGTTCCATTCGCTCGGCGAATCGACGACGATCGTCACCGGGCTGATCTTCATCGCGTGCGTGCTCGCGTTCCGGCGCGGCATCGTCGGCGAGATGGTCGCGCGGATCAAGCCGCTCAGGGCGTCCTGAGCGTGTGCCGCATGCGTCGCCGCACGTTGATGCGAAGCACCATCCGGCGCGCTCCGGAACGGCGCTGCAGCGGGCTCGAGACGGTGCCGCGCGGCAGGCTGGTGCCCCATTTTCGTGCGGCGATGCACCATAGGGGTAAATGCTAAGTTGCCGTGGTGCTTAAGCCTCTTTAAGATTCACTTCAATTCTGATGCACCGCGAAACGAATTTGCAGGTGGAGAACGAGGAGACAATCGAGGCACAAAGTGCCCGGACCCCAAAGCGCTGTTGGACGGAATCCAACAGCGCTTTTTCATTTGCGTGCACGGATTTCCACCGATGGTGCATCGGCCTGCGCAATTGCCGTATTCCGCGCTTGCGTTCGCATCGCGTCTTTTCCGCGCTTCGCCGCGTCCCCCGCTTTTCCCTTTCCCGCAATCCGGTCGCAGACGGCGTGTTGCGATGCGCAGGCTGTCCGGGCTTACCCGGTTGGCGTGCGCGAAACGCGTCCGTTACACTTGGCTTTCGCCGACCGCACGGTCGGGAAAATCGGTCGGCAGTTCTCCTACAAGCACAATGCAGAAGAGGGAGTACGGTTGGATGAGCAGCGCAGGACGATGGATCGGGGCAGGAAGGGCGGCTGGCGCCGCTCGTTCGTCATTGGGTGCGCATCGGTATTTCCCGGCCTTCCCGAGCCGTCCTGCGGCCGGTACGCGCGTTCCGGCGCGATTCGCCGGCATGGCGCCTTCGCCGGTCGTTGCGCTCGCACCCGTCTCGGCATGAACCGCCGCTTTTCCGATCTTTCGCCGCCGGCGCGCGTGGCCGGGCCGAGCCTGGCCGGCGCACCTTCCGGCGATCGTTGCGCACGCATCGATCGCCCGCGCGATCCCGCATTTCTTTGCCTTCTTCATCCCGGCGACACTGCTGCTGCGCATCGTGGCAGTCGAACGAACGTGTCGGCCGCGATGTATACGCACGCGCACGCGCCGCGCCGTCAGGATCCTGCCACGGTGGCGGCGTTTCACGGGAAAACGAGCGTAGGCGCGGCAATCAGAGATAGTTAAATTATTAACTTGTTTGGGAAACGGGAGCCGCCCGAGCGACCCGCGGATTTTTCGAGCAGCGTTTGGAGACAACGTAAATGAAGATGAATCGATGGATGGAGGCCGTGCTTGCCGCTGGCCTCGTGTGCGCGGCGGCTACGGCGTCGGCGCAGGTGAAGATCGGCGTGACGCTGTCGGCCACCGGGCCGGCCGCGTCGCTCGGGATTCCGGAAAAGAACACGATCGCGCTGCTGCCGAAGGAAATCGCGGGCAAGAGCGTGCAGTACATCGTGCTCGACGACGCGTCCGACACGAGCCGCGCGGTGCAGAACGTGCGCAAGCTGATCGACGAAGACCACGTCGACGCGATCATCGGTTCGTCCGTCACGCCGAATTCGCTCGCGATGCTCGACCCCGTGTCGCAGGGCAAGACGCCGACGATCTCGCTCGCGGCGAGCGCGCAGATCATCGCGCCGATGGACGCGAAGCGCGCGTGGATGTTCAAGGTGCCGCAGAACGACCAGCTGATGGCCGACGCGATCGCCGGCTACATGGCGAAGCACGGCGTGAAGACGGTCGGCTTCATCGGCTTCGCCGATGCGTACGGCGACAGCTGGTACAAGACGTTCAGCGCGGCGGCCGAGAAGAACGGCCTCAAGATCGTGTCGAACGAGCGCTTCAACCGCACCGATGCATCGGTGATGGGGCAGGTGCTGAAGCTGATGGGCTCGAATCCGGATGCGATGCTGATCGCCGGCTCCGGCACGCCGGCCGCGCTGCCGGCCAAGACGTTGAAGGAGCGCGGCTACAAGGGCAAGGTGTACCAGACGCACGGCGTCGCGAACAACGACTTCCTGCGCGTGTGCGGCAAGGACTGCGAAGGCGAGATCCTGCCGGCCGGTCCGGTGCTCGTGACCGACCAGCTGCCGGATTCGAACCCGGTGAAGAAGGCGGCGCTCGGCTACAAGGCCGCATACGAGAAGGCCTACGGCGCGGGCTCGCTGGCGACGTTCGGCGGCCATGCGTGGGATGCGGGGCTGCTGCTGCAGCGCGCGATTCCGGAAGCGCTGAAGAAGGGCCAGCCGGGCAGCGAGGCATTCCGCGAGGCGCTGCGCGCATCGCTCGAAAGCGTCAAGGATCTGCCCGTGTCGCACGGCGTGATCAACATGACGTCGACCGATCACAACGGCTTCGACACGCGTGCGCGCGTGATGGTGCAGATCGTCGACGGCAAGTGGAAGCTGCAGGCCGAGTAAGCATCACGTGAAACCGGCGTGCGCGGCGCGAACGGCGCCGTGCACGCCGTCGGCAGGGCGCCGGGCCTGACGGGCCGCGCCCGTGCCGCATGGAACCACCGGGGCTCGCCGCGTGGCGCGCCGACGCGCCGATCTTGCCGTCCGTGCGCGCCGGTTGTTCCCGTCGCCGTTTTTCCGCAGCATTCTCGATACAAGACACGTATGGATCTCTCGATTGCGGCGATCCTCGCGCAAGACGGCATCACGACCGGCGCCATTTATGCATTGCTGTCGCTGGCGCTCGTGCTGGTGTTTTCCGTCACGCGGGTGATCTTCATTCCACAGGGCGAATTCGTCGCCTACGGTGCGCTGACGCTTGCGGCGTTGCAGGCGCAGAAATTTCCCGCCACCTGCTGGCTGCTGTTCGTGATGGGCGTCGCGTGCTTCCTGCTCGAAGTCGGCGGCCTGATCCGGCATCGCGAACGGCGCCATCAGCTCGGCCGCACGCTCGCGACGCTCGGCAGCCGCTACATCCTGCTGCCGCTAGCGGTGTTCGCGATCACGCGCAGTTTTGCCGTGCAGCCGATGCCGATGCTCGCGCAGATCGCGCTGACGCTCGCGATCGTCGTGCCGATGGGGCCGTTCGTCTACCGGCTCGTGTACGAGCCGATCGCCGAGGGCACGACGCTGCTGCTGCTGATCGTGTCGGTCGCCGTCCATTTCGCGATGGTCGGCCTCGGGCTCGTGATGTTCGGTGCGGAAGGCTCGCGCACCAACGGATTCTCGGATGCGTCGCTGTCGATCGGCAGCATGACGGTGTCGGTGCAGAGCATCCTGGTGGTCGTCACGGCGCTCGTGCTGATCGGTGCGCTCTACGTGTACTTCGGCCGCACGATCGCCGGCAAGGCGCTGCGCGCGACGTCGGTGAACCGGCTCGGCGCGCAGCTCGTCGGCATCGGCACGACCGAAGCAGGGCGGCTCGCGTTCACGTTCGCGGCGGGGCTCGGCGTGCTGTCCGGGATCCTCGTCGGCCCGCTGACGACGATCTACTACGACTCCGGCTTCCTGATCGGCCTGAAGGGCTTCGTCGGCGCGATCATCGGCGGCCTCGTCAGCTATCCGCTCGCGGCCGCCGGCTCGCTGCTCGTCGGCGTGCTCGAATCGTATTCGTCGTTCTGGGCGAGCGCATACAAGGAGGTGATCGTGTTCACGCTGATCATTCCGGTGCTGCTGTGGCGGAGCTTCGTGACGCCGCACGCGGAAGAGGAAGAGGAGTGACGCGATGAAGACGATGGTACGCAACAAGACCTTCTGGGTGTTTCTCGTGGTGCTGTTCGCGCTGCCGGTGCTGCCCGGCGCGCTGCAGGTGCCCGAGTACTGGATCACGCTGCTCAACTACATCGGCCTCTATGCGATCGTCGCGATCGGGCTCGTGCTGCTGACGGGCGTCGGCGGGATGACGAGCTTCGGGCAGGCCGCGTTCGTCGGCATCGGCGCGTATGCGACCGCGTTCCTGACGACGCGCTACGGTGTGTCGCCGTGGCTCGCGCTGATCGTCGGCGTCGTGCTGACGGCGCTCGTCGCGCTCGTGCTCGGCGTGGTCACGATGCGGCTGTCCGGGCACTTCCTGCCGCTCGGCACGATCGCGTGGGGCCTCGCGCTGTTCTACCTGTTCGGCAACCTCGAACTGCTCGGCAAGTACGACGGGATCAACGGGATTCCGGCGCTGAACCTGTTCGGCATCACGCTCGAAAGCGGCCGCAGCCTGTATTTCCTGATCTGGGCCGTCGTGCTGGCCGCGATCGTGTCGGTGCAGAACCTGCTGAACAGCCGGCCGGGCCGTGCGATCCGCGCGCTGCGCGGCGGTGGCGTGATGGCCGAGGCGATGGGCGTGAACACCGCGTGGATGCGCGTCGTGATCTTCGTCTATGCGGCCGTGCTGGCAGCTGTGTCGGGCTTCCTGTACGCGCACCTGCAGCGCGCGGTGAACCCGACCCCGTTCGGCCTGAACCACGGGATCGAATTCCTGTTCATGGCCGTGGTCGGCGGCGTGTCGCACGTGTGGGGCGCGGTGCTCGGTGCAGCGATCCTCACCGTGCTGCAGGACTACCTGCAGACGCTGCTGCCGAAGCTGCTCGGCTCGGAAGGCAATTTCGAGATCATCGTGTTCGGCGTGCTGATGGTGCTGCTGCTGCAGTACGCGCGCCAGGGCGTGTGGCCGTTCGTCGCGAGGCTGTTCCCGCGTGGGCCGCGCGCGCATGTACCCGAGCACGCCGAACCGTTGCCGCAGCGCGCGAAGCCCGCGGCCGGCGAGCCGCTGCTCGTCGTCGACAACGCACGCAAGCAGTTCGGCGGGCTCGTGGCCGTCAACGACGTCAGCTTCGACGTGAAAGCAGGGCAGATCATCGGGTTGATCGGCCCGAACGGCGCCGGCAAGTCGACCACGTTCAACCTCGTGACGGGCGTGCTGAAACCGACAGGCGGCGCGATCACGTTCCGCGGCGAACGCATCGACGGGCTCACGTCGCGCCAGATCGTCCGGCGCGGCATCGGTCGCACGTTCCAGCACGTGAGGCTGCTGCCGGCGATGACGGTGCTCGAGAACGTCGCGATCGGCGCGCATTTGCGCGGCCATACCGGTGTCTGGCGCAGCGTCGCGCGGCTCAATGCACACGAGGAAGCGCAGTTGCTGGCCGAAGCGGCACGCCAGATCCGTCGCGTCGGGCTCGAAAAGCACATGTACGACGAAGCAGGCAGCCTCGCGCTCGGCCAGCAGCGGATTCTCGAAATCGCGCGGGCACTGTGCTGCGACCCGACACTGCTGCTGCTCGACGAGCCGGCCGCCGGGCTGCGCTACCAGGAGAAGCAGCAACTCGCCGACCTGCTGCGACGGTTGAAGGCGGAAGGCATGAGCGTGTTGCTCGTGGAGCATGACATGGACTTCGTGATGAACCTCACCGACCGGCTGGTGGTGATGGAGTTCGGCACGCGGATCGCGGAAGGTCTGCCGCAGGACGTGCAGCAGGATCCGGCGGTGCTCGAAGCGTATCTGGGCGGGGTGGAGTGATGACGGACACAACGATGCCGATTCTCGACGTGCGCGGGCTGGCAGTCCGGTACGGGAAAGTGGAGGCGCTGCACGGCGCGGCGATCAAGGTCGGTGCGGGGCAGATCGTCAGCGTGATCGGCCCGAACGGCGCAGGCAAATCGACGCTGCTGAACGCGATCATGGGCGCGCTGCCGGTGACCGGGCATGCGTCGGGCGCGGTCGTGTATCGCGGCAACGACGTCGGCGCATTGCCGGTCGAGCAGCGGGTCGCGCGCGGGATGTGCCTCGTACCGGAAAAGCGCGAGCTGTTCAGCACGATGACGGTCGAGGACAACCTCGTGCTGGGCGCGTATCGGCGCAAGCAAGCTGGTGAATCGAACTTCCTCGACCAGCTCGATCACGTGTTCGCGCTGTTTCCGCGGCTGAGGGAGCGGCGCAAACAGGCGGCCGGCACGCTGTCAGGCGGCGAGCGGCAGATGCTCGCGGTCGGCCGCGCACTGATGGGCAAGCCCGACCTGCTGATGCTCGACGAGCCGAGCCTCGGGCTCGCGCCGCTGATCGTGAAGGAGATCTTTCATATCATCAGTGCGTTGCGCGGTACGGGCGTTGCAACGCTGCTGATCGAGCAGAACGCCAGGGCCGCGTTGCAGATCTCCGACTACGGTTATGTGCTGGAGACGGGCGAGTTTGCGCTGGAAGGGCCGGCGGCCGAACTTGCGCAGAATCCGCGCGTGATCGAAACGTACCTCGGGTTGGCGAAGAAGACGGCTTGATAGTCGCGGCGGTTGGCGGGAAACGGACGGCGTGTTTCACGTGAAACACGCCGTTTTTGTTTGTGGGGTTGGAGCAATGTCTCGATGGCCGGTGGTTCGCGGCCAGGGGATAAGTGTCGGGGGGAATAGTCGGAAGTTCTGTGTGGTGGCGGTGGGTAATGTGTCCACAGATTCCTGGCGCATGGGTCTCTGCACAGGCTGACGACGTGTCGAATCTCGGGGGATAAGTGCCGGACCAATAACAGGGAAGTCTGTGAGGAGGCGAGGGCACAGGATCTGGCGCCAAGGGGTTGTCGCGCCGGCCACAGGAATCGATGTCGGTCTGTCCTCTGCGGGCCATTTCCACGCTGATCTGTTTTTTGCACAGCCACGACGATGTGCGCCATTCCGGCCGAGAGCCTTGCTGCAGAAGGCGCGACCCCACGAATTCATCCATCCACAGTCGAAAAAACGACTAAATGAACGGACCCTACCATTCGGACGGTCTTCGAGTGAAAAGCGAACCCGCTATAATTCGGCCCATACATTTCTCTGATAGGTTCGTGCGCAGCCCTGCGTACGGAATCCACCATGCTTTTTCCCACAGAATTTGACGTCATCGTCGTCGGTGGCGGTCATGCCGGCACGGAAGCGGCGCTGGCGTCCGCCCGAATGGGCGCGAAGACGCTGCTGCTGACCCACAACATCGAAACGCTCGGGCAGATGAGCTGCAATCCGTCGATCGGCGGCATTGGCAAGGGCCATCTGGTCAAGGAAGTCGACGCCCTGGGCGGCGCGATGGCCGCGGCGACGGACGAGAGCGGTATTCAGTTCCGGATCCTCAATTCGTCGAAGGGCCCGGCCGTGCGTGCGACGCGTGCACAGGCCGACCGCATCCTGTACAAGGCCGCGATCCGCTACCGGCTCGAGAACCAGCCGAATCTGTGGCTGTTCCAGCAGGCCGTCGACGACCTGATGGTCGAGGGCGACCGCGTGGTGGGCGCCGTCACGCAGATCGGCATCCGCTTCCGCGCTCGCGCGGTCGTGCTGACGGCCGGTACGTTCCTCGACGGCAAGATCCACGTCGGCCTGAACAACTACACGGGCGGTCGCGCGGGCGATCCGGCGGCCGTGTCGCTGTCGTCGCGCCTGAAGGAGCTGAAGCTGCCGCAGGGCCGCCTGAAGACCGGTACGCCGCCGCGTATCGACGGCCGCACGATCGACTTCTCGAAGCTGGACGAGCAGCCGGGCGACCTCGATCCGATCCCCGTGTTCTCGTTCCTGGGCCGTGCAGAGCAGCATCCGCAGCAGTTGCCGTGCTGGGTCACGCACACGAACGAGCGCACGCACGACATCATTCGCGGCGGCCTCGACCGTTCGCCTATGTATACAGGCGTGATCGAAGGCGTCGGGCCGCGTTATTGCCCGTCGATCGAAGACAAGATCCACCGGTTCGCATCGAAGGAATCGCACCAGATCTTCCTCGAGCCGGAAGGGCTGACGACCAACGAGTTCTACCCGAACGGGATCTCGACGAGCCTGCCGTTCGACGTCCAGCTCGAACTCGTGCATTCGATGCGCGGCCTCGAGAATGCGCATATCCTGCGCCCCGGCTACGCGATCGAGTACGACTACTTCGACCCGCGCGCACTGAAGGCATCGCTCGAGACGAAGGCGATCAACGGGCTGTTCTTTGCGGGCCAGATCAACGGCACGACCGGCTATGAAGAAGCGGCCGCGCAAGGCCTGCTGGCCGGCCTCAACGCGGGCCGCTACGTGCAGGAGAAGGACGCATGGTGCCCGCGCCGCGACCAGGCATACCTTGGCGTGCTGGTCGACGATCTCGTGACGCGCGGTGTGGCCGAGCCGTACCGGATGTTCACGAGCCGCGCCGAATATCGCTTGAGCCTGCGTGAAGACAACGCCGACATGCGCCTGACCGAGATCGGCCGCGAACTGGGCCTCGTCGACGACGTGCGTTGGGACGCATTCAGCCGGAAACGCGACGCTGTTTCACGTGAAACCGAACGCCTGAAATCGACGTGGGTCACGCCGAAGACGCTGCCGCCGGAAGAGGCGACCGCGCTGCTCGGCAAGGCGATCGATCATGAATACAGCCTCGCCGAACTGCTGCGCCGTCCAGGCGTCAGCTACGACGGCGTGTGCGGCCTGAGAGGCGGCGAATGCGGCCCGGCCGAGCCGCTCGCCGACGATCCGGTGCTGCTCGAACAGATCAAGGAGCAGGTCGAGATCGGCATCAAGTATCAGGGTTATATCGAGCGTCAGGCATCCGAGATCGAACGCAACGACGCGAACGAGAGCACGCGTCTGCCGGACGGTATCGATTACCGCGAAGTGCGCGGCCTGTCGTTCGAGGTGAGTCAGAAGCTCAACGAGTTCCGGCCGGAAACGATCGGGCAGGCGTCGCGCATTTCGGGCGTCACGCCGGCGGCGATCTCGCTGCTGATGGTGCACCTGAAGCGCCGCGGCCTCGGCCGCCGTAATGGCACTGCCGCAGAGGCAACGGAGCAGGGGGACGGCGCCGTCCCGACGCAACAATGACGGCGCGTCGCGCGCCGGCGGTTAATCGGGACGTACTGGAACAGATGCTCGTCGACGGCACGACGGCGCTCGGCCTCACCCTGACGGATGCACAACGCAACCAGTTGCTCGACTATGTCGCGCTGCTCGGCAAGTGGAACGCGGTCTACAACCTGACCGCGATCCGCGACCCGAAGCAGATGCTGATCCAGCACATCCTCGATTCGCTTTCGATCGTCCCGCATCTGCGTGGCCGCGCGTCGGCCCGCGTGCTCGACGTCGGCTCGGGCGGCGGGTTGCCCGGGATCGTGCTGGCGATCGTCGAGCCGGACTGGCAGGTCACGCTGAACGATATCGTGCAGAAGAAGTCGGCATTCCAGACGCAGATGCGCGCGGAGCTGAAGCTCGCGAACCTGTCGGTGGTCACCGGGCGGGTCGAATCGCTGCAGCCGGGCGTCGAAGTGCCGGAAAAATTCGACATGATCGTATCCCGCGCCTTCGCTGATCTGTCCGACTTCGTTAAACTTGCTCGACATCTGGTCGCGCCGGGCGGATCGATTTGGGCAATGAAGGGCGTACACCCGGACGACGAGATTGCACGGTTGCCGGAAGGCAGCCGTGTGAAGCAGACGATGCGGCTGACGGTGCCGATGCTCGATGCCGAGCGGCATCTGATCGAAGTGGCCGTCGACGAAGCGAAATGAAGGCGCGCGGTACGCGCCGTTTGTTTGAAGGTAAAGGGAACACACCAACGATGGCAAAGATCTTCTGCGTTGCGAACCAGAAGGGGGGCGTCGGCAAGACGACGACATCGGTCAATCTCGCCGCAAGCCTTGCAGCGCAGGAGCAACGAGTCCTGCTGATCGATCTCGACCCGCAGGGCAACGCGACGATGGGCAGCGGGATCGACAAGGCCGCGTGCGAATCGACCGTGTACGAGGTGCTGGTCGACGGCGTGTCCGTGACCGATGCACGCGTGCGTCCGGAAGGCGTCACCTACGACGTGCTGCCCGCGAACCGCGAGCTGTCCGGTGCCGAGATCGAACTGATCAGCATCGACAACCGCGAGCGCCGGCTGAAGGCGGCGCTCGAGCACGTGGCCGACGACTACGACTTCGTGCTGATCGATTGCCCGCCGACGCTGTCGCTGCTGACGCTGAACGGGCTGTGCGCGGCGCATGGCGTCGTGATCCCGATGCAGTGCGAATACTTCGCACTGGAAGGGTTGTCGGACCTCGTCAATACGATCAAGCAGGTTCACGCGAACATGAACCGCGACCTGAAGATCATCGGCTTGCTGCGCGTGATGTTCGATCCGCGCATCACGCTGCAGCAGCAAGTCTCCGATCAACTGAAAGCGCACTTCGGTGACAAGGTGTTCGACGCGGTGATTCCGCGCAACGTGCGCCTGGCGGAAGCGCCGAGTTACGGGCTGCCGGGCGTCGTGTTCGACCGCAGCTCGCGCGGTGCGCAAGCGTATCTGCAGTTCGGTGCCGAGATGATCGAACGCGTTCGCGCGTTCGAGGTGTCGTGATCCGGACATGAGCGAAGCGAGGAAGAAAGACATGAACGCGGTACCAAAGAAGAAGGGCTTGGGACGTGGCCTCGAAGCGCTGCTCGGCGGCAGCGCCGATATCACCGAAGCGGTGAAGATCGAAGGCGCACCGAACACGCTCGCGCTCGGCAAGCTGCAGGCCGGCAAGTACCAGCCGCGGACGCGGATGGACGAAGGCAGCCTGCAGGAGCTGGCGGCAAGCATTCGCGCGCAGGGCGTGATGCAGCCGATCCTGGTACGGCCTATTTCATCAGACAAATACGAGATCATCGCGGGCGAGCGGCGTTTCCGCGCGGCGCGCCTGGCAGGCCTCGACGAAGTGCCGGTGCTCGTGAAGGATGTGTCCGATCAGGCCGCCGCGGCGATGGCGCTGATCGAGAACATCCAGCGCGAGGATCTGAACCCGCTCGAAGAGGCGCACGGCATCCAGCGTCTGCTCGACGAGTTCGGTTTCACGCACGAACAGGCGGCCGAATCGGTTGGCCGTTCGCGCAGCGCGGTATCGAACCTGCTGCGCCTGCTGAACCTCGCTTCGCCGGTGCAGACGATGCTGCTGGCCGGCGATCTCGACATGGGGCACGCGCGCGCGCTGCTCGCGGTCGATGCGGCAACGCAGATCACGCTCGCCCATCAGGTCGTCAACAAGCGCATGTCGGTGCGCGAAACCGAGAAGCTCGTCGCACATACGACGAAGGAAGCGCCGGCCGTGAAGGCTCGCGCGAAGGACGACGGCGGCCGCGACACGCGCCGTCTCGAGGAGGAGTTGTCTGACCTGCTCGCGTCGACGGTGAAGATCAAGCTCGGCCGCCGCGGGCGAGGGCAGGTGATGATCGACTTCGGCAACCTCGATGCGCTCGAGGGCATTCTCGCGCGGCTGCGCGGCAACGTAGCGACCGAAGAGTAACGAGTTGGCGATGACTGAGACGGGCGCACCGGCGCCGCGCCGGTGGCTCGGATGGCTTGCGCAGGAGCCCGTGCTATCGGTGCTCGTGCTTGGCCTGATCGTGCTGCAATGGGTGCGTCCGCAACCATTTTCCGTACTCGCCGGCCGCGTCGACTGGCAGACGGTCGCGACGCTCGCGGGCCTGCTGATGCTGACCAAGGCGCTCGAGTTGTCCGGCTGCCTGATGTGGCTCGCGCACCGCATCGTGCATCACGTGCATTCCGAGCGCGGGCTCGCGATGCTGCTCGTCGTGTTCGCGGCGGTGCTGTCGATGTGGCTGACCAACGACGTCGCGCTGTTCGTCGTCGTGCCGTTGATGGTGTCGTTGCGTGCGCTGACGCCGCTGCCGTTCCGGCGGCTCGTGATTGTCGTCGCGCTGGCCGTCAACGCGGGGTCCGTCGCGACGCCGCTCGGCAATCCTCAGAATCTATTCCTGTGGCAATTGAGCGGCATGTCGTTCGGCCGATTCGTGGTCACGCTCGGGCCGCTCGCGATCGCGCTGATGGCGCTGCTGCTCGCGCTGACCGCGTGCGCGTTTCGCGCAAAACCGCTCGACCTGTCCGGCGACGTCGTCGCATTGCCCGTGCAGCGCATGCACGCGCTGATCGCCGCGGTGCTGTTCGCGGCATTCGTGCTGCTCGCCGATGCGCACCATCCGCTGCCGGGTCTGGTGGCGGTCGCGATCGTGCTGTTCGTCGTAAAACGTGACGCAGTCCTGAAGATCGACTGGCTGCTGCTGCTGATCTTCGTACTGATGTTCGTGGTGCTGCGCAGCGCGGCTGCGCTGCCCGTCGTTCACGACGCGATTGCGCATGCGCGTCTCGATTCGCCGCTGCGCGTATTTGCGGCCGGTGCCGTCCTGTCGCAAGGGATCAGCAACGTGCCGGCCGCGATCCTGCTATCGGAATTCACGCACGACTGGCGTGCGCTCGCGTTCGGCGTATCGGTCGGCGGTTTCGGTTTCGCGATCGGTTCGCTCGCGAACCTGATCGCGGTGCGTCTCGCGAAGGAGCCGCGCATGTGGCTGCCGTTCCACCTGGTCTCGATTCCGTTCGCGCTCGTGAGCGCGGCACTCGGCGCGTGGCTGCTCGTGCACGGTTGAGCGTTGCGGATGCGTGCGGCACCGGCGTGCCGTTCGAGTGGCGGGGAGGGGGCGCGACGTTCGCGATGATTGCGAGGCTGTTGATAAGGGCTGCGATTCACAGTCGATCGCCTGTGGTGGTGCGACAACTGATTGGATGATTCGACGCGTCGGCATCCGATCGAATTTCGTGCATCGGGCACGGTTGACCGGCCACAGTGTTTTGCTTGTCCCGGGTGTCGGGCCGAGTCGTTCCGGGCAGCTGCTTCACAGCGGTTTTTCGACGGCGATCGTGCCGCTTCGTTCGAGCCCGCGTCGGGCATCGCTTCCACGCCATCTACCATCACCGGACATTTTTCGAGCAAGAAATACCGGTGCAAAAATTCGACCTTACAACTGTCATCGTACGTCGTCGAATCGCGTGTTTTTCACATGATGAGGCGTCGTTTTACGCAGGTTTTTGTCGCGTCTAAAGCCTTGAATCACTTGCAACTATCGCTTACAATCGCCCGGATTTGTTAGCTAGGCACCCCTGAAAGCTTTCGGAAAGCTTGGGGCCGGGTTCAAGGATTTTGCGGAAGATTGCGATGGCGGGTCAGGCGCCGGACGACAGGCACGATGATCAGCGCACGCAACGCACCGCTTCGGCGGCCGGCGAGCGGCGCGAATCCGACGATGACTGGGATGCCGAGCAACAAGATAACAACATCGTTCCGCTCACGCGGGCAGAAGCCGAGAGGCTGTTCGGCCCGGACGTGAGCAAGCCCTCGCGCGTGACCCCATACAAGGTGGTGATCGCGCAAGTGGTCTTGTCCCTGGTTGCAACGCTGGCGTGGTGGCTGTTTTCGAAGTCGCCGGGCGCCGCTGCGCAATCCGCGTTTCTGGGTGGAGCGATCGGCTGGGTACCAAGTGCGCTGTTCGTGGCACGACTGAAGGCAGGTGGTTCGGCCACCGTGATGAGCTGGGTGATGGGCGAAGCCCTGAAGCTCGGCCTGACGATCGGGATGTTCGCAGCAGTGGCGTTCGGCTGGGCCGGCGTGCACTGGGTGCCGTTCCTCGTCACGTACCTCGTCGTGCTGAAGACGTACTGGATCGCACTGGCCTGGCGGTAAGCAACAAGCAGCGTGCGGTTTCGACAACGAACCGCACCGGCCCGTTCCCGCAATAGCGTGTTGCGGAACAGGCAAAACGATTTTCGACAATTTGGGTGGCATTAACGATATGGCAGCTAGCGAAGGCACGCGCGGTCCGGATCCGTCCGAGTACATTGCGCACCACTTGCAGAATTTCTCCACCTCGCATCAGACGTCGATTTTCGACATCCACGTCTGGAATCTCGACACGCTGTTCTGGTCGATCGTATGCGGCATCGTGACGATCCTCCTGCTGCGTCTGGCCGCCCGCAAGGCGACGTCGGGCGTGCCGGGCCGTTTCCAGTGCGCGATCGAGATGCTCGTCGAAATGGTCGAAGACCAGTCGAAGGCCATCGTCCACGGCAATCGCACCTTCATCGCTCCGCTCGCCCTTACGGTGTTCGTGTGGGTCGCGCTGATGAACTCCCTCGACTTTCTCCCGGTCGACCTGCCGGGCCGCGTCATCGGCCTGCTCGGTCTGTCGGACGTGATTTCCCACCATCGCATCGTCCCGACGGCCGACCTGAACGGCACGCTCGGCATCGCGCTCGGCGTGTTCGTCCTGATGATCTACTACAGCATCAAGATCAAGGGCGCGGGCGGCTTTGTGCATGAGCTGCTGTCGGCCCCGTTCGGTGCCCACCCGCTGCTGTGGATCCCGAACCTCGCGCTCAACATCGTCGAATATCTCGCGAAGACCGTCTCCCTCGGTATGCGGCTGTTCGGCAACATGTACGCGGGTGAGCTGTTGTTCCTGTTGATCGCCCTGCTCGGCAGCATGTGGAGCTTCGGTGGCGACGCAACGTTCCTCGGCTTCGTTGGTCACGTGATCGCGGGTAGCGTCTGGGCAATCTTCCACATCCTGATTGTTCTGTTGCAGGCATTCATTTTCATGATGCTGACGCTGGTGTATCTCGGCCAGGCGCACGACACGCACTAAGCGCGGCGTGCAAGAAAGAGTCTTCGTTTTAGTTTTTTAAATCTCAGTTCCAAGTCTTTTCACAAAGGAGTGATCATGCAAGCTTACATCGCCAACATCCAGGGTCTGACCGCCATCGGTATCGGCATCATCATCGGCCTGGGTGCAATCGGCGCCTGTATCGGTATCGCGCTGATGGGTGGCAAGTACATTGAAGCCTGCGCACGTCAGCCGGAACTCATCAACCCGCTGCAAACGAAGATGTTCCTGCTGGCTGGTCTGATCGACGCTGCATTCCTGATCGGCGTTGGTGTCGCAATGCTGTTCGCGTTCGCGAACCCGCTCCTGTCGAAGCTCGCAGGCTAAGGTTCCTCGGAAATTTGCGTCCGGCGTGAGCCGGCGCAGGGCGGAACGGAGACTTGGGGCGCTGATCGAATGCAACTCGATGAGCGCCTTACCGTTTCATTTTTCCGGAATAGCAGATAAGGAAACACCGTGAATCTCAACGCAACTCTGTTTGCGCAAATGGTCGTGTTCCTGGTCCTCGCGTGGTTCACGATGAAGTTCGTGTGGCCGCCGTTGATCAACGCCCTCGACGAACGTTCGAAGAAGATCGCCGACGGCCTCGCCGCCGCGGAGAAGGGCAAGGCGGAACTCGACGCAGCGCACAAGCGCGTGGACCAGGAACTCGCGCAGGCCCGCAACGACGGCCAGCAGCGCATCGCCGACGCTGAAAAGCGTGCCCAGGCGGTCGCCGAGGAAATCAAGGCCAACGCCCAGGCTGAAGCCGCCCGCATCGTCGCCCAGGCGAAGGCGGAAGCAGAACAGCAAATCGTGAAGGCGCGCGAAGCGCTGCGTGGCGAAGTCGCCTCGCTGGCCGTGAAGGGCGCCGAGCAGATCCTGAAGCGCGAAGTCGATCAAACGGCCCACGCCCAACTGCTGAATCAACTGAAAGCCGAGCTCTGATCATGGCCGAACTTGCAACCATCGCCCGCCCTTACGCAGAAGCGCTGTTCCGCGTGGCCGAGGGCGGTGACATCGCCGCCTGGTCCACGCTCGTGCAAGAGCTGGCCCAGGTTGCGCGTCTGCCGGAAGTACTGTCGGTCGCGTCGAGCCCGAAGGTGACGCGCACGCAAGTAGCCGAGCTGCTGCTTGCTGCGGTGAAGTCGCCGCTCGTGGCCGGCGCCGAAGCGAAGAACTTCGTGCAGATGCTGGTCGACAATCATCGCATCGCGCTGCTGCCGGAAATTGCCGAGCAGTTCGAGGCGCTCAAGAACGAACGTGAAGGTGCTGCCGACGCCGAGATCGTGAGCGCGTTCCCGCTGAACGGCGCGGATCTCGAAAGTCTCGTCTCGGGCCTCGAACGCAAGTTCAAGCGCAAGCTGAAACCGACGGTCGAAGTCGATTCGTCGCTGATCGGCGGCGTGCGCGTGACGGTCGGCGACGAAGTGCTCGACACCTCGGTTCGCGCGCGCCTCGCATCGATGCAGGCTGCCTTGACCGCCTGAGCGCCACGCCGGCACGCAACAGAATTGACTATCAGGAGCGAATAATGCAACTCAATCCCTCTGAGATCAGCGAGCTGATCAAGAGCCGGATCCAGGGCCTTGAAGCGAGCGCAGACGTTCGCAACCAGGGCACCGTGATCTCCGTGACCGACGGTATCGTGCGTATCCACGGCCTGTCGGACGTGATGCAGGGCGAAATGCTCGAGTTTCCGGGCAACACGTTCGGCCTCGCGCTGAACCTCGAGCGCGACTCGGTCGGCGCGGTGATTCTCGGCGAATACGAACACATCTCGGAAGGTGACGTCGTCAAGACGACGGGTCGCATTCTGGAAGTCCCGGTCGGCCCGGAACTCGTCGGCCGCGTGGTCGATGCGCTCGGCAACCCGATCGACGGCAAGGGCCCGGTCAACGCGAAGCTGACCGACGCGATCGAAAAGATCGCCCCGGGCGTGATCTGGCGCAAGTCGGTGTCGCAGCCGGTGCAGACGGGCATCAAGTCGATCGACGCGATGGTGCCGATCGGCCGTGGCCAGCGTGAGCTGATCATCGGCGACCGTCAGTGCGGCAAGACCGCGGTGGCGCTCGACGCGATCATCAACCAGAAGGGCAAGGACCTGATCTGTATCTACGTCGCGATCGGCCAGAAGGCTTCGTCGATCATGAACGTGGTTCGCAAGCTCGAAGAAACGGGCGCGATGGAATACACGATCGTCGTCGCCGCCACGGCATCGGATTCCGCAGCAATGCAGTATCTGGCACCGTACGCCGGCTGCACGATGGGCGAATACTTCCGCGACCGCGGCCAGGACGCGCTGATCATTTATGACGACTTGACCAAGCAGGCTTGGGCATACCGTCAGATCTCGCTGCTGCTGCGCCGCCCGCCGGGCCGTGAAGCGTACCCGGGCGACGTGTTCTATCTGCACTCGCGTCTGCTGGAGCGTGCGGCTCGCGTGTCGGAAGAGTACGTCGAGAAGTTCACGAACGGCGAAGTGAAGGGCAAGAGCGGTTCGCTGACGGCACTGCCGGTCATCGAAACGCAGGCAGGCGACGTGACCGCGTTCGTTCCGACGAACGTGATCTCGATTACCGACGGCCAGATCTTCCTGGAAACCGACCTGTTCAACGCAGGCATCCGCCCGGCAATCAACGCCGGCGTGTCGGTGTCGCGAGTCGGTGGCGCCGCTCAGACGAAGGTCGTGAAGAAGCTGTCGGGCGGTATCCGTACCGACCTCGCGCAGTACCGTGAACTGGCCGCATTCGCGCAGTTCGCATCGGACCTCGACGAAGCGACCCGCAAGCAGCTCGAGCGCGGCCGCCGCGTGACGGAACTGCTGAAGCAGCCGCAGTACCAGCCGCTGCAGGTGTGGGAACTGGCCGTGTCGCTGTACGCCGCGAACAACGGCTACCTCGACGACCTCGACGTGAAGCAAGTGCTGCCGTTCGAGAAGGGCCTGCGCGAAAGCCTGAAGACCAGCAACGCTGACCTCATCAAGCGCATCGAAGACACCAAGGATCTCTCGAAGGACGACGAAGGCGCACTGCGCTCGGCGATCGAATCCTTCAAGAAGTCCGGTGCCTATTGATCCGCGAGTGACACACTGAGGCCGCGCGGGTGCTGATGCGCCCGCGCCGCTTCGGTCAAGGAGCAAGCTATGGCTGGAATGAAGGAAATTCGCGGCAAGATCAAGAGCGTGCAGAACACGCGCAAGATCACGAAGGCGATGGAGATGGTGGCCGCATCGAAGATGCGCCGCGCGCAGGAACGCATGCGCGCTGCTCGTCCGTACGCGGACAAGGTCCGTGCCATCGCCGCGCACATGAGCCGTGCGAACCCGGAGTACCGTCACCCGTTCATGGTGGCGAACGACGGCACGAACACGGCCGGCATCATCCTCGTCACGACGGACAAGGGTCTGTGCGGTGGTCTGAACACCAACGTGCTGCGTGCGACGGTGCAGAAGTTCAAGGAGCTGGAAGAGAAGGGCCAGAAGGTCGAAGCCACCGCGATCGGTAGCAAGGGCCTCGGGTTCCTGAACCGCTTCGGCGCGAAGGTGATGTCGCAGGTCGTGCACCTCGGCGACACCCCGCATCTGGACAAGCTGATCGGCGCGGTGAAGACGCAGCTCGACCTGTACTCGGAAGGCAAGCTGTCGGCGGTTTATATCGCTTACACGCGCTTCGTCAACACGATGAAGCAGGAAGCCGTGATCGAGCAGCTGCTGCCGCTGTCGTCGGAGCACTTCGAGGCCGACGACGGTACGCCGGCCACGTCGTGGGACTACATCTACGAGCCGGACGCGCAGGCAGTCGTCGACGAACTGCTCGTGCGTTACGTCGAGGCGCTGGTGTACCAGGCCGTCGCGGAGAACATGGCGTCCGAGCAATCGGCGCGGATGGTCGCGATGAAGGCCGCGTCCGACAACGCGAAGACGGTGATCAGCGAACTGCAGCTCGTGTACAACAAGAGCCGTCAGGCCGCGATTACGAAAGAACTGTCGGAGATCGTCGGCGGCGCAGCCGCTGTTTAAGCGCGCGCCCGGACGACAACTGCGCCTTTGCGCGAGTAAAGAATCAGGTATTTAAAGGAAAAGCGATGAGTACTGCTGCTTTGGTAGAAGGCAAGATCGTACAGTGCATCGGCGCCGTTATCGACGTGGAATTCCCGCGCGACAGCATGCCGAAGATCTACGACGCGCTTATTCTCGATGGCTCGGAACTGACGCTCGAAGTCCAGCAGCAGCTGGGCGACGGCGTGGTCCGCACCATTTGTCTGGGTGCATCCGACGGCCTGCGCCGCGGTCTGACCGTGAAGAACACGGCAAATCCGATCTCGGTGCCGGTCGGCAAGCCGACCCTCGGCCGGATCATGGACGTGCTCGGCCGTCCGATCGACGAAGCCGGCCCGATCGTGAGCGAACACACGCGCTCGATCCACCAGAAGGCTCCGGCGTTCGACGAACTGTCGCCGTCGACCGAACTGCTCGAAACGGGTATCAAGGTCATCGACCTGATCTGCCCGTTCGCAAAGGGCGGCAAGGTTGGCCTGTTCGGCGGTGCTGGCGTGGGCAAGACCGTCAACATGATGGAGCTCATCAACAACATCGCGAAGGAACACGGCGGTTACTCCGTGTTCGCGGGCGTGGGCGAGCGTACCCGTGAAGGGAACGACTTCTACCACGAAATGAAGGACTCGAACGTTCTCGACAAGGTCGCGCTGGTGTACGGCCAGATGAACGAGCCGCCGGGCAACCGTCTGCGCGTCGCGCTGACCGGCCTGACGATGGCCGAGCACTTCCGTGACGAAGGCCTCGACGTGCTGTTCTTCGTCGACAACATCTACCGTTTCACGCTGGCCGGTACCGAAGTGTCGGCACTGCTCGGCCGTATGCCGTCGGCAGTGGGCTATCAGCCGACGCTGGCTGAAGAAATGGGCAAGCTGCAAGAGCGCATCACGTCGACCAAGAAGGGCTCGATTACGTCGGTCCAGGCCGTGTACGTCCCTGCGGACGACTTGACCGACCCGTCGCCGGCTACGACCTTCGGCCACTTGGACGCAACCGTCGTTCTGTCGCGTGACATCGCTTCGCTGGGTATCTACCCGGCGGTCGACCCGCTCGACTCGACGTCGCGCCAGATCGACCCGAACGTGATCGGTGAAGAGCACTACTCGATCACCCGTCGCGTTCAGCAGACGCTGCAGCGCTACAAGGAACTGCGCGACATCATCGCGATTCTGGGCATGGACGAACTGTCGCCGGAAGACAAGCTGTCGGTCGCGCGCGCACGTAAGATCCAGCGTTTCCTGTCGCAGCCGTTCCACGTTGCTGAAGTGTTCACGGGCTCGCCGGGCAAGTACGTGCCGCTGAAGGAAACGATCCGCGGCTTCAAGATGATCGTCGACGGCGAGTGCGACCACCTGCCGGAACAGGCGTTCTACATGGTCGGCACGATCGACGAAGCCTTCGAAAAGGCCAAGAAGATCCAGTAAGGGTCATGTGATCGGAGTAAGCGCTGAAGCGCTAACTCCCGTCGACCGCCGCAGGGCAAGAGCAAGCGCTGAAGCGCTAACTCTTGCCAACCGCGGCATGGGGCGGGAGTAAGTGCTGAAGCACTAACTCCGGTCGACCGCCGCGGGGCAAGAGTAGACGCTGAAGCGCCAACTCTTGCCAACCGCGGCATGGGACGGGAGTAAGCGCTAAAGCGCTAACTCCCGTCGACAGGAGTCGATATGGCAACCATCAAAGTAGACGTCGTCAGCGCGGAAGAGCAGATCTTCTCGGGCGAGGCGAAATTCGTCGCGCTGCCGGGCGAAACGGGTGAGCTGGGTATTCTGCCGGGCCACACGCCGCTGATCACGCGGATTCGTCCGGGTGCGGTGCGCATCGAAGTCGAGGGCGGCAACGACGAATTCGTGTTCGTCGCGGGCGGCATTCTCGAAGTGCAGCCGGGCGCCGTGACGGTGCTCGCCGATACCGCGATCCGCGGCAAGGACCTCGACGCGGCGAAAGCCGAGGAAGCGCGCAAGCGTGCCGAGGAAACGCTGCAGAACGCGAAGTCGGATCTCGACCTCGCGAAGGCGCAATCCGAGCTCGCGACCGCGATGGCGCAGCTCGAGGCGATCCAGCGTCTGGCGAAGATCCGCAGCCGGCACTGAGCCGCGCCGCGTATCCCGCGAAAGGAAAGCAGCCTTCGGGCTGCTTTTTTTTCGCCTGTCCTTCGCGTGCCGCGGTGTTTCGTCCGGTCGTGCTATTTCATCCGTCCGCCGCGAATTGATGTCAGAGTGTCGTCAGCGGAGCGCGTCATCATCCGCAGTCAGGCCGCCCGTCGCGAGTATGGCGACGGAGGCGGGCGCAGCAAGCGCCCGCGGTCCGATCAGACAAAAAAGACGGAGACATTCATGGCAGCAGACCTTGGCGTGGGGGCGCTGATCGCGCCCGAAAACGGACTGTCGTACGTGCGCGGCGCGACCGACGTGCCGCTATCCGAAGCGACGATCGGCAGGTTCCTGCGCGATACCGCCGGCCGCTTTCCCGACCGTCCGGCGGTCGTGTTCCGCGAGCAGCAGGTGCGCTGGACCTGGCGCGAATTCGCGGACGAGGTCGACGTGCTCGCGGCCGGCCTCGCCGCGCTCGGGATCGTGAAGGGCGACCGCGTCGGCATCTGGTCGCCGAACCGCAGCGAATGGCTGCTCACGCAGTTTGCGACCGCGCGTATCGGCGCGGTGCTCGTCAACATCAACCCGGCCTACCGGCTGTCGGAACTCGAATACGCGCTGAACAAGGTCGGCTGCAAGGCCGTGATCGCGGCCGAGCGCTTCAAGTCGTCGGCGTATGTCGAGATGCTGCAGACCATCGCGCCGGAGCTCGCGACCGCGATGCCGGGCGACCTGCAGGCGGCACGCGTGCCTAGCCTGCGCACGGTCGTGTCGATGGGCGACGTCGCGCCGGCCGGCATGTTCCGTTTCGCGGACGTGATGACACGCGGCCGCCAGGCCGTCGACCCCGCGCTGCTCGATGCGATCGGCGCGACGCTCGAGTCCACCGACGCGATCAACATCCAGTTCACGAGCGGCACGACGGGCAGCCCGAAGGGCGCGACGCTCACGCATCGCAACGTCGTCAACAACGCGCGCTCGATCGCGATGGCAATGCGCTTCACCGAGCAGGATTCGCTTTGCATCCCCGTGCCGCTGTATCACTGCTTCGGGATGGTGCTCGCGGTACTCGCGTGCGTATCGACGGGCGCGGCGATGGTGTTCCCGGGCGAAGCATTCGACCCGGTCGCGACGCTCGCGGCCGTGGCCGACGAACGCTGCACCGCGCTGCACGGCGTGCCGACGATGTTCATCGCCGAGCTCGATCATCCCGAGTTCCCGACATTCGACCTGTCGACGCTGCGCACGGGGATCATGGCCGGCTCGCCGTGCCCGATCGAGACGATGAAGCGCGTCGTATCGCAGATGCACCTGTCGGAGATCACGATCGCATACGGGATGACGGAGACGAGCCCGGTGTCGTTCCAGAGCTCGACCGACGATCCGCTCGAGAAACGCACGACGACGGTCGGCCGCATCCAGCCGCATCTCGAAGTGAAGATCGTCGATCCGAGCGGCGACATCGTGCCGGTCGGCGCGACGGGCGAGCTGTGCACGAAGGGCTACTCGGTGATGCTCGGCTACTGGGACGACGACGCGAAGACGCGCGAGGTGCTGGTCGACGGCTGGATGCATACGGGCGATCTCGCGACGCTCGACGCGGACGGCTACTGCAACATCGTCGGCCGGCTGAAGGACATGGTGATTCGCGGCGGCGAGAACGTCTATCCGCGCGAGATCGAGGAATTCCTGTTTCGGCATCCGAAGATCCAGAGCGCGCAGGTGTTCGGCGTGCCCGATGCAAAATACGGCGAGGAGCTGTGCGCGTGGATCGTGCTGCGCGCGGACGAGCAGATGACCGAGGACGACGTGCGCGCGTTCTGCAACGGGCAGATCGCGCACTACAAGATTCCGCGCTATATCCGCTTCGTCGACGAGCTGCCGATGACAGTGACGGGCAAGGTGCAGAAATTCGTGATGCGCGACCGGATGATCGAGGAACTGAAGCTCGACGTGCAGAAGACCGCGTAAGTTGGCCTGCGGCCCGGCGGCGGAAAAACGCGGCGGCCTGCGGGCCGTTGCGTTTTCGATGGACGAAAAAAAGCGGGCTTATTAGCCCGCTAAAAACCACACGCTACGGGGTTAGCGCGAGGAGACCAAAGATGAAACCGAGTCCGGCGGGGGGCCGGAAACGACTCCAACAGGGATGCCCCTGGGAAGGGCTTCGGTACGTGACCGACTGGCTCGCAGCGCTTCGCGTCCGCTCACACTTGGCACACGAGACCGCATCCGTGTTGAAACCGTTGAGGCCATTGTGGGCGAATTACCGACCCATCGCGGTAACAAAGTGTTTCAGGTTGTAACGCCCGCCAGATAAGGCTTTCCGGGATTTTTTGCTGTTTTCGGGGTCCTGAAAAAGGTCATTTTTACCCATATTTTCCGCAGCGTTTTCATCATATGCATACGGCGCGTTTTTCACGCGTATCGGGCGCGATGAATTGCCGATTTACACGTGAGAAAACGCACCGCGCGGCAGATACCGCGCATGACGATTCATTCGTCAGAAAGATTTTGAAACGTGATCGGGATGTGTGGAAGTCGGCCGTTTGGCCGATTCGGGTGATTTCGCGCGGCCGCGGAGCGCCGGGGCAAGGTGGCGATGTGTAACCGCGGCAGGCCGGCCGCCGCCGCGCAGCGATTTCAGCGGGCAGCGGCCACGGGGTCGGTGCCCGTCATCGGCCGCCGCAAAACATGCGCGCTTACTTCAGCCACTTGTCCGAAATCGCCTGGTATTCGCCGGTCGACAGTGCGAGATGCAACCACTGGTCGACGTACTGCTGGAACGCGACATCGCCGCGCGGCACCATGTACGCCTTCTCGCCGAACTGGAACGGCTTGTCCGGATGAACCGAGCACAGCCCCGGATTCAGTTTTTGCTGCAGCTGCGTCTCGGACGCATCCGTCACCATCACGTCCGCCTTGCCCGCGAGGATCTGCTTGAAGATCGTCACGTTGTCCGGATAGACGGTCAGGTTCGCGTGCGTGAAGTACTGCTTCGCGAAACGTTCGTTGGTGCCGCCCGGGTTCACGATCACGCGTGTTTCGGGCCGGTCGATCTGCGCGACGGTCTGGTATTTGTCGGCGTCCGCGCAGCGCACGATCGGCGTCTTGCCGTCGACGACGTACGGCTGCGTGAAGAACACGCGCTTCTGGCGCTCGAGCGTCGTCGATATGCCGCCCACCGCGACGTCGCATTTCGCGACGAAATCGCCGGTCAGGTTCGACCAGCTCGTCTTCACGTAGTCGGCCTTCACGCCGAGCGACTTCGCGAGCGATTCGGCCATGTCGATGTCGATGCCCTCGAAGCGGCCGTCCGCGCGGTAGTACGAATACGGCTTGTAGTCGCCCGTCGTGCAGACGCGCAGCGCGCCGCGCGCGAGCACGTCGTCGAGCCGCGAGCCGGCGCCCGGTGCGGCAGGGGCGCTGCCCGCGCCGGTCTGCGCGTGCGCGGCGGCGCAGCAAAGCAATGCGGCCGCGGCGAGCGTGGCGAATGTCTTCATCGGTCTCCTCCTTCGTTCGGTTCGATATGAGCGTCCGATCATAACGGAGCCATCGCGCGCGTCATATGGCCGCCATCGCATCGGCATGCGCAGCCTGACGCCGGCTGTCCGGTAAAATGCCGCTTTGCCTTCGCATCGTCGCTCCTACCGTGGCCCATAACCTGCTCAACGACACCTTCCTGCGTGCGCTTCTGCGCGAGCCGACCGACTACACGCCGATCTGGCTGATGCGCCAGGCCGGCCGCTACCTGCCCGAATACAACGCGACGCGCGCGCGCGCCGGCAGCTTCCTCGGCCTCGCGAAGAATCCCGACTACGCGACCGAGGTGACGCTGCAGCCGCTCGAGCGTTTCCCGCTCGACGCCGCGATCCTGTTCTCGGACATCCTGACGATTCCGGACGCAATGGGGCTCGGCCTCGACTTCCAGGTCGGCGAAGGGCCGAAGTTTGCGCATCCGGTGCGCACCGAGGCCGACGTCGCGAAGCTCGCGGTGCCGGACATCGAAGCCACGCTCGGCTACGTGACCGGCGCCGTGCGCGAGATCCGCCGCGCGCTGACCGACGGCCAGGGTCGCCAGCGCGTGCCGCTGATCGGCTTCTCGGGCAGCCCCTGGACGCTCGCGTGCTACATGGTCGAAGGCGGCGGCTCGGACGATTTCCGCACGGTGAAGTCGATGGCGTATTCGCGCCCCGACCTGATGCACCGGATCCTCGACGTGAACGCGCAGGCGGTGGCCGCGTACCTGAACGCGCAGATCGAAGCGGGCGCGCAGGCCGTGATGATTTTCGACACGTGGGGCGGCGCACTGGCGGACGGCGCATACCAGCGCTTTTCGCTCGACTACATCCGTCGCGTGGTCTCGCAGCTCAAGCGCGAGCATGACGGCGAGCGCGTGCCGGTGATCACGTTCACGAAGGGCGGCGGGCTGTGGCTGGAGGAAATCGCGTCGACCGGTGTCGACGCGGTCGGGCTCGACTGGACGGTCAACCTCGGTGCCGCGCGCGAGCGCGTCGCGGGGCGCGTCGCGCTGCAGGGCAACCTCGACCCGACGATCCTGTTTGCGCCGCCGGCCGCGGTGCGCGAACAGGCGCGCGCGGTGCTCGACAGCTACGGCAACCACCCGGGCCACGTATTCAACCTCGGGCACGGCATCTCGCAATTCACGTCGCCCGATCACGTCGCCGAACTCGTCGACGAGGTACATAACCACAGCCGCGCGATCCGTAGCGGAGCCGCCGGCTGAACGCAAGCGCTGTCATGCTGCACTGCGGGGTGACAGCGTTTCGCTGCCGGCGCTAAACAGGGCGCAACCCCGTACCGGTTGCCGATTCGTTGCTTGTCAAGACTTGACTTATACACATTTTCCACGTTGCAGCGCGGTAGAGCCCTGTGTCGGTCAAATTGTCTCGCTATGGTTTGGTAATTTGAATAGCAGCCTTATGGAATAAGGCTCCGCGGGGCACCGCCGCAAACGGCGGAAAACCGCGGAAAACACGGCCCGGCGCGCGTTGCGGCCATTGAGCGGCGAGTTCTCAACAAAGTTATCCACAGGCTGGGCAGGGTATACGGCGATTCCTAATGCGAATCCAAAACTTAGCGCCGAATCTGAAGTTTTACTTTAAGTTCGCTGCCGCGATGCGGGTGCGAGTGCAAGCCGTCCATGCGGCACGTACCGCCGCCGGGGCGCCGTGATGAACGGCACCTACCTGCGCGTCGCGCTCGACCATCCGCTCGCGACCCTGTTCGACTACCGCTGCGATGCGCAACCGGCACCCGTGCCCGGCACGCTCGTGCAGGTGCCGTTCGGCAAGCGGCAGGCCGTCGGGCTCGTCTGCGAAGTGACGACTCACACCGACGTGCCGCCGTCCCGGCTGCGCGCGATCGATGCGATCTGCACCGACTTGCCGCCGCTGTCGGCGGACTGGCTCGCGCTCGTGTCGTTCGCGGCCGACTACTATCAGCGCGGGCGCGGCGAGGTCGCGCTGCCGGCGCTGCCGCAGGCGCTGCGCGACGCCGGACGCTGGGGGCGGCTGCTGGCGCCCGAGGTGCGCTACCGGCCGACGGAAGCCGGTCGTGCGGCACTGCCCGATGCGTTGCCCGCACGCGGGGCCGCGCTGCGACGGCTCGCGCAGGCGCTCGTCGACACCGGCTCGCTGGGGCTGCCCGACGCGCGCGTGCTGCATCCGAAGGCGGCCGCGACGCTCGACGACTGGGCGGCGCGCGGCTGGGTCGACGTCGAGGAGATCGGCTGGAACGACGCGCCTGTGCCCAAAGCTGTGGATAACCTGTCGACAACCGGTGGACGAGCCGTGCCGCCGGCGCTCACCGACCAGCAGGCCGAGGCGCTCGACGCGATCCGCGCTGCGCAGGGTTTCGCGCCGTTCCTGCTGCACGGCGTGACGGGCAGCGGCAAGACCGAGGTCTATCTGCATGCGCTCGCGTCGCTGCTCGACGCGCGGCCGGACGCGCAGGCGCTCGTGCTCGTCCCTGAAATCAACCTGACGCCGCAGTTCGAGGCCGCGTTTCGCGCGCGCTTCGCGGGTGCGCTCGCCGACGACGCGATCGTCACGCTGCACAGCGGGCTCGCCGAGGGCGAGCGCGCGCGCAACTGGCTTGCCGCGCACACGGGCCGCGCGCGGATCGTGCTCGGCACGCGCCTCGCGGTGCTCGCATCGATGCCGACGCTCGCGTTGATCGTCGTCGACGAGGAGCACGAGCCCGCGTACAAGCAGCAGGAAGGGCTGCGCTACTCGGCGCGCGATCTCGCCGTGTGGCGCGCGAAGCAGCTCGGCATCACGGTCGTGCTCGGCTCGGCGACGCCGTCGCTCGAAACCTGGTGGCAGGCCGAGCAGGGCCGCTACACGCGGCTCACGCTGTCGCGCCGCGCGGTGGCCGACGCGACGCTGCCGACCGTGCGGCTGATCGATCTCGAGGAGGAGCGGCGGCGCGGGCGCGCGTCGATGGGCGGGCTGTCGGGGCCGCTCGTCGCGGCGCTGAAGGCGCGGCTCGAGCGCGGCGAGCAAAGCCTCGTGTTCCTGAACCGGCGCGGCTACGCGCCGCAACTCGCGTGCGACGCATGCGGCTGGGTCGCGGGCTGCCCGCGCTGCAGCGCGTACGTCGTGCTGCACAAGCCCGAGCATGCGCTGCGCTGCCATCATTGCGGCTGGGAGGCGCGCATTCCGCGGTCGTGCCCCGAGTGCGGCAACGTCGACATCGCGCCGCTCGGGCGCGGCACGCAGCGCATCGAGGAGGCGCTCGCCGAGGCCGTGCCGGGCGCGCGCGTGCTGCGGATCGACGCGGACAGCACGCGCCGCAAGGGCAGCGCGCAGGCGCTCTTTTCCGACGTGCACGCGGGCGAGGTCGACATCCTCGTCGGCACGCAGATGATCGCGAAGGGGCACGACTTCCAGCGCGTGTCGCTCGTCGGCGTGCTCAACGCCGACACCGCGCTGTTCTCGCACGACTTCCGTGCGAGCGAACGGCTGTTCGCGCAGCTGATGCAGGTGAGCGGCCGCGCGGGCCGCGCCGGGCTGCCGGGCGAGGTGATGGTGCAGACGCGCTACCCGCGTCACGCGCTGTACCACGCGCTCGGGCGGCAGGATTACGTCGGCTTCGCGAATTCGACGCTCGGCGAGCGCCGCGACGCGCACCTGCCGCCGTTCGTCTACCAGGCGCTGTTGCGCGCCGAAGGGCGCACGCTCGACGCGGCGCTCGCGTTCCTGCTGCAGGCCGCGGCCGCGTTGCCGGGGCTGCCGGGCGCCGATCGCGTGACCGTGTACGACGCGGTGCCGATGACGATCGTCAAGGTCGCGAACGTCCACCGCGCGCAGTTGCTGCTCGAAAGTGCGTCGCGGGCGGCGCTGCAGCATGCGCTGCGCGCATGGCAGCCGGAGCTGCGTGCGCTGAAGGGCGTGCTGCGGTGGAGCGTCGAAGTCGATCCGCTGGATATCTGAGCGGCGCCCGCGCAGCCGTCGCGCGGTGCGCCGCCGCGTTGAAGCCCGGGCCGCCGGGCCCCCTCCGAACCGTCTCTCGTCGCGCGCTCATACCAGGCGGCACACTCGCCGCCACACCCAGTGCAACCCGTTTTCGTCCGCCGCCGTGCGCGCCGGAGGTTGCACACGCATGTCGAATCGGCTCGATCAGGGAAAACACCGATCCCCGGACCGCGGGCAACTCCTAGGTTGCAACCTTCTAAGTGGCTGATTATATTGACTAACTCAAGGGTGCAACCCATCTCTCAATTTGGTTGCACCTTTTTATTGCGTGCCGTAGGATTTCGCGCATCCTCTCACACCACATTGCCGGGCTCGCACCGGCGCACGAACCCACCATGGCAAGCACGACTCTCGGCGTCAAAGTCGACGACATTCTCCGCTCGCGCCTCAAGGACGCCGCCGCGCGTCTGGAGCGCACTCCCCACTGGCTGATCAAGCAGGCGATCTTCGCGTATCTCGAGCGGATCGAGCACGGCCAGCTGCCGCCCGAGCTGTCGGGCCACAGCGGTGTCACGGAGCTCGCCGACGGTCAGGCTGCGGACGGCGACGACGACAACTCGCCGCATCCGTTCCTCGAGTTCGCGCAGAACGTGCAGCCGCAGTCGGTGCTGCGCGCGGCGATCACGGCCGCGTACCGCCGCCCCGAGCCGGAATGCGTGCCGTTCCTGCTCGGGCAGGCGCGCCTGCCCGCGAACCTGCAGGCGGACGCGCAGGCGCTGGCGACGAAGCTCGTCGAGGCGCTGCGCGAGAAGAGTTCGGGCGGCGGTGTCGAAGGGCTGATCCACGAGTTCTCGCTGTCGAGCCAGGAAGGCGTCGCGCTGATGTGCCTCGCCGAAGCGCTGCTGCGCATTCCCGATCGCGCGACGCGCGATGCGCTGATCCGCGACAAGATCAGCAAGGGCGACTGGCGCTCGCACGTCGGCCACGCGCCGTCGCTGTTCGTCAACGCGGCGACCTGGGGGCTGATGATCACCGGCAAGCTCGTGACGACCAACAGCGAAGCGGGCCTGTCGTCGGCGCTCACGCGCCTGATCGGCCGCGGCGGCGAGCCGCTGATCCGCAAGGGCGTCGACATGGCGATGCGCCTGATGGGCGAGCAGTTCGTCACCGGCGAAACGATCTCCGAAGCGCTGGCCAACAGCCGCAAGTACGAAGCGCGCGGCTTCCGCTACTCGTACGACATGCTCGGCGAAGCGGCGACGACCGAAGAGGACGCGCAGCGCTACTACGCATCGTACGAGCAGGCGATCCACGCAATCGGCAAGGCGGCCGGCGGCCGCGGCATCTACGAAGGCCCGGGCATCTCGATCAAGCTGTCGGCGCTGCACGCGCGCTACTCGCGCTCGCAGCAGGACCGCACGATGAGCGAGCTGCTGCCGCGCGTGCGCGCGCTCGCGCTGCTCGCGCGCCGCTACGACATCGGCCTGAACATCGACGCGGAAGAAGCCGACCGCCTCGAACTGTCGCTCGACCTGCTCGAGGCGCTGTGCTTCGATCCGGATCTCGCGGGCTGGAACGGCATCGGCTTCGTCGTGCAGGGCTACCAGAAGCGCTGCCCGTTCGTGATCGACTACCTGATCGATCTCGCGCGCCGCAGCCGTCACCGCCTGATGATCCGCCTCGTGAAGGGCGCGTACTGGGATAGCGAGATCAAGCGTGCGCAGGTCGACGGCCTCGAAGGCTATCCGGTCTATACGCGCAAGATCTACACCGACGTGTCGTACCTCGCGTGCGCGAAGAAGCTGCTCGCGGCGCCCGACGCCGTCTACCCGCAGTTCGCGACGCACAACGCATACACGCTGGCTGCGATCTACCAGCTCGCGGGCCAGAACTACTACCCGGGCCAGTACGAATTCCAGTGCCTGCACGGGATGGGCGAGCCGCTGTACGAGGAAGTCACGGGCCGCGACAAGCTGAACCGCCCGTGCCGCGTGTACGCGCCGGTCGGCACGCACGAGACGCTGCTCGCGTACCTGGTGCGCCGCCTGCTCGAGAACGGCGCGAACACGTCGTTCGTGAACCGCATCGCGGATAAAACCGTGTCGGTGAAGGAGCTGGTCGCCGATCCGGTCGATGAAGCGATGAAGGTCGTGCCGCTCGGCGCGCCGCACGCGAAGATTCCGCTGCCGCGCAACCTGTACGGCGACGAGCGTCCCAACTCGATGGGCCTCGACCTGTCGAACGAACACCGTCTCGCGTCGCTGTCGTCCGCGCTGCTCGCGAGCGCGCATTTCCCGTGGCGCGCGGCGCCGATGCTCGCCGACGACGCGCTCGCCGACGCGCCGGCCCGCGACGTGCGCAACCCGGCCGACCAGCGCGATACGGTCGGCACGGTCAGCGAAGCGACGGCCGAACACGTGAGCGCGGCGCTCGCGCACGCGGTGGCCGCCGCGCCGATCTGGCAGGCGACGCCGGTCGACGCGCGTGCCGATTGCCTGGTGCGTGCCGCCGACCTGCTCGAAGCGCAGATGCATACGCTGATGGGCCTGATCGTGCGCGAAGCCGGCAAGTCGCTGCCGAACGCGATCGCCGAGATCCGCGAAGCGGTCGACTTCCTGCGCTACTACGCCGCGCAGATCCGCGACGAATTCTCGAACGACACGCACCGCCCGCTCGGCCCCGTGGTCTGCATCAGCCCGTGGAACTTCCCGCTCGCGATCTTCATGGGCCAGGTGGCGGCGGCGCTCGCAGCAGGCAACACGGTGCTCGCGAAGCCGGCCGAACAGACGCCGCTGATTGCTGCGCAAGCCGTGCGCCTGCTGCGCGAGGCCGGCGTGCCGGCCGGCGCGGTGCAACTGCTGCCGGGCGACGGCGAGACCGTCGGCGCGGCGCTGGTCGCCGATCCGCGCACGCGTGCGGTGATGTTCACGGGTTCGACCGAAGTCGCGCGCCTGATCAACAAGACGCTCGCCGCGCGCCTCGATCCGGACGGCAAGCCGATTCCGCTGATCGCGGAAACGGGCGGCCAGAACGCGATGATCGTCGATTCGTCGGCACTCGCGGAGCAGGTCGTCGCGGACGTGATGCAGTCGTCGTTCGACTCGGCCGGTCAACGGTGTTCGGCGCTGCGCGTTCTATGTCTGCAGGACGATGTCGCGGACCGCACGCTGACGATGCTCAAGGGCGCGATGCACGAGCTCGCGCTCGGCAACCCCGACCGGCTGTCGACGGACGTCGGCCCGGTGATCGACGGCGAAGCGAAGCAGACGATCGATACGCACGTCGCGGCGATGAAGGACAAGGGCCACGCGGTCACGCAGTTGCCGGCGCCCGATGCGTGCGCGCACGGCACGTTCGTGCCGCCGACGCTGATCGAGATCGGCAGCATCGACGAGCTCAAGCGTGAAGTGTTCGGCCCCGTGCTGCACGTCGTGCGCTACCGCCGCAACCAGCTCGACAAGCTGCTCGAGCAGATCCGCGCGACCGGTTACGGCCTGACGCTCGGCATCCACACGCGGATCGACGAGACGATCGCGCACGTGATCTCGAACGCGCACGTCGGCAACATCTACGTGAACCGCAACGTGATCGGCGCGGTGGTCGGCGTGCAGCCGTTCGGCGGCGAAGGGCTGTCGGGCACGGGCCCGAAGGCCGGCGGCGCGCTGTACCTGCAGCGCCTGCTCGCGACGCGTCCGTCGGGCCTGCCGCGCTCGCTCGCGCAGACGCTGATTGCGGACGGCGCGGTCGAAGGCGATGCGCGCGGCAACCCGGCGGCGGCGCTCACGACGCTGCGCGACTGGCTGATCGAGCAGCGCGAACCGGCGCTGGCCGCGCGTTGCGACGGTTATCTCGCGCAGGTGCCGGCCGGCGCGACCGCGGTGCTGACCGGCCCGACGGGCGAACGAAACACGTATACACTCGGCCCGCGCGGCACGGTGCTGTGTGTCGCGGCGACGCCGGGCGGCGCGCGCGCGCAGTTCGCGGCGGTGCTGGCGACGGGCAACCGCGCGTTGTTCGCCGGCGCGGCCGGCGAGGCGCTCGTCGCCGCGCTGCCGGCGTCGCTGAAGCCGCACGCGGCCGTGCGCAAGCAGGCCGACGCGGCGTTCGACGCGGTGCTGTTCGAAGGCGACAGCGACGAACTGCAGACGCTCGTGAAGGACGTCGCGCAGCGGCCGGGCCCGATCGTGTCGGTGCAGGGCGTGTCGGTGGGCGCGTTCGAGAACGGCGACGCGGAAGACTACGCGCTGGAGCGGCTGCTGACCGAGCGCTCGGTCAGCGTGAATACGGCCGCGGCGGGCGGCAATGCGAATTTGATGACGATCGGCTGATCATCCTTGCCGTTCGGATCAAACAAAGAAGCGGCAAGGCGATCCCGAAGCCGCTTCACTTACCCTGGTACCAAGGAGATGCTATGCAACACACGATGAAAAAGGTGGCAGGCGCGACGTTCGTCGCGGTCATGTCGCTGGCGGGGACGGCCCATGCGGATGACGTGAAGATCGGTTACGCAGGGCCGATGACGGGCGCGCAGGCGCACTACGGCAAGGATATGCAGAACGGGATCGTGCTCGCGCTGGAAGACTTCAACGCGACGAACCCGAAGATCGGCGGCAAGCCGGTGAAGTTCGTGCTCAGCACGCAGGACGACCAGGCTGACCCGCGCACGGGCACGACGGTCGCGCAGAAGCTCGTCGACGACGGCATCAAGGGCATGCTCGGCCACTTCAACTCGGGCACGACGATCCCGGCTTCGCGCATCTACGCGAACGCGGGCATTCCGGAAATCGCGATGGCGACGGCGCCGGAATACACGCAGCAAGGCTACAAGACGACCTTCCGCATGATGACGTCCGACACGCAGCAGGGCTCGGTGGCGGGCGCGTTCGCGTCGAAGGATCTCGGCATGAAGAAGATCGCGATCGTCGACGACCGCACGGCCTACGGCCAGGGTCTCGCCGACCAGTTCGAGAAGGCCGCGAAGGCCGGCGGTGCGACGATCGTCGACCGCGAGTTCACGAACGACAAGGCAGTCGACTTCAAGGCGATCCTGACCAAGCTGAAGGCGGCGAAGCCGGACCTCGTCTACTACGGCGGCGCGGATTCGCAGGCAGCGCCGATGGTCAAGCAGATGAAGGCGCTCGGCATCGCGGCACCGCTGATGAGCGGCGAAATGGTGAAGACGCCGACGTTCCTGAAGATCGCGGGCAACGCGTCGGAAGGCACGATCGCTTCGCTGGCGGGCCTCCCGCTCGAAGAGATGCCTGGCGGCAAGGCCTACGCCGACAAGTACAAGAAGCGCTTCGGCGAAGAAGTGCAGACCTACTCGCCGTACGCCTACGACGGCGCGATGGCGATGCTCAACGCGATGAAGAAGGCCGATTCGACCGATCCGGCGAAGTACCTGCCGGTGCTCGCGAAGAGCGACATGGCGGGTGTCACGTCGACGCACGTCGCGTATGACGCGAAGGGCGACCTGAAGAACGGCGGCATCACGATGTACAAGGTCGAGAAGGGCGAGTGGAAGCCGCTGAAGAGCATCGGCGGCAAGTAAGCAGCCTGTGAATCGCGGGCGGCGGCGAAGGTCGCTGCCCGGCCGATCATGCGAAAAAGCCACCGGGCCGTCGGGCCTGGTGGCTTTTTTTATCGGCGTGAGCGGACGCTACTCCTTGCGCACGCGCAGCAGGAATTTCTGCAGCTTGCCGGTCGGCGTGCGCGGCAGCGCCTGCGCGAACGCGAACTCGCGCGGGATCTTGTACGCGGCGAGCCGCTCGCCGCAGAACGCGCGCAGCGCGTCCGCGTCGGGCGCCGCGCCCGCACGCATCACGACGTGCGCAACGACCGTCTCGCCCCAGTCCGGATGCGGGACGCCGACGACGGCCGCCTCGGCGATGTCCGGATGCGCGCCGAGCACGTCCTCCACTTCCTTCGAATAGACGTTCTCGCCGCCGGTCACGATCATGTCCTTCAGCCGGTCGACGATGAACAGGTAGCCATCCTGATCGATTCGCGCGACGTCGCCGGTGCGATACCAGCCGCCCGGTGCGAACGCGGCGCGCGTCGCGGCCGCGTCGTCGAGATAACCGAGCATCATGCTGTCTGCCTTCAGCCAGATCTCGCCGGTCTCGCCCGGCTGCGCGTCGATGCCGTCCATCCGCACGACGCGCAGGTCGACGCCCGGGCCGCCGTGGCGGCCGATCGAACCGGCCTTCGCGATCTGCTCGTCCGGATACAGCGTCGTGCCGGCCGGCCCCGTTTCCGTCATCCCGTACACGTGGAAGAACGCGTCGCTGCGATACGCGCGCGCGAGCCGTTCGGCCTGCGCGGCGCCGATCGGGCCGCCGCCGTACAGCCACGCGCGCACGCTCGACAGGTCGAACGCCGCGAAGCCGTCGATCGTGTCGAGCGGCAGCGTGTACGACACCGGCGCGCCGAAATACAGCGTCACGCGCTCGCGCTCGACGGCCTGCAGGAACCGCAGCGGATGGTATTCGCGCAGCAGCACGACGGTGCCGCCCGCGACCAGCGTGCCGCCGAACCAGTTGTTGAGCGGCGACGAATGCCAGATCGGCATCGCCATCAGCGTGCGCTCGTTGCGGCCGATGCCGATCGCGAGCGCCGCCGACATCGCCGCAAGCGTCACGGTGCGGTGGCTGTGCACGCAGCCTTTCGGGCGGCCGGTCGTGCCGGACGTGTAGAGGATCTGCGCGACATCGCCGTCGGCCGGTTCGATGCCCGCGACGCCGTCCATCGTCGCGCACATCGTGTCGAAGCACGGCACGCCGTCGAGCTCGCCTTCGGTCACGAGCCGCCGCGCCGGATGAACGATGCGTTCGACCACCGGCGCGAGCGCCACGTCGAACAGCAGCGCCTTGCTGCGGCTGTGTTCGAGCACGTAGTCGACTTCCGGCGCCTGCAGCTTGTGGTTGACCGGCACGAACGTCGCGCCGAGCCGCCACACGCCGAACATCAGGTCGACGAAGGCCGGCGTGTTGAAGCACATCGCGGCGACGCGATCGCCGGCCGCGATGCCGAGCGCGCTCAGCACGGCCGCTGCGCGGTGCGAGTGCTCGCGCGCGGCGGCATAGGTGATCGTCGCGGATTCGCTGACGAGGAACGGCTTGTCGGGCGTCGCGCGGGCGGCGCGGTCGAGGGCGGCGACGAGGTTCATCAGGGCTCCGGGCGGGGCGATCGAAGGCGGACTCAGGCGAACGAACCGGCGTCAGGCCGGGTACGCGCGCTGCAGCAGCGCGGCGACGTCGATCGCGTGCGGATCGAAGCCGCCCGCGATGCGGCCCCAGTCGGGCGCCGCGAGCCGCGTCGCGACGAACGCGTCGGCGACGGCCGCAGGCGCATCACGGCGCAGCAGGCACGCCTGCGCGACGATCGCGAGCCGCTGCGCGAACACGCGGCCCGATGCCTCGAGCGTGTCGGCCGGCGCGGCAAGCATCGCGCGCAGCGCGTCGAGCGCCGCGCGGATGCGCGGTTCGCCCGCACCGAGGTCGGCGAGTTCGGCGAACAGCGCGGCGGCTGCGTCGGGCTCGCGCGACACCGCGCGCAGCACGTCGAGGCACATCACGTTGCCCGAGCCTTCCCAGATCGAGTTGACGGGTGCCTCGCGGAACAGCCGCGCGATCGGGCCGTCGTCGACGTAGCCGTTGCCGCCGAACACTTCCATCACCTCGCCGGTCAGCTCGACCGCGCGCTTGCAGACCCAGAATTTCGCAGCGGGCGTGACGATGCGCTTCCACGCGCGTTCGCGCGGCGAGTCGTCGCGCTCGAACGCGTCGGCAAGACGCATCGCGAGTACGAGCGCCGCTTCGCTTTCGAGCGCGAGATCGGCGAGCACGGTGCGCATCAGCGGTTGTTCGGCGAGCGCGCGGCCGAACGCGTGGCGCTGGCGTGTGTACGCGATCGCCTGCACGACGCCCTGGCGCAGCATCGCCGCGCTGCCGAGCACGCAGTTCAGCCGCGTATAGGTGGCCATTTCGATGATGGTCGGGATGCCGCGGCCTTCGTCGCCGAGCATGATGCCCCACGCGTCGTTCAGCTCGATCTCGCTGCTCGAGTTGCTGCGGTTGCCGACCTTGTTCTTCAGCCGCTGGATCTCGACCGCGTTCTTCGTGCCGTCCGGCCGCCAGCGCGGCACGTAGAAGCACGACGGGCTGCCGCCTTCGGTGTGCGCGACGACGAGGTGCGCATCGCACATCGGCGCGGAGAAGAACCACTTGTGGCCGCGCAGCAGGTATTCGCCGCCGCGCCCGCCCGCGCCGACGGGCGTGGCGAGCGTCGTGTTCGCGCGCACGTCGGAGCCGCCCTGTTTCTCGGTCATCCCCATGCCGAACCAGATCGAGCGCTTGTCGGCGACCGGCACGTCGCGCGGGTCGTAGTCGTCGCTGTAGAGCTTGTCGCGCAGCAGGTTCCACAGCGCGGGCTCCTTCTGCAGCACGGGAATCGCGGCCTGCGTCATCGTCGCCGGGCACAGCGTGCCGGCCTCGATCTGGCCGTGCAGGTAGAAGCCGGCCGCGGTCGCGGCCCAGCGGCCGCGGCGCGTATCGCGGAACGCGAGCGACACGAAGCCTTCGTGGCGGTACTGGCCGAGCAGCGCGTGCCACGCCGGGTGGAAATCGACGCGGTCGATGCGCCGGCCGCGCCGGTCGAACGCGTTCAACTCCGGCGGGTGCTGGTTCGCTTCGTCGGCGAGTTGCGCGGTGTCGGCGCTGCCGAGCCGCGCGCCGTACGCATCGAGCTGCGGCATGGCCCAGTCGGCGCCGGCGCGGGCGAGCGCGTCGCGCAGCGCGACGTCCGTCGCGAAGAGGTTATAGTCGACCAGTTCGTCGAACTGGTTCGTGATGGCGTGAGTCGATTCGGTCATCGAAGTTGTCTCCGGTCTCATGCTTCGCGGGCGGCCGGCGTCATGCAACACGGGTGGCGCTGCGGCGCTGGTTCCGGCTCCCGGTAAACGCATTCCCTGCTGAATTCCAGAGTAGCAAATATGCCGCCGCGACATGTTCAGGTTCCGGCGCCGCCCGGCCAGCCGGCGGCGCAACCCGCGCCCGCGTTGCGCCGCCGGCCGCGCCAGTCGCGCGCGCAGGCGAGCTCCGACGCGCTGCAGCAGGCGTTCGTTCAGCTTTTGCTCGAACGCGGCTACGCGAAGGCGACGATTCGCGAGATCGCGGCCGTCGCGGGCGTCAGCATCGGCACCTTCTACGAGTATTTCGGCGACAAGCAGAGCCTCGCGGCGCTCTGCATCCACCGGTATGTGCTGGCGATGGCCGACCGGCTGCGCGATGTGGCGCAGCGGCTGCGCGGCGCGCCGCGGGCCGAACTCGCTGCGGCGCTCGTCGACCTGCAGGTCGACGCGATCGGCGCCGACACCGCGCTGTGGAGCGCGTTCTTCGCGCTGGAGCGGCAGGTGTCGCCGCTCGCCGCATACCGCCGGCATTACGACGCATATGTCGCACTATGGCGCGACGCGCTCGCGCACGCGGCCGATCCGCCGCCGGCCGCGCGGCTCGACGGGCTCGCACGGATGGCGCATACCGTCTGCTACGGCGGCCTCTCGCAGGCATTGCTGACGCTCGGGCCCGCGCTCGACTTCGCCTCGCTGCGCGGCGAGCTGCGGGCCGTGCTGCTCGCGTATCTGGCGGCGGCGGGCGCGTAGCATCCCTTACGGGTAATGCCTGATTCGCATGTCAGGCCGGCAGGCTGGCCTTGCCGCTGCGTGCTTCATACCTTGAGCCATGAGAAAAATGCATGGCCGCCATGACGAACTTTCGATTGTCCGCCGATATTGGCTGGGGCTAAATCATGCGGCAGATGCAGGGCCGCGCGTGTCGCGCGGGCCAGCCCGAAGGACATCAGAAGGAGGAGTCATGCGAAGCGCCACCGCGCCCCGTTCGAAACTGCCCGACGTCGGCACGACGATCTTCACGGTGATCGGCCAGCTTGCCGCGCAACACGATGCGTTGAACCTGTCGCAGGGCGCGCCGAATTTCGCGCCCGATCCGGCGCTCGTCGAAGGCGTCGCGCGCGCGATGCGCGACGGGCACAACCAATACTCGCCGATGGCCGGCGTGATGGCGCTGCGCGAACGGCTCGCCGAAAAGACCGAGGCGCTGTACGGCGCGCGCTACGACCCGGCGACCGAGATCACGGTGATCGCGAGCGCGAGCGAAGGGCTGTACGCGGCGATCAGCGCGCTCGTGCATCCGGGCGACGAAGTGATCTATTTCGAGCCGTCGTTCGACAGCTATGCGCCGATCGTGCGGCTGCAGGGCGCGACGCCGGTCGCGATCAAGCTGTCACCCGAGCATTTCCGCGTGAACTGGGACGAGGTGGCCGCGGCGATCACGCCGCGCACGCGGATGATCATCGTGAACACGCCGCACAACCCGACCGCGACCGTGTTCTCCGCCGACGATCTCGAGCGGCTCGCGCAGCTCACGCGCGACACCGGCATCGTGATCCTGTCCGACGAGGTCTACGAGCACGTCGTATTCGACGGCGCGCTGCACCAGAGCGTGGCGCGCCACCGCGAGCTGGCCGAGCGCAGCGTGATCGTGTCGTCGTTCGGCAAGTCGTTCCACGTGACCGGCTGGCGGGTCGGTCATTGCCTGGCGCCCGCCGAGCTGATGGACGAGATCCGCAAGGTGCACCAGTTCATGGTGTTCGCGGCCGACACGCCGATGCAGGTCGCGTTCGCGGAGATCCTCGCGCGGCCGGACAGCTATCTCGGCCTGTCGGCGTTCTATCAGGCCAAGCGCGACCTGCTCGCGCGCGAGCTGGCCGATTCGCGTTTCGAGCTGCTGCCGAGCGAAGGCTCGTTCTTCATGCTCGCGCGCTTCCGGCACTTCTCGGACGAAAGCGACAGCGATTTCGTGCTGCGCCTGATCCGCGACGCGCGCGTCGCGACGATTCCGCTGTCGGCGTTCTATACCGACGGCACCGACGCCGGCGTGATCCGGCTCAGTTTTTCGAAGGACGACGCGACGCTGGTCGAAGGCGCGCGGCGGCTGCGTTCGCTGTAAGTAAGGAAACCGGCGACGAGGACGTCGCATCGACCAGACCCAGGAGATCACGATGAAGCACACGGCAACCCTGAAACTCGCATTCGCACTCGCGTGCGCAATCGGCTCCGGCGCGGCGCTCGCCGATACGCAGACGCTGCGCTTCGGCCTCGAGGCGCAATACCCGCCGTTCGAATCGAAAGCGCCGAACGGCGACCTGCAGGGCTTCGACATCGACGTCGGCAATGCCGTCTGCCAGACGGCGAAGCTGTCGTGCAAATGGGTCGAGACGTCGTTCGACGGCCTGATTCCCGCGCTGAAGGGCCGCAAGTTCGACGCGATCAACTCGGCGATGAACGCGACCGAGCAGCGGCGCCAGGCGATCGACTTCACGACGATCATCTATCGCGTGCCGACCCAGCTGATCGCGCGCACCGGCAGCGGCCTGCTGCCGACGCCCGAATCGCTGAAGGGCAAGCGCGTCGGCGTGCTGCAGGCGTCGATCCAGGAAACCTTCGCGAAGGCGCACTGGGAACCGGCCGGCGTCGCGGTCGTCGCGTACCAGGACCAGAACCAGGCGTATGCGGACCTCGTGGCGGGCCGCCTCGACGCGACGCTGGTGCTCGCGCCGTCCGGCCAGCGCGGCTTCCTGTCGCGCCCGGACGGCAAGGGCTTCTCGTTCGTCGGCCAGCCCGTGCATGACGACCGGATCCTCGGCAGCGGCATCGCATTCGGCCTGCGCAAGGGCGACGACGCGCTGAAGGCGAAGCTCGACGCGGCGATCGACAAGCTGAAGGCGGACGGCACGGTGAAGTCGCTCGGCCTGAAGTATTTCGGCGATATCGACATCTCGACGAAGTAAGCGGGGCCGCGCGCGATGCAGAACCCGACCCCGGCCGCCGCGGGCGGCGCACAGGGCGGCGCGCCGCTGTCGGACGATGCGCTCGATGCCGTGCTCGTCGCCGAACTGGGCGACGCGCTCGTCACGCGCGCGGCCGACATCGATCCGCGCTACTTCACCGCGTACAACGAGCCGGCCGGCGTGCGGCCGCGTGCGCTGGTGCGCCCGCGCAGCGTCGACGACGTGTCGCGCACGCTCGCGCTGTGCACGCGGCTCGGCCAGCCGGTCGTGCCGCAAGGCGGGTTGACGGGGCTCGCACGCGGCGCGGTCGCGCTCGGCGGCGAGGTCGTGTTGTCGATGGAACGCTTCGCAGGCATCGAAGCGCTCGACGCGGCGGCCGGCACGATGACCGTGCGCGCCGGGACGCCGCTGCAGATGGTGCAGGAAGCCGCGGAAGCGGCGGGCTTCACGTTCGGCGTCGATCTCGGTGCGCGCGGCTCGTGCCAGATCGGCGGCATGCTCGCGACCAATGCGGGCGGCACGCGCGCGATCCGCTACGGGATGATGCGCGAGCAGGTGCTCGGGCTCGAGGCCGTGCTCGCGGACGGCACGGTCGTGTCGTCGATGAACCGGATGCTGAAGAACAACGCGGGCTACGACCTGAAGCAGCTGTTCATCGGCAGCGAGGGGACGCTCGGCGTCGTCACGCGCGCCGTGCTGCGGCTGCATCCGTTGCTCGCCGCGCCGGCCACCGCACTCTGCCGCGTGCGCGACTACGACGCGGTGGTCGGATTGTGGAACCGCGTGCGCACGCTGCCCGAGGTCGTCAGCTTCGAGGCGATGTGGCCGGCGTTCTATGACTACGTCGCGCGCCACACGCCGGGCGTCACTGCGCCATTCGCAGGTGACGGCGGTTTCGCGGTGCTGATCGAGTGCGCGACGAGCGCGCCGGGCGGCGATGCGCATCACGTGCTGGAAACCGGCCTCGCGGCGGGGATCGACGCAGGGCTCGTGGACGATGCGGTGCTCGCGACGTCGGAGCGGCAGGCGCGCGACCTGTGGACGCTGCGCGAAGGCCTCGCGATCGATGCGCTGCCGCAACTCGTCAACTTCGACGTGAGTTTGCCGACGGGCGAGCTCGGCGCGTTCGCCGAACGCTGCGAGGCGGCGCTGCGCTCGCGCTGGCCGGCGCTCACGTGCCTGTTCTTCGGCCATGTCGGCGACGGCAACGTGCATATCGGCGTGTCGCTGGCCGGGATGACCGACGCGGACGCCGACGCGCTCGATCACTGCGTGTACGCGGTGGTGCGGGACATGGGTGGCTCGGTGTCGGCCGAGCACGGGATCGGGGTGCTCAAACGTCCTTATCTCGCGCACACGCGCAGCGACGCTGAAATCGGGCTGATGCGGTGCCTGAAGGCTGCGCTGGACCCGCGCGGCATCCTGAATCCCGGCAAGGTGCTTTGACCGAGGCGATTCCCGTTGCTGGCGTGAGTCAGCCTTCGTTACTTGTCAGCCGTCCACCCAGCGCAGCGCGCCGATCTTCAGGTGTTCGACGACGCTGCGCGCCCAGTCGAGCTCCGCATTGAGCAGCACGAGCGCGTGTTCGTTCTGCAGCAGGAACAGGCGCGGCACCTGGTCGGCCTGCGCGGCGTTGCGCAGCGCTTCCAGACGCTCGCGCTCGGCGTCGAGCCGGGTAATCCGGAGTTCGAGCTGGTGTCGTGCATCTTCGGCATCGAGCAGCGGCAGGAACGCGAGGCCGGCACCGAACACCGGATATTCGCGCGCGGGCTCCGCGAGCAGTGCATGCAGCCACGCCTGGCCCGCCGTGTGCCCGGCCTCGGTCAGCGCATACAGCGTGCGCTCGGGAAAGGCGCCGTCGCGCTCGGTGTCGTGCACGGCGATCAGCCCGTCGCGCAGCAGCCGGTCGATCGTCTGATAGAGGCTCGTGCGCTGCCGCACGTTGACGACTTCGTCGTACCCGCGGGCCTTCAGTTGCTGCAGCATCCCGTACGGATGCATCGGCGTTTCGGTGAGCGTCGCGAGGACGGCCAGTGCGAGCGGGGACGGGCGGCTCGTTGACATGAATAGTTAGGCTATATCTAGTAAGAACATAACTATTCTCAGCCAGACTATCTTATTTCACAAGGGTTTCAGCCGAGGTGCGAGCGCTTCGCGGCCGGCGCGACGGTTTCCATCGTCGCGAGACCGTGCACGATTCCGCAATCCTCGACCGAATGCTCGCCGACACACTGGCGGCGCAATTCGGTGAGCTGGTCGCGCAGATGCGTGAGTTCCGCGAGGCGCGCGTCGACGTGTCCGATGTGGTCGTCGAGCAGCGAATTGATCGAATCGCAGCGGTCGGCCGGCGTGTCGGTGAGCCGCAGCAGTGCGCGAATCTCGTCGTGCGCCATGTCGAGCGCGCGGCAGTTGCGGATGAAGCGCAGCCGTTCCACGTGCACGTCGGTGTAGTTGCGGTAGTTCGCGTCGGTGCGCTCCGCGTCCGGCATCAGCCCCTCTTTCTCGTAGAAACGGATCGTCTCGGGCGTGCAGCGGGCCGCTTTGGCCAGTTCGCCAATCTTCATGCCTTTCTCCCGTGTAAGGGTTGACCTTGTAGTGGCTTCAGGGTGTTAACTCTACACCGTCAAGCCATAAAGGAGGTTGTCATGACCGACGCCCAGCGTACCCACGACCCACGACACCGCCATGCCGGCGGCGCCGACACGTGCTGCGCCGACGCGCGCGACACGCACGCGGCGACCGTTGCCAACGCGGCGCCGGCGGCCGGCGAGCACGCGCACGGCGACGCCGCATCGCGCGGCCATGACCATGATCACGACCCTGCACGCGGCGACGCGCATCGGCACGGTGCCGAGTGCTCGCACGACCATGCCGGTCATGACGATGCAGGCCACGACCACGATCACGATCATGCGCACGGCGGCGCACATGTACACGGTGCCGCGTGCTCGCACGGCCACGCCGCGCACGATCATGCCGGTCACGACCACGACCACGACCACGACCACGCCGCCGGCGACTGCTGCGCCCCCGCCGCGTTGACGCTCGCACCGCTGCCGGTCGCGCAGGCGACCGCATCGGGCCACGTGCGCTCCGCGTTCCGGATCATGCAGATGGACTGCCCGACCGAGGAAACGCTGATCCGCAAGAAGCTCGGCGGGATGAGCGAGGTGTCGGCGCTCGAATTCAACCTGATGCAGCGGATGCTGACCGTCGAGCACGTGCCGGGCGCCCAACCGGCGATCGAAAGCGCGATCCGCACGCTTGGGATGACGCCCGAGGCGGCAGCGGCCGGCGCGCCGGCGGCGCGCGTCGCCGACGCGCCCGCGAAGCCTTGGTGGCCGCTGGCGCTGGCGGGCGTTGCCGCGATCGCGTCCGAGGGGGCGACCTGGGCCGGCCTGCCCGTGTGGCTGTCGGCGGCGCTCGCGCTCGCGGCGGTGCTCGCGTGCGGGCTCACTACGTACAAGAAGGGCTGGATCGCGATTCGCAACGGCAACCTGAACATCAACGCGCTGATGAGCATCGCGGTGACGGGCGCGATGGCGATCGGCCAGTGGCCGGAAGCCGCGATGGTGATGGTGCTGTTCACGATCGCCGAGCTGATCGAGGCGAAGTCGCTCGACCGCGCGCGCAATGCGATCCAGGGCCTGATGCAGCTCGCGCCGGACGCCGCGACCGTGCAGGATGCCGACGGGTCGTGGCGCACCATCGAGGCCGCGCAGGTCGCGCTCGGCGCGGTCGTGCGCGTGAAGCCGGGCGAGCGGATCGGGCTGGACGGCGAAGTCGTTGCCGGCCGCTCGACGGTCAACCAGGCGCCGATCACCGGCGAGAGCCTGCCTGTCGAAAAGACGGCCGGCGATGCCGTGTACGCAGGCACGATCAACGAAGCGGGTTCGTTCGAATACCGCGTGACGGCCGTCGCCGCCAACTCGACGCTCGCGCGGATCATCCACGCGGTCGAGGAGGCGCAGGGCGCGAAGGCGCCGACGCAGCGCTTCGTCGACCAGTTCGCGCGCGTCTATACGCCGATCGTGTTCGCGGTCGCGCTGCTGGTCGCGGTGGTGCCGCCGCTCGTGATGGGCGGCGCGTGGCACGACTGGATCTACCGCGCGCTGGTGCTGCTCGTGATCGCATGCCCGTGCGCACTGGTGATCTCGACGCCGGTGACGATCGTGTCGGGGCTCGCGGCCGCGGCGCGGCGCGGGATTCTCGTGAAGGGCGGCGTCTATCTGGAAGAAGGACGCAAGCTCGCGTGGCTCGCGCTCGACAAGACCGGCACGATCACGCACGGCAAGCCGGTGCAGACCGACTTCGACGCGCATGCGGCCGACGTCGATGCCGAGCGTATCCGGCACCTCGGCGCGAGCCTCGCCGCGCGCTCGGATCACCCGGTGTCGCAGGCGATCGCGGCCGCGGCGCGCGACGCCGGAACGGCGGCGTTCGCCGATGTGCAGGACTTCGAAGCACTGGTCGGGCGCGGCGTGCGCGGCACGATCGACGGCGCGCGCTACTGGCTCGGCAACCACCGGCTCGTCGAGGAACTCGAGCGCTGCTCGCCGGCCCTCGAAACGAAGCTCGATGCGCTCGAGCGGCAGGGCAAGAGCGTCGTGGTGCTGGTCGACGACACGCGCGTGCTCGGCATCTTCGCGGTGGCCGACACGATCAAGGACACGAGCCGCGACGCGATCGCCGACCTGCATGCGCTCGGCATCCGCACCGCGATGCTGACGGGCGACAACCCGCACACCGCGCAAGCCATCGCGCAGCAGGCCGGCATCGACGACGCGCGCGGCAACCAGTTGCCCGAGGACAAGCTCGCGGCGGTCGAGGAACTGTCGGCCGGCGGCGCGGGCGCGGTCGGGATGGTCGGCGACGGGATCAACGACGCGCCGGCGCTCGCGCGCGCCGACATCGGTTTCGCGATGGGCGCGATGGGCACCGACACGGCGATCGAGACGGCCGACGTCGCGCTGATGGACGACGACCTGCGCAAGATTCCCGCGTTCGTGCGGCTGTCGCGCGCGACGCACCGCGTGCTGGTGCAGAACATCGGTTTCGCGCTCGGCGTGAAGATCGTGTTCCTCGGCCTCACGGTCGCGGGGCTCGGCACGATGTGGATGGCGGTATTCGCGGATGCGGGCGCGAGCCTGATCGTCGTCGCCAACGGCTTGCGGCTGCTGTCGTCCTCCGGGGCGTTCGGCGGCGCGCAGGCCACGCGTTGAGGAGCGTGCGATGAGTTTTCTGAAACGGATCCTGGGCGGGCACGGCAACAGCGGTGGCGGTGGCGGGCATCACGGCGGGCAGCGCCGGGACGGGCACGGCGGCCACGATGCGCGTGGCCGCGATCGTCACGGCTGGGGCTGGCAGGCACCGACCGATGGTCAAGGCGGCCAGGGCGGCAACGCGCCGCTGAGCCAGCTCGCCTGCGCGGGCTGCGGCGCGCTCAACGCGGCCGATGCGCGCTTCTGCGCGCAGTGCGGTACGGCGCAACGCGGCAGGGCTTGCAGCCGCTGCCACGCGGCGCTGGCCGCCGACGCGCGCTTCTGCCCGGGCTGCGGGACACAGGCCGGCTAACGTGCAATCGCCGGCCTGGTTGCCCGCGTCAGAATCGTCGCCGACGGCATGGCCTCTGGAACTGGCGTCGCCCTGGAACAGCGCGCCGGCTCGCCCAAGCGTCCCGGCCCTTCGATCAGCGCAGCGGCAGGTAAATCTCGGTGCGCAGGTCGGCCGGCGCCGCATCCATCGGCGTATTGAGGTACAGCTCGAACGGCGGCGCGTCGGCGGCTTCGCGGCCCGAGTGACGCAGCCAGTCGCCGTAGAGCCACTGGTAGGCCGTCTTCAGGTCCGCATACGGCCCCGTATGCAGCAGCACCGCATATTCGCCGCCTGCTACCGTCGCGCGTTCGACAGGCGGCACGGGCTCGACGTCCGGCGCACCGTCGGCTGGCATGAAACAGGCCTTCGCGCGCAGTTGCGCTTCCGGCGTCGTGTCCGGATCGTCGTAGAAAATCCCGATCATCTTCGCGCCCGGGCCGATCAGCCCGTGTTGCCCGGCCCACGCGCCGATTCGCGCGAACGCGTCGCCGACCTTCAGGTACGCGCCCGTGTGCGCCACCGCGTAGCCGCGCAGTTCCGGCAGGCGCCGGATTTCGACTTCATGCTTGAACATGTCTTCCTCTCCTCTTTGTAGCGGATAGATGGGCCGGTGAACGCCCGTGCGCCGGTGCTGCGCGGGCAGTACGCCGTATGCGTCGCGAAACGCCCGGGAAAACGCGTGCGTCGAACCGTAGCCCGCGCGCCGCGCGATCTCGTCGAGCGGCCGCGCCGTGCAGACGAGATCCTCGGACGCACGCACGATCCGCATCCGCCGCACCGTCAGCACGATCGACTCGCCGTACAGCGCGCGGTAGACGCGCTGCCAGTGATACGGCGACAGGCACGCGACCTCGGCGAGCCGGTTCAGGTCGAGCGGGCCGTCGAGGTGCGCGCGGATGTATTCGTGGACGCGCGCCACGCTGGCCGCATAGCGGACCCATGCGGGCTTTTCGGTTTTCGTTTCGACTGTCATCGGCGTGTCCGGGCAAGAACCGAAGGCACGGTAGCACGGCCCGAATGGATAAATCTTGCGGAAATGCGTAGCGGTCGACAAATCCGCCCCTTTTTATTTGCCGAAATGGGGTCTTGTCCCCCTGCGATCTATGACTAAAGTTAAAGACGGTGAAATCGGGTGAAGGCGTCATTTTTCTCGGGTAAGTTGCTCAAGCGGCAACGCGCGCCATTCGAAGTACGCAGGTAGTTCGTCGATGTTCAATCGCAACGCCACGTTTTCGGGAGAACAAGAAATGGATGCTTCCAGCTTCATCACGTCGCTGCAGACCACGCTAGGCGGATATCTGCCGAAGATCGCCGGCGCGATCGGCATCCTGGTGATCGGCTGGCTGATCGCGGTGGTGGCGCGGGCCGGCGCGCTGCGCTTGCTCAGCGCGCTGAAGGTCGATCAGCGGATCAACGAAAGCACCGGCCAGGGCGCGTACGTCGAGCGGATCATCGCCGGCGGCCTGTTCTGGCTCGTGCTGCTCGTCACCGCGGTGGGCATCTTCAACGTGCTCAACCTGTACGCGGTTTCCAATCCGTTCTCGCTGCTCGTCACGCATATCGTCAACTACCTGCCGAACCTGATCGGCGGCGCGGCGCTGACGCTGATCGCGTGGCTGATCGCGTCGCTGCTGCGCAGCCTCGCGAACCGCGCGTTGAGGGCCAGCAAGATCGACGACAAGCTGTCCGAAGGTGCGGGCATGCAGCCGATGAGCGGCTATCTCGGCGACGTGCTGTTCTGGCTCGTGATCCTGATGTTCTTGCCGGCGATCCTCGCGTCGTTCGCGCTGTCGGGCCTGCTGTCGCCGGTGCAGGGGATGGTCGACAAGCTGCTCGCGATCGTGCCGAACCTGTTCGCCGCCGCGGTGATCGGCTTCGTCGGCTGGGTCGTCGCGCGCGTGCTGCGCGGCCTCGTGACGAACCTGCTCGTCGCCGCCGGCGCCGACCGCCTCACGCAGCGTCTCGACAGCCCGACGCCGGTGCGCGTGTCGAGCCTGATCGGCACGATCGTCTACGTGTTCGTGTTCGTGCCGACGCTGATCTCCGCGCTCGACGCGCTGAAGATCGACGCGATCTCGGGCCCCGCGACCAACATGCTGAACCAGTTCCTCGGCGCGGTGCCGGACATCGTCGCGGCGATCGTGATCGTGCTCGTCACGTTCTACTTCGCGCGCTTCGTCGCGTCGCTCGCGCAGAAGCTGCTGGAAGCCGCCGGCGCCGACGGGCTGCCGGCCGTGCTCGGCGTCGAGCGCGTGTTCTCGGGGATCCTGCAGCCGTCGGTGCTGGTCGCGCGGCTGATCGTGTTCTTCGCGATGCTGTTCGCGTCGGTCGAAGCCGCGAACCGGCTCGGCTTCTCGCAGGTGCGCGACGTCGTCACGCTGTTCATCGAATTCGGCGGCCATGTGCTGATGGGCGGCGTGATCCTCGTGATCGGCGTGTGGCTCGCGGGCCTCGCGCGCCGCGTGATCGAGCAGGCCGATCGCGAGCACAGCGTGCTGTTCGCGCGCATCGCGCAATTCGCGATCCTCGGCCTCGTGTTCGCGATGGGGCTGCGCGCGATGGGCATCGCGAACGAGATCGTGCAGCTCGCGTTCGGCCTGGTGCTCGGCGCGATCGCGGTGGCTGTCGCGCTGTCGTTCGGCCTCGGCGGCCGCGAAGCGGCCGGCAAGCTGCTCGACCGCTGGTTCAACCAGCGCAGCGGCGGCCAGTAAGTGTGGGAGACCCGGCCGCTTCGTGCGGCCGGATGGCGCTCGCAACGATCGCGGTTGGCGTTTCCGTCAGCGAAATGTCAGCCGCGATCTTTGCCGAATTTCGATAACACGTCGTTTAATGACTCTCTAGCATCGATTCTCAGTCGCGCAGGCCGTCAGGCCCGGCGCATTTGAGGAGAAAGTCCGATGAAAGCAGAGTCGAATGGCCGGCCCGCCGCCGGCGCCAAGTCGTCCGGCCAGCCCGCGCTGCAGCAGACGCTCGGGACCTGGCAACTGTGGGGCATCGCGGTCGGCCTCGTGATTTCCGGCGAATACTTCGGCTGGAGCTACGGCTGGGCGAGCGCCGGTACGCTGGGTTTCGTCGTCACCGCGCTGTTCGTCGCGGCGATGTACACGACCTTCATTTTCAGCTTCACCGAGCTGACGACGTCGATCCCGCACGCGGGCGGCCCGTTCGCGTATGCGCGCCGCGCATTCGGCCCGACCGGCGGTTATCTCGCCGGTGCGGCGACGCTCGTCGAGTTCGTATTCGCGCCGCCCGCGATCGCGCTCGCGATCGGCGCATACCTGCACGTGCAGTTTCCGGGGCTCGAACCGAAACACGCGGCGATGGGCGCGTATCTCGTGTTCATGGCGCTGAATATCGTCGGCGTGCAGATTGCCGCGACGTTCGAGCTCGTCGTCACGCTGCTCGCGATCTTCGAGCTGCTGGTGTTCATGGGCGTCGTGTCGCCGGGCTTCGCGTGGAGCAACTTCATGAAGGGCGGCTGGTCGGGCGCCGATCATTTCAGCGTCGGCGCCTTCCACGGGATGTTCGCGGCGATCCCGTTCGCGATCTGGTTCTTCCTCGCGATCGAGGGCGTCGCGATGGCCGCCGAGGAAGCGAAGAACCCGAAGCGCTCGATTCCGATCGCCTACGTGGCCGGGATCCTGACCCTCGTCGCGCTCGCGATCGGCGTGATGGTGTTCGCCGGCGGCGCGGGCGACTGGACCAAGCTCGCGAACATCAACGACCCGTTGCCGCAGGCGATGAAGTACATCGTCGGCGCGAACAGCGGCTGGATGCACATGCTCGTGTGGCTGGGGCTGTTCGGTCTGGTCGCATCGTTCCACGGGATCATCCTCGGCTATTCGCGCCAGATCTTCGCGCTGGCCCGCGAAGGCTACCTGCCGGAGTGGCTCGGGAAGGTGCATCCGCGCTTCAAGACCCCGCATCGCGCGATTCTCGCGGGCGGCGTGGTCGGCATCGCGGCGATCTACAGCGACGAGCTGATCCAGTTCGGCGGGCAGACGCTGACCGCGAACATCGTGACGATGTCGGTGTTCGGCGCGATCGTGATGTATATCGTGAGCATGGCGTCGCTGTTCAAGCTGCGCCGCTCGCAGCCGAACATGGCGCGCCCGTTCCGCGCACCGCTGTACCCGATCTTCCCGGCATTCGCGATTCTTGCGGCGCTCGTCTGTCTCGCTACGATGGTGTACTTCAACGGGCTGGTCGCGCTGGTGTTCGTCGGCTTCCTCGCGGTGGGCTATGCGTACTTCCTCGCGACCCGTTCGCAGCGCGCGAGCGCGCCCGGCGACGCGCTGCTGGAGGAGTGAGCATGGCGAAGGTAAACGGCCGTTCCTGACGGCATCCGGCGCGCCCCGTCGAACGGGCGCGCCGTCGGCTTTTGGCAAGGAAGGAGACTCGCACGATGTCCTATACGGAGACGATCGGTCCGCGCACGTACCGCTTCGCGGACCTGAAGACGCTGCTCGCGAAGGCGAGCCCGCTGCGTTCCGGCGACCAGCTCGCCGGCGTCGCGGCGGCAAGCGAGGAGGAGCGCGTCGCCGCGAAGATCGCGCTCGCGGGCGTGCCGCTGAAGGCGTTCCTGAACGAAGCGGTGATCCCGTACGAAGACGACGAGGTCACGCGCCTGATCGTCGACGATCACGACGCTGCCGCGTTCGCGGAAATCTCGCATCTCACCGTCGGCGATTTCCGCAACTGGCTGCTGTCGCCCGCGGCCGACGGTGCGGCGCTCGAACGGATCGCGCCGGGCCTCACGCCCGAGATGGTCGCGGCCGTGTCGAAGCTGATGCGCAACCAGGACCTGATCGCGGCCGCGCGCAAGCGCCGCGTGGTCACGCGCTTTCGCAACACGGTCGGGCTCGCCGGCCGGATGTCGGTGCGGCTGCAGCCGAACCACCCGACCGACGACGTGAAGGGGATCGCCGCGTCGATGCTCGACGGGCTGATGTACGGCTGCGGCGACGCGATGATCGGCATCAACCCGGCGACCGACAGCCTCGCGGCGATCGTGAAGCTGCTCGCGATGATCGACGGGTTCCGCGAACGCTACGGCGTGCCGACGCAGTCGTGCGTGCTCACGCACGTGACCAACACGATCGCGGCGATCGAGAAGGGCGCGCCGGTCGATCTCGTGTTCCAGTCGATCGCGGGCACCGAGAAGGCGAACGCGAGCTTCGGGATCTCGCTCGCGCTGCTCGGCGAGGCGCGCGAGGCCGCGTTGTCGCTGAAGCGCGGCACCGTCGGCAACAATCTCATGTACTTCGAGACGGGCCAGGGCAGTGCGTTGTCGGCGAACGCGCATCACGGCGTCGACCAGCAGACCTGCGAAGTGCGCGCGTATGCGGTAGCGCGCAAGTTCGAGCCGTTCCTCGTGAACACGGTGGTCGGCTTCATCGGGCCCGAATACCTGTACGACGGCAAGCAGATCATCCGCGCGGGGCTCGAGGATCACTTCTGCGGCAAGCTGCTCGGCGTGCCGATGGGCTGCGACATCTGCTACACGAACCACGCGGAAGCCGACCAGGACGACATGGATACCTTGCTGACGCTGCTCGGTGCGGCCGGCATCAACTTCATCATGGGGATTCCGGGCGCGGACGACGTGATGCTGAACTATCAGAGCACGTCGTTTCACGACCAGCTCTACGTGCGCGAGGTGCTCGGCCTGCGCCGCGCGCCGGAGTTCGAGGAGTGGCTGGAGACGATGGAGATCGCCGATGCGCACGGCGCGCTGCGCGCCGCGTCGGCCCACGTGCCGCTCCTGGCCGGCGCGAACGACTGGATGGGGTTGCCAGCATGAGCGATGCCGTCGAAAAAAATCCGTGGGGCCAGCTGAAGTCGTTCACGAACGCGCGGATCGCGCTCGGCCGCGCGGGCAACAGCCTGCCGACCGCGCCGCTGCTGGCCTTCAACCTGTCGCACGCGCAGGCGCGCGACGCCGTGCACCAGCCGCTCGACGCGGACGCGCTGCGGCGCGAGATCGAGGCGGCCGGCCTGTTGCCGACGCTCGGCGTGCAGAGCGCCGCTCCGGACCGCGACCACTATCTGCGCCGGCCCGATCTCGGCCGCAAGCTTTCCGATGACAGCCGCGGGCTGCTGGCCGGTTACGGCGCGGCGCTGGACGATGCGCCCGACGTCGTGTTCGTGGTCGGTGATGGGCTGTCGGCGTTCGCGGCCGCGAAGCAGGCGCTGCCGCTGCTGCAGGCCGTGCGCCCAAGGCTCGATGCGGACGGCTGGCGGATCGGCCCGGTGGTGGTCGCGAAGCAGGCGCGCGTCGCGCTCGGCGACGAGATCGGCGAGCTGCTGCGCGCGAAGGTGGTTGCGATGCTGATCGGCGAACGGCCGGGGCTCAGCTCGCCGGACAGCCTCGGCGTGTACCTGACGTGGGCGCCGAAGGTCGGCTGCCACGACGCGCTGCGCAACTGCATCTCGAACGTGCGGCCCGAAGGGCTGCCGCACGCGGCCGCCGCGCACAAGCTGCATTACCTGATGACGCATGCGCGCAGGCTCGGGCTGACCGGTGTCGGGCTGAAGGACGACAGCGACGCGCTGCTGCCGCAGGCGGAAGCGGAGCGGATCGGGGCGGCGTGACAGCGCGCTGCGCGACTGCGTGCGCCGCGGCTACCTGAACAGCCGCTCGCACAGGAAATCGACGAACACGCGCAGCTTCGGCGACAACTGCCGGCTCGACGGCCATACGATCGAGAACTGTCCCGGCGCGATCCGGTAGTCGTCGAGCACAGTGACGAGCGCGCCGTGTTCGAGTGCGTCGCGCGCGAGGAAATCGGGCATGTAGCCGATGCCGAGCCCCGCGAGCACGGTGCCGCGCAGCGCTTCCATGTTGTTGCAGGTCATCGCGGTGCGCAGCTTCAGCGGCGTGCCGTCGTCGGCCGCGAGTGCCCAGTCCTGCAGCTTGCCGGTAGTCGGGAAGCAATAGCGCACGCATTCGTGCGCTTCGAGATCGCGCGGCGTGTGCGGCGTGCCGGCCCGCGCGAGATACGCAGGCGTCGCGCACAGCACGAATGCGAACGGGCCGAGCCGCCGCGACATCAGGCTCGAATCCGACAGCGGGCCGCTGCGGATCACAGCGTCGAAGCCGCCTTCGACGACGTCGACCATCCGGTCGTTGAAATCGAGATCGAGCTCGACGTCCGGATAGCGCTGCCGGAACTCGGGCAGCACCGGCAGCAGGAAGCGGTAGCCGATCACCGGCAGGCTCACGCGCAGCTTGCCGCGCGGGCGCTGCGCCGATGCCGTCACGGTCGCTTCCGCATCGCGGAAATCCTCGAGGATCCGCTGGCAGCGTTCGTAGAAGTGCCGCCCCTCTTCAGTGAGCGTGACGCGCCGCGTCGTACGGTTGAACAGGCGCACGCCGAGCGACTGCTCGAGTTTCGCGATCGTCTTGCCGACCGCCGACGCCGAGATGCCGAGCGCACGGCCTGCCGCGACGAAGCTCAGCGCTTCGGCAGTGCGGACGAAGGCGACGATGCCGGTCAGGTTTTCCATCGAATCGAAGTGCATGCGCCGACGAGCGCGGCCGAGTAAATTGCAGAATTCTAGTCCGTTATATGTGGAACTTCGCGTGGTTTTTCGCGGATTGAATCGGATTTATCTTCTGTCGCTCTGGCGGCGCATCCGCGCCGGCTTTTCGAGGAGCGATGATGGATCACCCGTTTTCAGCCGTATCGGCGGTTTCGGCGCGCCGGCGCGCGTGGGTGCTGGCCGCCGTCTGCATGGCCGCCGTCGCGCTGCCGCTGTCGTTTTCGGGCGGCGCGGTCGCGACGCCGGCGATCGGCCGCGACCTGCATGGCGGCACGGTCGCGATGAACTGGATCACCAACGCGTTCATGCTCGCGTTCGGCAGTTTCCTGATGGCGGCCGGCGCGCTGGCCGACCAGTTCGGCCGCAAGCGGCTGTTCGCGATCGGCGTCGGCGGTTTCACGTTGATGTCGGTTGCGCTCGCGTTCGCGCCGTCGATGCTCGCGGTCGACCTGCTGCGCGCCGCGCAAGGGCTCGCGGCGGCCGCGGCGCTCGCGGGCGGCACGGCCGCGCTCGCGCAGGAGTTCGACGGCGCGGCGCGCACGCGCGCGTTCAGCCTGCTCGGCACGACCTTCGGCATCGGGCTCGCGTTCGGGCCCGTGCTGGCCGGCGGCCTGATCGGGCACTACGGCTGGCGCGCGATCTTCGTCACGAGCGCGGTGGCCGGCGTGCTGTCGCTCGCATTCGGGCTGCCGCGCATGCATGAGTCGCGCGACCCGCATGCGACGGGGCTCGACTGGCCCGGCACGGCCGCGTTCACCGCCGCACTGACGCTATTCACGTTCGGCGTGATCGAGGCGCCCGCGCGCGGCTGGACCAGCGTGCTCGTGATCGTGCTGCTGGCCGGCGCGGCGCTCGGCGCATGCGCGTTCGTGACGATCGAGACGCGCGTCGCGCGGCCGATGCTCGACCTGTCGCTGTTCCGCATCGCGCGCTTCGTCGGCGTGCAGGTGCTGCCGGTGTCGACCTGCTGCTGCTACATCGTGCTGCTCGTCGTGCTGCCGCTGCGCTTCATCGGCATCGACGGCTTCAGCGAGATCGACGCCGGCTGGCTGATGCTCGCGATCTCCGCGCCGATGCTCGTCGTGCCGTTCATCGCGGCGACGCTCACGCGCTGGCTGTCGGCCGGCGTGATCTCGGCGCTCGGGCTGGTGGTCGCGGCCGGCGGGCTTATGTGGCTGGGTGAAGCGCTGCGCGGCGGCGCGGGGCCGGCGGCGATCGCGCCGATGCTTGCGATCGGCGTCGGCGCCGGGATGCCGTGGGGGCTGATGGACGGGCTGTCGGTGAGCGTCGTGCCGAAGGAGCGCGCGGGGATGGCGACGGGGATCTTCAGCACGACGCGCGTGGCCGGCGAGGGGATCGCGCTCGCGATCGTCGGCGCGGTGCTGGCCGCGCTCGCTCAGACGGGGCTGCGGCAGGCGGCTGGTGCTGCCGGCACGCCCGATGCGACGCTGCGTGCGGCTGCGCGGCTCGCGGCCGGCGATCTCGCGGGCGCGGCTGCTGCGTTGCCGGGCGTCGGTCATGCGGCGCTGCTCGCGAGCTATACGCATGCGTTCGACCGGTTGCTGACCGGGCTGGCCGTCGTCACGGTGCTGTGCGCGGTGGTGGTGTTCGTGTTTCTCGGCGGGCGGCCGGCGGCTGAAGCGGACGACGACGCGGACGGGCATGCGCCTGCCGACGCGCCCGCGCGCAGCCGGATCGAACCGGCCTGTGCGGAGACGCACGGGCGATGAGCGTCGCGTCGTCACGCATGGGTGCTTTGGCGATGGCGGCCGGAGCGCCCGTGCAGTGCTGTATCACCGCATCTGCGCGTTGAGCGTCGCGTCGTCGCGCATGGGTGCTTTGGCGATGGCCGCCGGAGCGCCCGTGCAGTGCACACCACCGCCTTCGCACGCTGACGATCCGCCAATCGCATCACATCACGCCAGCACCAGCGGCGGCAGTGCCGCATCCACGCGCGCCCGCGCGTGCTCCACCTCGATCACCACATAGCGCCGCGCGTCGGGCCACAGATGCGCGCGGCTTCCCGCATCCTCGTCGATCGTCGCGCGGCCCTGCACGAGCCAGGTCGTCTGGCGTACGAAATCGACGAACAGCAGCGCGACGGCCGGATTCACGAGCAGGTTGCCGATCGTGTTGAACAGATTGTTGCCTGCGAAGTCGGGCAGCACGAGCGTGCGGCGGTCGGGGATGTCGACGAGCGGTTCGAACGCGCCGTCGGCGCGCGGCTGGCGGCCGCGGTACGAGCAGTCGCTGTCGCCCGTCGCGTCGGCGGTCGCGACGATCAGGAACGCCTGCTCGCGGATGAACGCGACGGCGTCGTCGGTCAGGGGGGCCGGGTCGCTCATGGTGTCGGCCGGCGCGAACGCCGCTGCGTGTGGACGGGATGCGCGATTCGCACGCAAGCGACATGCCACGCGTCGCGGCCCGCATGCCTGTACGGTCCGGCACAGCCACTGTGAAAAATCCGAACACCGGCCACGCCGCTGCGCAGTCGCGGTGTTCCGAATCGGCACACCCGCCGTGCTGCGTGCGTGAACACGGCACGGCGCGCACGCGGGCCGGCCGTGGTCGTCGTGCTTCCGTTCCGCTCCCGTCCGTTTGGCACGCATGTTGCGTAAACCGATGCAGCGCGATCCAACCGGCGCTGTACTTACACAAGCACGATGAACAGGAGACATGTATGAACCCGTTTGACCTGAAACAACTGGGCCTCGACGTCGAATACCCGTATCGTCAGCAGTACGACAACTACATCGGCGGCAAGTGGGTGGCGCCGGTGAAGGGCGAGTATTTCGAGAACGTGTCGCCGATCAACGGCCAGCCGTTCTGCCGCATTCCGCGCTCGGGCGCCGACGATATCGAGCTGGCGCTGGACGCCGCGCATGCCGCGCGCCGCAAGTGGGGCAAGACGTCCGTGGCCGAGCGCGCGAACCTGCTGCTCGCCGCCGCCGACCGGATGGAAAAGAACCTGAAGCTGCTGGCCGTGGCCGAGACGATCGACAACGGCAAGCCGCTGCGCGAGACGATGGCGGCCGACCTGCCGCTCGCGGTCGACCACTTCCGCTACTTCGCGGGCTGCATCCGCGCGCAGGAAGGCGGCATCTCCGAAATCGACGACAACACCGTCGCGTACCACTTCCACGAGCCGCTCGGCGTCGTCGGCCAGATCATCCCGTGGAACTTCCCGCTGCTGATGGCCGCGTGGAAGCTCGCACCGGCGCTCGCGGCCGGCTGCTGCGTCGTGATGAAGCCGGCCGAGCAGACGCCCGCGTCGGTGCTGGTGCTGATGGAACTGATCGGCGACCTGTTCCCGGCCGGCACGATCAACATCGTGAACGGCTTCGGCAAGGAAGCGGGCGAAGCGCTCGCGACCAGCAAGCGGATCGCGAAGATCGCGTTCACGGGCTCGACGCCGGTCGGCAAGCACATCCTGCGCGCCGCCGCCGACAACCTGATCCCGTCGACGGTCGAACTGGGCGGCAAGAGCCCGAACATCTTCTTCGCCGACGTGCTCGATCGGGAAGATGCGTTCCTCGACAAGACGCTCGAAGGGCTCGCGATGTTCGCGCTGAACCAGGGCGAAGTGTGTACGTGCCCGTCGCGCATCCTGATCCAGGAATCGATCTACGAACGCTTCATCGAGAAGGCCGTCGCGCGCGTCGAGCGCATCAAGTCCGGCCACCCGCTCGACCTGCAGACGATGATCGGCGCGCAGGCGTCGCAGCAGCAGCTCGACAAGATCCTGTCGTACATCGACATCGGCCGCGGCGAAGGCGCGCAATGCCTGACGGGCGGCGAACGCACGGCGCCGGCCGCCGAACTCGGCACGGGCTACTACGTGAAGCCGACGATGCTGCTCGGCAACAACAAGATGCGCGTGTTCCAGGAAGAGATCTTCGGGCCGGTCGCGTCGGTGATGACGTTCAAGGACGAGCAGGAAGCGATCGAACTCGCGAACGACACGTTCTACGGGCTCGGCGCGGGCGTGTGGACGCGCGACGGCACGCGTGCGTACCGGATGGGCCGCGAGATCGAGGCCGGCCGCGTGTGGACCAACTGCTACCACCTGTACCCGGCGCACGCGGCGTTCGGCGGCTACAAGCAGTCGGGGATCGGTCGCGAGACGCACAAGATGGCGTTGTCGAACTATCAGCAGACGAAGTGCCTGCTGGTCAGCTACCAGGCCGAGGCGCTCGGGTTCTTCTGACCCGATCGTCAACGCAGTGGCGAAGCGCCGGGGCCGGCCGGTCGGCAAAGCAGCGCCGGCCGGTACGGTTGCCGGTGTTCGGTGGTGACATGCGTGATGCGCGGGCTGCGTAGAACGTTCGACGGCCGGGCGATGTTCGCCCGACCGTCGAGCGGCGCACACGCGGGTGCGATGTGCTGACTGCCTGCCATCCGGTCACCCGGCACTTCGCCATTTTCGACTTCGACATCCGACACCCGGCGCAGGCCTCGCACCGTCGCGGCCAGCGCCGGAAACGATACCGGCCGCCGCGGGTTCGCTGCGGCCCGGTGCGCCGATGCGTGTAACGAAAACCGGCATGGCAGACCTTCCCCGATCCTTTCCGCGCCACCCCGTATTCCACGCGGGCGAACTCGACGCACAGCACCGCTTCGGCGTGGCGGACGAAGCCGAGCGGATGAGCGACGCCGTCACGACGCGCGTAAGCATCGGCGTGCGGCAGTTCGTCGAATCGCAGCCGTTCATGTTCGTCGGCACCGCATGCGGGGGACGCGCAGCCGTGACATGCGACATCGTGCAGAGCCTGCGCGACGCGAACGGCGACCTGCTGCCCGTCGTCCGTGTGATCGACACGAAGACGCTGCGGTTCGCGTTGCCCGCACACGGCGATGGCCGGATCGACGCGACAGCGTGCGGCGGCAGCGGGGTCGGATTGCTGTTCGTCGATTTCGTGCGCGGCATCCGCTACCGGATCAACGGCCGCGCGACGCTGCGTGCCGATTTGCCCGAAGCGGACGCGGCGCCCTGGCCGGCCGGCAGCGCGATCGTCGAGCTGGCGGTCGCGCAGGCGTACGGCAACTGCGGCACGCGGGTCGTGCGGCTGAAACCGGCCGGGTAGCCGGTATTCGGTAGCCGGTGGCGACGGCGGCGAATATGCGCGGTCGCGGCGCGGATCGCACCGGCGGCGTGCGCGGCACGCCGCCTTCGGGTGCGCCCGTATCGCGCGAGCCGGCCGGGTAGCGTGAAATGACGGGTTGTGCGCCGGGCCGCGCGGTTCGGCACGGGACTTGCTTGACAGATGCGGTTCCGGGCAGGTGAGGGAGAACACGATGGATCAACACGTGGCGAGTATCGAAGAACCGACGGCCGAAGACACGCGTCGCAACGCCCAGGGCGACGACGCGCTGGCCGGGCAGGCGGTCGTCAGCGTCGCGCACGACGCGGACGAGCAGGCGCGCAACCTGATCGGCTGGCGGCAGACCTACGACCAGCTCGCGGCCGGCCGCTTCGTCGGCACGCTGACCGAGCTGCCGCTCGACACGATGAAGCTGTTTCGAGAATCGACGAGCCACCTGCTGCGCCAGGCATGCGAGGTGCGCGGCGATGCGTACTGGTTCGGCATCCCGCTCGTGTGCGACGGTACGGCACGCGTCGATGCATGCCGGATCGGGCCCGGCGCGCTCGCGTTCCGGCCCGGCAACGTCGAATTCGAGCTGCTGACGCCCGCGCAGTTCTCGATCTACGGCGTCGTCGTGCGCGGCGACGTGCTGCGCCGCTATGCGGAGGAGGTCGAACGCCGCGCGCTCGACGAGCGGCTGTTCACGCAGCGCGTGATGCAGGTCGGCGATGCGCGGCTCGCGCGCCTGTGCGCGCTGCTCGGCCGCCGGCTCGACGGCGCGGTGGCCGTGGCCGGCCCGCTGCCCGATGCGCAGCGCGACGATCTGCAGGCCGAGGTGCTGGCCGCACTGTTCGATGCGTGCGCGCAACCGGGCGACGACGGCGCCGGCCGCGCGCCGTCGACGCGCCGCTGGATCGTCGAGCAGGCGCGCGACTACGTGCTCGCGCACCGCACGCGCCCGGTCGGCGTGCCCGAACTGTGCGAGCAATTGCACGTGAGCCGGCGCACGCTGCAGTACTGTTTCCAGGACGTGCTCGGGATGGCGCCCGCGACCTATCTGCGCACGCTGCGGCTGAACGGCGCGCGGCGCGATCTGTGCGGGCGCGCGGCCGGCTCGGTGCAGGACGTCGCGGAGGCGTGGGGCTTCTGGCATCTCAGCCAGTTCGCGACCGATTACCGAAGGCTGTTCGGCAAGCGGCCGTCGGAGACGCTGCGCGATCGCGCGGCGACGGTCGCGGCGGGGTGACGGCGGCGGCGCCTTTGGCCTTGTGGCTGGCTGCCGCGTGCTGTTTTCTTATCCGGTGATCGCCGCCGCTTCGCGCGGCGCCGGCCACGCGAGCGCATCCCAGTCGATCGCGCGATACGCGGCCTCGACCGCCGCGAGATCGTCCGGCCGCTCGCTGCGATGCAGCCCGCGCAATTCGGCCGGCACGTCGAGCGCGACCGGCACGCAATGCGGATAGTCGCGCACGCGCAGCGCCGGCCCGATCGTCGTGAAACACGCGAGCGTCGGCACGTCGAAACCGTCGGCGAGATGCAGCGCGGCCGTGTCGGGCGCGAACAGCAGGCTTGCGCCCTTGATCCATGCGATGAAGCGCGCGGTATCGGTCGCGTCGCCGCTCACGTCGGTGTAGGCCGGATGCGCGACGGGGCCGAACCCGGCCACCGGCAGCCCGTAGCGTTGCGCGAGCCGTTCCACGAACGCCGCGCGCAGCGCGGGCGGCACGCTGCGCACCGCGGTGCTCGCATTCGGACAGAACAGCACGTACGGCCGCTGCCATGCGGCCGGCAGCGCGGGCAGCGGCAGCCGCGCGAGCCAGCGGTTGCGCTTCGCGGCGGCCGGCACGGCGGCCGGGTCGGCGCCGAGCGCGTCGAGGAAGAAATCGATCATCGGCAGCCGCGCGAACGCGGGCCAGTACAGGTGATTGCCGACGTCGATGCACGGTGCGTCCGCGGGCAGCGCTTCGATGGGGCACGGCAGCGTGCGCGACGGCGCGACGACGTCGGCCGCGAGCGCATACAGCGCGTCGACATAGCGCGGCGTGCGGGCCGGCCGGTACAGCGTGAAACGCAGGCCCGCGTGCGCCGCGCGCAGTGCGGCGAGCGCGGTCAGCCCGATCACCGAATCGCCGAGCGTGACGCCCATCCCGTTGATTACGTGCACATGCCGCGCGGCGTCGTAGTCGAGCCGGAATGGCCGATGCGCGGCATGCAGCAGGCCGAGCGCGGGCGCGGCAGGCACGTGGCCGACTGCGCGGGTGCTGCCGTGCTCGACGTCGTACGGCGCGACGAGCGTGCCGTCCGGCGCGAGCAGCGTGCCGGGGAGCACGAGCGCGTCGTCGTGCGACAGCGCGACGCCGGACGGCGCGGTGCGCGTTTCCACCGTCATCCGCCGCGCGCGCGGCGGCCCTGCTCGCGGATCTGTTCTAGCGTCGCGGCCGGCGTGCTGGCGTCCTGCGGGATGCGGATCTCGATCAGCGCAGGCAGCCCGCAGGTCAGTGCGCGCTCGAGCGCGGGCGCGAAATCGGCGGTGCGCTCGACCGTCTCGCCATGCGCGCCGAACGCGCGCGCATACGCGGCGAAATCGGGATTCGTGAGCCCCGTGCCGTGCACTCGGCCCGGGTAGTTGCGCTCCTGATGCATGCGGATCGTGCCGAAATGCCCGTTGTTGACGACGATCGCGACGATGTTCAGTCCGTACTGCATCGCGGTGGCAAGCTCGTTGCCGGCCATCATGAAGCAGCCGTCGCCCGCGAGCGCGACGACGGCCCGCGACGGGTACAGCGATTTCGCGGCGAGCGCGGCCGGGATGCCGTAGCCCATCGCGCCGCTCGTCGGCGCGAGCTGCGAGCGGAAGTGCCGGTACGCGAAGTGGCGATGCAGCCAGATCGCATAGTTGCCGGCGCCGTTGGTCAGGATCGCGTCGTGCGGCAGGCGCTCGCGCAACTGCACCATCACGTCGCCGAGCTGGACGTCGCCGGGCATCGGCAGCGGCGCATGCCATTCGCGGTACGCGCGATGCGCGTCGGCGGCCGTGCCGGCCCACGCGGGGTGATCGGGCGGTTCGAGCGCGGCGAGCGGCGCGGCGATCTCGGGCATCCCCGACACGATCGGCAGGTCGGCCGCATACACGCGGCCGAGCTCGTCCGCGCCCTGGTGCACGTGGATCAGCGTCTGGCGGGTCTTCGGGATGTCGAGCAGCGTGTAGCCGCCGGTCGTCGCTTCGCCGAGGCGCGGCCCGATCACGAGCAGCAGGTCGGCGTCGCGGATGCGCTTCGCGAGCGCCGGATTGATCCCGAGCCCGACGTCGCCCGCATAGTTCGGGTGCGCGTTGTCGATCGTGTCCTGATAGCGGAACGCGCACGCGACCGGCAGTTGCCAGCGCTCGACGAAGGTGCGCAGGTTCGCGCACGCGTCGGGCGTCCAGCCGCTGCCGCCGACGATCGCGAGCGGCCGTTCCGCGCGCGCGAGCCGCTCGCGCAGCTCGTCGATCTGCGCGGCCGACGGCGCGGCGGCGACGCGTTTCGCGGCCGGCACGACCGGCTGCGGCGCGCACGCTTCGGACAGCACGTCTTCCGGCAGCGCGAGCACGACCGGGCCCGGACGGCCCGACATCGCGACGTGGAACGCGTGGCTCAGGTATTCGGGGATGCGGCGCGGGTCGTCGATCTGCGCGACCCATTTCGCCATCTGGCCGAACATCCGGCGGTAGTCGATTTCCTGGAAGGCTTCGCGGTCGAGGTGCTCGCGCGCGCACTGGCCGACGAACAGGATCATCGGCGTCGAATCCTGGAACGCGGTGTGCACGCCGATCGACGCATGCGTCGCGCCGGGCCCGCGCGTGACGAACGCGATGCCGGGGCGGCCGGTCAGCTTGCCGACGGCCTCGGCCATGTTCGCGGCGGCCGCCTCGTGGCGGCAGACGACCGTCTGGATGCGCGCGGTGTCGTCCGCCAGCGCATCGAGTACGGCGAGGAAACTCTCGCCCGGCACGCAGAACACGCGTTCGACGTGATTGGCGAGCAACGCATCGACGAGCAGTCGCGCACCGGTGGTGGCGCGCGGCTCGAGATCCTTGGAATGCGACATGGGCTGCCGTCTCCCTGGGTAGCGGGACGTACAGCTTACGCCTGTCGGCGGGGCCGTGAAAAGTGTCGGAACACGGAGTGATCCGGACGGCGCGTCGCCCGTGTTGGCCGGCTGCGGTTGGCCGAAAGGGTGACTTGTGCGTGATCGCTCGACAGGGAAGAGTGAGGCTACGGATGTCGAGGCGAATGCGGGTCTCGATCATCGATGCCGCACCTCCCAAGTAACAATAAAAAGGGAGGCCATTCAATAGTAAAATTTCCCGGAATGACTAACGGTATCGAGAATCCATCATGGCAACCGAAACGATCGATCAAAAGACGCTCGTCCAGCTCGTCGAGGCCGGCGCCGTGCGCGCCGCGCGCGTGATCGGCTGCGGCAACGGCTGGGCCGTTTCGGCCCGTTGCGGCACAAGCGAACGGCTCCTGTCGGCCAAGCGCGGCGACGTGCGCGTGTTCCGCCGTTTTGAAACGCTGGTCGGGTTTCTGCGCGAAATAGGCATCAGCCGGTTCGATGTGGACGCGTCGGATTTCGACCCGGATGCAGCCGGCCGGGCGACCCGGCCCGATCGTGCGGCCGCGCTGAAAGCGGCCCATGAAGCGGCCGTCCACGACCGCTGGTTTCGCGAGCAGGTGCAGCAGGCGCTGGACGATCCGCGCCCGTCGATTCCCGATGCCGAGGTCAGCGCAGAGTTTGCGTCGCGCCGTGCCGCGCTGCGTCAACGGATCGCGGGCAAGCGGGGTAATGCTGCTTGACCCTCGCGCTGCATTGGCACCCGAAGGCGCGCGAGGACCGCGCCGCGATCATGGACTACATCGGCCGGGACGACCCGCTGGCCGCGCTCGAACTGGACGAGCGATTGGAGGAGCGGGCCGCGGCGTTGCCCGCGTGCGCCGAACTGTATCGGCAAGGGCGCGTGGCGGGCACACGCGAGCTGGTGGTCGCGCCGAACTACGTGCTCGTGTATCGCATCCGGCCGGCCGACAACATCGTGGAGATCCTCCGCGTATTGCATGCGCGGCGGCAATGGCCGTGATGCATCGCGCCGGGCTCGGTGCTCGACGCTATTCACCAAGTGTCGGAGCGGGGCTGAATCAAGCCATCAAGCACCGGAGGAACATCATGACGGGAGGGGAAAGATGGAAGTGCCAGTGTTCGCTTACGGATCGAGGCACCGCCCATTGAGCATACCGCTGCCGAACGGATCGTCATGTACACACATGGATTTACATGATATAGGAAACGATCTAAAGTACATCCGACGTACATCCGGATCGGAGATCGACATGCATACCACCAGGGTATTTCGGAACGGCAACTCGCAGGCCGTACGGATTCCAGCAGACCTTGCTTATGAGCGTAGCGATATTGAGCTGGAAATCGAGCGGGTGGGTGACGAAATCCGTATTCGGCCTATGCGGCGGCCTCTGACCCGTGTGCTCGAGAAGTTTGCGAAATTCGGGCCGGATTTCATGTCCGAAGGACGCGGCGATCAGGAGCAGGCTGAGCGCGAGGGTCTGTGATGCCGCGCTACATGCTCGACACCAACATGTGCATCTATCTGATGAGGAATCAGCCGGAGCAGGTCGCAAGACGGTTTGCGCAGTGTTACACGGGGGACGTCGTGATGTCGGCGGTCACGTATGCCGAGCTCGAGTACGGTGTCGCGGTGTGCGCGAATCCTGACCGGGAGCGTCTAAATCTTGCCGCGCTGATCGAGGATATTCCCGTTGCGCCGTTCGATGTGGCGGCTGCGCAAGCGTACGGTCCTGTTCGCGACGCGACCCGCGAACGGAAGAAGGATCATCTCGACAAGCTGATCGCGGCCCACGCTGTGTCGCTCGATGTCGTCCTCGTGACCAACAACGAGCGGGACTTCGCGAGCTATCCGGGGTTGCGACTGGAAAACTGGCTGAACGATTCGTGTCCATGACTACGTCCGGCGGTAATGCGGGACGTCAATCCGCCTCGCGTTACCGTCGGACCTGGCATCAGCACTCGACGATATTCACCGCCAGCCCGCCGCGCGACGTTTCCTTGTACTTCGTCTTCATGTCGGCGCCCGTCTCGCGCATCGTCTTGATCACCGAGTCGAGCGACACGTAGTGCGAGCCGTCGCCGCGCAGCGCCATGCGCGCCGCGTTGACGGCCTTCACCGATGCCATCGCGTTGCGCTCGATGCACGGGATCTGCACCATCCCGCCGACCGGGTCGCAGGTGAGGCCGAGGTTGTGCTCCATGCCGATCTCGGCCGCGTTCTCGACCTGCTGCGGCGTGCCGCCGAGCACCGCTGCAAGCGCGCCGGCCGCCATCGAGCAGGCGACGCCCACTTCGCCCTGGCAGCCGACTTCCGCGCCCGAGATCGACGCGTTGAGCTTGTAGAGAATGCCGATCGCGGCGGCCGTCAGCAGGAAGTCGATCACGCCCTGCTCGTTCGCGCCGGGCGTGAAGCGCGTGTAGTAGTGCAGCACGGCCGGGATGATGCCGGCCGCGCCGTTGGTCGGCGCGGTGACGACCCGGCCGCCGGCCGCGTTTTCCTCGTTGACCGCGATCGCGTACAGGTTGATCCAGTCGATCATCGACAGCGGGTCCTGCAGCGCGCGCTCCGGGCTTCCCGTCAGCGTGCGGTACAGCTGCGGCGCGCGGCGCTTGACCTGGAACGGGCCGGGCAGGTTGCCGTCGGCATCGGGGTTGCCGATCCCGCAGCCGCGCGACACGCACGACTGCATCACGGCCCAGATCTTCAGCAGCCCGTCGCGCGTCTCTTCCTCGGTGTGCCACGCGCGCTCGTTTTCCCACATCAACTGCGCGATCGACTTGCCGGTCGACTCGGTCAGCGCGAGCAGCTCCGCGCCGGTGCGGAACGGGTGCGTCATCTGCTCGGCCGCGCTCAGCACCTTCGTGTTCGGCGCACCGGCCGTCACGACGAAACCGCCGCCGACCGACAGGTACGTGCGCTCGACCAGCACCGCGCCGTTCGCGTCGGACGCGCGCAGCTTCATCCCGTTCGGATGCTCGGGCAGCGCCTGGCGGTAGAACGCGATGTTCTCCTTCAGCACGAACGGCACCGGATGCGTGCCGAGCAGCGCGAGCTTCTTCGACTTGCGGACGTCTTCCAGCCGCGCGTCGATCGTGTCGGGATCGACGGTGTCGGGCGCGTCGCCGAGCAGGCCGAGCATCACGCCGCGGTCGGTGCCGTGGCCCTTGCCGGTGGCGCCGAGCGAGCCGTACAGCTCGACCTTCACGTGGGCCGTCGCATCGAGCTGCCCGTCGCGCTCGAGGCCCTGGACGAACATCAGCGCCGCGCGCATCGGTCCGACCGTATGCGAACTGGACGGACCGATGCCGATCTTGAAGAGGTCAAACACGCTGACTGCCATTTCGATACCTGCCTTGCTTATAAGAGTAGTGCTAGCGCGCCTGCAATGGCAGGCACGCGGCGAGCCATGCGGGCGGCGTCGGGGAAAGCTGCTGCGCGACGCGGGCATAGCGCCCGTCCAGCCGCGCGGCCAGATGAAAGAGTTCGGTGGCGTTTTTCGGGTCCCACTGCCCCGTGTAGCCCGGCAGGCCGGCCTCGCGGCGCTTCGCGTCGAACGGCACCGGCGAATTCACGAATTCCTCGTGGGTTTTCTCGCCGAGCGCGTACGGCACGAGCCAGTCGAGCGCGGCCGCGAGCGTCGCGCCGTTCGCGCCGCGCTCGCGCAGCCAGTTGCGGTTGAAGCGGCGCGCGGCGAGCGCAGCCGTCACCAGCGGCTGCAGGTCGTACACCGCGTAGTGCAGCGCATCGCGTTCCTCGAAGTCCCACGTCTTGCCGTCCGGGCCGATGTTGTCGGCGAGATGCTCGACGAACAGCCGCTGCGCGGCGTTCATCATCCTGCGGTCGCCGAGCGTGAACGCGGACAGCGCGATCAGCTTGATCCGGTGGCTCTGCCAGTTGTTGCGCCAGGTGCCGGTGAGCGGACGCTTCTGCGCGTCGATCTGCGCGACATAGCCGGCGCCGAGCTTCGCGATGAACGCGGCCGTCGCGTTGCGGGTCTTCACCGGCAGCGCGCTCGCGGTCATGTCGTACGCGATGATCAGGCTTTCGAAGCGCGTCTCGTCGATCGGGTTGAAGCTCGGCTGGTAGGTCGCGACCCACGCGGACAGGAAGCGGTCGACGAGCTGCAGGTAGCGCGGCGCGTTCGTCACGCGCCACGCGAGCGCCGCGTCGCGCATCAGGTCCATGTCCTTCAGCGCGGCGGCGCTCTGGTCGTAGATGCCTTCGTGCGGCAGCGTGCCCTCGGTGTGCACGCGCGGCATCGCCTTCGGCTGCTCGCCGATGCGCGCGTCGACGCTGCGGATCAGCGCCTGCACGCCCGGCTCGGCCTGGGTCGTCTCGCTCGCCTGCAGTGCCGGCGCCGCGCAGAAATTCATCGCCGCGCGCGCGTTGCCGGACGCGCCGAGGCCGACAGCGGCAAACGACAGCGACGCGACGAGCATCGGCACGAACCGGCGCGCACGCACGCGCGGCCGACTCTGCAGTGCACCATGGCCCGGAAACATCGGACGCACCATGCGGAACTCCTTCATTGGCTGGATCGCGTGTGATGTTAGCCGGATTGGCGGACGAACGCGCACCGGTTCCGGCGGCGTACGCAAAAACCGCACGCAACACGGAGTTGCGTGCGGTGCGATCACCATCGGACGGCTCGGGGCCTGGCGCGCGTTATGCGTATTCCGACATCGGCACGCACGAGCAGAACAGGTTGCGGTCGCCGTACGCATTGTCCGCGCGGCCGACCGGCGGCCAGTACTTGTTCGTGCCGAGCGATGCGACCGGGTACGCAGCCTGCTCGCGCGAGTACGCGTGCGGCCATTCGTTCGCGGTGACGACGGCCGCCGTGTGCGGCGCGTGACGCAGCGGGTTGTCCTCGCGGTCGGCGCGGCCTTCCTCGACCGCGCGGATTTCCTCGCGGATCGCGATCATCGCGGCGATGAAGCGGTCGAGTTCTTCCTGCGATTCCGATTCGGTCGGCTCGACCATCAGCGTGCCCGGCACCGGGAAGCTCATCGTCGGCGCGTGGAAGCCGTAGTCCATCAGGCGCTTCGCGACGTCGTCGACGCTGATGCCGCTCGAATCCTTGATCGGACGCAGGTCGAGAATGCATTCGTGCGCAACCAGCCCGCCCGGGCCCGAGTACAGCACCGGGTAGTGCGGCGCGAGGCGCTTCGCGATGTAGTTCGCGTTGAGGATCGCGGTTTCCGTCGCGGCGGTCAGGTTCTTCGCGCCCATCATCGCGATGTACATCCACGAGATCGGCAGGATCGACGCCGAGCCGTACGGGGCGGCCGACACCGCGCCGATGCCGTTTTCGTCGCGCGCATAGCCGGTCGAACGCTGGTTCGGCAGGAACTTCGCGAGGTGCGCGCCGACCGCGACCGGGCCGACGCCCGGGCCGCCGCCGCCGTGCGGGATGCAGAAGGTCTTGTGCAGGTTCAGGTGCGACACGTCGCCGCCGAACTGGCCCGGCGCGGTCAGGCCGACCATCGCGTTCATGTTCGCGCCGTCGACGTACACCTGGCCGCCGTGCGCATGCACGATCTCGCAGATCTCGCGGACGTTCTGCTCGAACACGCCGTGCGTCGACGGATACGTGATCATGATCGCCGCGAGGTCCTTCGAGTGCTGCTCGGCCTTCGCCTTCAGGTCGGCGATGTCGACGTTGCCCTGCGCGTCGCAGGCGACGACCACGACCTTCATGCCGGCCATGTGCGCGGATGCCGGGTTCGTGCCGTGCGCGGACGCCGGGATCAGGCACACGTCGCGGTGGGCTTCGCCGCGCGATGCGTGGTACGCGTGGATGATCAGCAGGCCCGCGTACTCGCCCTGCGAGCCAGCGTTCGGCTGCAGCGACACGGCCGCGTAGCCGGTGGCCGCGACGAGCATCTGCTCGAGCTGGTCGATCATCTCGCGGTAGCCGACGGTCTGGTCGGCCGGCGCGAACGGGTGGATGCCGCCGAACTCGGGCCACGTGACGGGCAGCATTTCCGACGTCGCGTTCAGCTTCATCGTGCACGAGCCGAGCGGGATCATCGAGCGGTCGAGCGCGAGATCCTTGTCCGACAGGCTGCGCAGGTAGCGCAGCATTTCGGTTTCGGAATGGTGGCGGTTGAACACGTGGTGCGTCAGGTACGCGCTCGTGCGCTCGAGGCCGGCCGGCAGCGCGGCGACGCCGGCGAGGCCTGCGTCCAGCGCGTCGACGGCCGGCGCGGTGCCGCCCGCGGCCTGCGCGAACACGGTGAGGAGATCGGCGAGGTCGTCGCGCGTCGTCGTTTCGTCGACCGACACGCCGACTTGCGTGTCGCTCACGCGGCGCAGGTTGATGCGCTTCGCCTTCGCGAATTCGTGAACCTGCGCGGTGCGCGCGCCGGTGTCGATCGTCAGCGTGTCGAAGAACGTGTCGTTGACGGTCGCGAAGCCGAGCTGCTTCACGCCGGCGGCGAACAGCGCCGCGATGCGGTTCACGCGCAGCGCGATCGTCTTCAGCCCGTGCGGGCCGTGGTAGACCGCGTACATGCTGGCCATGATCGCGAGCAGCGCCTGCGCGGTACACACGTTCGACGTCGCCTTCTCGCGGCGGATGTGCTGTTCGCGGGTTTGCAGCGCGAGGCGCAGCGCGGGCTTGCCCTGCGCGTCGACCGTCACGCCGACGAGGCGGCCCGGCATCTGGCGCTTGAATTCATCGCGCACCGCGAGATACGCGGCGTGCGGGCCGCCGAAGCCCATCGGCACACCGAAGCGCTGCGTGTTGCCGATCGCGACGTCCGCGCCCCATTCGCCGGGCGGCGTCAGCACGGTGAGCGCGAGCAGGTCGGCCGCGACGACCACGTGGCCGCCGGCCGCGTGGATCGCTTCGGTGAGTGTGCGGTAGTCGCGCACGTCGCCGTTCACGCCCGGGTATTGCAGCAGCACGCCGAACGCGTTCGCCTGTGCCGCGTCGGCGGCCGGGCCCGTCTTGATCTCGATGCCGATCGGCAGCGCGCGCGTGCGGATCACTTCGAGCGTCTGCGGCAGCACATCGTCGGCGACGTAGAACACGTTCGACGCCGGCTTGCCGGTGCGCTGCAGCAGCGTCATCGCTTCGGCCGCGGCGGTCGCTTCATCGAGCAGCGACGCGTTCGAGATCGCGAGGCCCGTGAGGTCGGTCACCATCTGCTGGAAGTTCAGGAGCGCCTCGAGGCGGCCCTGGGAAATTTCGGGCTGGTACGGCGTGTAGGCCGTGTACCACGCCGGGTTTTCGAGCACGTTGCGCAGGATTACCGCCGGCGTGTGCGTGTCGTGGTAACCCTGGCCGATATACGAGCGGAACACCTGGTTCTTGTCCGCGAGAACCCGCAGCGCGGCGAGGGCTTCGGCCTCGCTCTTCGGCTGCGCGAACGGGCCGAGCGGCAGCGTTTCGGCGCGGCGGATCGAGGCCGGGATCACGGCGTCAATCAGGGCGGCGCGCGACGCGAAGCCGAGCGTATCGAGCATGGCCTGCTGGCTGGCGGCGTCGGGGCCGATATGGCGTTCGGCGAACGCGTCGTGCGTTTCGAGCGCGGCGAGCGAGAGGGGCGTGCGGTTCATCAGGCGGTCCGGGTGTTCGAGCTTCATGGCGTGACTCTGGTCCCGCGCGGGACGGGGCGGCTGACCGGCCCCGCGCGGTTCGGGTAAGGAAATTAGTCGATCAGCTTGGTGTAGGCGGCAGCGTCGATCAGCTTGTCGGTCGATGCGCCGGCCGCGAGCTTGATCTTGAAGAGCCACACGCCGTACGCATCGCTGTTCACTTCTTCCGGCGCGTCGGTCGCTTCCGTATTGACGGCGACGACCTCGCCGGACACCGGCGAGTAGATGTCGGATGCAGCCTTCACCGATTCGACGACGCCGACCGCGTCGCCCGCGGTCACCGACTTGCCGACTTCGGGCAGTTCGAGGAAGACGATGTCGCCGAGCGTGCTCTGCGCGTGATCGGTGATGCCGACCGTCAGCGTGCCGTCTGCTTCGGTGCGGATCCACTCGTGTTCGTCGGTGTATTTCAGATCGGCCGGGACGTTGCTCATCGGATGCTCCTGGATAAAAGGGTGTGATTCGTTCTGCTGGCGCGCCGCCGGGGCGCGCCGGATGTGGTTTGCGCCGGGCGCCATCTCCCGGCTTCCCGGGAGGAGGCCCCCCGGCCGTTACGCAGCGAGGACCTTGCCGTTGCGCACGAACGGCAGTTTTACCACGCGCGCGGGAAGATTCTTGTCGCGAATTTGCACCTGGACCGTGTCGCCGACCTGGACGGCCGCCGGCACGCGCGCGAACGCGATCGATTCCTGCATCGACGGCGAGAACGTGCCGCTCGTGATCTCGCCTTCGCCGTGCGGCGTGACGACCTTCTGGTGTGCGCGCAGCACGCCGCCCGCCTTGCCGTTTTCCTTCTGCAGGATCAGGCCGACGAACGCGGCGCGCGTGCCGTCGCGTTCGAGCGCGGCGCGGCCGACGAAGTCGCGCGGCGCGGTGAGGTCGACCGTCCACGCGAGGCCCGCGTCGAGCGGCGACACGGTGTCGTCCATGTCCTGGCCGTACAGGTTCATGCCGGCCTCGAGGCGCAGCGTGTCGCGCGCGCCGAGCCCGCACGGGCGCACGCCGTTTTGCTGCAGTGCGTTCCACAGCGCTACGACGTGCACGGCCGGGACGATCACTTCGAAGCCGTCTTCACCGGTATAGCCGGTGCGCGCGACGGTGAGATCGCCGAATGGCGTGCCGGCGACCTGCGCGGCGTTGAACGGCTTCAGCTCGCTCGTCGCGGCGCGCGCGGCGGGCACCGTCGTCCAGACCTTTTCGCGGGCGTTCGGGCCCTGAACGGCGACGATTGCGAAATCGCGGCGCGGCGCGATCGTGAGGCCGTAGCCGCCTTGCTCGTTGAGCGTGTTGAACCACGCGATGTCTTTCTCGGCGGTGCCGGCGTTGACGACGACGCGGAAGAAATCTTCGGTGAAGTAATAGACGATCAGGTCGTCGACGACGCCACCCTGCGGATTGAGCAGGCACGAGTAGAGCGCCTTGCCGGGCGTCTTCAGCTTGCCGACGTTGTTCGCGATCGCGTGCTCGAAGAACGCGCGCACGCGGCTGCCGGTGAAATCGACGACGCACATGTGCGACACGTCGAACATGCCGGCGTCGGTGCGCACGGCTTCGTGTTCTTCGATCTGCGAGCCGTAGTTGACGGGCATGTCCCAGCCGCCGAAGTCGACCATGCGGGCATTGAGCGCGCGGTGCGCGGCGTTGAGCGGGGTGTGATTCAGTGCAGTCATCGAGGCCTCAGGCAAGGCGCTTGCGCGCGGATCAGAACGGCCATGTGCCGACCACCGCGGCCGACGGGCTGCGAGCGATCAGGTACATGCCCCTCTGTCCTCGATACCTGAGAGATTGCGCCGCGGGCAAAGCCCGGCGAGCGCGCGCCCCTTCGGTGGGCAGCTTGCCCGCGCAGCATGTGCGCAGCGGGCTACTGCCGCTCTCCAGAGTGCGGGGAGTGCGGCCCGCGCAATGCGCGGACGGGATTCCCCGACGCGGTCGGTCCTTTTGCCTGAGAGTTTGCGGGTGTGCCCCTTCGGCGGCGCGACCGGCGTTGCAGCAACGCGGTCACACGCTCTCCCGACGCGTGCGGGCGACTGTACGCGAGCGGGTGGGCCTTGTCAATTTGGGCAAAAAAATGTCGCTTCACGACAAGCGGCGGCAACCGGTGCCGCCGCTTTTTTCCACTCCGGCGGGCGCCGGCGCGTTACTCGCCGATCGCGCGCGCGGCCGTGTCGAGTTCCTGGTTCAGCACGCGCTGCTCGTCGCCGGACAGGCCGCCGCTGTGCTGCGCGGCCATGTCGTTCGCTTCCTGGCGGATCACGTCGAGGCGGTGGTGAAGCTGCGCGCCGTACGGCGGCGGATAGTAGCCGCCGTTCACGCGCGCATCGATGCGGCGGTGCAGGTTGTCGATCCGGCCCTGGATCTGTTGCGCCCGTTCGTTCGCGACGACCTGCGGATTCGGCCGCGGCGGGGGCGCCTGACGGACCGGCTGCTGCGGCTGCACGATACAGGCCGCGAGCGAGGAAACCAGCACGCAGCACACTGCTGCGCGAATCAACCGTTGCATCAACATTCTCCTGACGGATTGGTGTCGGATCGACTTTTTTGAGAAACGCGTCAGACACGTGTACCGCTGACTTTCGTTCCCGCGGCATTTGTAACCGAATGTTCCGGTTGCCCCGGTACACGCGTGCCGGCCGGCTGCAACCGGCCAGCGCGCGGTGTCAGACCATGCGGCGCACGAACGGCAGCCGGCGGCCGTCGTGCTCGCTCTGCGCGGCGAGCTCGATGATCGTCATCACGTCGACGGCGTCCTGCGCGGTGACGGGGAACGGCGCGCCGTCGCGGATCGACGCGGCGAGCGCGCGGTAGAACTCCGCGTACTGGCCGTCGAGCGTCGGCACCGGGCGCTCGACTTCGATTTCGCCGTCGAGCACGCGCAACAGGCCGGGCGGGTTGCCGCCGCCGAACTCGACGTCGTCCGCGGTGAGGCCGGCCTTGAGCTGGTCTTCCTGCGTGTCGAGCCCGAACTTCTGGTAGCTGCCGCGCGTGCCGTGCAGCGTGAAGCGCGCGGGCTCGATCGCCGCCAGCGCGCTCGCATGCAGCGCGACGTCCTTGTCCGGATAACCGAGCAGCAGGTGCACGAAATCGGGCGCCGTGCCGTTGTCGCGGCGCGTCTTGACGGTCGCGCTCACCGTTTCCGGTACGCCGAACAGCGCGAGCGCCTGGTCGATCAGGTGCGGGCCGAGGTCGAGCAGCAGGCCGCCGCCGCGTGCGGGCTCCTCGCGCCAGCGCGTGCGCGGCGTCGGCCGGAAGCGGTCGAAGTGCGACGCGAAGTAGGTGAGCCGGCCGAGCTCGCCCGATTCGACGACACGGCGCACGGTCAGGAAATCGCCGTCCCAGCGGCGGTTGTGGAACGGCGCGAACAGCCGGCTGCGCGCGTTCGCGAGCCGCGCAAGCGCAAGTGCTTCGTCGGCGGTGAGCGTGACGGGCTTGTCGACGACCACGTGACGGCCGGCTTCGAGCACCTGGCGTGCGAGCGCGAAGTGCGTGTCGTTCGGCGTGGCGATCACCACGCACTCGATGTCGTCGAGGCCGAGCAGCGTGTCGAGGTCGGGGACGACGCGCGCGCCCGGATACGCGGCCCGTGCGCGATCGGGCTGGCCCGTCGCGATCGCGGCGACTTCAGTGCGGCCGCTCGTGGCGATCACGGGCGCGTGGAACGTCGCGCCGGCGAAACCGAAACCCATCAAACCAATCCTGAGCAATGACGACATGGCAATTCCTGGCTGCGAAGGAAATTAAAGGATGGCGCGCCGAGGCGGCGCGAAGACGACCGGCTATTTTGGCATGGCGCCGCCGCTCGTACTGGCGCGTTGGGCGAAATGCGCGGAGAGACGCGGCGCATGCGCAAAGGAAGCCGGCATTTGCGCGAGACCGCGCACCGTGCGCACGTGGCTGCCTGCCCGGCTTCGCGGTAAACGGCGCGTCACGCGGGCGCTGAGCCGTGTCATGCGGCCGCCCGCTGCCGCACGGCGGCCGCGACCTGCGCGGCCCACACGGCGCATGCGGCTTCGCCTGGGTGGAAGCCGTCCGCGGCCATCAGGTGGCGCTCGAGCGGCAGCGCGACCCGCAGGAACGTGCAATGCGGCTGCGCGGCGGCCCAGCCGGCGAGCGCCGCGTTGAGCCGTTTCGCGCGCAGCCCGAGATACCACGCGAGCGGCTGCGGCAGCGCCGGAAAGCGTTCCATCGGCGGTACTGCCGACAGGATCACGTGCCCGACCCGGAAGCGCCCGGCGAGCGTCCGGACGAGTTCGGCCTGCGCCGCCTGCCAGCGCGCCGGCGGCACGCCGCTCGTCACGTCGTTGACGCCGAGCGAAGTCACGGCCACGTCGAACGGCTCGGCCGGCTCGGCGGCGAGCCAATCGACGAGATCCTGCGTGGTCAGGCCCGTGCGTGCGAGCAGCTTCCAGCTCACGCGGTGCGTGGCCGCCAGTTCGCTCGCCAGTTGCCCGGACAGCGCGTCGCGCTGCGTCGCGACGCCGACGCCCGCGGCGGCCGAATCGCCGACCACCAGCACGCGCAGCGGCGGGCCGTCGCCGGCCACGCCGTCGCGCGGGCCGGCCGCCTCGGGCAGCCGCGGCGTGACGCGCCGCACGTAGCGCCCCTGTGCGAACAGCAGCGGGCCGAGGGCGGCGGTAGCGAACGGGTATCCCATGGTGTCGATCCGGTGGCGTTTCAGACGTTTCAAGCGGTTCAGGCGAGCCCGGCACGGGGCGCCGCCGGTGTGTGCGTATTGTGGCCGATCGGTGCGCGAACAGGGCCGGATTGGCCGGACGGACAGGGGGCGGCCGACCGATTGGCCCGCGCGGCCCCGTCCGGCGGCGCTCCCGAAATACGCGCCGCCGACGTGTTAACATGCGCGTCCTGCCCGCGTGTCCGCCTGCTTCGCCAGCCTGCCGCGCACGGCATCCTCCCGGCGTTCCGCCGTCAACCGCAACACCATCCGCCATCATGTCCGCAGGCCTCAATTCCGCCCAGAACGAAGCGGTGCGCTACCTCGACGGTCCCTGTCTCGTGCTCGCCGGCGCGGGCAGCGGCAAGACCCGCGTGATCACGCAGAAGATCGCGCACCTGATCGAAGCGAAAGGCTTCGAGCCGCGCCACATCGCCGCCGTCACGTTCACGAACAAGGCGGCCGCCGAAATGCGCGAGCGCGTGGGGAAGCTGCTCGAGGGCAAGACGCTCACCACGCCCGGCAAGGAAGGCCGCAAGGTGCCCGTCAACCAGCTCACCGTCTGCACGTTCCATTCGCTCGGCGTGCAGATCCTGCGCCAGGAGGCCGAGCACGTCGGCCTGAAGCCGCAGTTCTCGATCATGGATTCGGACGACTGCTTCGGGATGATCCAGGAGCAGCTCGGCACCACCGACAAGGGGCTGATCCGCAAGATCCAGAGCATCATCTCGCTGTGGAAGAACGGCCTGATCATGCCCGACGAGGCGATGGCGATCGCGGCCAACGAGGACGAGCACCAGGCCGCGCTGGTCTACCGCAACTACGTCGCGACGCTGCATGCGTACCAGGCGGTCGACTTCGACGACCTGATCCGCCTGCCCGCCGAGCTGTTCGCGAAGAACGAGCAGGTGCGCGACCGCTGGCAGAACAAGCTGCGCTACCTGCTGATCGACGAGTACCAGGACACCAACGCGTGCCAGTACGAGCTGCTGAAGCTGCTCGCCGGCCCGCGCGCCGCGTTCACGGCGGTCGGCGACGACGACCAGGCGATCTACGGCTGGCGTGGCGCGACGCTCGAGAACCTCGCGCAGCTCGGCAAGGATTTCCCGAAGCTGCACCTGGTCAAGCTCGAGCAGAATTACCGGTCGACGGTGCGGATCCTGACCGCCGCGAACAACGTGATCGCGAACAACCCGAAGCTGTTCGAGAAGAAGCTGTGGTCCGAGCACGGGATGGGCGATTCGATCACCGTCACGCCGTGCAACGACGAGGAGCACGAGGCCGAATCGGTCGTGTTCCGGCTGTCCGCGCACAAGTTCGAGCGGCGCGCGCAGTTCCGCGACTACGCGATCCTGTATCGCGGCAATTTCCAGGCGCGCATCTTCGAGCAGGTGCTGCGGCGCGAGCGGATCCCGTACGTGCTGTCCGGCGGCCAGTCGTTCTTCGACAAGGCCGAGATCAAGGACCTGTGCGCGTACCTGCGGCTGATCGCGAACGCCGATGACGATCCCGCGTTCATCCGCGCGGTCACGACGCCGCGCCGCGGGATCGGCAACACGACGCTCGAGGCGCTCGGCTCGTTCGCTGGGCAGGCGAAGGTGTCGCTGTTCGAGGCCGTGTACATGGGCGGCATCGAGGCGCGGCTGTCCGCGCGCCAGGTCGAGCCGCTCAGGATGTTCTGCGACTTCATCCAGCGCCTGACCGAGCGCGCGGACAAGGAGCCCGCGACCGTCGTGCTCGACGACATGATGGAGGCGATCCACTACGAGGCGTACCTGTACGACGCGTTCGACGAGCGCCAGGCGCAGTCGAAATGGCAGAACGTCCTCGAATTCCTCGAATGGCTGAAGCGCAAGGGCACGAAGCCCGAGACGGAAGCCGTCGACGGCGAGGCGGAAGGCTTCCACAACGCGGACGGGCTCGCCGATACGGGCAAGAACCTGCTCGGCCTGATCCAGACCGTCGCGCTGATGTCGATGCTCGAGGGCAAGGACGAGGATCCGGATGCCGTGCGGCTGTCGACCGTCCATGCGTCGAAGGGGCTCGAGTATCCGCACGTGTTCCTGGTCGGCGTCGAGGAGGGCATCATGCCGCACCGCGGCGGCAGCGAGGACGACGGCCCGATCGACAGCGAGCGGATCGAGGAAGAGCGCCGGCTGATGTACGTCGCGATCACGCGCGCGCAGCGCAGCCTGCACCTGAACTGGTGCAAGAAGCGCAAGCGGGCGCGCGAGACGGTCGTGTGCGAGCCGTCGCGCTTCATCCCCGAGATGGGCCTCGACGAAGCGCCGCCGCCCACGCCGGAAGAAGCGCCGATGTCGCCGAAGGATCGGCTCGCGAGCCTGAAGGCGTTGCTGCAGAAGTGATGCGGCGGCGCCGTCGGGCACACGGCGGCCCGGCGATCTGGCGATCCGGCGATCCGGCGATCCGGCAAATCAAAACCCCCGCGATGCGTGTGCTTCGCGGGGGTTTTTTACTGGTGGGCCGGCGTTACTTCGACGCGTTGACCATGTAGTCGACGGCTGCCTTCACGTCGGCGTCCGACGCGGTCGATCCGCCCTTCGGTGGCATCGCACCCTTGCCGTGCAGCGCGTAGTTGTAGACCGTATCCATCGATTCCTTCAGGCGCGGCGCCCAGTCTTCCTTGCTGCCGAACTTCGGCGCGCCGAGCACGCCGGCCGCGTGGCAGGCCTGGCAGGTCGACGTGTACAGCGCCTTGCCGGCGGTTGCCGCATCGGCGCTGGCCGGAGCGGCCGCGGGCTGTTCGCCGGCCTTCGGGATCGCGGCCATCGCGGCCTGCGCCGCGGCGATCTGCGCGCTCGCGGCGTCGGCCGCGCCCGACGCGCCTGCCGCGCCTGCCGCGCCGCTGGCGGGCTGCGCCGCGTTGGCGGCCGGCGCGGCCGGTTCGGGGAAGTTCGCGCCGTCGTTGTTCGCCATGTAGACGATCGCACGGGCGATTTCATAGTCGCTGACGTCGTCGGGGCTCGTGCCGCCGCGCGGCGGCATCGCGCCCTTGCCAGCGAGGGCCGTCTTGAGCAGCGTGTCGAAGCCTTGCGAGATGCGCGGCGCCCAGTCGTCCTTGTTGCCGAACTTCGGCGCGCCGGCGGCGCCCGTGCCGTGGCAGGTCACGCAGACGGCCTTGTAGACTGCCTCGCCGGTCTTGTACGTGCGGGGCGCGTTGGCGTCCTTCACGTCGACCTGCGCGAGCGGCTTGATACGTGCGGCGACCTGCTCGTCGGACAGCGCGTCCGTGCCGGCGCCGGAACGGAACGCATGGTTCGCATAGGTGGCGAACAGGATGATCAGGACGATCGGGATCGCGAACGACGCGATGATGACGGCAACCAACTGCCCGGGGGTTTTGACGGGAGATTCGTGGGGTGCTTCGCTCATGCTTGCCTCGTCTCCATGAATAGGAATTGTGAGCGCGGTGCAACGGCAAAATGGCAGTCCAATGAAGCACGGACGATTATAGACGGAACGTTTACATCACGGCGAGCGGCGCGATGGCGCGTGTTTACCCGCACGCAGCGCGGCCCGGCGGCGATTCGGCAGGCAAGGTGGACGCATCATGGGAAACCGGGTATCCTTGCCGTCTTGCCAATTGTGGGCGGCCTGTATATTGGGGTCGTTTCACTGTCACACGCGCCCGTAGCTCAATGGATAGAGTACTGCCCTCCGAAGGCAGGGGTTGCTGGTTCGATCCCAGCCGGGCGCGCCAAATAGCCTGATTCCAGGCGTCGAATTTCCCGATCCGTTTTCCTGAAGTCGTCCAGGCGTAGCGTCACCGCACGGCATCGCCATCTCCCGCACCATTTCCCTGCTGTTCCCCCGCCTTCCCATTGTGCGAGAATCGCCCGCAACGACAACTCCAAGCGTTGATCGCGGCGGCCGTCCGCGCATCGCGCCGACTCCGATGGCTGCCATTTCGTCTACCTCGACCGCAGTCGCTGCCTGCGCGCTGACCGATGCGCAGCGGGCGTTGCTGGCGCGTCTGGACGCGTATTCCCCCGACGATCCGCACGCGCCGCTGCCGTACAGCCGCCGCCTTGCCGAAGCCGAAGGCTGGTCGCACGACCACGCGCTGGCCGTGATCGACGAATACAAGCGCTTCGCGTTTCTCGCGCAGGCGGCCGGGCATCCGGTCACGCCGTCGGTCGAGGTCGATGCTGCGTGGCATTTCCATCTGCAGTACACGCTCGAATACTGGGACGTCTTTTGCGCCGACGTGCTCCGCGCGCGGCTGCACCACATGCCCGGCACGGGCGCACCCGACGAGGCCGCCGTATACGCACAGCGCTATCGCGACACGCTCGACAGCTATCGCCGGCTGTTCGGCTGCGAACCGCCTGCATCGATCTGGCCGCGTCCCATCGATCGACTGGCTGAGGCAGAGGCGGAGACAGAGGCGGCAACGCAGCCGGCTGAGGCCATGACCGCCGCGGCACCGCGCCGCACATGGCGCAACCGTCTGCCGAAACTCGCGTGGCCGGCGGCGGCCGCGAGCGTCGCCGCGACCTGCGCATCGGCGCAGGACTTCGACGTGCTGAACTACACCGGGCCGCAGTTTCTCGCGTTCTACGTGCCGGCCTGCATGCTCGCGTTGTTGCTGATCGTCGCGCTCCAGGCCATCGAATTCCGCATCCGTCGCTGGGGTCGGCGCACGCACAACGCGTCGTCCGGGCTGAGCGCCGACGAAGTCGCCTATCTCACCGGCGGCGAAGCGCGGGTCGCGCAGGTCGTGACGATGTCGCTCGCGCATGCGGGCGCGGTGGAGCTGTGGACCGTCCCTCGGCAAGGCGGCTACGTGAAGATCGCGGATCTGGAACGCGCGGGCCGCTACGACGACCACTGCGCGTGGCTCAACGAGCAACTATCCGGCACCGTCCGCTACGGCGTGTTTCGCGAGCGGCTTGCGAAGTACGCGCAGGAGGTCGTCGACGGGATGCGTGCGCAGGGCTGGTTGTGGGCGCCCGGCGAGTTGCGCGCGTCGCGCGTGGCCGCGCGGGCGATCGTGCTGCTCGTGCTCGGCACCGGCGCCGCGAAGCTTGCCGTCGGGTTGAGCCGAGGGCGGCCCGTGCTGCTGCTCGTCATCTGCATGGCGGTGTTCGCGATCGCGTACCGGATCGTCGCGCGCCGGCTGACTGGATTCGGGCGGGGCGGCGCAACGGCGGCCGGGCGCGCCGCGCTGCTCGAGCGCCGGGCAGCGCACGATCCGCTGGCTGCTTACAATCCGCAGCCGGTGGGCGGAGCGAAGGACACGCACGGGGCGCGCCCGGGCCAGGCGGAACGCGACGATCCCGACCCGTTGCTGTGGACCGCCGCGCTGTTCGGCGCAGGCGCGCTGGCCGGCACCGCGTGGTCGGCGTATTCGGGCACGGTGCTGGCCGCATCGCAGGGAGCGTCGGCCGCCGCGGCGAAAGCGGGTGGCGGCACGTCGTTCGATTCGTCGGACAGCGGCTCGTCGTCGAGCTGCAGTTCGTCGAGTTCCTGCAGTTCCAGCTCGTGCAGTTCGAGCAGTTGCGGCGGGTGTTCGTCGAGCTGAGCGAGAGCGGGGAGCGCGTCGACCATGCCGGGTGCAAGCCCGGTTCGACGCCTGCGCCATCCCGGTCGCGAATTCCCGGGCATTCGTGCGATCGACGGAACAGAAGCCAGAACGCCGTTCTTTTTGATGATCGGTTGTCGCCGCGCGCTTTCTATACTGCGTCGTCCACGACTGCGACCGACGTGTCGCGTCGGTTTCCCTTTCGCACCGGGCGGCTGCGACATTGTGCTGCCGCGCCGGCCAATCCGCGACCGTGTATGAACGTTACGACCTCCGACGATTGTATTGGCGTGCTGTCCGACCATTCGTGGGCGAAGCATTTCATCGTGCTGGGCTACCGGGACGGCGCCTTCTCTGCGATTCCGAACAATTTTTTCCGCAACTGGGCCGATGAAGAGCCGCAAGTCGGTACGTTTCATATCGGCCGGTGTTCGCAGATCGGCGTGGGCTCGATCGCCAAGTACGACCTGGACCATCAGAAGCTCGTGATCGGCAAGTACGTGGCCGGCGGGCTGCGCCTGAGTTTCCTGTTGAACGGACAGCACGAGATGCGCACGATTTCCACCAACATGTTCGGCATCTACGGTAATGGCCTCGCTCACCCGCCGATGCCGCAATACGCGGATACCGTGATCCACAACGACGTCTGGATCGGCGACGAAGCGCTGTTCCTGGGCGGCAGCCAGATCGAGAACGGCTGCGTGATCGGCGCGCGGGCCGTCGTTCCGCCCAATTTCCGCTCCGAGGCGTATGGAATCTATGCCGGTTCGCCGGCCCGCCTGGTGCGCTTCCGCTTCACGGAGAAAGTGCGTGAACGACTACTGCAGCTGGCGTGGTGGGATATGCCGCTCGAGTGGGTCAAGCAGCACAACGACGCATTTCTGGTCGACCTCACCGCCGACGAAGGGCGTGCGCTCGACACGCTCGCGGCGCTCCAGGAAGCCAAGGACCGCGCGGTGCACGAGTCCGGCCAGCCGGCCGTCGTACCGGCGCCCGCCTGACCGACTGTTGACGATGCGCGCCGCGCAGCGCCGCATGACATGACGCCCGCTCTCGACGAATCCGCACCGGTTCAACACGCCGCGGCCCTGTGCCAGAACGGTGAGTTTGCCGACGCGCTGTCGCGTATCGCACCGCTGCTCGACCGGCCGTCGCCGGCCGTCGCGGCGCTGCACGTCGCGGCCGTCAGCGCGCTGGGCCTGAACCGTCTGGCGGACGCGGAAGCCTGGTGGCGGCGCGCGATCGACGCGATGCCGGCGTTCGAGCCCCCCTACGACGGCCTCGGCGCGCTGCTGGTGTCGCAGGGCCGCCTGCCTGAAGCCGAAGCGCTGCTGCGCCGGCAGCTCGCCTGCGTCACGCCGTTGCACGCGTCGCATCATCACCGGTTCGGCAAGGTGCTCGAAGCGCTCGGCCGGCTCAAAGAGGCCGAACAGGCGTTCGGGCAGGCGCTGTCGATCGAGCCGAGGTCGCCCGACGTGCTGACCGATCTCGGCAACCTGCTGCGCGTGCTCGTCCGGCCGGCGGAAGCGGAGCTCGCGTACCGCCTCGCGATCGCCGTCCGCGCCGACCACGTGCTCGCGCACGTGAATCTCGGCGCGATCCTCGTCGACATGCAGCGGTTGCCGGAAGCGGAGGCGGCCAGCCGGCAAGCCATTGCACTGTGTCCGGATCATCCGGAGGCGCATTACAACCTCGCCGTCGCGCTGCAGAACCTCGATCGCCTGCCCGAAGCGGAAGCGGCCTATCGCGACGCGATCCGCTGCCGGCCCGGTCTGCCGCAGGCACACAACAATCTCGGCTGCGTCCTGCGCGCGCGGGGCCGCCACGACGAAGCGGCCGTCGCGTTCACCGACGCGCTGGCGCTCGCGCCGCAGATGGCCGAGGCGCACTACAACCTCGGCACGACGTTCGCGCATGCGGGCCAGCTCGACGAAGCCGAAAGCGCATACCGGCGCGCGCTCGACCTGCGCGCGGACTACGACGATGCGCGCTTCGGGCTCGCGACGCTGCTGCTCAGCCGCGGACGATTCGACGAAGGCTGGCGCCGCTACGAATCGCGCTACGAACAGCCGACTTTCGTGCACCGTCGGACCCGCGAGGTGCTGCGGTGCGCGCAGTGGCAAGGCGAGCCGCTGGCCGGCAAGACGCTGCTCGTGTGGCAGGAGGACGGCCTCGGCGACATGCTGCAGTTCAGCCGCTATTTCGCGCAATTTCGCGCGCGGCGGGCGGCGCGGGTGGTCTTCGCGTGCCAGCCGGCGCTGCATCGGCTGATGGAGACGGTCGACGGCGTCGACGCGGCGCTCGATCACGAGGCGGCCGCCGCGCAGGCCACGCAATTCGATTACTGGACGAGCCTGTTGAGCGCGCCGATGCACGCCGGCACGACGCTCGACACGATCCCGCCGCCGGTGCGGTTCGTCCCCGATCCGGCGCGCGTCGCCCGCTGGGCCGCGCGCCTCGATGCGCTGCCGGCCGGCCCGCGTGTGGGCCTCGTATGGAAAGGCAACCCGAAGCATCACAACGACGCGCACCGTTCGCTGCCGTCGCTGGCGCTGCTGACGCCGCTGTGGAGCGTGCCGGGCGTCAACTTCGTCAGCCTGCAGAAGGGGCAGGGCGAGGACGATGCGCGTCACCCGCCGGGCGGTCTGCCGTTGCTGCACCTGGGCTCGGAGATCGACGATTTCGCCGATACGGCCGCGATCGTCGCGCAACTCGATCTCGTGGTGTGCGTCGACACGTCGACCGCGCATCTGGCCGCATCGCTCGGCAAGCCATGCTGGGTGCTGCTGCCGAATCAGGACGTGGACTGGCGCTGGATGCACGACCGCGACGATTCGCCGTGGTATCCGGGGACGGTGCGGCTGTTCCGGCGCGGGCGCGGGGAAAGCTGGATTCAACTGGCCGAGCGGCTGCGGGTGGCGTTTGCCGCGCATTGTGCAGCCGCACGCGCGACGGCGGACGAAATGGCGTCCGGCGTCTGACATGCCGACGCGCGCGGCATGGACGCGGCGACACGGCATACTGCGCGAAACGCGACCCTGTTGCCCCTGCCTACTAGATCAATCGAGGTACTCGTGGAAAACATCGTCATCGTCGGCTCGTCCGGTCACGCGAAGGTCGTGATCGACATCGTCGAACAGGCCGGCCGATACCGGATCGCCGGGCTGATCGATTCGTTCCGTGCCGCCGGCGAAGAGACGCTCGGCTACGCGGTGCTGGGCGCCGAGCGGGATGTGCCGCGGCTGGTCGACCAGCACGGGATCGCCGGGCTGCTGGTCGCCATTGGCGACAATCATGCCCGCGAGAACGTGACGGCCGGTCTCGCGGCGCTCGTGCCGGGCTTGCCGTGCGTGTCGGCGGTGCATCCGGCCGCGCGCGTCGGCAAGGCGTCGACGATCGGTGCGGGCACGGTCGTGATGGCCGGCGCGGTGATCAACCCGAGCTGCTCGATCGGCGCGGGATGCATCGTCAATACGAATGCGTCGCTCGATCACGACGGCGTGATGGACGATTTCTCGAGCCTCGCGCCGGGCGTCGTCACGGGCGGCAACTGCCGGATCGGCTGCGGCGCGGCGATCGGCCTCGGCGCGATGCTGCGACACCGGATTGCGGTCGGCGAGCACAGCGTCGTGGGCGCGGGGGCGGTCGTCCTGCACGACGTCGAGCCGTACACGGTGGCGTACGGCAACCCGGCGCGCCGGATCCGTGCGCGTGCGGCGGGCGACCGTTACCTGTAGGCGCGGCGCGTCAGAACGCGATCAGCTCGACGATGCGGCGGACCATGTCGTCGCTGAGCGCCGGGTAGATCGGCAGGCACAACACCTTGCGCGCGGCCTCCGTGGCGACGGGCAGGTTGTCGCGGCTGGCGGACGGCAGCCCGCGGTACATCGGAAATTCCGAAATCAGCGGATGGAAATAGCGGCGCGCGTACACGTCGTAGTCGCGCAGCTTCTGGTACAGCGCATCGCGGTCGAGCGGATAGTCTTCGTCGACGAGGATCGCGAAATACGCGTGGTTCGCGACGGTCTGGCCGCCGAGCGGCACGCAGCGGATGCCGCGCACGTCGGCGAGCAGCGTGCGGTACAGCGCGTCGATCTCGCGGCGGCGCGCGAGTGCGCCGTCGATATGCTGCAACTGCAGCATCCCGAACGCGGCGTTGATCTCACTCATCTTGCCGTTGATGCCGGGCGCGACGACCGTGACTTCATCGACGAAACCGAAGTTCTTCAGGTGATCGATCCGCTGTTTGGTCTTCGCGTCGGGACAGATGATCGCGCCGCCCTCGAACGTGTTGAACACCTTCGTCGCGTGAAAGCTCAGCACCGACAGGTCGCCGTGCGCGAGCACGCTGCCGTCGGCGTTCCGCACGCCGAACGCATGCGCCGCGTCGTAGATCACGCGCAGGTTGTAGTTGTCGGCGATCTTCTGGATCGCGTCGACGTCGCACGGATTGCCGTAGCAATGCACGGGCATGATCGCGGTGGTCTGCGGCGTGATCGCCGCCTCGATGCGGGCGGGGTCGAGATTGAGCGTGCCGGGCGCGACGTCGACGAATACCGGCTTGATGCCGTTCCACAGCAGCGAATGGGCGGTCGCGACGAACGAGTACGGCGTCGTGATCACCTCGCCGGTGATGCGCAGCGCCTGCAGCGCGGTGACGAGCGCGAGGGTGCCGTTCGCGAACAGCGACAGGTACGGCACGCCGAGATAGTCGCAGAGCGCGCGCTCGAACTGCTGGTGGAACGGGCCGCCGTTCGTCAGCGTGCGGCTCTCCCAGATCTTCTCGAGATACGGGAGGAATTCATCGAGCGGCGGCAGGTGCGGTTGCGTGACGTAGATGCGTTCGTGCGGCAGTTGCGCGACGGACGATGCGGGCAGGCTGGCGGTCATGATTGTCTCTCTCGGTAACGCGCGGCGTTCAGGCGTCGGCCGGGGCCGGGGCGGTCGCCACGTCGTCGAACAGCGGCGTGTCGAAGGCGGTGACGGGCTCTCCCGCGCACCAGCGGGTCCACATCGTGCGTAGCGCCGACGACAGCCCGGCCGCGACGACGGCCGGCCGGAACGCGGCGGATTCCCCGCAGCGCGCGCGCAGGCCGGCGCGAAGCGCCTGCAGCGCGGTGGTGTCGCGGCTGAGCGCCAACGCCCTCGCGACGAAGTCGTCCTCGTCCGTCGCGATGTACGCGTCGAGCCCGACGTGCTGGAGCCAGCCCGCGCTACCGCGCCCGGCCATCGTCACGCCGGGGAGCGTCACGGTCGGCACGCCCATCCACAGCGCATTGAGCGTCGTCGTCGAGCCGGTGTACGGGAACGCGTCGAGACAGAGGTCGACGCCGTGGTGCTGCTGCATGTAAACGGGGATGTTCGAGCGCCGGTGGAACGTCAGGCGGTTGGCGTCGATACCGCAGGCGGCGAACCATTTGATCAGCGTCTGCTTGTCGCCTTCGTTGCCGATCGCGCCGAGCGCCATGCGCGCGGTCGGGTCGGCGTGCAGCACGCGCGACCAGACCTCGATCACGTGCGGGCTGAGCTTGTTCAGGCGGTTGAAGCTGGCATACGTCGTATAGCCGTTGTGCAAGGCCGGCAGCACGTTCACGGGCGGGCAGTTCGGCGGCGGCATGAACGGCGCGATCGCGGGCAGCCGCACGAGCTGCTCGACGAACTGGTCGTCGAATGCGCCGTGCGGCGCGACGAAGCGGTCCGTCAGGTAGTAGTCCATTGCGGCGAGGCCGGTCGTGGCCGGATAGCCGATCCACGACGCCTGAACCGGCGCCGCGCGCTGCGCGAGCGCAACGAGCCGGTTGCGGCCGGTATGGCCCGACAGCTCGATCACGATGTCGATGCGGTCGTTGCGCACGCGTTCGAGGAAGGCCGTGTCGCTCATGCCGGCGACGTTGCGCCAGGTCGTCGCGTGGGCCTTGAAGCGCTCGGACGTGTAATCTTCCTCGAAGTGATTGTGATAGAAGTGCATCGCGATGCCGGGATCGGCCGCGAGATGCTCGATCACGGGCACCGCGTACGAGGCGACCGCGTGGCTGAACAGGTCGCCCGACACGAAGCCGACCTGCAACTGGCGCGCCGGATCGCGCTTGTTCGAGAACACGACGGCGCGCTTGCGCTTGTGGTTGTCATAGCGCTCGCCGAACTTGCGGTGCGCCGCGACGAGCGTCTGCGGATCGAAGTCGCTGCTGTGCGCGATACAGAACAGCATGCTGCTGTGGGTGACGCTGTCGGTCGGGTTGATTTCTACCGAGCGCTTGAGCCAGCCGATCGCTTCCTGCGTCGCGCCGAGTTCGAGCAGCACGAAGCCGAGCGTGCCGTATGGCGCGGCGGCGCCGGGCGCCAGCTCGATCGCGCGTCGGCAAGCCGCGACCGCTTCATCCGTGCGGCGCAGCGCGAACAGCACGAGGCCGCGAATCCGCATGGCCTCCGCGTGATCGGGCTGAAGCTCGAACAGGCGCTTGCACTGCTCGTCGGCTTCCGCGAGACGGTTCATCATCCGCAGCGTATCGGCGAGCAGGATGCGCACGAGTACTTCGCCCGGCAGCAATTCGACCGTGCGAAGGCCGGCCTCGATCATCTCCGCGAAGCGGCCTTCCCGGTGCAGCGACGCGGACAGCGCACGCCAGCATGCGCCGTCTTCCGGGTAGTCGGCGACCAGTTGCCGCGCCAGCGCGGTGGCTTCCGCGTGCTTGTTCTTGTCGAACAGCGCCGCGTGCTTTTGCAGCAGCGTCTGATTGGGACGACGAACCGGCTTGCCGGCGTCGCTCTGCGCGGTGCGGCCGGCCCCGGTTTCCAGGACGATCGCCGCGTCGATGCTGCTCGGCGCGACCGCCGCGGTCGCCATCACGACCTCGGGCGACGCCAGTTGCGCGATCAGCCCGTCGAGCGCCGGGCCGTGCACGCCGCGCTGCTGCGCGATTTCGACCGCGATCCACGCGGCGGCCGTTTGCCCGCTGCGATGCAGCGCATGAATGTAGCTGACCCAGTAGTAGCCGTTGTCCGGGCTCGCGCCGATGGCGGCTTCGAAATGCGGCACCGCGTCGGCCGGGTGGCCCGTATCGACCATCAGCACCGCGAGGTTGTAATGCGCATCGCCATGCGCGGGCACCGCGTCGAGGATGGCCTCGTACAGCGCCCGGGCGTCGTCGAACGCGCCGCTGCGCTGGCGCTCGAGCGCGTTGTCCAAGACGAGCGCAATGTCCTGCGCAAGCTGCTGTTCAGGCGTAAGCGCGGCGGAGGCGGGCAGTTCGGTCGAGAACATGATGAAATCTGCGGAAAGTCGGTCGATACCATTATCGGTAGCGTGCCGTCGCGCCGATGCCGCGAGGTGACGGGAAAAGCCCGGTCAGTTTGGTCGATTGGCCGGTCAGCCGAGGCCGGGGCGGTGCGGCGGGCGGGCGGGATCAAAAAAAAACGCCCGCACGAGGCGGGCGCTGAGGCGAACGAGCACGCCCTCACATCAGCGTGTAGTTCTTGTTGTCGGGTGGGCGGCGCGCGTGTGCCGGGCACGCCGCGCGGCGCGTCTTAACGGTTCGCGATGCTCTGGTACTGGCCGACGGCCTGCACGCGGCCCATCGCCGCCTGGTATTCGTCGGTCAGTTGCTGCTGCGCGCGTTGCGCGTCGGAGAAGATGCGATCGTTGCTGGCCTGGATGCGGCGGACCGCGGCGATGCCGACGGGCGGCTGGTCGGCCGAGAGCAGCGCGATGAGCGAACCGCGCGCATCGACGAGGCGCGCGGCCTCGATCCAGTCGGCCATCGCGGCCGCGTGTTCGATCGCGTCGGTGAGCGCGTCGATCTGCGTAATCAGTTCGGTCTGTTCCATCTGAGCTCTCCTGTCCGGCTAGCGGTCAGCTCTTGTTGTTCGCCAGCGCGCCGCCGCTGTTCGCGCCGCCGAACAGCTGGGTCAGGTATTGCGAGTTGGTGTTCATCGTCGCCATCAGCGTGTTGAGCGCGGTGAACTGCGCCTGGTACTGGCTCGTCAGCTGTGCCGCATAGTTCGACAGCGTCGTCTGCTGCTGCGCGACGCTCTTCAGGTCGTTGCTGAGCGCGGTCGTGCGCGCGGCGATCAGCCCGTTCGTCTTCGTGTAGTTCGTGATGCTCGTCGTCAACTGCTCGCCGATCCCGTTCGTCGAGTTGAACAGCGACGCGACGCCCGTCGGATTGTTCTGCAGCGCGCCGTTGAGCGCCGTGCTGTCGACCTGCAGCGTGCCGTCGGCCTGCAGCGTGACGCCGATCGACGCGAGGTTGACCGTCGAGCCGTTGCCGTTCACGCCGCTCGCGACGATCGACGCGAGCGAGTTCTTGATCGTGTTCAGCGTCGAGTCGCCGAGCAGCGGGCCTTGCGCCGACGCGCCGGACGTGAAGCTCGACAGCGAGTTCATCGTCGTGACGAGCGTGTTGTAGAGCGACACGAAGTTGTTGACCGCGGTGGCCTGGGATTTCGTGTCGGTGGCGACCGTCAGCGTCTGCGGCTGCGTGGCGCTGACGGCCGCGCTGGTCAGGTTCAGCGTGACGCCGGTGATCGCGCTCGTCACGGTGTTGCTCGCGCTGGTGCCGGCGATGCCGTTGATCGTGAACGCGGCGTCCTGCGCGGCCGTGCTCTGCTTCCACGCGGCGCTGCCGTTCGCGGACGTGATCGTCGACTGGCCGCCCGTCGTGCTGGCCGTCGACGTGACGCCGAGGCTGGACAGCCCCTTGTCGCCGGCGACGTTGCTGAGCGCGACGCCGATCGTGCTCGCTGCGCCGGTCGGCGTCGAGCTGAGCACGAGGTGAGCGCCGTCGCTGCCGTTGACGACCGACGCGACGATGCCCGGGTTGCCGGTCGCGGAGTTGATCGCGGCGGCGATGCCGGACAGCGTGTTGTTGGTGCTGTTCACGTCGACCGTGAACGACTGGCTGCCGAGCGACAGCGTCATCGTGCCGGTGCCGAGCGCGGTCGACGCGCCGAATGCGGCCGACGACAGCGACTGCGACGTCGCGATCTGCGTGACGCCGACCGAATAGCTGCCGGCCACCGCGCCGGCGCCCGCGGTCGCGGTGAGGCCGGTGCCGCTCGCGGTCGCGGTGAAGGTGTTCTGCAGCGAGCCGTTCGACAGCGTCGTGAGGCTGGCCTGCAGTGCGCTCAGCGCGGCGGACAGCGCGCCGTACGCGGAAATCTGGGTGTTGTCGCTGCTTTGTTGCGCGTTGAGCGCGGCGGCCTGGCCGGCGGTCTTCGCGTTGACGAGTGCCGTCACGAGCGAGTTGACGTCCATCGACGAGTTGCCGGTCGAACCGCTGATGATCGATTGGGCAGCTTGCTGCAGCGCGCTGTTGGCCGAGTTGTTGGCGGCGGTGACGGCGGGATTAATCGTCGACATCGTAGTGCTCCGTGCGGCGGGTGATCCGTGAAATCCGGGAAGAAGACCTGGCGGCGGAGCGGGGCCCCGCGCGCCAAGTGACTGCGGCCGGGCCGCGCGTTACGCGGGGCCCGGCCGTGGGTTGCTACGCGATTACTGCAGGAGCTTCAGGACCTGCTGCGGCAGCGAGTTCGCCTGTGCGAGCACCGAGATGCCTGCTTGCTGCAGCACCTGGTTCTTCGACATGTTCGCGGTTTCCTGCGCGAAGTTCGCGTCGGTGATCTGCGACTGTGCCGACGACAGGTCGGTCGATTCTGCCTGCTGCGACGTGGCGATTGCCGTGAAACGGTTTTGTGCCGCGCCGAGTGCCGCCTGCACGTTGTTAACCGTCTGCAGCGCGTTGTCGATCGATACCATCGCGACGTTCGCTCCGCTGACCGTACTGATGTCGAGGTTCGACACGGTCTTCGGCGTGTTGACGGCGTTGATTTGTGCGACTGCGTTGTTGATGGCGGTGAGTGCTGCTGCCGACATGCTCGAGCTGGTTGCGCTCGCTTGGATCGACAGTGCGCCGACTGCCGTGCCCGTGCCGGCCGTTGCGCTGGCGCCGAACACCGATGCAGCAACGGTTTGCGCGATGGCGCCGCCGTTCTGGTCGGTGAACGTGTAGCCGCCCTTACCGTCGGACAGCACGTTGATCGCGGTGATCGCCGCGCCCGACGACGTGTACACGCCGGCGGTGTCGAGGCTCAGGTTCGTCACCGTACCCACGGTCTGGCCCTTCTGCACCAGGCCGCCGCCGATCTTCGCGGCCGACATGCTTTGGCTCAGGTCCAGCGAAATCGTCTGGCCGACGTTCGCGCCGACCTGGAACGACACGATGCCTGCCGAGCCGTCGAGAATGTTCGTGCCGTTGTACGTCGTTTGCGACGCGATACGGTTCACTTCCTGGATCTGTTGCGCAACTTCCTGTTGCAGTGCTGCCTGGTCGGTCGTGGACATCGTGCCCGTCGACGCCTGGACGGCCAGCTGGCGGATACGCTGCAGGCTGTTCGTCAGCGACGACAGTGCGCTCGATGCCGTTTGGATCATCGACACACCGTCGTTCGCGTTCGACACGCCCTGGTTCAGGCCGTTGATCTGCGTTTGCATCCGCGTCGAAATCGCGAGGCCGGCTGCGTCGTCGGCTGCGCTGTTGATGCGCTTGCCCGACGACAGACGCGTGATGGCTTGCGACAGTGCGCCTTGCGAGCCGTTGAGGTTCTGCTGAGCAACCAGCGAGTTGATGTTGCTATTGATTCCGAGCATGGAAAAATCTCCTGTTTAAGCCGAAAGCCCTGGAAAGCCGTTTTGGCGTCGGCGGAAGCACTCGTTCATTGCTGGCCGCCTCAGAGCAGGATTTCGGCGTGCCAAAACAAAACTTGAGGGGTGCGTTGAGATTCGTCCCGATTTTTTATCGTTCTTTGTCATTTCGGACGGGGTGGGTCAGATGCCCGGTTAACAGGGGGCAGAGACCGGCCCTGGCGACGGAGTTGCAAGGCTGTGCACACGGAATCGACAAAAGGATGGTTTTGTCTGTGATTCCCTGATATGATGGCGGGCTGAATTGAGATTTCTGTCACGCCTTTGCCGGTTTCGGCATGTCTGCTGGCAGTCAAACGCGGCGCTGCACGCGGTTGTGAAGCGTACTCGCGGTGCTTTCCGCCTCTCTTTTCCGGCCTCCGAGGCCGTATTTCCGCTCGTTTCGCCTGTTGTGGGGACGCTCGGATGGCCGGTGCGTGGCGCTTGGCCGCTACGTTTTTGACCGTTTAAGCAATTTAGGAACGACATGACGACGATTCTTCTGAAAGAAAACGAGCCGTTCGAAGTGGCGATTCGCCGCTTTCGTCGCGCTATCGAAAAAAATGGCCTGATCGCTGAACTGCGCGAACGCCAGTCTTACGAAAAGCCGACCGCAGTCCGCAAGCGCAAGAAGGCAGCAGCCGTCAAGCGCCTGCACAAGCGTCTGCGCAGCCAGATGCTGCCGAAGAAGCTCCACTAAGAGCGTCTTACGGTTTGCCGCGAAACGGCGGAGTGTGTCTCGAAAGAGGCCGCTCCGCCGTTTCGCTTTTGGAGGCCGGGAAAGTCCCGATGCCGTGGCGGCGAGGCCGCCGACCCGCGCGTGCCGGTGATCTATCTGTCTCTCGCAGTCGGTCGTGCCGGCGTCGTCACGCGCCGCGCGGTGACTGGACGGGGCGGAGCCGATGCAGGCTCACTCAGGGTGATTGGGTTGGCGGCCGTCAGCCCGCCTTGCGCCGGCGTGCCGGCTGCTTGCCGCCGAGCGCCGCGCATTGCGCGTGGCACGGGCAGCCGGCCTCGTGATCGTTGACCATGCCGGTCGCCTGCATCAGCGCATAGCAGATCGTCGAACCGACGAACTTGCAGCCGTACGCCTTCAGCGCGTTGCTGAGCGCGTCGGACTGCTCGGTCGACGCGGGCGCGTCGCGATACGACTCCCATGCGTTCTGGACCGGCGTGTTGCCGACGAACGACCACAGGAACGCGGCGAGCGACCCGTGCTCGTCGCGGATGCGCTGCACGGCGCGCGCGTTGGTCACCGCAGATTGCACCTTCGCGCGGTTGCGCACGATGGCGGGATTCTCCAGCAGTTTCTCGATGTGCTTCGGCGTGAAGCGCGCGACGGCGTCGACATCGAAATCGGCGAACGCTTCGCGATAGCCCGCGCGCTTGTTCAGGATCGTCGACCACGACAGCCCGGCCTGCGCGCCTTCCAGGATCAACATTTCGAACAGGTGGCGATCGTCGTGCGACGGCACGCCCCACTCGGTATCGTGATAGTGAGCATCCGCTTCCGTCTTCACCCAGTTGCACCGCTGCGACATCGTCTGCCTCGTTTTTAGTGTCGGTTCGATCGCGCCAGCATAGCGGAAGCCCTTTTTGCGGGATAGCCGGCCGAACGGCAGATGGGCGCGCGGTACCGATCCGGTTAAGCTTGGCGCCTGTTCGAATCAGCGGGATGAAGGCATGGCGACATTACTTTTTGCGATCGGCATCGACGGCGGCGGCACGGGTACGCGCGCGGTGCTGGCCGACCGGCACGGGCGCGAGCTCGCGCAGGGGCGCGGCGGCCCGTCGGGGCTCGGTCTCGGCATCGAGCGTGCGTGGGCGTCGATCGGCGCGGCCTGCGCGGATGCGTTCACGCAGGCCGGCTTTGCGTTCGACTGGCCGCAATGCGCGCTCGGCTGCGGGCTCGCAGGCGTCAACAATGCGGCATGGCTCGCCGCGTTCCGCGCGCAGGCGCCGCTCGGCGCGCTCGCAATCGAGAGCGACGCGTATACGACCGTCGTCGGCGCGCACGGCGGCGCGCCGGGGCTCATCGTCGCGCTGGGCACCGGCAGCATCGCGGCGGCGCTCGATGCGGGCGGCGTATGCCGGATCGCGGGCGGCTTCGGCTTTCCGTCCGGCGACGAGGCGAGCGGCGCGTGGCTCGGCGTGCGTGCGCTCGCATATGCGCAACAGGCGCTCGACGGCCGCGTGCCGCGCGACGCGTTCGCCGACGCGCTGCTCGCGGAAACGGGCGCGCAGGATCGCGACGCGCTCGTCCAGTGGTCGTGCGATGCGAACCAGACGATCTACGCGCGGCTCGCGCCGGTCGTGTTCGCGCACCGCTCGCACCCGGTCGCGGGCGCGCTGATCGCGCAGGCCGGCGAAGAGATCGGCAAGATGATCGATGCGCTCGATCCGCAGCAGGCGCTGCCGGTCGCGCTGTGCGGCGGGCTCGCGGATGCGCTCGCGCCGGCCGTGCCGGCGCGCCACGCCGCGCGGCTGCGCGCGCCGCTCGACGATTCGGCGCACGGCGCGCTGCGGCTCGCGCTGCAGGCGCTGCGGGCGGCGGAAGGTGCTTGAATGTGGCTGAACGTGTCTGACGCGGGTTGACGGCGCGCCGCAGCGGCGCCGAAGGCGGCGCCTGACCGGGAACCGTCCGGCGCGCAGCCGGGCGCGACGTTAGAATGGCCGTTCCGCAGAGCCCTGAGCGCCATTCTTCCGTCCCATGTACAAAGTCATCGCCACCGATCTCGACGGTACCCTGCTGAACAGCGACCACCAGCTCGATCCGTACACGATCGATACCGTCCGCCGGCTCGAGCGCGACGGCCTGCAGTTCGTGATCGCCACCGGGCGCCATTACGCGGACGTCGCGGGCATTCGCGACGTGCTCGGCATCCGGCCGTACCTGATCACGTCGAACGGTGCGCGCGTGCATGCGCCGGACGACACGACGATCCACGCGCAGGACATCGATCCCGCGATCGTCCGCGGCCTCGTGCAGCCGGACGTCGTCGGCACGCATGGCCGCGTGATCGTCAACCTGTTCACCGACCAGGGCTGGCTGATCGACCGCGATGCACCGCACCTGCTCGAATTCCACCAGGATTCGGGCTTCCGGTACGACGTGATCGACATGCCCGCGCACGACGGCGCGGATATCGCGAAGGTGCTGTATATCGGCGAACCGGCCGATCTGGCGCTCGTCGCCGAGCAGATGCGCGTGCGGTTCGGCGATGCGCTGTACGTCACGTACTCGCTGCCCGACTGTCTGGAAGTGATGACCGCGAACGTGTCGAAGGGCCGCGCGCTGCGCACGGTGCTCGCGCGGCTCGGCGTCGATACCGGTCACTGCATCGCGTTCGGCGACAACATGAACGACATCGACCTGCTCGAAACCGCCGGCCACGCGTTCATGATGAACAACGCAAATCCCGACCTGGTCGCGCGGCTGCCGCACATCCCGCGAATCGGCAACAACTTCGATGCGGGCGTCGCCCGCCACCTGCGCACGCTGTTCTCGCTCGAGGACAACGTCGCTGCTTCCTGAGCGAACAACCCGAGCGTGCTTCCCGCGCGGCAATGAAAAACGGGCGCCAGGGGCGCCCGTCGAAATTGCCTGCCTCGATGTTCTTCGACAGCGTGAGGCTCGCTGTTCTGCTCGCGTGACCCCGTAGTGTTTTATTCGCTTGTGCGAGCCGATGCCGGCAGCAGGTCGACGGCGTCGTCGCGCCCCGCGACCAGCGGGTAGATGATCCCGGCGAGTACCGCGCCGATCAGCGGTGCCACCCAGAACAGCCAGAGCTGGCCGATCGCGTCGCCGCCGACGAACAGCGCCGGGCCGGTCGAGCGCGCCGGGTTCACCGACGTGTTGGTGACCGGAATCGAGATCAGGTGAATCAGCGTCAGGCACAGGCCGATCGCGATCGGCGCGAAGCCGGCCGGCGCGCGCTTGTCGGTGGCGCCGAGGATCACGAACAGGAAGAAGCCCGTCATCACGACTTCGCAGATGAACGCCGCAGCCAGCGAGTAGTGGCCGGGCGAGCGCTCGCCGAAGCCGTTCGTCGCAAAGCCGCTGCCGACGACGTCGAAGCCCGGCTTGCCGGTCGCGATCAGGTACAGCACGAACGCGCCGAGCGTCGCGCCGACAACCTGCGCGACGATGTACGGCGCGAGATCGCGTGCCGGGAAACGCCCGGCAACCGTCAGGCCGACGCTCACCGCCGGATTCAGGTGGCAACCCGAAATGTGGCCGATTGCGAATGCCATCGTCAGCACGGTCAGGCCAAAGGCAAGTGCGACGCCGGCAAAGCCGATGCCGAGGCCCGGAAAGGCGGCGGCCAGCACGGCGCTTCCGCACCCGCCGAGCACCAGCCAGAACGTGCCGAATACCTCTGCAGCGAGACGCTGAGAAAGATTCATGTAAGGACCTCGTCCAAGTGGATTGAAGACAACCGGTCGACACGACGGATTTATTCCGTCGCCCGGAATTGGTCTGGATTATAGGAAATGAATCGGGTCCGGGAGGGTCAACGATTGTTAAATTTGAATGGCTGACGAATGCCTTTTATTAGAATAAGCCCGCATTCTCGATATAGCCGAATTGGTTAAAGATGACAGTATTTATTTCGAAGGGTAGGGCGGCAGTGCGGATGGCGTAACGGATGTTTGTGTCCCGGTCGGATTCGCCGGGGCCGCATCATCGAAAAGGGAGTCGAAAAAATGTCTCAATACGCGAAACTCAAGGCGCAGATCGCCGATCTGCAGGCCCAGGCGGACGACGTACGCCGCCAGGAAGTGGCGGCGGTGATTGCCGACGTCCAGCGAATGATTGCCGAATACGGTCTGACGGCCCAGGACCTGGGCTTCGCGGAGCGGGCGCGGCGCGGCCGCCCGCCGAAGAAGGCGCCGCTGCCCCCGAAATACCGTGATCCGAAGTCGGGTGCGACCTGGAGCGGTCGCGGCAAGCCGCCGAATTGGATCGCCGGGAAAAACCGCGATCGATTCCTGATCGAATGACTGAAAGCCAAAAAGAAAGAGCCGCATCGTCGATGCGGCTCTTTTGCTTTGCGGTTTTGCGCGCCGATTTCGGCGCGGATTTTACGGAATATTTCCGCGCGGATTTCCGCGTCAGGCGCCTGCGACCCGGCGCAATGCCGGTTGCCTGGTCGCCGTGCAAAGCGATTCGTAAGTCTCGACATAACGCTGCGCCATGGCCTTCGAGCTGAAACGCGTGTCGAAACGTTCGCGGATCGCGGTGCGCGACAGGCTGTCGATCCGGTGCAAGGCGCCGACCGCGCCCTGCACGTCCTCGACGATGAAGCCGGTCACGCCGTCCTCGATCACTTCCGGCACCGAGCCGCGATTGAACGCGACGACCGGCGTACCGCAAGCCATCGCCTCGATCATCACCAGGCCGAACGGTTCCGGCCAGTCGATCGGGAACAGCAGCGCCTTCGCACCGGACAGGAACGCGGGCTTCTGCGCTTCGTTGATCTCGCCGATGAATTCGACGTGTGCCTGGCCGAGCAGCGGCTCGATCACTTCCTTGAAGTAGTCGGCGTCGGCCTTGTCGACCTTCGCGGCGATCTTCAGCGGCAGCCCGCTTTGCGCGGCGATCCGGATCGCCGTGTCGACGCGCTTTTCGGGACAGATCCGGCCGAGGAACGCGAGGTATTCGGGCTTCACGCCCGGCTGCGGCGTGAGCAGCGTGTCGGGCAGCCCGTGGTACACGGTGCCGGCCCACGCGGCCTGCGGCAGCGGCTTGCGCTGGTTGTTCGAGATCGACACGACCGGCGCGTCCGGGAACGAGTCGAACACGGGCTGCAGCTCCGGCAGGTCGAGGCGGCCGTGCAGCGTCGTCACGTACGGCGTGTCGAGGCGCGACATCAGCGGGAACGGCAGGTAGTCGAGGTGGAAGTGCAGCACGTCGAATTCATGTGCGACGCGGGCGACCTGCTCAAGGAGCCGCATGTGGGGCGCCATCGAATCGCGGATCGACGGGTCGAGCCGCAGTGCGCGCGGCCAGGCCGCCTCGAGGCGGGCCGACGTGACGGAGTCGCCGCTGGCGAACAGCGTCACGTCGTGCCCGAGTTCGACGAGCGCCTCGGTGAGGTAGGACACGACACGCTCGGTGCCGCCGTAGAGTTTCGGCGGGACGGCTTCGTAAAGGGGCGCGATCTGGGCAATTCGCATGGATGTTCTCCGATGTCGATCCGTGTGGGCGCTGCGGCGCCGATGCGGATCCCCTACAAGGTTGCGGAACTCGCCGACGCACGCTGTTGGCGGTACGTGGCCGGGCCCTGGGCGGGGTGCGCGGGGCGCCGGACGGCAAGCTGCGGGGCGGGCCGGCACGGCTCGCGCCGCCGCCCATTGGAGTCCATTATCGGTATCGGCCTGAGGGGTTCGAGTGTTTTTTCAAACACTTAAGGCTTGTTACACGATGAAATACGCAAAAACCCCGAGAAAAAGGGCGGGAAAACATAAATCGAGACAGAATCAACTATTGTTGCGCCATCGTGAAAAACCACTATAATTTTTACCGATCCGATTGTCGGCGGCCTTGCCGGCAAGCCTTCCGCCATTGCGCGGCGGCCATCGGGCCCATCTTGGCCGAATTCGCGCCGTCACCCGCTTTCCCGATTGCCTCCTTTCAATTCGCCTTGTCGGAAAAATTCCTACACGGTTTACAGACAAATCCTGCGCGGCATACGCCACTTCGCTGATACCGACATAAATGCCGTTTGGCCAAAATTCGCCCTGTAAGAATATAAACGAGCCGACTGAGCGCCGGGTGCGCCCTGATCGAGCAAACGTTGTCATAACACGAATGGCCAAAGCAAAGCTCTTTAACGGGGGAATCATGAGCGCTACCAGCGAAATGCTCAGTGAGATCAAAGAGGTCAACCTGTCGTACCTCCTCCTCGCGCAACGCCTGTTGCGGGAAGACAAGGCGATGGGCATGTTCCGCATGGGAATTTCCCAGGAACTTGCCGACGTGCTCGCGAACCTCACGCTCGCACAGACCGTGAAGCTCGCCGCGTCGAACCAGATGCTGTGCCGCTTCCGCTTCGACGATCACGCGCTGCTGTCGTCGCTCGCCGACAAGGGCCGCAGCGATGTCGTCGCGCATGCCCACTCGGCCATCCTGATGGCCGGGCAGCAGGTCGAAGGCGTCCGCTGATCCATCCCGCCTTGCGTTTGTCCCGGCGTGCCGCGCCGGCCGGCAGCGTATTGGCCATCCATCCGAACCACGTCAAGCGGACAGTTATCACCATGGCAAGCAAAAGCGTCGTGATCGAGGTGAAGGAAATCACCCTCGCCATCGAACTGATCGAACTGGGCGCCAGGCTGCAGTTGCTGGAGGCGGAGACGAGCCTGTCGCGGGACCGTCTGATCAAGCTGTACAAGGAACTGAAGGGCGTGTCGCCGCCGAAGGGGATGCTGCCGTTCTCGACCGACTGGTTCATGACGTGGCAGCCGAACATCCACTCGTCGCTGTTCTACAACATCTACCGGTTCATGCAGGACCACGGCCGCTGCGAGCCGATCCAGTCGATCGTGAAAGCGTACCGGCTCTATCAGGAGCACGTGAACCTGTCCGGCGACGAGGCCGCGCTGAGCCTCACGCGCGCGTGGACGCTCGTGCGCTTCTTCGATTCGGGGATGCTGCAGATGACCCCGTGCACGCGCTGCGGCGGCCACTTCGTCGCGCATGCGCATGATCCGCATCAAGGTTTCGTCTGCGGCCTGTGCCAGCCGCCGTCGCGCGCGGGCAAGACCCGCAAGGCCGCCGCCGCGCGCGCCGAACTGGCCGCCGCCGCGGCCTGAGCGCCGGGCAGGGCCGGGCGGGGCGCGAGCGGCTGCCGCGGGCCGCGCGAACCGTCTGCCGACTGCTGGTAAACACCGTCGGGCTGCCGCCGGGCGGCCGCGAAAGTTTTCCTGCCGACTGCCGTAAACCTGTTTAACGGCGATCTTCCCGCCGGTCTTTCATGAGGGACAGGCAGTGCTGATTATCGTGGGAACACTCGTGACGCTGTTGTCGGTCTTCGGCGGTTATGCGCTGGCAGGCGGGCATCTGGGCGCCCTGATCCAGCCCATCGAGATCCTGATGATCGTGGGCGCCGGCGTCGGCGCATTCATCCTCGGCAACGGTGGCAAGACCATCATGGCCACGCTGCGCGTGCTGCCGACGCTCTTCAAGGGCTCGAAATACACGAAGGACGTCTATATGGAGCTGATGGCGCTCCTGTACGTGCTGCTCGCGAAGGCGCGCAAGGAAGGCACGCTGACGCTCGAGGCCGACATCGACGATCCGGAAAAGAGCCCGATCTTCACGCAATACCCGAAGATCCTCGCCGATCACCACATCGTCGAATTCCTGACCGACTACCTGCGCCTGATGGTGGGCGGCAACATGAACGCGTTCGAGATCGAGAGCCTGATGGACGAGGAGATCGAGACGCACCACTCGGAAGGCGAAGGCCCCGCGCACGCGCTGATGCGCGTCGGCGACGCGATGCCGGCGTTCGGCATCGTCGCGGCCGTGATGGGCGTCGTGCACACGATGGCGTCCGCGGACAAGCCGCCCGCGGTGCTCGGCGCGATGATCGCGCAGGCGCTGGTCGGCACGTTCCTCGGCATCCTGCTGTCGTACGGGCTGATCGGGCCGCTCGCGAGCCTCGCGGAGCAGCGCGTCGCCGAGTCGACCAAGATGTTCCAGTGCATCAAGGTGACGATCCTCGCGACGCTGAACGGCTATGCGCCGGCGATCGCGGTCGAGTTCGGCCGCAAGGTGCTGTTCTCGACCGAGCGGCCGTCGTTTTCCGAGCTCGAAGAGCACGTGCGCCGCGTGAAGGCGAAGTGACGCGGAGCGACCAATGAGCAAGAGCAAGGATCGCGCAATCGTCGTCAAGCGGGTGGCCCCGGCGAAGAAGGGCCACCACGGCGGCGCATGGAAGCTCGCGTACGCGGACTTCATGACCGCGATGATGGCGTTCTTCCTGCTGATGTGGCTGCTGAGCTCGGTCACGCCGGTGCAGCTGAAGGGGATCGCCGAATACTTCAATACGCCGCTGAAGGCCGCGCTGTTCGGCAGCGGCGACCGCAACTCGCAGGACTCCAGCATCATCAACGGCGGCGGCCGCGACCTGTCGAGCACCGACGCCGGCACGCTGCGCCGCACCGACGGCACGACGTCGCTCGCCGAGCGCGTCGCGAAGCCGGTCGACGAGCATGCGCAAGCGCAGGCGCAGGGCGCGATCGAGCGGCTCGAGCAGGCGCGCCTGCACGACCTGCAGATCAAGCTGATGGCCGCGATCGAGGCCAACCCGACGCTGCGCCAGTTCAAGCAGCAGATCCGCATCGACTCGACGCTGATGGGGCTGCGCATCGAGATCGTCGATACGCAGAAGCGGCCGATGTTCGCGATGTCGAGCGACCACGTCGAGCCGTACATGCGCGACATCCTGCGCGAAATCGGCAAGACGCTGAACGACGTGCCGAACCGGATCATCGTCCAGGGCCACACCGACGCCGTGCCGTACGCGGGCGGCGAGGGCGGCTACAGCAACTGGGAACTGTCGGCCGACCGTGCGAACGCGTCGCGCCGCGAGTTGATTTCCGGCGGCATGGACGAGGCGAAAGTGCTGCGCGTGCTCGGCCTCGCGTCGACGCAGAACCTGAACAAGGCCGACCCGCTCGATCCGGAAAACCGCCGGATCAGCGTGATCGTGCTGAACCGCAAATCCGAAGAAGCGCTGATGCGCGACGACGCGACGACCACGACGCTGTCGGCCGACGCGGCGGGCTCGAAGCTGCTCGCGCAGCAGCTCGCCGGCCCGGTGCCGGCCGCGCGTCCGGCGGTCGCGAGCGCCGCCGCCGCGGCGCCGAAACCCTGACGTTCCCGAGATTCCGAGACAGACATGATCCGAACCATTCTCGCCATCGACGACTCCGCGACCATGCGTGCGCTGCTGCAGGCAACGCTTGCGCAGGCCGGCTACGACGTGACGGTGGCGCCGGACGGCGAAGCCGGCTTCGACATGGCCGCGACAGCGCCGTACGACCTGGTGCTGACCGACCAGAACATGCCGCGCAAGAACGGGCTCGAGGTGATCGCCGCGCTGCGCAAGCTGACCGCGTATGCGAACACGCCGATCCTCGTGCTGACGACCGAAGGCAGCGATGCCTTCAAGGACGCCGCGCGCGACGCGGGCGCGACCGGCTGGATCGAGAAGCCGATCGATCCGGTCGTGCTGGTCGACCTGGTCGCGACGCTATCCGAGCCGGCTGCCTCCTGAAATGAACGCGACGAATCCAACCGGTGACCGGGCATGACTCTCGATATCACGCAGTTCTACCAGACCTTTTTCGACGAAGCGGACGAGTTGCTCGCGCAGATGGAGCAGCTTCTGCTGAACCTCGACGTCGACTCGCCCGACCCCGAAGACCTGGCCGCGATCTTCCGCGCCGCGCATTCGATCAAGGGCGGCGCGGCGACGTTCGGCTTTTCCGCGCTGACCGATACGACGCACATCCTCGAATCGCTGCTCGACCGCGCGCGCAACCATGAGCTGACGCTGACCAAGGAGATGATCGACGCGTTCCTCGAGACCAAGGACGTGTTGTCCGACCAGCTCGTCGACTACCGCGCGAGCGCCGAACCGGACGCGGCAGCCGCCGCGACGATCTGCGCGAAGCTCGAACGGCTGAAGGCCGAGAGCGGCGCGGGCGCGCCGACGGCCGCGCCTGCCGCGCCTGCCGCGCCGGTCGCCGCTGCTGCCGCACCGGCTGCCCCGGCCGCACCGACCGCGGAGCCCGCCGGCGGCGGCGATCGCGCGCCCGATCATGTGGTCGAGCAGGCCGTCGCGGCCGCGCATCCGGCGGCCGACGCGGGCGAAGACGGCCCGCACCTGAAGATCACGCTGGCGGGCGTCGACGCGAAGGACCGGGAACTGCTCAGCGAAGAACTCGGCAACCTCGGCCGGATCGTCGGCCGCGAGGAAGCGGGCGCCGACCTGACGCTGTGGCTCGAATCGGACGTGCCGTCCGACGACATCGTCGCGGTGTGCTGCTTCGTGATCGACGAAAGCCAGATCCGCATCGCGCACGGCACGGCGCCGGCCGCGCCGGCGGCACCGGCTGCCGCGCAGGACGCCGCTGCACCGGCCGCCGAACCGGCTGCCGCCGCGCAACCCGCCGCGCGGGTCGAGGTATCCGCGCCGCAACCGGCCGCACCGGCGCCGGCTCCCGCTCCCGCAACCGTCGAGCCGGCCGCGGCAACGCAACCGCCGCACCAACCCCAACGGCCGCAGGCCGAACATGCGGCGCAGGCCGCCGCGCATCACGACGACAAGCGCCCGCGCCCGGCCGCCGCGGCCGCATCGGGCGCCGAAGGCAGCTCGATCCGCGTCGGCGTCGAGAAGGTCGACCAGCTGATCAACCTCGTCGGCGAGCTCGTGATCACGCAGGCGATGCTCGCGGAGACCGCGAGCGCGTTCGATCCGGCGCTGCATGACCGTCTGTTCAACGGGATGGCGCAGCTCGAGCGCAACGCGCGCGACCTGCAGGAAGCCGTGATGTCGATCCGCATGATGCCGATGGACTACGTGTTCAGCCGCTTCCCGCGGCTCGTGCGCGACCTCGCCGGCAAGCTCGGCAAGCAGGTCGAGCTCGTCACGTTCGGCCAGGCGACCGAGCTCGACAAGAGCCTGATCGAACGGATCATCGACCCGCTCACGCACCTCGTGCGCAACAGCCTCGACCACGGGATCGAAACCGTCGACAAGCGCGTCGCCGCCGGCAAGGACGCGGTCGGCCAGCTCGTGCTGTCGGCCGCGCATCACGGCGGCAACATCGTGATCGAGGTCAGCGACGACGGCGCGGGCCTGAACCGCGAACGGATCCTCGCGAAGGCCGCGAAGCAGGGCATGCCGGTGTCCGACAACATCAGCGACGACGAAGTCTGGCAGTTGATCTTCGCGCCGGGCTTCTCGACCGCCGAGACGGTGACCGACGTGTCGGGCCGCGGCGTCGGGATGGACGTCGTGAAGCGCAACATCCAGTCGATGGGCGGCCACGTCGAGATCACGTCGCAGGCCGGCCGCGGTACGACCACGCGGATCGTGCTGCCGCTGACGCTCGCGATCCTCGACGGGATGTCGGTGAAGGTCGGCAGCGAGATCTTCATCCTGCCGCTGAACTTCGTGATGGAGTCGCTGCAGCCGTCGATCGACGACATCTACACGGTCGGCAACGGCGAGCGCGTGGTGCGCGTGCGCGGCGAATACCTGCCGCTGGTCGCACTGCACGAGGTGTTCTCGGTCGAGGACGCGCGCACCGACCCGACGCAGGGGATCGTCACGATCATGCAAACCGAGGGGCGCCGCTTCGCAATGCTGATCGACGAACTGGTCGGCCAGCAGCAGGTGGTCGTGAAGAACCTCGAAACCAATTATCGCAAGGTGCACGGCATCTCGGCGGCGACCATCCTCGGCGACGGCAGCGTCGCGCTGATCGTCGACGTCGCGGCGCTGAACCGAGAAACCCGTGCGACGCACGGCGCCCGAGCCGGCGCCGAGCTCGCGATGTTCTGACTCTCGCCATTCAACCGATTGGGGGCAAACGTGTCTGCTGAAGTCCAAATGATTCATCCGGCCGCGGCGAACGCGGCCAATGCGACAACCGGCCGCCGCGACGCGGCGCAAGGCGACGCGACGGGCCAGGAATTCCTCGTGTTCACGCTCGGCGACGAGGAATACGGGATCGACATCCTGAAGGTGCAGGAAATCCGCGGCTACGACAGCGTCACGCGCATCGCGAACGCGCCGGACTTCATCAAGGGCGTGATCAACCTGCGCGGCATCATCGTGCCGATCGTCGACATGCGGATCAAGTTCCATCTCGGCCGCGTCGAGTACGACCACCAGACCGTCGTGATCATCCTGAACGTCGCGCACCGCGTGGTCGGGATGGTGGTCGACGGCGTGTCGGACGTGCTGACGCTGCAGACCGACCAGATCATGCCGGCACCGGAATTCGGCGCGACGCTGACGACCGAGTACCTGACGGGCCTCGGCACGGTCGACGGCCGGATGCTGATCCTGATGGACATCGAGAAGCTGATGTCGAGCCGTGAAATGGCGCTGATCGAGACACTCGGCGGGTAAGCGCGCCGCGCGCGCAGGAATTTCGGGAGAATCTGCAATGTTGCATAACTGGTCGATCCGCACGACGCTCACGGCGGTCGGACTCATCCTCGTGTGCCTGGCCGCCGCGGTCGGCGGGCTCGGCCTCTACGCGCTCAATCACGCGAGTCGTTCGCTCGATGAGATCGCGCACGTCGACCTGCCGGCGATCCACACGCTGGACGACACGGCCGCGCACCTGCTGCGCTCACGCGTTGCGCTCGACCGCTTCCGTACGCTGACCGAAGCCGGCAATGCGGCCGAGGCGGCGAAGGTGCTCGACCGGGCGCAGGAGCTGTATGCGAAGTCGAACCAGAACTGGCAGGCGTTCCAGTCGCTGCCGAAGCTCGGTGTCGAGCAGGCGCTCCTCGACGAGCTCACCGCCCGCTACACGACGATCGTGAAGGAAGGCGTCGAGCCCGAATTTGCCGCGGCGCGCGCGGGCGACATGGCGGCGTACCACGCGATTGCCGACGCGAAGATCAGCCCGCTGTTCGTCGCGTTCGACCAGACGGCGGCGGCCGTGATCGCGTCGCTGCAGAAGCGCGCGGAAGAGCGCCAGGCCGCGACGCAGTCGCAGATATCGCTGATGGTCGCGCTGATCGCGGCCGGCATCGCGATCGCGTTCGTGGTCGTGATCGCGATCCGCTTCGCGATGCGCGGGCTGATCGTGAAGCCGCTCGAGGACGCGATCGCGCACTTCGAGCGGATCGCCGGCGGCGATCTCACGCAGCCGGTGAACGTGTCCAGCACGAACGAGATGGGCCGCCTGTTCGGCGGCATCAAGCGGATGCAGGACGCCGTCACGACGATGGTGCAGTCCGTGCATCGCGGCACCGAATCGATCGACGTCGGCGCGCGCGAGATCGCGACCGGCAACATCGACCTGTCGCAGCGCACCGAGGAGCAGGCCGCGTCGCTGCAGGAAACCGCATCGAGCATGGAGCAGCTGACGGGCACCGTGCGGCAGAACGCGGAGAACGCGCGGCAGGCGAGCCAGCTCGCGGTGAACGCGTCGGACATCGCGACGCAGGGCGGCGAGGTGGTCGGCCAGGTCGTGTCGACGATGCAGGACATCGCGACGAGTTCGGGCAAGGTCGTCGACATCATCGGCACGATCGAAGGCATCGCGTTCCAGACCAACATCCTCGCGCTGAACGCGGCGGTCGAAGCCGCGCGTGCGGGCGAGCAGGGCCGCGGCTTCGCGGTGGTCGCGGGCGAGGTGCGCTCGCTTGCGCAGCGCAGCGCGAGCGCCGCGAAGGAAATCAAGCAGCTGATCGGCGATTCGGCCGAGAAGGTCGACAGCGGGTCGGCGCTCGTCGCGCGCGCGGGCTCGACGATGGACGAGATCGTGCAGGCCGTGCGCCGCGTGACCGACATCATGGGCGAGATCAGCGCCGCGTCGGAAGAGCAGTCGACCGGCATCGAGCAGGTCAACCGTGCAGTCAGCCAGATGGATTCGGTCACGCAGCAGAACGCGGCGCTCGTCGAGCAGGCAGCGGCCGCGGCCGCGTCGCTCGAGGAGCAGACGCGCCAGATGAAGGCGATCGTGTCGGGCTGGCGCGTGACGGGCGGCATCGTGCTCGCGCCGGCGCGCGGCGTCGCGCGGCCGGGCGCGCATGGTTCGGCGAGCGTGCCGGCACTGCCGTCGGAGCCGCGTCGCGACGCGGCGCCGGTCGCCGCGCTGCCGGCGCCGCAGGCTGCGGCACAACCGGCACGGCGCGCCGCGCCGGCATCGCATGCGGCCACGTCGGCGGCGGGCGCAAGCCAAGCGAAGCGCGCGGCGGACTCCGATGCGCGCACGCAGAAGGAAGCACCCGCGTCCCGCGGCGCCGCTGCAGGCGGCTACGGGCCGCGTCTCGCGAAGTCGGCCGCCGCCCCGGCGGACAAGCCGGCCGCGAAGCCCGCGCTCGTGCGCCCCGCGCTGAACGGCGAGAAGCCGGCGCTGGCCGCGGCCGGCACGTCCGACGACGACTGGGAGACCTTCTAAGCCATGCCGAACGCGCGCGCGCCGTTTCGACCCGATGCACCGGATGCCTCGCCTCGCGCGGGCGAGCCGGGGCGCGACTTCGCGTTCACCGGCGCGGATTTTGCCCGCATCCGCGCGCTGATCCACCAACGCGCGGGGATCTCGCTGTCCGAGCACAAGCGCGACATGGCGTACAGCCGTCTCGCGCGGCGGCTGCGCGCGCGCGGCCTCGACACGTTCCGCGACTACCTCGACCTGCTCGAGCAGGAAGACGATCCGCTCGAGTGGGAAGCGTTCACCAACGCGCTGACGACCAACCTGACCGCGTTCTTCCGCGAGTCGCATCACTTCCCGATCCTGTCGGAGTTCGTGAAGGGGCGGCCGGCGCCCGTGTCGGTATGGTGCTCGGCGGCGTCGACCGGCGAGGAGCCGTACTCGATCGCGATCACGCTGATCGAGGCGCTCGGCGAATCGGCGGCGCGCGGCGCGTCGATCCTCGCGACCGATCTCGACACGCAGGTGCTCGCGAAGGCGGAAGCCGGCATCTATACGTACGACCAGGTCAAGCACCTGTCGCCCGAGCGGCTGAAGCGCTTTTTCCTGAAGGGCACGGGCGCGCAGGCCGGCCGCGTGAAGGTGCGTCCCGAGCTGCGCGCGATGATCCGCTTCGAGCAGCTGAACCTGACCGATTCGGACTACGGGATCGCGAAGCCGTTCGACGCGATCTTCTGCCGCAACGTGATGATCTATTTCGACAAGCCGACGCAGGGGCAGGTGCTGTCGCGCTTCGAGCCGCTCGTGAAGCCGGGCGGGCTGCTGTTCGCCGGCCATTCGGAAAACTTCACGTACGTCACGCAGGCGTTCCGCCTGCGCGGGCAGACGGTGTACGAACTGACGCGCGACGCCGCGCAGGGTGCGCGGCCGCGTGGCGCGCAGGCGCCCGCGGCGGCCGCCATGCCGTCGCGCGTGCCCGCACGGGCCGCGGACGCCGCGCCCGCCTATGGAGATCGCGGATGAGCGCACTGCCGATCGCGACCAATCGCTATTTCGACAACCACTTCGGCCGTCCCGGCGTGAAGCTGTTGCCGAACGAGTTCTACACGACGTCCGAGGACATGGTGCTGATGACCGTGCTCGGCTCGTGCGTCGCCGCGTGCCTGCACGACCCGTACGCGGGCATCGGCGGGATGAACCACTTCATGCTGCCCGACGACGGCACCGATCCGGGCGCGGCCGCGTCGGAATCGATGCGCTACGGCGCGTATGCGATGGAAGTGCTGATCAACGAGCTGATCAAGGCCGGCGGGCGCCGCGAGCGCATCGAGGCGAAGGTATTCGGCGGCGCGGCCGTGCTGGCCGGGATGACGACCATCAACATCGGCGATCGCAACGCGGATTTCGTGCGCCGCTACCTCGCGCTCGAGCGCATCCGCATCACGGCGGAAGACCTGCAGGGCGTGCACCCGCGCAAGGTCGCGTTCATGCCGCACACGGGGCGCGCGATGGTGAAGAAGCTGCGGCTGCAGGTGCCTGGCGTCACCGAGCGCGAAGCCGCGCTCGCGCGCGAGGCCGAGCGCGCCGCACGGCCGCGCGCGCACGTCGAGCTGTTCGCGGCGAAGCGGCCGGCCGCGCCGCAGCCGGCGCGCCCGCGCATCGAACTGTTCGGCGCGCGCAGCGCGAGCCCGGGCGGTACCGGCGCGGGCAGTGCCGGCGGCGTGCGGGCGGCGAACCCATATGCCGGGAGCCCGGGCGCCGGAAGCGCGTACGCGGGGAACCTATCGAAAAAGCAGGAGGCATGACCGCAGTGCAGAAGATCAAAGTATTGTGCGTCGACGATTCGGCGCTGATCCGCAGCCTGATGACGGAGATCATCAACAGCCAGCCCGACATGGCGGTGTGTGCGACCGCACCCGATCCGATCGTCGCGCGCGAGCTCATCAAGCAGCACAACCCCGACGTGCTCACGCTCGACGTCGAAATGCCGCGCATGGACGGGCTCGACTTCCTCGAGAAGCTGATGCGCCTGCGGCCGATGCCGGTCGTGATGGTGTCGTCGCTGACCGAGCGCGGCTCGGAGATCACGCTGCGCGCGCTCGAGCTCGGCGCGGTGGATTTCGTCACCAAGCCGCGCGTCGGGATTCGCGACGGGATGCTCGACTACGCGGAAAAGCTCGCCGACAAGATCCGCGCGGCGTCGCGCGCACGCGTGCGCCAGGCGCCGCAGCCGCAGGCCGCCGCGCGCACGGCGGACAGCCAGGCGGCCGCGCCGATGATCAACAACCCGCTCGTCAGTACCGAGAAGCTGATCATCATCGGCGCGTCGACGGGCGGCACCGAGGCGATCCGCGAAGTGCTGACGCCGCTGCCGCCGGATGCGCCGGCGGTGCTGATCGCGCAGCACATGCCGCCCGGCTTCACGAAATCGTTCGCGCAGCGGCTGAACGGCCTGTGCCGGATCGCGGTGAAGGAAGCCGAGCACGGCGAGCGCGTGCTGCCGGGCCACGCGTACATCGCGCCGGGCCATGCGCACCTGCTGCTCGCGAGAAGCGGCGCGAACTACATCGCGCAGCTGTCGGACGAGCCGCCGGTGAACCGTCACCGCCCGTCGGTCGACGTGCTGTTCCGCTCGGCGGCGACGCATGCGGGCAAGAACGCGATCGGCGTGATCCTCACCGGGATGGGCCGCGACGGCGCGGCCGGCCTGCTGGAAATGAAACGCGCGGGCGCTTACACGTTCGCGCAGGATGAAGCGAGCTGTATCGTGTTCGGGATGCCGCGCGAGGCGATCGCGCTCGGCGGTGCGGACGAGGTTGTGCCGCTCGCCGACATGAGCCGCCGCGTGATGGCGCGACTGGCGACGATGGGCGACCGCGTGCAGCGCGTGTGAATGGAATGTCACGGGGCGCGTGCCACGATACGCGTCCTGACGGAAACGAATCTGGAAAGGAACGACGATGGACAAGAGCATGAAAATCCTGGTGGTGGACGATTTCCCGACGATGCGCCGGATCGTCCGCAACCTGCTCAAGGAACTGGGCTACACGAACGTCGACGAGGCGGAGGACGGCGCGGCCGGTCTCGCGCGGCTGCGCGGCGGCGGCTTCGAATTCGTGATCTCGGACTGGAACATGCCGAACCTCGACGGCCTCGCGATGCTGAAGGAAATCCGCGCGGACGCGACGCTCACGCACCTGCCGGTGCTGATGGTCACGGCCGAGTCGAAGAAGGAGAACATCATCGCGGCCGCGCAGGCGGGCGCGAGCGGCTACGTCGTGAAACCGTTCACGGCCGCGACGCTCGACGAGAAGCTGAACAAGATCATCGACAAGATGGCGAAGACCGGGAGCTGACGTGAACGAGCCGATCCATGCGGCGCTCGCCGGCGCGGGGTTCAGTGCCGACAGCCACCCCGAAGGCGCCGATTTCGCGAGCGACCGCATTCTCGCGCGCATCGGCCAGGTCACGCGGGCGCTGCGCGATTCGATGCGCGAGCTCGGGCTCGACAAGCATGTCGAGCGCGCGGCGGAAGCCGTGCCCGATGCGCGCGACCGGCTGCGCTACGTCGCGACGATGACCGAGCAGGCCGCGGTGCGCGTGCTGAACGCGATCGAGGTCGCGAAGCCCATGCAGGAGCGCATCCAGAACGAGGCTGAGGCGCTTGACGCGCGTTGGGCGCAGTGGTACGCGGCGCCGATCGAGCACGCGGAAGTGCGCGAGCTGATGGACGATACGCGCACGTTCCTGCGCACGCTGCCCGAGTCGACGTCGGCGACCAGCGCGCAGCTGCTCGAGATCATGCTCGCGCAGGATTTCCAGGACCTGACCGGGCAGGTGATCAAGAAGATCATGGACATGGTCTACCTGATCGAGCAGCAGCTCCTCACCGTGCTCGTCGAGAACATCGCGCCCGAGCGGCGCGAGCAGTTCGCGGCCACCGCGGCCGCGCTCGCGGCCGAGCAGATGAGCTCGACCGGCAGCCCGGAGTCGCTGCTGAACGGCCCGCAGATCGCGCCGGAAGGCAAGTCCGACGTGGTCCAGGACCAGGGACAGGTCGACGACCTGCTCGCGAGCCTGGGCTTCTGAGCTTGCTGCAGTGCATCGGCGCGCTCCGTTTCGCGGGGCCGTCCGATGCGCGCGTCATGCCGTTCCCGCCACGTTTTCCCACGCTCGCCGTGCACGCGCGCACCCTGTTCGGGCTGCGTCGAATTGACACTTCGACACACTCAGCAGGCATACTACGCGTCAGCAGTAATGGAGCGTCATTCGTACGATTTCATATGTTGACCGGCGGCGCGGGTACGATGGCTGTGCCGCCGGCAACGAAGCCAGTCCCTTGGGGGGGAACGTGAAGCTGAAACGCTTGGGCTGGGCCGTCGCACACGCGACGGCTGCAATGGGTGTGCTGTGGACCGTCCACGCACACGCGGAACTGGGCGGCGCGCCGATGTCGCCGCCGGCGGACGATCGGGCTGCAACCGTGCGTGCGATGCAGCGCGCGATGCGTTCGGCCGATGGCGTGCAGACGAGCACGGCCGCCTATACCGTCCGCGAGATCACGCTCGGGTCGGGCACCGTCATTCACGAATACACGTCGGCCGCCGGCAGCGTGTTCGGTCTCGCATGGCGCGGGCCGACGATGCCGGATCTCGCGTCGCTGCTCGGCAGCTATTTCCCGCAGTACACCGCCGGCGTCCAGGCGGCGCATGCGGCGCACGGCTGGCGCGCGCCCGTGTCCGTCGACACGAGCGGCCTCGTGATCCGGACGGGCGGCCACATGGGCGCCTTCTCGGGCCAGGCGTGGCTGCCGGCGGCACTGCCTGCCGGCCTCGCCGGCAACGACATCCAGTGACAGCGGGAGAGCGATCTTGAGAATTCCTCGTACATTCAAGCGCTGGCTCGGCGTGCTGGGCCTCGCGGCCGCGACGGCCGTGCTCGTGACGGCATGCGGCGGCGGCGACGACGGCGGCAGCTCCGGCAACAACGGCGGCAGTAACGGCAACGGCTCGAGCGTGTCGGACGGCAATACCGCGAATACGGCCGTCATCACCGTCGGCACCGGCGTCGCGAACGTGATCAACATCCCGACCGTCAACGTGAAGGTCTGCGTGCCGGGCACGTCGAACTGCCAGGTGGTCAAGAACGTGCTCGTCGATACCGCGTCCTACGGGCTGCGGCTCGTCGGCAGCGCGGTGTCGGGCGTGCTCGGCAACCTGCCGCAGGTGACGAGCGGCGGCGCGCCGGTCGCCGAGTGCGGCAAGTTCGTGTCGAGCTACACGTGGGGCTCGGTGCGCACGGTCGACCTGTCGATCGGCACCGAACAGGCGAACTCGCTGCCCGTGCAGATCATCGGCGACCTCGGCACGACGAGCGTGCCGACGTCGTGCACGAACGGCGGCGCGTCGGCCAACTCGGCGAGCGCGCTCGGCGCGAACGGGATCCTCGGCATCGGGCCGGCGCCGGTCGACTGCGGTACGACCTGCGCGACGTCGACGTCGTCGAGCAACAACTACTACGCGTGCCCGAACGGCAATGCGAGCTGTGCGGTCGCGCTCGTGCCGGTCGCACAGCAGGTGGCCAACCCGGTTCATCATTTCGCGAACGACAACAACGGCGTGATCGTGCAGATGCCGAACGTCTCGAGCAGCGGGCAGGCCAGCGCGACGGGCCTGCTGATCTTCGGGATCGGCACGCAGGGCAACAACGGGCTCGGCGCGTCGACCGTCATGACGTCGACCACGACGGGCGACGTCAGCGCGTCGTTCCTCGGCAGCACGGTGACGGCTTTCTTCGATACCGGTTCGAACGCGTATTTCTTCAACGATTCGGCGCAGACGGTCTGTTCGAGGAACTCGCAGTTCTACTGCCCGTCCTCGACGACCACCTATACGGCGACGCTGACCGGCCAGAACAGCGCGAGCGGCACCGTGTCGATGCCCGTCGCGAACGCGGATACGCTGTTCTCGAACGCGTCGACGTTCGCGTTCAACGACATCGCGGGCCCGTTCGGTTCGTCCGGATGGCTCGACATCGGCATGCCGCACTTCTACGGCAAGACGATCTACTTCGGGATGGACAAGCGCTCGAGCGGCGGCGCGGCGCCTTTCGTCGCGTTCTGACGCGGCACGGCCGCAGGCAGCAAAGAGGGGGCGAGCGATCGCCCCCTTTTTTTATCCGGAGGTTGCGCGCGCACTACGGATCGGATCGCCGCCGTGTGTGCGCGCAGCGCCTACGATGTAAGACCGGCACCGGTGCCGGCACGACATCGAGGAGGCAGCGTCATGAGCCCGCGCATACAACGCATCACGCCGTTCCTGTGGTTCGACCGCGACGCCGAGGCGGCCGCCGGTTTCTACGTGTCGGTGTTCGACAACGCGCGCATCGTGCACGTCGCGCGCTACGGCAAGGCCGGCGCGCACGCGTCCGGGCAGGCCGAGGGCACGGTGATGACGGTCGCGTTCGAGCTCGACGGGCAGGCGTTCGTCGCGCTGAACGGCGGCCCCGTGTTCCAGATCACGCCGGCCGTGTCGTTCGTCGTCAACTGCCGCGACCAGGACGAGATCGACCGCTACTGGGCGCGGCTGTCCGAAGGCGGCGACGAGCGTGCGCAGCAGTGCGGCTGGTTGCGCGACCGCTTCGGCGTGTCGTGGCAGGTCGTGCCCGCGCAGATGTCCGAACTGATGACGGGCGATCCGGCGCGCGCCGAGCGTGTGATGGCGCAGGTGATGACGATGAAGAAGCTCGATCTCGGCGCGCTGCAGCGGGCGGCGGCCGGTTAGGGCCCAGGCCGGAGGCCGGCGCTTACCGCCGTCGTATGGTCGAGAAAGCGGCGGCCGGGCCCGTATGCGGTGCTTTCGATGCGCGCGGCGGCGGCCGGCGCGACGGCGCGCCCGCCCGCATCGACCGACACCGATTCGATCTCGACGACCGGCACGCACCAGGCCGCGCGAGCGCGTTCCGCCGGTTGGCCATGCGCGTCGAAACAGCGGAACGCGAAGCTCGCGGCGACATCCGGTGCGCGCCAGGTTTGCGTCGACCCGTTCCACGCATAGCGCACGACGATCGTGCCGGGATGCGGCGCGCCCGGCGCCTGCGCACCGGGTGGCAGGTCGGGCGTACCGGGCGTGCCCGCGCAGCCGGCGGCGAGCGCGCAGGCGAGCGACAGCAGCGGAGCGAGCGGATGACGGAACACGATGCGATGCGAGCGGGATCGGGAATGGCGAAGGGTGGCGCGACCGGCGCGCTCGCGTCATGCCGATCGGCCGGTAAATCGAATGCCGCACGCCTGGATCGATTATCGATCGCGTCGGGATTCATTCGGTTGTAATCAAACGCCGGATTATCCGAGGGTGTGGTTTCTGTCAGGTCTTCAAGGCTATTAAAATGACGCGGCATGCAAGCCGGCGGCGCCGCATTACGCTATGACAGCCGTTCCAGAGCCGGTGCGACGGGGTTTCGCTTGGCCGGCATGCGAAAAGAGATGGAGCCTGTCGAAATTCGAACATATAATTCCCGCGTTGTTTCCGGGGTCGTAAATATAAAACAGGAGGGTAATTAAAATGAATTTTTCCGAGGCTGTTCGTTCCGTACTCAATCAATACGCGAAATTCGAAGGCCGTGCGCGTCGTGCCGAATACTGGTATTTCGCGCTGCTGAGCTGCATTCTTTCGATCGCCGCGCAGGTGATCGGCGCGATCGGCCGCGACGCGGGCCTGATCGCGCTGCTGCTGCTGGGCGCGATCTTCCTGATTTCGCTGGCGCTGATCATTCCGGGCATCGCGGTCAGCGTGCGCCGCCTGCACGATACCGGCCGCTCGGGCTGGTTCCTGCTGCTCGGGCTCATTCCGGTCGTCGGCCCCATCCTGCTGCTCGTGTGGATGTGCTCGCGCGGCACCGCAGGCCCGAACCGCTTCGGCTCGGATCCGATCCCGGCGGTCTGAGCGCCGCCTGCCCCGACGCGACGCCGTCGCGTCGGGGCCTGACTTCCCCGTTTTCTCCGCTTCACCGTTCCCCGTTTCACTCCGCCACCGTCCCGTCCGGGAACCTTGCCGGAAACCTCGCTCCACCGTTGCGCCGATCGCCGCGTTTTTCCGCCGCATCGCACCCCGTCGCGCGCCGCTCCGTCCCCATCCAGCCTCGTTCGCACCGGCTCGCCCGATTCCCCGAAATACCCCCCTTTCCCGGCTTTGCTCGACCGATCGGCGTTTGACGCCTCCATGAATAATCGGTGTCACTGGAAAGCGGCATTCCGCCGTACCCGACTGGAGGCCCCGTGGCAGACGAGAGCGATCTCGACAAGACCGAAGCCGCCACTCCCAGGCGCCGCGAGAAGGCGCGCGAGGAGGGGCAGGTCGCGCGTTCGCGCGAACTGGCTTCGTTCGCGCTGCTCGCGGCCGGGTTCTACGGTGCATGGCTGCTCGCAGGCCCGTCGGGTGCGCATCTGCAGGCGATGCTGCGCGGCGCGTTCACGTTCGACCGCGCGACCGCGTTCGACACGAACCGGATGCTGTCGGCGGCCGGCAGCGCGAGCCTCGAAGGCTTTGCCGCGCTGCTGCCGATCCTCGTGCTCACCGGCGTCGCGGCGCTGCTCGCGCCGATGGCGCTCGGCGGCTGGCTGATCTCGCAGAAAACCTTCGAACTGAAGTTCGACCGCCTGAACCCGATCTCGGGCCTCGGCCGGATCTTCTCGATCCAGGGGCCGATCCAGCTCGGCATGTCGCTCGCGAAGACGCTGGTCGTCGGCGGGATCGGCGGCATCGCGATCTGGCGCAGCAAGGACGAACTGCTCGGCCTCGCGACGCAGCCGCTCGGCGCGGCGCTGCCCGACGCGCTGCATCTCGTCGCCGTGTGCTGCGGCACGACGGTCGCCGGGATGCTGGTGGTCGCCGCGCTCGATGTGCCTTACCAAATCTGGCAGTACAACAAGAAGTTGCGCATGACGAAGGAAGAAGTGAAGCGCGAGCATCGCGAGAACGAAGGCGATCCGCACGTGAAGGGGCGGATCCGCCAGCAGCAGCGCGCGATCGCGCGCCGCCGGATGATGGCGGCCGTGCCGAAGGCCGACGTGGTCGTCACGAACCCGACGCACTTCGCCGTCGCGCTGCAATACACGGACGGCGAGATGCGCGCACCGAAGGTCGTCGCGAAGGGCGTGAACCTCGTCGCCGCGCGCATCCGCGAACTCGCGGCCGAGCACAACGTGCCGCTGCTCGAGGCGCCGCCGCTCGCGCGTGCGCTGTATCACAACGTCGAAATCGAACGCGAGATTCCCGGCTCGCTGTACTCGGCCGTCGCCGAAGTGCTCGCGTGGGTCTACCAGCTCAAGCGCTTCCGTTCGGAAGGCGGCGCGTTCCCCGCGGTGCCGGTCGATCTCGACGTGCCGGCCGAACTCGACAAGGGCACGTCGGTGCCCGCCGACGATGAACGCGAGGAAGCCGAAGACACGCTCGGCACGCAAGGAGCCACGTGATGATTAGCCCCCACGCTCACATTCGTTCGCTGCCCCCCGAGGGGGCGGCTGCCTCCCTTGGGGCGGCCCGGCGGGAGGCAGCATGAGCACCCCGACCGGCCTGTTCGCGAAGCGCACGAACCCGTTCGCGGGCACCAACCTGCGCGCGCTCGCGGGCCCCGTCCTCATCTGCATGATCCTGGGGATGATGATCCTGCCGCTGCCGCCGATGCTGCTGGATCTGCTGTTCACGTTCAACATCGCGCTGTCGGTGATGGTGCTGCTCGTCAGCATGTACACGATGAAGCCGCTCGACTTCGCGGCGTTCCCGAGCGTGCTGCTGTTCTCGACGCTGTTGCGCCTGTCGCTGAACGTCGCGTCGACGCGCGTCGTGCTGCTCGAGGGCCACACGGGCCCCGACGCGGCCGGCCAGGTGATCGAGGCGTTCGGCCACTTCCTCGTCGGCGGCAACTTCGCGGTCGGCATCGTCGTGTTCGTGATCCTGATGATCATCAACTTCATGGTGATCACGAAGGGCGCGGGGCGGATCGCCGAAGTGTCCGCGCGCTTCACGCTCGACGCGATGCCCGGCAAGCAGATGGCGATCGACGCCGACCTGAACGCCGGCCTCATCAACGAGGAACAGGCGCGCAAGCGCCGCCTGGCCGTGTCGCAGGAAGCCGAGTTCTACGGGTCGATGGACGGCGCGTCGAAGTTCGTGCGCGGCGACGCGATCGCCGGCCTGATCATCATGGCGATCAACGTGATCGGCGGGCTGATCGTCGGGATGGTCCAGCACGACATGAGCTTTGCGGCGGCCGGCACCAACTACACGCTGCTGACGATCGGCGACGGCCTCGTCGCGCAGATCCCGTCGCTCGTGATCTCGACCGCGGCCGGCGTGATCGTGTCGCGCGTCGCGACCGACGAGGACATCGGCACGCAGATCACCGGGCAGCTGTTCACCAACCCGCGCGTGCTGACGATCACCGGCGTGATCATCGTGATCATGGGGCTGATCCCGGGGATGCCGCACTTCGCGTTCCTCGCGCTCGGCGGCGGCGCGATCTGGCTGGCCCGCACGCAGATGAAGCGCGCGGCGGCCCGCAAGGCGGCCGGCGACGTGACCGACATCGCGCCGCCCGCCGTGCTGCCGTCCGACAGCCACGAGGCGACCTGGGACGACGTGCAGCTGATCGACCCGCTCGGCCTCGAAGTCGGCTACCGGCTGATCCCGCTGGTCGACAAGAACAGCGACGGCGAGCTGCTCAAGCGCATCAAGAGCATCCGCAAGAAATTCGCGCAGGAAATCGGCTTCCTGCCGCCGGTGATCCATATCCGCGACAACCTCGAACTGCGGCCGAACGCATACCGGATCGCGCTGAAGGGCGTCGAGATCGGCATCGGCGAAGTGTTCCCGGGCCAGTGGCTCGCGATCAACCCCGGCCAGGTGACGGCCGCGCTGCCGGGCGCCCTGACGCAGGATCCCGCGTTCGGGCTGCCGGCCGTGTGGATCGACGTCGCGCTGCGCGAACAGGCGCAGGTGTACGGCTACACGGTGGTCGACGCGAGCACGGTTGTCGCGACGCACCTGAACCATCTCGTCGTCCAGCACGCGGCGGAGCTGCTCGGCCGCCAGGAAGTGCAGGCGCTCGTCGAGCGCACCGGCAAGGACGCGCCGTCGCTCGTCGAGGACCTCGTGCCGAAGACGATCTCGCTGACGACGCTGCAGAAGGTGCTGCAGAACCTGCTCGAGGAAGGCGTGCCGATCCGCGACATGCGCACGATCCTCGAGGCCGTGTCCGAACATGCGGGCCGCGGCGACGCGTTCGAGATCACCGCCGCGGTGCGGCTCTCGCTCGGCCGCGCGATCACGCAGCAGTGGTATCCGGGCGCGGGCGAGATGCAGGTGATGGGCCTCGACTCGAATCTGGAGCGCGTGCTGTCGCAGGCGCTCGCCACCGGCGCGAATCCGGGCCTCGAACCCGGCCTCGCGCACAACCTTCTGACCGGCACGCAGCAAGCGATGCTGCGTCAACAGAATCTCGGGCTGCCGCCGGTGCTGCTGGTGCAGCACGCGCTGCGCGCGATGCTCGCGCGTTTCCTGCGCCGCAGCCTGCCGCAATTGAAAGTGCTGTCGTATGCCGAAGTGCCGGACACACGCACGATCAAAGTCGTTAACGTCATCGGGGGTTCCGCTTGAACATTCGCAAATTCACCGGCGCAACGAGCCGCGACGCGCTTCGTCTCGTGCGCGAGGCGCTCGGCGCCGACGCGGTCGTGCTGTCGAACCGCACGCTCGATGACGGCAGCGTCGAAATCGTCGCACTCGCCGATTCGGACCTGGCCGCGGTGACGCCGCCGGCCGCCGCACGGCCGCGCATCGCCGCGCCGCGCGTGCCGGATTCCGTGCCGGCCGCCGCGGTGCCGGGCATCGTGTCGCGCCCGGGCGCCGCGTTCGCGCGCCCGAGCGTCAATCCGTATGCGGCGGGCGATGGCGGGCTGCCGGACGTGTTCTCGTCGGTGTTCGGCGCAAGTGCCGAAGCGAACGAAACGGACGACGCGGACGAGACGGCGGCGCAACCTTCGACGATCGATGCGGACGCAGCGGCAACGCCGTCGACCGCCGCACCGGCCGCCGGATGGCCGGCCCCCGGTACGCCGGCCGCCGGATGGCCGGCCCCCGCTTCCGAACCCGCGCCGTGGCTCGTCGAGCACGCGAAGCGCCTGACGCAGCAGCGCGATGCGCTGATCGCGCGCACGCAGGCGACGCCTGCTGCGCCGCAAGCGAGCGCACCCGCGCCGCAGGGCGCCGCGAGCGCGCCGTCACCCGACTGGGCACGCGACATCGTGCGCGATGCCGAACGCCGGATGCCGGCCGCCGCCCCGCGCAAGCCCGACGCGAACGCCGCGAAAGCGGCCGAGCGCACGCGCCTGTCCGCCGACACCGCCGCCGCGGTGGCCGATGCGGTGAAGTCGCGCGTCGAGCGAATCGTCAACGACACGGTGATGCACGAGCTCGGCGAACTGCGCGGGATGATGGAAGAGCAGTTCGACAGCCTGATGTGGCACGACCGCCAGCGTCGCAGCGCCGTGCACGGCGCGCTGACGAAGCACCTGTTCGCGGCCGGCCTGTCCGCGCAGCTCGTGCGGATGCTCGTCGACAACCTGCCGTCCGGCGACGACGCGCAGACCTTCGAACAGGCCGCCGAATGGGCGCAGTCGGTGCTCGCGGCGAACCTGCCGGTGCTCGACAGCGAGGACGCGCTGATGGAGCGCGGCGGCGTGTTCGCGCTGATGGGGCCGACGGGCGTCGGCAAGACCACCACCACCGCGAAGCTGGCCGCGCGCTGCGTGATGCGCTTCGGCGCGAGCAAGGTCGCGCTGCTGACCACCGACAGCTACCGGATCGGCGGCCACGAGCAACTGCGCATCTTCGGCAAGATTCTCGGCGTGCCGGTGCACGCGGTGAAGGATGCGGGCGATCTCGCGCTCGCGCTGTCCGAACTGCGCAACAAGCACATCGTGCTGATCGACACGATCGGCATGAGCCAGCGCGACCGCGCGGTGTCCGACCAGATCGCGATGCTGCACGGCGCGAACGCACCGGTGCAGCGCCTGCTGCTGCTCAACGCGACGAGCCACGGCGACACGCTCAACGAAGTCGTGCAGGCGTACCGCAGCGCGGGCGAGCATCCGGATCTCGCCGGCTGCATCCTCACGAAGCTCGACGAGGCGACCCACCTCGGCGGCGTGCTCGACACGGTGATCCGCTACAAGCTGCCGGTTCACTACGTGTCGACCGGCCAGAAGGTGCCGGAGAACCTGTATGTCGCATCGACCAAGTTCCTGCTGAAGAGCGCGTTCTGTGTGCCGCGCGACGGCTCGCCCTTCGTGCCGCAAGACGAAGACATGCCGACGCTGCTCTCCGCACTGACCGCACGTTCCACCGCCGAGCTGCACGAGGTGCGATTTGGATAAACGAATCATCGACCAGGCCGAAGGGCTGCGGCGCCTGCTGGCCGGGCGCGCGTCGCGCATCGTCGCGGTGACGGGCGGGCCGGCGGGTGTCGGCTGCACGTCCACCACCGTGAACCTGGCGGCGGCGCTCGCGTCGCTCGGCAAGGACGTGCTCGTCGTCGACGAGCGCGCCGACGTGCATTCGGCCAGCGCGACGCTCGCGGGCGCGTGGCTGCGCGACGGCGAGCGCACGCGGGTGGCCGCCGGCTTCGGCCTGTGCGCGGCCGCGCGGCTCGCGCGCGCCGGCTACAGCGACACGCAACTGAGCGACTTCATCGACGGCCCGGCCGACATCGTCCTCGTCGACGCGCAGCTCGGCGCCGACGGCTCGTTCTCGGCGCTCGCACGCGAAGCGCACGACGTGCTGGTCGTCACGCGGGTCGCCGCGCAGGCGATCACCGAGGCGTACGCGTGCATGAAGCGGCTGCATTTCGCGCACGCGTTCGCGCAGTTCCGCGTGCTGACCAATCACGTCGGCAGCCATGCGGATGCGAAGACGGCCTTCGACAACCTCGCGGGCGTCGCAAGCCGCTACCTGACGGTGTCGATTGCCGACGCGGGCTGCGTGAGCGCCGATCCGCTCGTCGAGCATGCGCGCGAGCTGACGCATGCGGTGGTCGACGCGTTCCCGTCGGCGGCGGCCGCGCGCGACTACCGGCAGATTGCCGCCGACCTGCTGTACTGGCCGATGCGCCCGCGTTCGGGTGCGGACCGCGCCGTTCACGCGGGCGGCAAGCCGTCGTATGAAGCGGGCGCGGCACACGCCGCGTGAGCGCTACCGGAAGGAGAGAGCCATGATGTACAACGCTCAAGGAAAGATGTCCCAGGCTGACGTGCTCGCGCAATATGCGCCGCTCGTGCGTCGCCTCGGGCTGCAGCTCGTCGCGAAGATGCCGGCGAGCGTCGACCTCGACGACCTGATCCAGGCCGGCATGATCGGCCTGATGGACGCGGCCGGCCGCTACAAGGAAGACCAGGGCGCGCAGTTCGAGACCTACGCGACGCAGCGCATACGCGGCGCGATGCTCGACGAGCTGCGCAGCAACGACTGGCTGCCGCGCAGCCTGCGCAAGACGTCGCGCGAGGTCGAGCACGCGGTGCACCAGGTCGAGCAGCATCTCGGCCGCTCGGCGAGCGAGACCGAGATCGCGCTGCACCTGAACATGCCGCTCGACGAATACCAGGGGATGCTGCAGGACCTGCACGGCAGCCAGCTCATCTACTACGAGGATTTCGACCGTGCGGCCGACGACGAGCCGTTCCTCGACCGCTATCGCGTCGATCACGCCGATCCGCTGTCGGCGCTGCTCGACGAGCACCTGCGCGAGGCGCTCGTCGAGGCGATCGAGCGGCTGCCGGAACGCGAGAAGCTGCTGATGTCGCTGTATTACGAACGGGGTCTGAATCTGCGCGAGATCGGCGCGGTGCTCGAAGTGAGCGAATCGCGCGTGTGCCAGCTGCACAGCCAGGCCGTCGCGCGCCTGCGCGCGCGGCTGCGCGAACAGGCGTGGGTCGGCGCGGAGTCCTGACCCTTTCTCGACGGCAACGCGCGCCGACGCCGCGCGCTTGAATCGCTCGCGCCGCTTGCGCATTTTGCGCGCCGATTTGCTACAATCCCTCCCGTTTTCCGAGGAGCGTTGCGACGGACCACTCTGCGTCCGCCAGGCTCGGAAGGCTTCACCAAGCAGCCGTGCGGCGCGCGTTTCGCGACCGTCGCGCCGGCTCCGCTTCCTGAACGGCGCTCACGTCACCAATCTAGAACTTTTTTAGAAAGGAGGGCGTGATGAACGCCATTATCGATTCGCAAGCTTCCAAGGATTACGTCGTCGCCGACATGGCGCTGGCCGGCTGGGGCCGCAAGGAACTGAACATCGCCGAGACCGAAATGCCGGGCCTCGTGCAGATCCGCGACGAATACAAGGCGCAGCAGCCGCTGAAGGGCGCGCGCATCGCCGGTTCGCTGCACATGACGATCCAGACCGGCGTGCTGATCGAGACGCTGAAGGCGCTCGGCGCGGACGTCCGCTGGGCCTCGTGCAACATCTTCTCGACGCAGGACCACGCAGCGGCCGCGATCGTCGAAGCCGGCACGCCGGTGTTCGCGTTCAAGGGCGAGTCGCTCGACGAATACTGGGAGTTCTCGCACCGCATCTTCGAATGGCCGAACGGCGAATTCGCGAACATGATCCTGGACGACGGCGGCGACGCAACGCTGCTGCTGATCCTCGGCTCGAAGGCCGAGAAGGACCGTTCGGTGATCGCGAAGCCGACCAACGAGGAAGAAGTCGCGCTGTACAAGTCGATCGCGAAGCACCTCGACATCGACGCGACCTGGTACTCGAAGCGCCTCGCGCACATCAAGGGCGTGACCGAAGAAACCACGACCGGCGTGCACCGCCTGTACCAGATGGAAAAGGACGGCCGCCTGCCGTTCCCGGCGTTCAACGTGAACGATTCGGTCACGAAGTCGAAGTTCGACAACCTGTACGGCTGCCGTGAGTCGCTCGTCGACGGCATCAAGCGCGCGACCGACGTGATGATCGCGGGCAAGGTCGCGGTCGTCGCCGGCTACGGCGACGTGGGCAAGGGCTGCGCGCAGTCGCTGCGCGGCTTGGGCGCGACCGTGTGGGTCACCGAAATCGATCCGATCTGCGCGCTGCAGGCGGCGATGGAAGGCTACCGCGTCGTGACGATGGAATACGCGGCCGACAAGGCCGACATCTTCGTGACGGCGACCGGCAACTACCACGTGATCAACCACGATCACATGAAGGCGATGCGCCACAACGCGATCGTCTGCAACATCGGCCACTTCGACTCGGAAATCGACGTCGCGTCGACCCGCCAGTACCAGTGGGAAAACATCAAGCCGCAGGTCGACCACATCATCTTCCCGGACGGCAAGCGCGTGATCCTGCTGGCGGAAGGCCGCCTCGTGAACCTCGGCTGCGCGACCGGCCACCCGTCGTTCGTGATGTCGAACTCGTTCGCGAACCAGACGCTCGCGCAGATCGAGCTGTTCGTGCGCGGCGGCGAGTACGAGAACAAGGTGTACGTGCTGCCGAAGCATCTCGACGAAAAGGTCGCGCGCCTGCACCTCGCGCGCATCGGCGCGAACCTGTCCGTGCTGTCGGACGAGCAGGCTTCGTACATCGGCGTGCAGAAGGACGGCCCGTTCAAGCCGAACCACTACCGCTACTGATGGGCCGCCGCCGCCGTGCCGTGCGCGCCCCGCTGCGGGGCCCGCGGTGCGGCGGCGGCACGGCGCCGGATCGCCGGCCGTTGCGTTGCGTCTTCGGGCGCGCGCGGCGGCCGGCGGCGGCCACTGATCGCACTGATCGACAACCGAACCGGAGCACTCCATGAGCGTCATCCTCACCTGGGTCATCAACGCGCTCGCGCTGCTGATCATCACGTACCTCGTGCCGTCGATCCACATCAAGAGCTTCGGCACCGCGCTGATCGTCGCGGTCGTGCTCGGCCTGATCAACACGGTGATCCGCCCGGTGCTGATCCTGCTGACGCTGCCCGTCACGGTCGTCACGCTCGGGGTGTTCATCCTCGTCGTGAACGCGCTGTGCTTCTGGTTCGCGTCGTCGCTGCTGAAGGGCTTCGAGGTGTCGGGATTCTGGTCCGCGTTCTTCGGTTCGATCCTGTACAGCATCGTGTCCTGGCTGCTGTCCGCGCTGATCTTCGGCCAGCGCGACATCGGCTGACCCCTTTCGAATCATGAAACCGATCGAACTCTCGTTTGAATTCTTCCCGCCGAAGACGGCGGACGGCGTCGAAAAGCTGCGCGCAACCCGTGCGCAGCTGCTGCCGCTGAAGCCGAAATTCGTCTCCGTGACGTTCGGCGCCGGCGGCTCGACGCAGCAGGGCACGCTCGATACCGTGCTCGACATGCAGAAGGACGGCCTCGAGGCCGCGCCGCACCTGTCGTGCATCGGCTCGTCGCGCGACAGCCTGCGCGCAATCCTCGACCAGTACCGCTCGCACGGCATCCGGCATATCGTCGCGCTGCGCGGCGACCTGCCGTCGGGGATGGGCGCGGTGGGCGAGCTGCGCTATGCGTCCGAGCTCGTCAGCTTCATCCGCGCCGAGCATGGCGACTGGTTCCACATCGAGGTCGCGGGCTACCCCGAGTACCACCCGCAATCGCGCTCGCCGAAGGCCGATCTCGAGAATTTCGCGCGCAAGGTGAAAGCCGGCGCGAATTCCGCGATCACGCAGTACTTCTTCAACGCCGACGCGTATTTCCGCTTCGTCGACGATGTGCGCAAGCTGGGCGTGGACGTGCCGATCGTGCCGGGCATCATGCCGATCACGAACTTCTCGCAGCTGATGCGCTTCTCCGAGATGTGCGGCGCCGAAGTGCCGCGCTGGATCGCGCGCCGGCTCGAGAGCTTCGGCGACGATCGCGAAGCGATCCGCGCGTTCGGCGCGGACGTCGTCACCGATCTGTGCCGGCGCCTGATCGACGCGGGCGTGCCGGGGCTGCATTTCTACACGCTGAACGCTGCGACCGCGACGCGGACGATCTGCGAACGGCTCGCGGTGTAAGCGCCGCCGCGCGTTCTGCATGCGCAAAAGCCCCGCCTGTTATGCCGGCGGGGCTTTTTTTCGATGCTTGCGTCAGCGCTGCGCCTGCATCAGCGGCGGGCGGCGGTCGAACCACGGCCGTGCCTGTTCGAGCTGCCGCGCGAGCCTGAGCAGCAGCGCGTCGTCGGTATGGCGCGCGGCGAACTGCACGCCGATCGGCAGCCCGCGCGCGTTCCAGTAAAGCGGCACCGACATCGCCGGCTGGCCGGTCAGGTTGAACAGCTCGGTGCAGCCGGCCCACGCGAACGCCTTCTCCGACGACTTCGCGAGCATTTCCTTCAGCAGCGGCTTCACCGGCAGCGCGGCGAGCAGCTTCATCTGCGCCGATTCGAACGGCGTCGGCTGCAGTTCGCCGATCTTCACCGGCGGCCCCGCGAGCGATGCGCACAGGATCACGTCGTAGCGCGACACGAGGCCGGCCACCTGCACGGTGAGCTGGCGCTGCCACTCGAGCACGTCCGGCAGGCGCGTGCGCGCGAGGCGCCGGCCGACCACGGCCATCGCCCACGTCGCCGCTTCGAATTCGCCGCGGCGCGGCGCGCGGCCGGTCAGTGCGCGCGCGCCGAGCACCATCTCCTCGGCGATCGTCGCCCACAGCGTGAGAAAGGTTTCGGCCGCGCGCGCGTAGTCGATGTGCAGCGTCGCCGGCTCGACATGGTGGCCGAGCGATTCGAGCAGCGCGGCTGCGTCGTCGAGTGCCGCGCGCGTGTCGTCGGCGAGCGCCGGCGCGAGCATCGGGTCGACGACGAGGCCGATCCGCAGCGGGCCGGGCGGCGTATCGAGTTCGCCGAGGAACGTGCCGGGCGCGCCGTGCGGCAGCGTCTGGCCGGTCGTCACGTCGAGCAGCAGCGCGCTGTCGCGCACGCTGCGCGAGACCGCATGCTGGACGACGAGCTCGCCGTTCGACGGCTGGTCGACGAGCATCGGGTTGCGGCTCGGCTTCAGGCCGAACAGCCCGCAGCACGATGCCGGGATGCGGATCGAGCCGCCGCCGTCGGACGCATGCGCGAGCGGCACGATGCCGGCCGCGACGGCCGCCGCCGCGCCGCCGCTCGAGCCGCCGGGCGTGTGGTCGAGATTCCACGGGTTGCGGCACGCGCCGAACAGTTCGGGTTCCGTGTACGGCATCTGGCCGATCTCCGACGTGTTGGTCTTGCCGAACACGTTGAGGCCGGCCGCGCGGCTGCGCGCGATCACCGGCGAATCGTCGCCGGGCACGAAATACCGGTAGTGCCGGCTACCCATCGACAGCGGCAGCCCGGCGACCGCCGCACCGAGATCCTTGACGAGATACGGAACGCCCGCGAACGGCGCGTCGGCGCCGGGTTCGGGCGCGGAGGCCGCGCGCTGGCGCGCGGCTTCGTAGTCCTGCAGCACGATCGCGTTGATCGCGCCGTTGACCGCTTCGGCCTGGCCGATCGCGGCATCGAGCAATTCGCGCGGGCTTGCCTTGCGGTCGCGTACGAGCGAGGCGAGGCCGATTGCGTCATGCGCGAGATAGTCCGAGTGCATCGCTGTCACCCCCGTTGTGACTCGTGGCGATGAAGGGAGAATAACGCGGGCCCGGCGCGATGGGCCCGCGGCGGGGCGTTTTTACAGGTGCTCGGCGAGGAACGTCAGCGTGCGGCCGTGCGCGAGCGCCGCCGCGCGCTGGTTGTACGACGCGCGGTCCGTGCAGTTGAAGCCGTGCTCGGCGCCCGGATACACGTGGAACGATGCGTGGCCGCGGCCGGCGAACGCGGCCTTGACCTGATCGACGGCCGCGAGCGGGATCCCGTGGTCGTTTTCCGCGTAGTGGAACAGGATCGGCTGCGTGACCTTGCCGGCCAGATCGAGCGCGTTCTGGATGCCGCCGCCGTAATAGGCAACCGCCGCGTCGAGCTTGCCGGCCGCGGCCGCGCGGTACGCGAGCTGGCCGCCGAAGCAGTAGCCGATCGCGGCGAGCTTGCCGGCCACTTCGGGGCGCGCACGCAACGCGTCGGCCGCCGCGCCGATGTCCGCGACCGCGAGACCGACGTCGGTCTTTTTCAACAGCTCGATGCCCTTGTCGCGATCCGCGCCTTCGTAGGTCAGCTCGACACGCGGCTGCGTGCGCCAGAACACGTCCGGCGCGAGCGCGACGTAGCCGTCGGCCGCGTACTGGTCGGCGACCGCGCGGATGTGCGAGTTCACGCCGAAGATCTCCTGGATGATGATGACGGCAGGGCCCTTGCCGCGCTTGGGCAGCGCGAGATAGCCGCCGAAGCTGTCGTTACCGGTCGGGATGTCGATCCATTGGGCAGTCACGTTTTGAACTCCTGGCGTACGGGGTGCGCCGAGCGCCCCCCCCGGGTGGAATAGGGCGGCCTAGTGTGCCACCAATCGTCAGGTGTTGCAGGGCACGCGCAACGCGTGCGCCTGCCGCGCGCGCCCGCTTCTCGCGCAGCGATCGTTTCGATCTCGATTATTCATTTTTCGGCGACGAGCCGCTTCGATAGAGTCGATGTACCGGCTTTTACAAAGCGCTTTCGCGCATCGTCATCGAAGGATTCGTCATGCCTGCCCGTCCGTATTCCACCCCCTTTTCCGAACGCTTCGGCCTGCGCCTGCCGCTCGTGCAGGCGCCGATGGTCGGCGCGACCACGGCCGCGATGGTCGCCGCCGCATCGAACGCCGGCGCGCTCGGCAGCCTCGGCGCCGGCGCGTTCGAGCCCGACCGTCTCGCGACCGAAGTCGCGGCGATCCGCGCGGCGACCCATCGCCCGTTCGCGGTCAACCTGTTCGTGCTGCCGGACGCCGCACCCGATGCGGCGACCGTCGCGCGCGCACTCGCGGCGATCGATCCGCTGAACGCGACGCTCGGGCTGCCGCCGGGCACCGCGCCCGCGCGCTACGCGCCCGACTTCCGCGCGCAGCTCGATGCGCTCGTGTCGCTGCGCGTGCCGGTCGCGAGCTTCACGTTCGGCGTGCTCGACGCCGCCGACGTCGCGCGCCTGAAGGCCGCCGGCACCTATGTGATCGGCACCGCGACGCACGTGGCCGAAGGGCTCGCGTGGCAGGCGGCCGGCGCCGACGCGCTGTCTGCGCAGGGCGCCGAGGCGGGCGGCCATCGCGGCACGTTCATCGGCGCTGCCGAAGACGCGCTGATCGGCACGTTCGCGCTCGTGCCGCAGCTCGTCGACGCGACGGGCCTGCCCGTGCTCGCAGCGGGCGGCATCATGGACGGCCGCGGGATCGCGGCCGCGCTCGCGCTCGGCGCACAGGGCGCGCAGCTCGGCACCGCGTTCCTGACCTGCACTGAAAGCGCGATCGCGGCGGACTGGAAGGCACGCCTGCTGGCTTGCGCGGATACGTCGACGCAGGTCACGCGCGCGATCACCGGCCGCCATGCGCGCGGGCTGCGCAACACGCTGATGGCGCGGCTCGGCGAGCGCGTGGCCGACGCCGCGCCGTACCCGGTGCAGAACGCGCTGACGCAGCCGCTGCGCCAGGCCGCCGCGCGCGCGAACGACGGCGACTACCTGTCGCTGTGGGCCGGGCAGGGCGCGCCGCTCGCACGGCGGCGCGGCGATGCGTTGACGACGTCGCAGCTCGTCGCCGCGCTCGACGCCGAATGGCGCGCATTGGCCGCCTGAACGGGTCGCTTCATCGACCGCCCGAACCGTTCGTATCGAGCGACGAAACGCGCGTGTTGTCACGCGCGTTTCATTCAATGATCGCGGGCACAAAATACCGAATCGAAATGCCCCGGGAATCGCTTGAAACCACCTTTCGACAAGCTGCCGGAAACTAGCGGAAACCCTTATTCGGCGCGGCTTGTAGCGATATTCGAGTCATCATTCCAAAGTGCGCATATCGGTAGTGTTACCACTACCCCAAAAAAGTCCCACAAATTAATTTGATCACCTACACTTGCGCGCAAGTACGGACGGGCGGTTGCTAAAAGCGGCTGTTTTCACGTGCTTGAGGCCAAGTGCATGAAGGATGCAACCGGCGAATCGTCCAGTGAATGCAAACACAGGGATGGCAGCGGGGCACCGGGCGATGGCGTTTTTTGGGACCGAAACTGGAGACTTACATGAATATCAAAATGCAGAAGCTGTTGCCGATCACCGCAGCGGCGATGCTGTGCGTTGCAGCTGCAAGCAACGCTGCCGCCGATCAAGTCGTCAAGATCGGCCACGTCGCGCCCTTGACGGGCGGCATTGCCCACCTGGGCAAGGACAACGAAAACGGTGCGCGTCTCGCAGTCGAGGAGATCAACGCGAAGGGTCTCACGGTCGGCGGCCAGAAAATCACGCTGCAACTCGACCCGCAGGATGACGCGGCCGACCCGCGGCAGGCGACGCAGGTTGCGCAGAAGCTCGTCGACGACAAGGTCGTCGCCGTCATCGGCCACCTGAACTCGGGCACGTCGATCCCGGCCTCGAAGATCTACAGCGATGCGGGCATCGTGCAGATCTCGCCGTCGGCGACCAACCCGGCCTACACGCAGCAAGGCTTCAAGACCACGTACCGCGTGGTGGCGACCGATGCGCAGCAGGGCCCGGCACTCGCGAACTACGCGCACTCGAAGGGCATCAAGAGCGTGGCGGTGGTCGACGATTCGACCGCATACGGCCAGGGTCTCGCGAACGAGTTCGAGAAGAAGGCGAAGGCGCTCGGCCTGAAGGTGATGTCGCACGACGCGACGAACGACAAGGCGGTCGACTTCCGCGCGATTCTGACCAAGATCAAGGGTGAGAACCCGGACGCGATCATGTACGGCGGCATGGACGCCACCGGCGGCCCGTTCGCGAAGCAGGCGAAGCAGCTCGGCCTGCGCGCGAAGATCCTCGCGGGCGACGGCGTGTGCACGGAAAAGCTGGCCGACCTGGCCGGCGATGCGACCGACAACGTCGTGTGCTCGGAAGCCGGTGCTTCGCTCGAGAAGATGCCGGGCGGCGGCGCGTTCAAGGCGAAGTACGAGAAGCGCTTCGGCCAGCCGATCCAGATCTACGCACCGTTCACGTATGACGCCGTGTACATCGTCGCGGACGCGATGAAGCGCGCGAACTCGGCGGACCCGGCGAAGATCCTCGCGGCGATGCCGGCGACGAACTACACGGGCGTGATCGGCACGACGACCTTCGACTCGAAGGGCGACCTGCAGCACGGCGTGATCTCGCTGTACAACTACAAGGGCGGCAAGAAGTCGCTGCTCGACGAAGTGAAGATGTAACGCAACAGGCGGTCGACAGTAGGGGCGAAAGCGCGCATGCGGCAACGCATGCGCGCTTTCTTTTTGGCCGACGGGCGCGATGCCGTCAGATCTTCAGGTGCGCGAGCACCTTCGGCGCGACGGCCGCGACGAGCGCCGCGCACAGCGCGACGACCGACAGGCCGATCGTCAGGTTCGCGGCCTGGGCGACCGCGCCGATCACGACCGGGCCGAACAGCAGTCCGAAATACGCAAGCCCGGCCACATGCGCGAGCCCTTCGGCCGCGTGGATGCCTTTCACGCGCGCGGCGGCCGCGAACAGCACGGGCATCATGTTCGCGAGGCCGAGGCCCATCAGCGTGAAGCCGGTCAGCACGGTGGCCGGATAGGGCAGCAGCAGCGCGCCGATCATCCCCGCGCACGCGAGCGACGCGCTCGCGAACACGAGCTGCGGCGCGCCGAAGCGGGCGCGCACGGCGTCGCCCGCGAAGCGCGCGATGGCCATCCCGCCCGAGAACGCCGCGTACGCGGCGCTTGCGAGCGCGGGGCTCGCCGCGACGACGTCGCGCATGTAGACCGTCGCCCAGTCGTACATCGCGCCTTCGGCGATCAGCGCGACGAGCGCAATGCCGCCGAGCATCCACAGCGCGGGCGAGCGCCAGCGGTTGCCGCCGCCGTGCGCGTGTTCGTGGTGCGGCACATGCGGCAGCACGGCCGGGCTCGCGGCCACGAGCACCGCGGCGCTTGCCGCCGCCGCAAGCGCGAGATGCACGGCCGGCGCCATGCCGGCCGACAGCAGCGCGCCGCCGGCCGCCGCGCCCGACATCCCGCCGATGCTGAACATGCCGTGCAACGACGACATGATCGGCTTGCCGAGTGCGATCTCGACCGCACTGGCCTCGGCGTTCATCGCGACGTCGAGCGTCGCCATCGAGAAGCCGAACAGCGCGAGCACGCCGAGCAGCATCCAGTAGTCGGGCACGACGAGGATCAGCGCCGCGCACGCGGACATCACGAGCCCGCCCGCGAGGCACGCGGTGCGCGAGCCGACGCGCGCGATCCAGCGCGCGATGGTCAGCATCGCGGCGATCGAGCCGCCGGCGACCGCGAACAGCGCGATCGACAGCAGCCCGGGGCTCAGCGCGAACTTGTCGCGCACGGTCGGCACGTGCACACCCCACGACGCGTACATCATGCCGGCGACGAAGAACAGCGCCATCGACGCCGTGCGCGCACGCTGGCGGGCCGGGAGCGGCAGCACGCGATGCGCGTCGGGCGGCGCGGCGAACGGGGACGACGATTCGGGGGAGGCGGATTCGGACACGGAAGGCTCGTCAAAGGATGCGAGGACGCACGCGGCGTCCGTCGGAATCGTCCGATTCTATCGAACCGCTTACGATCCTGCCGGGCGCTGCCCGTTCGGTGGATGATCCGGCGATCCGGTCACGCCGCGGCAGCGCGCCGTCCGTCCGGTGCCTGGCGCCGCATCGGCCGTTCGGCCGATACGCGGCGCGCGGCGCCCGCGGGTAACATCGAAGCGCACGCGGCGTGCCCGAAGCGCCGCCCTTCGACCGCAGGAGTCTTCTTGAACATCGATCCCGCCTTCGCCCTGCATCTGCTGCACCGCTGCGCGCTCGGCACGCTCGCCACCCATGCGCGCGATCCGCAGGGCTTCCCGTATCCGACGGTCGTCCCGTTTGCGCCCGATGCAAGCCATCGGCCCGTGATCCTCGTGAGCGGCCTCGCCGAACACACGCGCAATCTCGCTGCCGATCCGCGCGCGGGCTTCCTCGTCGTCGACGCGCCCGACGGCGACGTGCTGAACGCCGAACGCGCGACGCTGCTCGGCCGTTTCGTGCCGCTCGGCGACGATCCGCACGTCACCGCGCGGTACCTGCGCTACGAGCCGGACGCCGCGCGTTATCTCGCGCTCGGCGATTTCACGTTTTGGGCGCTCGATATCGAGCGGCTGCGCTATATCGGCGGCTTCGGGCGCATGGGCTGGGTCGACGGCACGCATCTCGATGCGCTGCCGCCGCTTCGGTTCGACGAGGAACAGGCACTGTGGGACGCATACGATGCCGGCGATGCGCGCCGCGACGGGCTCGAGTTGCTCGGCGTCGATCGCCACGGCGCCGACTGGCGGTGCGACGGCCGCCGCGTACGCACGCCATTCGACGCGCCGCCGGCCGATGCCCGCGCGCTGCGCGACCGGCTGATCGCATGCGCGCGGGATGTGACGTGACGCCGCGGGTTACCGGTTTGTCCGTTCAGCAAGCCGCACCATTCGATTTTCGCAAACCTCTCGTCCTATGAAAGCTTTGATTTTTAGTATGCAGGGTAATTGCGTATGTTGATAGCCTTAATAGACGATCGCTAATGTCCTAATCTCTGTGGAGGAGCGTAAAAATTTGAGAAAAGGCCGCATCCGGTCAAAATGACATGTGCGAATTTCAATTGACCTCGGGATTTTCATGAATCCCGCTTCTATCAAATCTTTTTTGTGCTAATCTCTGCCTTCGAAAATCCGAGGCACATATATTTCATGAATGGTGAGCTGGCGGCAGACCGGCGCCATTAGTCAGATAGAAAGGGAAACTATGTCTTCTTACAAGGACCTGCTGGCCCAGCGGGAAAAGCTGGAGAAGCAAATCGAAGAAGCGAAGTCGCGTGAATACGCTGAAGTGCTGAATGACGTGAAGCAGAAAATTGCCGACTACGGCTTTTCGCTCGCCGAACTCGGCCTCAACCGCGCGAAGGCAGGTAAGGTTGGCCGTCCGCGCGCAGGCGTGGCCGCGAAATACCGCGATCCGGAAACGGGCGCGACGTGGTCGGGCCGCGGCAAGCCGCCGCGCTGGATCGCCGGCAAGAACCGCGAACAGTTTGCGATTTAAACGTCTGTTTAAGTCGTCTGCCTCAAAAGAGCCGCGTGTCCGTTCAGGAGCGCGGCTTTTTTGTTTCCGGACACTCGTCGGTGTGCGGAAGTTTGTCATGAAACTGTAATAATCCGGCGTGAATGAAAATGCGACACGTTCGCATAAGCGATTGATTTGAATGAGGAATTTGTTGATATTGGCGAGTCTCGCGGGGCGCTTTTGATAGAATTGCGTATCGCACACCGATATCTCATATTTCATGTCCACGTTTTCCGGCGACGCGCAAAGCGCAGATAAGCACGCAGTTGCGCGCAAGAGTACGCTCGTCAGTATTGTGCTGAATGTCGTGCTTGCGACATTTCAGATCGTCGTCGGCACGATTGCGCATTCGCAGGCGTTGATTGCCGACGGTGTGCATTCGATTTCCGATTTGATCTCGGATTTCGTCGTGCTGGTTGCGAATCGGCATAGCGGCGCATCGCCGGACGCCGACCACAATTACGGGCACAGCCGCTACGAGACGGTCGCGTCGCTGTTTCTCGGCGCTATCCTGATTGCGGTCGGAATCGGCATGCTCTGGCGCGCCGGCGACCGCCTCGTTAATCTCGAAAACATCCCGGCCGTGCATTTTTCCGCACTGGTCGTCGCGCTGACGGTGCTCGTGTCGAAAGAAGCGCTGTTTCGCTACATGCTGCGCGAGGCGCGGCGCGTGCGCTCGGCGATGCTCGTCGCGAACGCATGGCATGCGCGTTCGGACGCCGCGTCGTCGCTCGTCGTCGCGATCGGCATCGTCGGCAGCCTGGCCGGCGTGCGGCTGCTCGACCCGATCGCGGCGGCTATCGTCGGCTTCATGGTTGCGCGCATGGGCTGGACGTTCGGCTATGACGCGCTGCAGGACCTTTCCGACCGCGCGCTCGACACGACCGACACGGCCGAAATCCGTGCGCTGCTCGTGGAGACTCCCGGCGTGCGCGACGTGCACGACCTGCGCACGCGCAAGATGGGCGATGCCGCGCTCGTCGACGCGCATATCCTCGTCGATCCGAAGATCTCCGTCTCCGAAGGGCATTACATCGCCGAGACCGCGCGCGCACGCGTGTTGACCGACCCGCGCGTGCTCGATGCGCTGATCCACGTCGACCCCGAGAACGATGCGGCGCGCCGTCCGGCGCTCGCGCTGCCGCCGCGCGGCGAGATCGCGGCACGGCTCGAGGCCGCGCTCGCGCAGCGCGGGCTGCGCGCGGCGGCGATCAACCTGCATTACCTGAGTACGGGGCTCGAGATCGACGTGACGCTCGCGAGCGATCCGGGCGACACCGATGCGGCGCTGGCCGGCCGGCTCGACGCCGACGCGCTCAAGCGCGAGTTCGGCGCGCGCCGGATCGGCTTCACGCGCATGATGCCCGCGCAGGCGTGATGCGATGCCCGCGAGCGCGGGCCGTCCGCGCGGGGCCGCGCGTTACAGCGGCAGTTGCGTGTCGAACTTGATCTCGCGCAGCACGACGCTCGTGCGCACCTGCGACACGGCCGGGATCTTGAAGATGCGTTCGTGCAGGAACACGTCGTAGGCCTTGATGTCGGGTGCGACGATCTTGAGGATGTAATCGGCTTCGCCGGTCGTGCTGTAGCACTCGGTGACTTCCGGGCAGGTCGCGATCTCGCGCTCGAACTGCTCGACGCCGCCTTCGTTGTGGCGGGTCAGGTGCACGTGCGCGAGCGCGCACACGTGCAGGCCGAGCTTCTCGCGATCGAGCAGCGCCGTGTAGCGCTGGATCACGCCCGACTGTTCCATGTCCTTGATGCGGCGCCAGCACGGCGTGCTCGACAGCCCGACCTGGTCGGAGATTTCCTGTACGGAACGGCGCGCGTCGAGCTGCAACAGGCGAAGGATTTTTTGCGAAAAGGAATCGAGCGTCACCTGCGCCTCCATGCGGCAGCTACAACACGCTGAATGTTAGAGGGCCGGGAAAGGAAAGGCAATCTGGCGTGGTGCTGTTGAGCGAGATTCGCTAATTTGCTCGCGGATCCGTGGGGTTTTGTCCCGTCCCCGCGTTTTCCGACCGATCGGTATCCGACACCGCGAGGCCCGCGAGCGCGGCCTGCTGCCGGCGCAGGTCGGCGAGCATGTTGCAGAACAGCGCGCCTTGCTCGATCGCGTCGTCGAGCGCGACGTGCGTATGCGGATGGTCGTCGAACCAGTGCTTCGGAAAGCGCGGCTTGATCGCCTTGCGGTACGGCAGGCCCGTCATCGCGAACGCGAGCGTCTTGATGTCGAGCGCCGACCACGAGAACGGGCAGCGCCCTGCGAAGCGCATCATGTACCAGAACATGAACGTGAAGTCGAAACCGGCCGGCATCGCGACGAACACGGGCTTGCCGGGCAGCGCCTCGACCCAGTCGACGTACGCGACCAGTGCCGCCTCGGGCGCCTGCAGGTCGCGCCGGCACGCGGCCCACGCTTCGGGCTCCGTCTTCCACCATGCTTCCTGCACCGGATGCGCCTGTGCGCCCGGCAGCGTCTCGAGGTTCGCCGAGAACGTCGCGATCAGCTGCTTGTCCTCGGTATAGGCGGCCGATGCGAAGCTCAGCATCGAATGCGGGCCCGGAATCGGGCCGTCGGCCTCGACGTCGGTGCTGACGTAGATTTCCTGAATGGCGGTCTGGTTCATCCGAACACCTTGTCGGACACGAACGGGTTCGTGCGGCGCTCGTCGCCGAACGTCGACACCGGGCCGTGACCCGGCACGAACGTGACGTCGTCGCCGAGCGGCCACAGTTTTTCCTTGATCGAACGGACAAGGTCTTCATGATTGCCGCGCGGGAAATCGGTACGGCCGATCGAGCCCGCGAACAGCACGTCGCCGACGATCGCGACGCGATGCGCGCGGCTGAAGAACACGACGTGGCCGGGCGTGTGGCCCGGGCAGTGATAGACCTCGAGCGTTTCGTCGCCGAACCGCACGGTGTCGCCGTCGTTCAGCCAGCGGTCCGGCTCGAAGGCTTCGGCGGCCGGAAAACCGAAACGCTCGCTCTGTGTCGGCAGCTTCTCGATCCAGAAGCGCTCTTCTTCCTGCGGCCCCTCGATCGGCACGCCGTAGTGCGTCGCGAGCGTCTTCGCGCCCGCGCAGTGATCGATGTGCCCATGCGTGAGCAGCACCTTTTCGACCTGCACGTTCTGCCGCGCGACTTCCTGTTCGATCCGGTCGAGATCGCCGCCCGGATCGACGACGGCGGCGCGGCCCGTCTTCTCGCAGACGAGCAGCGAGCAGTTCTGCTGGAACGGCGTGACCGGAATGAGCGTGACTTTCATGGAGATACCGGCGGCTAAAAGGAGCGATTGTACCGGTCGCGCGCGCTGCCTGCCGCCCTTGCGGCGCACCGCGCGACGCGCGTCTACGGGCAATCCCGGAGCATGTCGATTGTTACCGCCATAGCGAGAATCAATGGTCCGGCCGGGCGCCTTTTCGAGATGGCGTTTTGATTTATGTATAATGCGCCCCATTGCGCGTGAATTTCACGCAATTCGCTGGTGTTTCGGCCCCGTTAAAAGAGGCGTCGAAATCACCGTCAAGCATCAGCCGCCGGGGAGTCCGGCGGTGTATCCAGCACCGAGCATTCGGTGCTCACGTCTTGTCCGGCCGGGTGCTGCGCGCCCGCCTGCGGCCCTGCTGCCGCGCCGCCGGATGAGGCCTGTGCCGCCGTTCCTGTGCGTTGGTCGTATCGACGCGCGCGAACGTGAAGCCATGTTCGATGGCGGCATGTGGGGTCTGGTCAGGCTGTTGGGGACAGGTTGCGCCAGACGTGAAAGCTAATCAGGACGGTTGCGGCATAGACGAAAGCCGCGCCCATGCTAGCCGCCTGCTCGCATTCGAGCGGGGCGTGCACGCATTTGCCGTCCGGGCCGCGTATGTGCGCTGTGAAACAGCGTCGTGAAGGAGCGGCCCGAACCAGAAGGCGACACGTCGATGAACGTACGATTTCCGAGTCGATTCGGGACCATTGCATTATTTTTTGCGCTGACGGGCTGTGCGGTGCCACCCAGCCAGACCACCGGAAGCGCGAACCAGAAGAACGCGGTCGACAAGACGGCCGCTGCCGCGAAGACGGGCAACGACAAGCAGCAACTGAATTTCGATTCCGCACTGGCGTCGATGCCGGCTGCCGACAGCAAGGATGCGAAGAAGCCGTCGCTGGCGGACGCCGAGCCGATCGACGGCAAGGATGTGTCCGACTTCCGCCAGACGGGGCGCGCCTCCTGGTACGGCCGGGATTTCCACGGCCGCCGCACCGCGAACGGCGAGCGTTTCAACATGAACGCGCTCACCGCCGCGCACCGCACGCTGCCGCTGTCGTCGTACATCAAGGTGACGAATTCGTCGACCGGCAAGTGGGTCGTCGTGAAGGTCAACGATCGCGGGCCGTTCAAGCGCGGCCGTGTGCTCGACCTGTCGTACGCGGCCGCCAAGGTGATCGGCCTCGTGCACGCCGGCACGGGCCGCGTGAAGATCGAAGGGTTGTCGCCGCAGGAAGCGCGCGACGCGCGCGACGAAATGCTCGCGTCGGTCTCGGCGAAGTAACGCGGCGGATCGTCCGCTCATGCACAAAGGGCTGCCTTCCGGCAGCCCTTTGTCGTTTCCGCGCGGCGCCGTCGCGCGTCAGCCTTCCTTCAGCGCGAGCGCGCGCGCATACAGCGTGTTGCGCGACGCGCCCGTCAGCGCGGCCGCGAGCTTGGCCGCGCTCTTCACCGGCACTTCTTCCAGCAGCAGCCTGAGCAGCGCGTCGTGCGCGGTGTCGTCGGCTTCGCCGCTCGTCGCCGGCGCACCTTCGACGACCAGCACGAATTCGCCGCGCTGCCGGTTCGCATCGCCGGCGAGCCAGGTCTGTCCTTCGGCCAGGGTGCCCTGGAACAGTTGCTCGTGTAGCTTGGTGAGTTCGCGCGCGATCAGCAGCCGGCGCGCGGGGCCGAACGCGTCGGCGAGCGCGGCGACGGTTTCGGCGATCCGGTGCGGTGCTTCGTAGAACACCAGCGCGTACGGGTGCGACACCAGCGCCTGCAACGCGGTCGCGCGCTGCCTGGCCTTCGGCGGCAGGAAGCCCGCGAACGTGAACGCGCCGGCCCAGCCGCCGGCCACGCTCAACGCGGTCACGGCCGCGCTCGCGCCCGGCAGCGGGATCACCGCGAAGCCGGCCTCGCGCACTGCGTCGACGAGCCGCGCGCCGGGGTCCGAGATGCCGGGTGTGCCGGCGTCCGATACGTATGCCACGCGTTCGCCGGCGCGCAGCAGTTCGATCACGCGCTGCGCGGCTTCGCGTTCGTTGTGCTCGTGCACGGCGACGAGCGGCTTCGAGATCCCGTAGCGGGCGAGCAGCTGGCCCGTGTTGCGGGTGTCTTCGGCCGCGATGCGGTCGACGAGGCCGAGCACGTGCAGCGCGCGCAGCGTGATGTCGGCGGTGTTGCCGATCGGCGTGGCGACCACGTAGAGCGCGGCGCTCGGGTAGTGCTGCGTATGCGCGAGTTCGAGGAGGGCAGTCATGGCAGGCAATGCGCGCAATCGCGGCGCAAGCGGAACAAGGACGGCATTGTGCCACGCGGCGCCGGCGCGGCCGGATGGCGGGCGCGGTTTGCCGCGCGCGGGTGACAACTTTTCCGGTGCGGCGCGATCTAAACCGGTCGGCGCGGCATTCGAACAGCGGGCGCGGCAGTTTCTCGAACGCCGCGGCCTCGTGTGCATCGCGGCGAACGTGACGATGCGCGGCGGCGAGCTCGATCTCGTGATGCGCGAACCCGACGGCGTGCTCGTATTCGTCGAAGTGCGCGCGCGGCGCAGCATCCGGCATGGCGGCGCAGCCGCGAGCGTCGGCTTGCGCAAGCGGCGGCGCCTGGTCGCCGCGGCGCTCCAGTTCTGGGCGCGGCACGGTGCCGGCGCCGCGTGCCGTTTCGACGTCGTCGCGTTCGAGGCCGGGCGGCTCGCATGGCTGCGCGACGCATTTCGTACCGACGATGCGTAGCGGCGAGCTGTGACGAGATGTAAAGAGTTCTTGCCGGACCGCTGGAGAGGGTGCCGGAGTACGGTAAACTCGCCGCACCCACGATGTCGCGCGATGCGTGCCACGCGCCCAGTTCACCAGGAATCGATGTCAGTCGAACGTATTCAGCAACAATTTCGCGACAGCGCCGCGCTTCATGCCGAAGCGGCCGACGCGCTGTCGTTGCCGATCGCAGCCGCGGTCGACGCGATGTTCGCCGCGCTGGCGAACGGCAACAAGATCGTCGCGTGCGGCGACGGCCCGTCGGCCGCCGCCGCACACTATCTCGCGGTGTCGCTCGTCGGCGGCTTCGAGCGCGAGCGTCCGGGCCTGCCCGCGATCGCGCTGGCCACCGATGCGTCGCAGGCCGGCCTCGCGGGCACGGCGGCCGCCGGGCAACTGTTCGCGCAGCAGGTGCGCGTGCTCGGCCAGACCGGCGACATCCTGCTGGTGCTCGACCCGACCGGCGCGTCGCCGCGCGTGCTGGCGGCCATCGACGAAGCGCACGAGCGCGAGATGACTGTCGTCGCGCTGACGGGCGGCAACGGCCACGCGGTCGCGGCCGCGCTGTCCGACACCGATATTCCGATCAGTGTGCCCGCCGTCCGCGCGGCGCGCATCCACGAAGTCCATCTGCTGACTATCCACTGCCTGTGCGACGGCATCGACGCGATGCTGCTGGGTGAGGATTGAACGAAGGAGAGCCGTCGATGAATCAAAGCCGCGTCAAACAGACGCTCGTCAGAACCACGCTGCTCGCCGCGCTGACGGCGGGCCTCGCCGTGTCGCTGCAGGGTTGTGTGCTCGGGGTCGTGGGTGCAGCGGCCGGCGGCGGCGCGCTGATCGCGACCGATCGCCGTACGCTCGGTGCGCAGACGGAAGATCGCGAGATCCAGGTCAAGGCGCTTTCGCAGATCAACAACGGGCTGCCCGACCAGTCGCACGTGAACGTGACGGTGTTCAACCGCCGCGTGCTGCTGACGGGCGAAGTGCCGAACAATGCGTCGAAGCAGCGTGCCGAGGAAATCGTGCGCGGCATCAACAACGTGAACGGCATCGTCAACGAGCTGTCGGTCGAGCCGGCGGCGTCGCTGTCGTCGCGTGCGAACGACTCGTACCTCGAAGGGCGCGTGAAGTCCGAGCTGATCGCGACGAAGGGCATTTCGGCGAACTACTACAAGGTCGTCAGCGAGCGCGGCAACCTGTACCTGATGGGTCTCGTGACGGTCGACGAAGGCAATCGCGGCGCCGAAGCCGCGAGCCAGGTGCCGGGCGTCGAGAAGGTCGTGAAGGTGTTCCAGTACGTCAAGCCGCAGGACGCGCAGGCGCTGCAGGCCGCGTCGCCCGCGAGCGGCGCATCCGGCACGCAGGCTGCCGCCGCGCCGGCGGACACCGCGACGGTCGGTGCGGTGCCCGACGCGTCGGTGCAGTCCACGCCGCTGCAGCCGCCCGCGCCGATCTCGAATTCGTCGAACGTGCACCCGGGCAACCCGAAGGCCCCGCCGCAATGAAGATCGTGCAGATGAAGCAGATGCAACAGTGGATGGTGCAGGGCGCCGCGGCCGCGGTGCTCGTGGCCGGTACGTTAGGCGCCGCGCATGCGGACGTCGGCGACGGCCTGAAGGTGGCGCGCGGCAACGCATGCATGGGCTGCCACGCGGTCGACCGCAAGCTGGTCGGCCCGTCGTTCAAGGATATCGCCGCCCGCTACAAGTCCGATCCGCAGGCCGTGGCGAAGCTGCAGAAGAAGGTGAAGGAAGGCGGTTCCGGCGTCTGGGGTGCGATTCCGATGCCCGCGCACCCGCGCATGAGCGACGCCGATGTCCGTTCGGTGGTCGAATGGGTGCTGGCTGGCGCGCCGTCAAAGTGACGCTTCAGGGGTGCTGAAACCCCTATTGCCAAGCGCGGAAATGCATGTGTATGATGGTCGACTGTTGGGGCGGTAGCTCAGCTGGGAGAGCGTCGCGTTCGCAATGCGAAGGTCGGGAGTTCGATCCTCCTCCGCTCCACCAAGAATACATACGAAGAAATCCGGATAGCTCCGCAAACCCCGCAGCCAGTAAGGCTCGCGGGGTTTTTTTATTGCCTATAATGTCCGGTATGATCCACTCAAATCCGGCTGTGGGTTGGGGTACTTCTCGGGGTATCCGCTTACTGCCCGAGGGCGATACCCCCAATGGCTCTTACCGACATACTCATTCGGAACGCCAAGCCCAGCGACAAGCCGCAAAAGCTGTTCGACGGAGGCGGGCTCTTTCTCTATGTCACGCCGAGCGGGGGTAAGCTCTGGCGGCTTAAGTACCGTTTCGGCGCCAAGGAGAAGCTGCTGGCCCTCGGTGCCTACCCCGCTGTCAGCCTGAAGGATGCCCGGGAGCGCCGCGACGACGCGCGGAGGCAACTGGCAAAAAATGAAGATCCCAGCGCGAACCGCAAGGCTGATAAAGCCGCAAAACTCGCGCGAGCCACGAATTCGTTCGAGGCGATCGCGCGCGAGTGGTTCGCCAAGTTCGCTCCCACCTGGGCCGAGAGTCACGCCAGCAAGGTCATCCAGCGGCTCGAAAAGGATGTCTTCCCGTGGCTGGGGGCGCGGCCGATCGCGGAAATCACCGCCCCCGAGTTGCTGGCGGTCCTGCGTCGGATCGAGGACCGGGGTGCGCTCGACACAGCCCTGCGGGCCAAGCAAAACTGTGGACAGGTTTTTCGTTACGCGGTCGCTTCGGGGCGGGCGGAGCGTGACCCCTCAGGCGACCTGCGGGGGGCGCTTGCCCCAATCAAGCACGAAAACTTTCCCTCCATCACGGATCCGCGCCAAGTCGCAGAGCTGTTGCGCGCCATTGAGGGGTTCAGGGGGACGTTCATCGTCAAGTGCGCCTTGCAACTGGCGCCCATGCTCTTCGTACGCCCTGGTGAGCTACGCACGGCGGAGTGGGCTGCCTTTGACCTCGACAAGGCCGAGTGGCGCTACTTGGTCACCAAGACAAAGACCGAGCACCTGGTCCCACTGGCGAGCCAGGCGGTGGCGCTCCTGCGCGAGTTGCATGCGCTGACGGGGCAGCGACGTAATGTGTTTCCGGGGCGCGATCCGCGCAAGCCGATGAGCGGCGCGGCGGTCAATGCAGCGTTGCGGCGCATGGGATATGACACCAAGACTGAGATCACTGGGCACGGCTTTCGGGCGATGGCACGCACGATCCTGCATGAGGAGCTTCACTTCAAGCCCGAAGTGATCGAGCATCAGCTTGCGCATAAGGTGCCCGATGCCTTGGGCACAGCCTATAACCGCACCAAATTCCTGAAGGAGCGCCGGGACATGATGCAGCAATGGGCCGACTATCTCCACCGACTGAAGGCGGGCGCACAGATCATCCCCATTGGCGTCAACGCGGACTAGGCCAGGGGCGTAACAGCCAACTGAGCTTGCACTGTATCTGGTGCTCGCAATATAGTCAGTACTCCAATTAAATGTGTCCGACCGTGATTCGATCATGGGGGCCACAGGTTGATTGGGTAGGCAGTGCCTAGATCGAGATTCTGCGCTTACCGCGTTCCATCCGACGCGGAGCTGCGGCGGTCCAATGTTCACCATCGCTTCTCCGGAGGGGAAATGTCTTCACCTTACAAAGAGTACACGGACGCATGGAACGCGATATTGCGCATAGACGCGCAGCGCGCCAATCTGGCGAAGAAAGTAGTCAATGGCCGGTACGCCCGAGCGAGGCGGAAGCGGGACGAGATAGCGCTGGCGACCGATACGAATTTCCTCATGCCACCGGCACGGGTTGGCGCCGCCCGCTGGCAAAGACGCGTGATTAGTTTTGTGCGATTGACGCAAGCTGAGTTGGTTGCATCCGGAGCGGAACCGCTGTCGTTTCGGGAACTCGTCGAGCGAGCTTTGATGCTGCCTGCCGTTCCTGAGGAGGAGGCGGTGGTGAGGTTCCTCAACAAGATGGGTTATCGCGGAAGACCCGGACGTCCAAAAAAACAATAGAGTTTTCAATTGGATAGCGCGCTTCGGCGCGTTTTCTTTTTTTGGGGGGGCCGGGGCGAGCATCTGGCATGCTCCGCGTTATTCCCAACCGGTGCGAACAGGGCCGATTGCGGAGCGGTCCTTGTTCGTAGAGGTGAAAAATGATGACCTATCCCTCGCGCGAGGTCCCTGCAGGGGCTAAGTGCCTGACGCCGAAACAGGCGTACACCAAGTTCGCCCGCCAGAAAAGCTGGCTCTGGGACCGTTTGAAGAGCGATCCGTCGTTTCCCCGCCCGATCTATCTGGGGCCGCGTGCGCCGGTTTTCCTGGAGCACGAGCTCGATGCCTGGATCGCCGGTCATTTTGAGAAAAATGATAAGTAGTGCGATGCAAATATCGAATCATCAAAGGAAACTGACAACGAAAGGGTGAAGAAATGAATACGATGATCGAAGACATGAGCGTGATGAAGCCTTGGTTCGACGACCCGGCAACCGAGGAGATGGCCATCTTGTGCATGCAGCGCGCCTCCATGGCGGCTTACCTCCGCGCGTCGAGGAAGCCTAAGCTTGTGGCGAAGGCGGCAGCCCTGTTGCGCGACGCCAGCAAGGCTTCGAAGATCCCCTATTCGGTGATCGAACGCTACTCGCGGGGCGTGGAAGCGCTGCACATGCTCGCCCGCAAGGAGCGCGCCAAGATCGCGGCCGGGGGTAAGCATGGCAAATAACGCATGCTTGGAAACGGCGCTTGCCGCACTTTCGATGGGCCTGTGCGCGATTCCCGCAGCGGGCCACATGGCGCCGTCAAACCCGAAGAAGCCGTTTGGCCTGTGGCGCAAGTATCAGCATCAGCATCCGTCGTCGTCTCATATCGAGCATCTGTACGCCACAAATCAGTTCACGACGGTCGGGCTTGTGTGCGGCAAGATCAGTGGCGGGCTCGAATGTCTGGACTTCGACACTCTCTCGGGCTATCAGCTGTTCCGGCAGGCGGCGAAGACTTCCGAAGTCTCTCCGCTGGTCGCGCGCATCGAGGTTGGGTATGCGGAAATGTCACCGAAGGGGGCTCATCTGCTCTACTTCTGCGAGTCCGCTGGCCGCAATCAGATGCTCAATGAGCACCTGAAGATTGAAACCCGTGGTGAGGGCGGCTTCGTGGTGATCGCGCCAACCACCTTTGCCGGCGACGACGGATGCAAGCGGTATCAACTCCAGTCCGGCGCGCTGGCGTCGATTGTGCGCATCTCCCCTGCCGAGCGCGAAGAACTGCACGCGTTCATCCGTGCACTCGTCGCACTGCAGCCTCCTGCGATCAACGCCGTCGCGGTCAGCCAGGCGACCGGTATGATCGCCGAAGGCGGCCGCAACAACGCGCTGACTTCACTGGCGGGCAAGCTCCACCACGGCGGCGCGTCAGCCGAAGCACTGAGCGCGGCACTGCACGCCGAAAACAAGGCCCGTTGCGTCCCGCCCCTGCCGGCCTCGGAGGTCGAGGCTATCATTCGCAGCGTGAGCAGGTATCGACCTGGCCGCGCGCTCGCCGTGTCTTCGCCGATCATCTTGCGCGCTCCCCTTGATCTGCCGACGGGCATGCCGGTTGTCCCGCCCCTTGACACACGACGGCTGTTGCCCCGGGGCCTGAGCGACTGGGTCAGCGACACGGCCCACCGCCTGCAGTGCCCGCCCGACTACCCGGCTGTGGGCCTGCTGGTTGCTCTGTCGGCCGTGATCGGCGGTCGCCTGTCCATTCGCCCCAAGCAGCGCGACAACTGGACCGTTACGCCGAACCTGTGGGGGTTGATCATCGGACGTCCCGGCAGCCTGAAGTCACCGGCAATGGCGGCCGCCCTGGCTCCCTTGTACGCGCTTGACCGTGAGGCGCTCGCAAAGCACGAAGCGGCACTCCTGAGCTTTCGCGCGCAGAAGACGGCGTATGACCTCGCCATCGGGCAAGTGAAAACGAAGGCCAAGGGCAACAGCGCCGCGCTCCAACAGATCAGTGCGACTGCCAATAGCATGACATCAATCATGCAACAAGAGCCTGTCCTGCCGAAGCGTACGCGCTACGTGGTCAACGATGTCACCGTGGAAAAGCTCGGCGAAATCCTTGCCGAGAATCCGAACGGCGTGCTGCTGTTCCGGGACGAGCTGAAGGGCTTTCTGGCCGAACTGGAGGGTGAAGAGAACGCCAACAAGCGCGGGTTTGTCCTGCAGGCATGGACGGGTGACAGCAGCTATAACTTTGACCGCATCGGTCGCGGTAGCGTCCGTATCGAGCGCGCAATCCTGTCGGTTCTGGGCACCACCCAGCCCGGCGTCGTCGAGGCGCACCTGGCGTCGGCCATGCGTGGGGGAGTAGGGGACGACGGACTGGTCCAGCGCTTTCAGCTCGCGGTGTATCCCATGGAGCCCGAATCGCCGGAGCTGGTCGACGAACCCCCGGACCTGCAGGCAGCCGCATTTGTGTCGGCACTAGTTCAGCGGCTCGCCCAGCTTGATCCGGTTTCGCTCGGCGCTCAATGTGACAATGTCGGGGCCAATGCCCAGTGGCATCTGCGTTTTGATGTCGACGCACAGCAGGTGTTCAACGCGTGGTATATCAAGCTCATGCGCGTAATCAAGCGCACCGAGCATGGTGCGGTCGCCTCGCACTTTGCCAAGTATCCGAGTCTGGTCCCGTCGCTCGCCCTGATCTTTCACCTTGCCGAAGGACGTTCAGGGCCCGTTGGCAAAGAGGCACTCTGTCTCGCCATTGGCTGGAGTTCGTTCCTGAGGCGGCACGCGGAGCGAATTTACCACTACTCGATCCGCAGTGACGCACACGCAGCGCGGGCGCTGGGCGAAGCGATCAAGGCGGGCAAACTGGAGGACGGCTTCACCCTCCGTGACGTCAGCCGCAAGTGCTGGACGGGGCTTACGACTCCATCACTCTGCCGGCAGGCGATCGAAATCCTCGCGGATCATCACTGGCTGGTCGTGGAGCGTATCGAGAGCAATGGCAAGCAGACGGAGCGCTGCCGCATCAATCCTGCACTGATCAAGTCGTAGGGGGGTAGTTGTGTCAGTGTTGTCAGTGCGTCACTGGATATTAATTAATATGTATTCCTACATATGTAATCTGGCATCCAAAGCACAATTGCCAGATGTGCACTGACAACACTGACAAACCAGGCGAGGCTTTCGGGCCTCGCATCCGGACAAAACTCTTGTAACAACGCGGTACCAACCTAACCACCAGCGAGAATGTCCATGAGTGCATACATCAAGCAACTGAATCGCATGGCGGAGGCTACACTGCCAGCCCGATTGCCTCTCCAGAAGCGGTTCGTGGACTGGTACTGCACGCTGCCGGAAATCGCGCGCAATCGCCCGTTTTCCATGGTGGAGTTCGAGCGCGCACTCGCGACACAGGGGAAGTACATCAGTCCGGTGTTGCTCGAACTTGGCTGGCAGCGCAAGCGTCGCTGGAACTCGCGTGGTCAATATCACCGGTACTGGGTCCCGCCTCAGGCGGAGTACTGAAGATATCGATCCTGCTATTCTAAAGTCCCAGTTGCGCGCGGAATAGTTCTTGGGTCACCCGCGCGCTCACCTGACCACTAGCTATTCCGGGATCGCGCGATCGTAAAGCGCAAGCGCGACGCTGCAGGACGCCTTCTATTTCGCTTTTTTCGGCTTGGTCAGTCCTGCCGTGGGCTTACGCGCGCACGTCGCCGATTGCTTGGCTTCGCGTTGCTTGCGCTTTGTGATCGCTTCCCGTTGCATCGACAGCGGTATCGCGCCATACACACTCTTTACAGCAGTGGCTAAGTCGCGGCAGCTACTTTCATCCGTGATCCCGAGTGCTTCGCATTGGGCCTTTATTGCTTTCAGGTAGCGTCTGTACTCCGTGAAGGTCAGTGCGGGCTCTGTCGCCTTTCTGGTCGTGAAGAAATCCGTGAAATGCTGCACACGGCTTCCTCTTGCCGGTCTCAAATGCCAGAGAAGCGGCCCCAGGTCGCCGGTGGCGCTCATCGGCGGCTCATATGCATACGCTGCCCGAACCCGTGCCCCCTGCTGTTCAAGCCTTAACTGCTCAGTCGTGGCACGCTGCTCTGTGCGAAGGATCTTCTGACGACGGCTCTCTTCATCAAATTGAGGGAAGTTCGCCGCGTCTCGTGCGATCTCCTCGACAACAGAGATCGCATCGTCGATCGAACAGTGGAACCACTCGTGGCCACGCGTTTCGCGGAACTCGGCGAGACGAGCGTGGACCTCTTTTTCGACCCGGTGGGGATGAGGTACCTGGACGAAGTGCCGCACCTCGTAACTGTAGGGCAGTTGGCCGCGGTCGAGGCCCTTTGCGCGCTGATGGGGAGGGTGATTCGTCTTACCTATTTTGACAAGGCCGCGCACGGACTTGTTAGTCATTACATAAACATAGCCGCCCATACTGTCTCCCGCATCGCTCGATGTTTTTGCGGTGGCACGAGTGGCCTGCGGCGCATGATCTGCCTGTGGCGCATACGCTGCTCGACTGTCCACCTGTGGCTCATACGCCGCCCGCGACAGGGAGCACTGAACTAGGCAGCTTCCTCCGCCCTTTTCTCGTAGCCCGTCCAGCACGTGGCGGAGCGCACAAATGAGCTGCTCACAGCCAGCCAGTAGTAAAGAACGCGGACAGTCCGTACCTGTAGCGATAGGTCCTACATTTCAACTTTTCAATCCTATTTTGGGATTATCCTAAAACAGGTTTAATTACTCAAGGCTCTCCGGCTCCCACGGTCAGCCTTGGTGAAATCCACCCATACCCCGCAGTACCGCGCGCTGCTCGATCACCTCATCGCGGCTAGGAAAGCGAGCGGGCTCAGTCAGGCGGAGTTGGCTGCGCGCCTCGGACGGCCACAGTCTTTCGTCGCAAAAATTGAGGTTGGCGAACGCCGAATCGACGTGATCGAATTTCTGGAACTTGCCCGAATCTTAGGTATCAACCCTGCATACGTTTTGGAAAGCCTCGGCTAGGGTCGGTACGGTTGTTGCCTGATCTGCACGGGACGGACGGTGCCATAGCACGAGGCGCTTTATAGGGGCAGTATCGGGCATCAGCTTGCCCCGAGATCGACTATTCGTGGATTACCTTGTGCGTTCTATGCGCGTGGCAGTCAAATTCCCTCAATCTCAACACCGTGCTCGGCAAGCCAAGTTCGTCGCCGCTCAAAATCCGGCATCGCTCGTTCGACTCGCCGCCAGAACTCAGGTGTATGGTGAGGTTCGTGCAGATGGGCCATTTCATGCACGACGACGTACTCGGCAATACGCGCAGGGAGGAGGATCGTCTTCCAGTGGAAGTAGAGTCGCGCCCCCTTGCCGCATGAGCCCCACCGGTAACCGAGGTCCTGAACGCGGATACTGGTCGGGTGCACCTCCATCCGCGCTGCGTACTCCATTACCTTTTCCGACAACCATCGTGCCCCTCGATCACAATACCAGCGGATCAGATGCTGCCTGCCTTCCGTGATAAGCCGCTTAGGCATCAAGAAGCGTCCGCTCTGCAGCTTCACTGCGACGTCGAGTTCCGGTACCAGCCGTAAGCGGTAACTGCGGCCGAGGTAGAGAAATCCCTCGCCGTCTGTGAACTCTTTGCGGCGCACCTCGCGACTGAGCACCTCCCTGCGCGCGAGTTGTTTGTAGACCCACATGCGCTTGCGAAGCACGAATTCACGCAGTGCCGCCTCATCGACCTCAGACGGGGCTGAGAGGATGAGATCGCCGTCACGATCCACGATGATTTCAAGCGATCGCCGCGCGGCGCTGCGGCGCACTTGAAATCGAAGATCGTTCACGGACAGCGTCTTCATACACTTACCAACTGGGCGTGGTTAGCGCGGGCGAGTTCGATGAGCTTGTCGACCAACGCTTCGATCTGCGGCGCCGGCAATAACCGCGAGCGCATCAATAGCTCGAAGATACGACTGCTCAGCGCGTCTTGTGCTGGCCGTCGCGTTGGGCGCCAGAAGTTCGGGGTCAACTCCGCAGCGATCATGTCAACTACCTCCACCGCCAAGTCCACGAGACGCTGACGCTCGGCCTCAGTCAAGCCGTCTTCCCCGACTGTCGCGTCCACCATCAGCCGCAAAAACGGACCGTAGTGTGCCGGGAGATCGGGCAGCCGATCGTCGTGTGCAACCCGTCCGCTTTGGATCTGATCAATCAAGCCCTGTAAGGCAGCGGCCAGTTCGTTCCACTGCTCCCCGAGCCGCGCCAGCAGGTCACGAAGTCGCTCGCTCAGCTTCCGATACGTCACGGGGTCCTGGTCCATGTGCTCCCGGATATGCGCGCGGATCGCGTGCTCCATCTCCGAGGCTTTGGCGCGATCGTTGGGCTCCCGGGCGACCTTCGTCGCAAATTCAGCATCGGTCAACGACACCGGCGGGATCTTCGGGTCGACGCCCATCGAGAGCACATGGTCATCGATCAGTTTGCGCACTTTTGCGCCGATGTCTTTGCCCAGCACAGGCGTGTCACGGTAGCGATTGCGGGCGCGCGCATAGATGAAGGCCAGCAGCTTGGCATCCGGGGAAAATGGCAAGCCTTCAGGGCGCGGCAATACTACATCAAGCATTTCGAGGAATTGCTTGAATTTAACGGTGAACTCTGCGCGAAGCCGCTCTTCCTGCAGTGCCTCGACACACGCCTCATGATCCGCGAGGTTCTCAATCCCACGTTGACGGAATAGATCGACGACGCGGATGTGGCGATCGCGAAGCACCGGCAGCTCGTCCTTCAAGCTTTGTAGCGCTCCCTCGATATCGCTAGCGGCGTAGACAGCAAGCGCCTCCTTCAGATGATGCGCGAGGCCGAAATAGTCGACTACGATCCCGAACTGCTTCCCGTAGCCCGTGCGGTTCACGCGAGCGATCGTTTGCAGCAGCTCAGCTTCCCGGATGGGGCGGTCCAGATACATGACCCCCTCGACCGGCGCGTCGAAGCCCGTGAGCAACATTGATTTGACGATCAAGAACGCGAGCGCGTCGGTTTTGCTGGTATCCGCATGAAAGAGCGGCTTCTTGAAACGCTCGATGCGCTGCTCCTGCGCCGAGCTATCGGTCCACTGTTTCCACGCCGGGTCATCGTTGTTGCTGCCCGAGAATACCGGCGCGAGCTCGAGCGCCTGCAATGTCTCGCGGTATCGCCATGCCTGCACCTGGGCTTGAACGTCCCGTGGCCGGCTGCAGAGCGATTCTTCGTCGAGCGCTTTATCTTCGGGGCTGAGTGCTTCTGCTTCCGCAAGGAGCTCATCGCGGGCGGCAAGCAACGCCTCGTAGTACCGCACGACCGCCAACCGGCTATAGGCGACCACTTGCGCCTTGAACCCATTCGGCAAGATATTTGTCACGTAGTGGCGCAGCATGTCGCGCGCCTTGTCCGCGATGAGCGCGGGCGCTTCGAAGATATGCCCCTTAGTGGCGTATTTCTGCCTAATGGCCTCCAGCTCTTCGGCGGTGTGATCGCGAAATAAGTCTTCAAAGAGTTCGTCGAGGTTCGCCCCATCTTTCACCGCGCCATTCGCAGTGCGGCCTTCGTAGAGGATGGGGACGATGGCGCCGTCCGCCTCGGCCTCCCGGATCGTGTAGCGATCGATAAAGTCGCCAAAAATCTCGTGCGTTCGCTTCTTCTCGCCCATCAAGATGGGTGTGCCTGTAAAACCGATGCGCGCGGCGTTGGGAAGGCCCGCTTGGAGGGCAGCGTGCAGATCGCCCGCCTGGCTCCGATGCGCTTCATCGACCAGCACGAGGATGGTGTCGTCCTCGTTGATCGGCTCCGCGATCTGGGGTGCATGGGAGTTGGGCGGGTCGCCCGCCGAACCAGAATCGATCACGACGTCGTCGCCGCGCTGCTTCTGGATCATGCCGAATACGAGTCCTGGTCCGTGGACACGTAGCAGCCGCCGCAGCCCGGTAGCCGAGGTCGCCTTCTCTACCGTTTCGTTTGTCAGCGACGCCGTACCCGACAGCTGTTTCTCGAGGTCGGTCCGATCGGTGACAATTACCACCTTGAAGCGGCGGAGCTTCGAGTCCGTGCGGAGTTTACGTACGAGGAACACCATGGTCAGGCTCTTGCCGGACCCTTGGGTATGCCAGATGATGCCGCCGCGGCGATCGTGCTCGCCGTCCTCGAGTCGCGTTTCACCGGTGCGAAGACGCTTGATTGCATGGGTGACGGCGCGATATTGCTGGTAACGACACAATGCCTTTACGTTTTGGCCGTCGACCTGCATGAACAAAATGAAGTGGCGGACCACATCGAGTAGGGTCGTCTTGTCCAGTAGGCCCGCGATGAGGCGCTCTTGCGCCGATAACTGCGTCTTGCCGAGCGCGGCGGCAACTTGGTCTTCGGTGTGCGGGACGACCGTTTTCCAAGCAGCGTAGTGGCGAAACGCCGCGCCAATGGTTCCGACACGCGCCTCATCAAAGCTGGTCGCGATCAGCAGCTGGTTGGTGTGGAACAGCGTCTCGTTGCCTTCGTTGTTGTCGACTTCGTGATCCGCAAAACGCTGGTTTGTATAGCGCCGCAACTGGTCGACGGCGTCGGCTAACGGCTCGGGAATCGACGGGCTCTTACATTCAACGACGACAAGCGGAATGCCGTTCACCAGCAGCACGAGGTCAGGCACGATGAATGCCTTGCCGCTGTTATAGCCGGGGGGGCAGTCCACGCGGTACTGGTTGGCGACGGTGAACTTGTTGCGTTCTGGGTGTTCCCAGTCGATGTAGTGGATGGTCTGGCCGCGCCCGCCGTCCCACCCTGGAAGGCCCTCGACCGTCATGCCTTTGATGAGCAGTTCGGTGGCCTTTTGGTTGGACTCCATCAGCTTGTGCGTCCCAAGCCGGGTGAGGGACGCGACGGCCTCTGAAACGCGTGCGTCGTCGAGCCACGGCTCACCTTTGGGGCCGAGATTCAAGGTGCGCAGCTGCTCGCGTAGCGTAGCTTCCTGAATGACCTCGGAAAAGCGGGTGCGGCCAGTGGCGGCTGGGTTGTCGATGTCGCCCTCGATGTGCATCCACTTCATCTGCTTGAGTTGGACGACGAACGGTTTTTCAACTTCTTCGAGTTCCCATCCCATAACGCACCCCGTAGTGTGTTCTTATTTCTGCGCCAGCAGAGGCGTGACGCGTACTCGGCCGGTGAGGATGTCGTCCATCAAGCCGGGTTTCAGCTTCTTAAGCTTTTCCAATTCTTGTGCTGTCTCACGGATGGCGTCGTCGTGAACAGCGAGTGCGCATACGATCATCCTTTGCTCATCCACGTTGGGTCGGCCGATCCACAAAGGGTGAATATCGTTTCGATTGAGTGATGGCGAGCCAGATTTGGTTCCATACTGACCGAGCCTCAGATAGGTGAACAGATGGAAAATGAACTGTATGTCGTTACCGAAGAAATTCGTTACGAAGAGGCTTGTGTCGTGAGCCCAGAAATCCGTTACCACGTGGTGGACCGTTCCAATGGAACCTTTGCGCCCGACAACTACGTTCGGACCTCGAGAGGTCGATACCGCGTGGTACCCAACGATGCCGGAAGAAGAAATAACCGGGTATGGCCCAGGAGCGAAGTCGGCCTCAACAATGTCATACCCACGCTGTAATGCCGCCACTTTACCGAGCTGCGTGAGGTCCCACTCCTTCGGAATCCACCCAAAAGGCGATTCTTTATACAGATGAGGCGCTTCAGAGCGGGGTGGACGCAGCTCCCCATTCTCGTCGATCCCGCGTGTCAGCAAATCGTGCAGCAGTCCCTGTTTGATGAGCTTGAGCTTAGCGGTGATCGCTTCGGTTTCCCGGAGGGCGGTGTCCAGGGTGTCGAGCAACTCCGCAATACAGCGACGTTCCTGTTGAGGAGGTACGTTGATGTTTAGCCCATAGACATCGTTTCGATTTAGCCCAGGGATCCCCGTCGATGTGTCGAGGCGGTCAAGAGGCAGCCATGACAGAACCCAGAAAAGCCAGCGCTTGTTCTCTCGCGAGCAGTTCACCCAGTAGGTCGTGTCGATCGGCCAAAAGGGCTCCTCGGACCACGTAACTTTTCCTACACTGCCCTTGCGGCCAACCACGATTCCGGAATCAGCTACTAGGTATGCACTGTGCCTACCGACCTCGCCGTTTGCGCCAAACACAGTGAAACCGGCACCCGATCGCTTGTCAGCCGGTAGCGCTGCACCGTATTCCAAGGTGAGGAGCGAATCGAGCTTAGACATAGCCCAGCCCCTTCAAGAACCCCTGCAGAGCGTTCGCCGCCGCGTCCCGCTTGCTCTCGATATCAGTCAGCGTGACGCCGTACTTGTCCCACCAGTTCTCGAACGCTGCAACGACCTGTTTGCGATGCGCGCCTTTGTATCGCTCGACGATGGTCTGCATGTCGTTGCGCAGAATCGTCAAAAGCACCGCGCCAGCTTCGGCCTCATCTAGCGCGTCGGCCGCGGAATTTAGCTGGCGCACGAAGCTTTGCTCTTTGGCTTTGAGTCGCTTCTTGAGATCCGCCAGTTCTCGTTTCCACTCCTTGATCTGAGCTTCATCCACCGCCGATTCGGCATCGTCATTAGTCGCTTCGTCGTCGTCGGGTTCTGCATTTGCTTCCGTCGCCGACTTGATCTGCGCTTCCAGCTCGGCCTTTTTCTCATCCAGCTCAGCAAGCTCCTCGATGAAATCGGCCATCAGGAACTTCACGAGCTTATGCTCGTGGGGATTCCCCTTCGATTTCTCGTCCTCGAGCGCCGTCAGGATGCTCGTGCGCCATGCGTCGACGACGCCCTTCGCGCCGCGGGCCATCAGCGTTTGGAACTCATATTTCGCGCTCTCCCAGAAGCCGGCGATGATGCCCTGCACCTCAAACCGATCCAGCATACGAAGTGGCTCCAGCGCCGCGCTGAAGCTCTCAAGGAGGTCCGAGCGGACTGCAACGAATCCGTCCCCGGTTCCCAATGCGCGAATGCGGGGGCTGTGGTCATTCCACCAAGCGCTGAAGGTCTCCCACAGGGATTCTTCTCGAGCCACGACGCCGGGGTGTCGTTCGATCAGCGTCTTGATCGACTGACGATCGGCTACTTCGGGACGAAACTGCATGTAGTCGGCGTCCTGCCCCGTGTTTCCGCGAGCGACCAGCAATGCGCCGACCTCGAGCCCGTGAGCCGTAAACAGCGCCGCTTGTGATTCAACCTCGGCCTTCGGTATGCCGCCAACAAGATGCGCCCGGACGTCGTGGGGTTCGGGCGGCGGCGCATTATCCGCGTAGCGGCGGATGTTGAGGTTGTAGTCGTTCTCACGCAGCGCCGCGACGCTCACGACGGCCGAGAAGCTCGGCACATCGGCGAATGCGTCAAACGTGCTAACAATTTTCTCGATGTGCTCGGGAAGGAGGTAGTTCTGCGCCCGGCCCTCGAAGTATTCGCGGGCGGCGTTGATAAACAGCACCTTGCCTTGCCGGTCGCGCGGCTTGCCGCTCGCGTGCCCGAGGCGCTGACGTAACACCAGGATGCACGCCGGGATGCCCGTCCCGTAGAACAGATTGGCGGGCAGTCCAATCACGGCCTCCACTAAATCGGCCTCGATCATGGCCTTGCGGATTGCGCCTTCCTCGCCGCCACGGAACAGGACGCCATGCGGCATCACCGTGGCGAGTTGCCCGCCGTCACGCAGCACCGCAATCATGTGCTGCAGGAACATCAGGTCGGCCTTCTTGCTGCCGAGTGGCACTTCCCCATACTTGAATCGTTCTGCGCGGAACTGCGGCGCCCACACGGACTGCCCCATCCGGTCGGTGTCCGTGGTCCCCCAATTGATTGAAAACGGCGGATTGCTCAGCACGCGATCGAACCGCATAAGCTCGCCGCCCTCAATGTGCTGCGGCTCAGCCAGCGTATCCTCGTTACGTAGGTCGGCGGTGGCAATGCCATGCAGAAGCATGTTCATTTTGGCGATCGACCATACCGTACCGTTAGCCTCCTGCCCGTACAGTTCGGCGCGGCTGCCATCTTGCCCGTGCTCGTCGATGTATTCCTTCGAGAGGATCAACATACCGCCGGACCCGACGCATGGGTCGTAAACGCTGTGGTTCTGCTGCGGCTTTACCAAGCGGACCATCATCCGGACAACCGACCGGGGAGTATAGAACTCGCCGCCCTTTTTCCCCGCCGAGTCTGCGAACTCTCTGATCAGGTACTCATATGCCGCACCGAGCAGGTCGGGGAATTCGAAGTCCTCGTTGCGCAGGCGATGGAGGCTGAAGTGGGTGATCAACTGACGCAGCTTGATGTCGGGGATCTTCGCCTGCCCGACCTTCCTCGAAAAGTCGATGTGCTCTAGCACCTCGCCCAAGCTGCTGTTGTTGTTCTCGAGACCTCCGAGCGCGCGGTTCAAAAATCCGCCGACGTCCTGATGTGCCTCATTGACCAAGTACTCCCACCGTGAATCGGGTGGGACATAAAACGACTCGCCGTACCATCGCTTCAGCTCGGCAATCTTGCGAGCCTCGGTCTCGGTTTTGCCGGCTTCGCGTTCGTTATGGATGACCTGCTCCTGCCGCTGGTCGAAGACGTCCGAACAGCGTTTCAGGAACAGCATCCCGAATATGTATTCCTTGAATTCCGAGGCGTCCATCTTGCCGCGCAGAATGTCAGCGGCCTTGAAGAGGTGGCGCTCAAGCTGGGAAAGCGTGAGGGGCATATAGATCTTGCTTTGGTTGTTGCAGGTACCGGCGTGAGATTGTACGCATTTTCCTCAGTGCTCTAGCGCGGCGGGAACCCGAGGCTACCGTATCCACCCTCGGCAAGGGATTGAATGGACTCCGCTCTCATTGCCTTGCGCGCTGATTGGCACTGCTCCGCCAATATCAACATCTGTAACTATTTGCTTTTTATAGAAAAATTATATTGACGACCATGTCGACCACCTCGGTCGATCGGTCGGCTGGCCCCCTTGGAGGGGGGCTGTGTAAAAAAAGAATTCTTTCGTCCAGTAAGAGAGGGGCCAGCTCGCGGGATGTTTAACCGGCAAAACTTCGTTGGGGTATCAGACGATGTATTGCTCACGTTCACGGGCGCACTAGCCCGGCAGCATTGTGGAAGTGGGGGTAGATTTGGGGGTATCGCGTGAAATGTTGCGCGTCTTTTCCTTCTTGGATATAGGTTGCATGTTGTAGTTTGGTTGTCCTCCGCTCCACCAACGGAATTTGAAGGGCTCGGTCGTATTGAGACAGGAAGCATAATTTTGCACTGGGTGCAAAGTTATGCTTCCGTTGACAAAGTGCAGCTTTATGCTTCGCAGACAAAGCCGGCCTCGAGCCGGCTTTTTGTTTGCTCATGGCCCGTCCCAAATTAGTGCGATTCTTCTCCAAGAGATGGGGAGGAAGCAGAGCGAGTCAAGGCAGCGTAGTTTGACTACAGCGTGGCTTTCGGGTGGGCCGTAGCAGAACGGGTTGGCGCGTTTACCTACCTCTTTCAGTGACGGCGTTGTTGCTGCTATCACTCGGAAAATTTCACGGTAGCTCCATGTCTGCGGGGCGTCGGTTTGGGTTTACGACAAGGACCAAGCCAGGCAGCGGCAACGTCAAGGACTCGGGCTGTACGGTACGCTTGATTTCGGTTACGTCCTCTACAAGATTGACGAACATCTCGCGAACCGTTGCTGACGAATGCAACGTTCGCTCGCGCTCAAAGTGCCCCCAGTTGCTCCAAGCTGCGCATAAGTCGGCGTTCGCGTGTCCGGAGAAATGCGCGCCGTAGCGTCCGAGGACGAATAGCGACGAGTCAGTCAACTCATCACGAGGAATGCCTAGGCGTTGTGCGAGTACTGGCAACCCTTCCTCGGCTAACCGCCACTCCTGGAGCACTATTCCTCCAAGAAGGCAAGCATGCCTTTCGGCCGAAGTTTACGGTGCTAAGTCACCCTGGCGGTGACTACGTCGGGGGGGACGACTTTTTCGACAAACGCAGCGCCGACCTCGTTCGTGAGTTTCCCTTAGCGGACCTCGTGACTTTGTCCGCTGGATCCCAACCCACACCGGGCAGTCAGATGCCCGCCTCGTTGTTGTCTGCGCTGGATACTTTCATGATCGGTGCGACATTCAAGCGAGAAGCGAGCCCCGATCAAAAATGTGCGTTTCTGTGCCACGTGAGTACACGGACAAGCGACCATAAGCACATCGTCGACCTGCTGCGCATGTATAAGGCTGACTTGGCATCCGGCCTGAAGGCGAAGAACGCCAAACTCATTGCTCGGCTCCGGAAGGCCTTCGACGATCTCGCAGGTACACACAAACAGTTGGCAAAGGCAAGCCAACGCAGAATGCGTACATCGAATCGTTCAACGGCAAGTTCCGCGACGAATGCCTTAACGAGCACTGGTTCACGACGCTCGCGCACGCTCGGGCAGTCATCGCGGCATGGCGTCAGGACTACAACGAGCAAAGGCCGCACAGCGCACTGAACTACCTTGCGCCGTCAGAGTTTGCGGCGAAACATCGGGCAACCGCGGATACTCCTGCCGCTTTCCAGGAGTTGGTTTAAAGGGACTTTGCTAGAAGCCCATTGGCCCTATTGATGGGGGGCAGGTCAGTAATACCGCATCAGCATCTTCGTGTCGCGATGCCCCGTGATGTTCGCCAGCTCATGGAGGGGAAACTTCTCGGCAACCGCGCGAGCGCACCACCGCTTGGCGTGAGCTGAGCAGGCTGTGTACACAGTGCCCGGTCGAGCATCGTCACCGCCTCAGATTCGTATTTGACCTTGGTTCACCTTGCCAAGTGTCCTTTTGACTGTAGAATCGCGCAAGAGAGCCCGTGTCATATTAGTGACAATAAATAAGTAAGTAACGAAAAGTAACAAGGGATGGAAATGGATGCGCAAGACATCGTGAGGGCGATTCAAGGGGGACTGCTTCAGCAGGACCGTCTGCTGAAACTCGATACCCCGCTGGGGGATAGTGTATTGCTCCCCCAACGCATTGTCGGCTGGTCCCGAATTGGCCGGCATTTCGACTTCACAATCGATGTCCTGTCAACGCGCAGCGACCTCAAGCTGAAAAAACTGATCGGGCAACCCATTACGCTGTGGATTCAGCAGGCAGATCAGTCCTACCTTCCCCGAAACGGTTATGTCTATGCCGTGCGAAGGCTGGGATCAGAAGGCGGGTTGACCAGTTATCAGATCTGTTTTGCGTCATGGATGCATTTCCTGAAGTTTCGCCGCGATCAGCGCATCTGGCAGGACAAACCCGTCGACGAAATCCTCAGGGACGTGTTCAATGCGCATCCGCCCGCGAAAGGCCGATTCGATTTTGCACTCGCAAAACCGCTTCCGCCGAGATCGTACTGTACGCAGTATGAGGACGATTGGAATTTCGTCCACCGGTTGATGGAAGAAGAAGGCCTGTTCAGCATTTGGAAACAGGCTGACGACGGCAAATCCCACACCCTGACCATCACGGATCACTTGGATACGTGCGAGCCGCTCGCCGCGCGATCAGTTCAATTCTCGAGATACGGCACGAACAGCGAGGTTGATGCGTTGGTTCACTGGTCCGGCGTGCGAACCCTCCATAGTGCCATCCTGGCCACGCGCACATTTGACTATAAGTATCCGTCGCCGCTCGCCAATCCGAAGGGCACCAATATCCCGACGGTGTCGCAGGAGTTGCCGGAACAGTTGGAGATGTATGAGTACACCGGCCCCTATACTTATCTCGAGCAGGAACGGGGCGATCACCTCTCCAAGGTGCGCATGGAGGAATGGGAATCACGCGCAAAGCGGTTTTATGGCGCGGGCGGGTTGCGTGGCGTCGACGCCGGGCGGTGGTTTGAGCTGACCGGGCACCCGGAACACGACCGCGAGCCTGGTGAGCGCAGCGAATTTGCCGTCATCGAAGTGGCCTGGCTGATCGAGAACAACCTGCCGGGATCGAGCCACCACGGCGATCTACCGCATAGTCTGACTGGGAGATTGGCTGAGGCGAAAGCAAACTTCGGAGGGCAGCCTGCCTCCGGCCCCACGCATTTCGATGGCTCAGAGGGCTTCTTCCTCATCGAGATCGAAGCGCAGCGCAAATCCGTGCCCTTCCGCAGCCCGTTCGAACACCGTAAGCCCGTCATGCAGATGCAGACGGCGACCGTGGTGGGTCCGCAAGGTCGACGCATCTATACCGACGAACTCGGCCGCGTCAAGGTGCAGTTTCACTGGGATCGGATCGGGCAACGCGATGAGCGCAGCTCCTGTTGGGTCCGCGTGAGCCATCCATGGGCGGGCGAGGGATTTGGGATGATTCATGTCCCTCGCATCGGTGACGAAGTTGTCGTGTCATTCCTGGATGGCGCGCCGGACCGCCCAATCATTACAGGGCGCGTTCCGAACGGCACCAACTTTGTGCAGTGGAAGCTCCCGGATAACCAGACGCTATCAGGTCTGCGCTCTCGTGACCTCGAAGGTACGGCGGCAAATCAGGTTGTGGCCGACGACACACCGGGGAAACTGCAGGTACAAGTTTCGAGCGACCATGAGCAGTCACGCCTTGTCGTCGGGTACAACACTCGCATTGACGGCAACGCGGGGCGGGCCGAAGCGCGCGGTACCGGTTGGGAATTGGCAACGGATTCCTGGGGGGTGTTGCGCGCCAATCGTGGCATGCTGGTGACGACCGAGACGCGCGCGGGCGCGACCGCGGCGGCGAAAGACATGGGCGAGACTGTCGATCGACTCGGGAAAGCGCAGCAACTGCATGATGCGCTGACGAAGATCGCGCAGCAGAGCGAGGCACAGGATGCTGACGGCCATCAGGCTGACCTCGTCAACACCATTGCGGCACAGAACGAACAGATCCGCGGCTCAGGCGGGAGCGGCAGCAACACGTTTCCGGAGTTGTCGGAGCCGCACTTGGTGATCGACGGCAAGGCCGGTGTCGAAATCACAACGCCAGCGACCGTACATGTGGCGTCCCAGCAGGCCGCGATCACGACGGAAGGTCATATTGGTATTGCGAGTGGCCGCAGTTTCTTCGCGACGGTGCGCGACACCCTTCGCCTGTTCGCGCAGACCGGTCCGATGCACCTGGTGTCGGCGGCTGGCGACATCGTATTGAACGCGCTGACGAAGTCCATTGTGGCGCGGGCACAGAAGCAGATCCTGCTGGAAAGTGAGGAGATCCTGCTGCGTGCGCACAAATTCCGCGTCGAGGTCAACGGCAGTTTCTTGAACATGGACGCGAGCGGCGTGGTGAGTGGCACAACGGGTAAATTTACTGCGTTTGCGGCGACCCACGACCTGCCGGGCCCGAAGGACCAGATGGTTGATCTGTCGCCGAAGAAGATCTGTGTCGAATGCATGCTTAAGGCGGCCCGGGGCGGAGCAGCCCTGGTGCCCCGTTAAACCGTAGGCCTATTCACGATGACAGACCGATTTCCCCGTTACGCGCGACGTACGATCCAGACCGTCGCCCTTGTTGCCCTGTTTGGGCTTGGCGCATGCGACAAGCATCCCGGCCCCGTGGCGCAACAACTCGACTTGTCGAACCTGCCGAAGCACTACGACACGCTCGGCGCGAGTTCGTTGACGCTGAACTACACCCCTTGGTACATCCATCAGTGGGGGATCGAGGGACCTGATGGGTCAGGGGTGACTGGTGGTGGCCCTAATGTATGGCCGGCGGGAGCGGACGGCAAGCCGTCCGGCGGTGGTAAGGAAACTTGCTGCAGTGACATCCCTACAGCATGGCAGCCGGATCTGAGGCTGACGGTGCGCTGGCTGGTTGACAAGAAGCAAGACGGTAAGACACCGGGGTATTGGTACAAGGCAGAAAACGTTCGGATACCGAAATATGGGCGAGTCATGGGCGGCTTGTGGGCCGTGTTCCTGCCGGGTGACCGCGTCCGCATCATGGTGGCCGATGGCCAGAAAGGCGATGCCAACGATCCGGGCATACGCCCCCCGGACAATGATCCGTACATCGCACATGGGGCGGTGGATCAGGAATGGAATCGGTTATACCGTGACGGAGGAAACGCGCAATGAGCCTCAAATGGGCCGACCCGATGCCTCAGGGCGGACGTGTGGCGGGCAGTGTCACGGCGTTGAGAAAAGGGCGCGCGCTGGTGTGCGATGCTTTGATGTCCTGCCCCCAGACGCTTCACATCACACTGTTCTTTGACGGCACGAACAACAACGACGTACAGACCAATCCGTTGCGGGATTCGCTCGTTCGTACACATAGCAACGTTGCTCGACTCTACAACGCAGCGCAGGATAAGAACGAAGAGGGGATTTTCGCGTTCTACATTCCCGGCGTCGGTACTCCGTTTAAAGAGATTGGCGAGCTGACGTACTCGACTGATGGTAAGTCGATGGCAAAGGGTTTCGGCAGTCGTTGCGTGTGGGGCTATACAAGGGTACTGAATGCCATTTACAAGGCCATTGCTACGGACAAAACCCGGATCCTGATTCCGGATGACAAAGCCAACGACATTTGCGCAGCCGTAGCCGATGGCCACAAACTCCCGCTGGTCGGCTGCACCGATCGACTGGGTCTCGCCCATAAGCAGGCCGTCGATGAGGGACGATATCCGCAGACGGTCAAGCAGATCTGGATCAACGTGATCGGCTTCTCGCGGGGGGCGGCATCCGCACGCGTGTTCGTGAACAAGCTGATGAATGAATGGGCGCCGAATGGGCGGATTGGCTACCAGACTGGCAAGTATGCACTGAACTACAAGGTCAACTTCGTCGGTCTGTTCGATACGGTTGCCTCCGTCGGACCACCAGACTCGACGCGCGCAACCGTGGACTTCGGCGCGTTCGACGGACACTTCGCATTCGCTGACGACGGCCGGCTTAATATCCCGAAGGATGTGCGATTTTGCTATCACGCGTTCTCGGTACATGAGCAACGCATGAGTTTCCCGCTTGACTCGATCCGCAACGGGGACAGCTACGGTGGCGGCATTCGTGAAGAGGTGGCCTATCCAGGCGTCCATTCAGACGTGGGTGGCGGTTACGCCCCCAACGAACAGGGCAAAGGAGGAGCCACGTCGAAAGCGAATGACGACAGCCACAAGCTTAGTCAGATCCCGCTGCACGATATGTACCTGAAGGCGGCTTCGTATGGTGTGCCGCTGGTGGATAGTGATTCGATAAGCAAACGCGCAGATCTGGTTGCCGACTTCGCGCTTGCCCCGTCACTGATTGATGCGTTCAATGCGTGGCGCAAGACCGTCGAGAATGTCAGCAGCGTAGAAGACGCGCTGAAGATCGGACTAGGTCAGATGTTGGCATGGCGAACGCTGCGTGCGGATATCGGCAATCCGCAGCGCTATGTCACCGGACAGCCATTCTTCAAGCGCGCCCACGAAGACCAGATGACGCCGCACAAGGTTCAGCAGGCACTCCCGAAGGCGGCAGAGAACGATGCGACGATGAAGAAGCTGCAGTCGCAATACGATCTCCTCCGGGCAAATGCTATGACATCGTCGATCGGCGGATACGCGTCGTACATGAGCTCGACACCTCAGGTGAAGGTGATTCGCGATGCAATGGATCGGCGCAACGAACAACTGGCCGGCGCGGTGGCTCATCCCGGGGTCAATAAGCCCAAGCCTGCGCGTCCGGGGGAAGGACCGCTAGATGTTGTGACCAATGATCAGACCGACCTGCGGCAGGGCGCGGAAGAAATGCGGCTGCTTCTGGGGTACCTGTATCCGGACCAGTGCGAACGGTGGCAGGTGAAGCGTACGGAACATCGTCCGGTAGTGATCCCCGGTGGCGAAATGATCAAGGTGCCGCCAACTCTTGTTGTCGCGCACGATCAACCGGGGAGCGACTCTCCCTGCGTCACACTTGCGTATAGCGGAATATTGCTCAACTCGACCTGGTCGACGATTGTGCAACATTATCGAGTGCAGGACGACGTGATGGCTGCGCCATTGCCTGGCGTGGAATCATTCCTGCGCCAGCACACGTCGCCCGACGCCGTGAATAAGTTGCCTGCGGCCGCCATTACCCTGTTTGACGACTACGTGCACGACAGCCGCTGCTGGTTCCGGGTACCGTATTTCCATGAGTATGCGCCTGGGGGATATGGTTTCCCGCGAGTCATTTTTGCAGGCGGGGACAATCGCAAGGCCTATCTCGGCCTCGCATCAAACGCTTCGCAACTGGACCTCGGCACTGGCCAAACCCGAGCCGGCTGGGCGTGAAGTGGGCCGGAAGCCGCTACCTTGGATCTTCGATGGAACTAAAGACTTCGTCCCCGCCAACGCGCCTGATGGGATTGATCGACGCGGCGGTATGTCCGCCGAAGGTCGTGCCTTTACTCGAACGCTCCGGCGTACCGTTCCGCTCCGTTTTCGCCGGGTTGCCCGAAGAGGAGCTCGGACCCGCTTCGCTGTTCTTGGTGCCGGTGAGCGACACGGATGCGGACTGGTTTGCGGAGCTCGATCAACTCGACCTTCAAAGTCCATGTCTGTCGTTGATCTGGAGCCGGGTCGAAATGGATGCGCTCGTCACGCACCTGCAAGCGTTCCTGTTTGCGGACATTGGCGACAACATGACCGCTATGGTCCGGTTCTTTGACCCGCGTAACACGGGGGTGGTTTTTGACGCATGGGGCGATCAGGTTCGCGCCATGTTCATGAGCCCGATCGAGCAGTGGATGTATCGGGGGCGCCACAAGGCGTGGCAGCGCATCCAAAACGATTCGACCTCCAGCGCGCGGATATGCCGCTCCGTCATGGTCCAGCTCGAGCAGGCTGAAATTGACGTCCTCACGGCACATACGGAGCCGGACGAGATTCTTGCAGCACTGATCGAGTCCGGTGATGCCAACGGCGATCGCCCGTATTTTGACCGGTTTGAGGACTTCATTCCCCGATACCACCGCGCGGTGCAGTGGGGAATCACTGAGCCGGGGGATCGCCTAGTTTTCTGCCAGTACACCTACCTGTACGGCATCGATTTTGATCGGCATCAGTTTGTCCATGATCTGCTAACTCGGCGTCAGCAGTCGCACGAATTGTTCGGCGTCGCCATCGCTCGGGTCCCGATGAATGTCTGGGCAGAGGTTGAGATACTGACGGCGCGCGACACGGAGCCTGCGCCGCAGTCAGTCACGCTATAAGGGGGGCAAGATGGCATTACAGATGATCGTGGTCGGTGATGAAACCTCGCATGGAGGGCGAGTGATCACCGGTTCGGAAACCCATAGCATTGACGGCAAAAAGATTGCACGCCTGCATGACCTGGTGGACTGTCCCGAAAAATATCCGGACGGTCGACCGCACGGCATCAACAAAATTATCGAGGCGCATCCGACGGTAACGATCGATGGCCAGCGCGTCGCGTTGCACGGCCATCATACCGAGTGCGGGTGCACCTTGATTGGCAGCATGACCGCCCGCGTCGGCGACTGAACCAACGACGTCCGAAGCGGACCTGGTATGGCACAGATTCGATTTCTTCGGTAACCGGCAAGGCTGCCTAAGAGCACGCACGGCGAGCAACGCACCGCCGCGTAGCCGTGACCACTCAGTCGGGCGCCCCGACTAACGCTCTTTCTACAAGCCATAGGGCGCGGGCAGCCCTCCGGATGGCTTCGTCCTGTTGCCGTAAACGCACCCGGCTGTGCGGTGAGCGGCAAGCGGCCGCATGGCGCGATTCGTTTGGTGCTTATGGGAGGACTCCCAGCTCGTCATCGCGTGATCGACGGCGGTACCTGTATTGGCTGCAGGGAGGTTTAGGTCCGGACGGCTACTGCGGAGATCGGCATACAGTTCCTTTTTTGCTGCCGCACTGCCGGCGGCTTTGATTGCGTTGAATTCTGGAAAGCCCTTCGCATTCGCCGAAAGCACCTCTGAGCCGTCAGATGACCGGCGCTTCCATGCAGTGAATGTAGCAACGCCGTCCGGCGCGTACTTGCCAAGTGCTTCACGGTTCTTGGCGGTGAGATCGGTGAACGTGACTTGAACCTCGATGTTCTCGGTAGAGGCCCCGAGGGAACAGTCCTTCTCAGTCAGCGAGACGGGCTTACCGTTAAAGTACCAGTCGAGCGCACGAAGCACAGTTGACTTCCCGGTATCGTTCGGTCCGATGAACGTGGTGACGGAATCGAAGGGGATGGTCACGTCTTTTAACGTGCGGAAGTTTCTTATGCGAACGGATTGGATCTTCATTGCTGATTCCGGCTCCTTGTGTCTTTTGCCGAAGACTACAGAGACAGTCGTTATCGGAACTCAGGCGAACGACGACGCCGTTGTGTGACCGGCTTAGCGTCAAGGACATGCCTGACCATCGTCGCGAAAAATCGGCCGAGTGCAAGTTCTTCCGGGGTCTTCCCTTCAACGATCCGCACGTTTGGAAACTGCGCAATGCCACGGTCAACTTCCGAATCGGGCTCGGGTGTTCGTGCCTCTCCCCCTCTTCAAGTTTGAGTCCGGGTTCAGCAAACGTGCAACGAACCGCGCGCCGGTCGTTCCCGGCGCTTTTCCCCCTAGACCCTAGCAGGCCGTTGAAATACCCCCGCCGATCCGTCACGATGTAGCGAACCCGATCCCAAGGCACGAAGGCAGCATGCGAGGCACCGACAGCTACAACGAATCCCTGTTCAGTACAGTCAGACTGGAGGAGTTCGTACCGCAAACGCATCCGCTGCGCCCGATCCGGACTTGGATGAACGAGGCGCTGTCGAATATGGATGCCAAGTTCTCGGCGATGTACGAAGCGGACATCAAAGGCGGTCGGCCGAGCATTGCGCCGGAGAAGCTGATGCGGGCGATGCTACTTCAGGTGCTATACAGCATTCGCAGCGAGCGGCAACTGGTCGAGCAGATCTCGTACAACCTTTTGTTCCGTTGGTTCGTCGGCCTGTCGATCGAGGACGCGGTGTGGAATCACTCGGTGTTCAGCAAGAACCGGGATCGACTGATCGAGTTCGACGAGTGACTGACCTGTTCAACGCGACGGTGGAAACGGCGCATAAACGCGGCTTGCTGTCGGGCGAGCACTTCAGTGTGGACGGCACCTTGATCCATGCGTGGGCCAGCCACAAGAGCATCCGGCGCAAGGATGGCGGGGACGATGATCGTCCGCCTGACAATTGGCATGGCGAATCGCGCAGTAATGAAACGCACGAATCGAAGAGCGACGGTGAGAGCCGGCTCTATCGCAAGAGCAATGCCGCGCCAGCCTTGCCGAGTTACCTGGGCCATGTGCTGACGGATAACCGGCGCGGTCTGGTCGTGAACGTTCAGGCCAGCGAGGCGAATGGCCGAGCGGAACGCAAAGTGGCGACGGACATGCTGCGCGATGTGTCGGGTTCGGACGTGCGTATTACGGTGGGCGCAGACAAAGCGTACGACACGCGTGGATTTGTGAAGGCCTGCCGCGAATACAACGTGACGCCGCACGTCGCACGCAACACGAAGCGCACCGGCGGAAGTGCAATCGATGGTCGGACGACGCGGCATCTCGGTTACGCACTGAGCCAGCGCAAACGGAAATGCATCGAACAGTGCTTCGGCTGGGGCAAACGGATCGGGCCGATCCGACAGGTGATGGTGAGAGGCTTGGAGAAAGTTGATCAGTTGCTCACGCTGACGATGGCGGCCTACAACCTGACGCGGCTGAGAACGTTGGGATTCATGCGTCCGCAGGGCGCGTAATGCAGGAAATCTGGCGGGAAATACCTTCGCCGGCCGGGCTCTACCGCTGAACCCGGCGTGACGCAACAAAATTGCCGAGCCGTTGAGCGAATTCATGTCATTTGCGATGAGTGGTCTGAATCCGGTCGATGGGTATTTCAACGGCCTGTTAAAGACTCCGAGGCAAAGCTCCCTGACTCGATAGACGACACACGGCAGGGTGGTACATTGCTCAGTATTGGGGAGGTCGCATGAGATCGTTGATTGCCTCCCGGTCAAGACGGTTTGCACTGGCATTCATCGCAGTACTACTGGTGATGGGTGTCGTGGCAATCGAAACGTTCGGCCACGGCCCGCAGACTCGAAGCATGGGAGAGGAAATGACACGATGGATAGGGCTACCGGCGCTGGCGGGAATTGCAGCTTTTGCATTCGCCACGGCTTGGTCATCTTCGACTGCGGAGGCCGCACAGCCCATTTCGACTCCGAAACCAGCGGCGCCAGCCGAAGAGAAGCCATTTGTCGCTCAGGTTGTCGGTCTGGAATGGCTCAATCCCCTGCAACGTCGTGACTATCCGACGGAATGGCAACTGCTGTGGACCATGGGGCTTGTCAAGCCGAATAAGAACGACGACATGGTCAGAACAGACCCTCAAAGCTTTTCATCAGTTAAACCGGTCGCTATTGTTGCGGACGGGAACAATGGAAGGGAGCGCCTCGATGGATACTACGAGAAGTATATCGACACGCTTCTAGGTCTGTTTGCTACGAAATATGTGATGAATAGTCAATATTTCTACACAGTCAAGCCACAGGACCCTCGCCATTGGAGAGAACTCGCGGGCATTCGGGTCGAGTTTGCAATACCACAGAGACTGGCATCGAAAGAGGCGAAAGATTATTTGGCGTATCAGATCAAGGATTACTTTGAAATTGGTAATCAGTCCGCCAAGGATCTGTGGAGCAAGGATCTGCCTGCTGACATTCAAATCCACGTCGGCGGTGCCAATGCTGGCTTCAAGTCACTGAACGCAGCGCTGGCCTATCTGCAGGCGCATCCCAAAGAAACCGTGTGGGTGATGAACTGGGACGCGCCAAGTTTTCCGCCCAAAGACGAGCAGATGAACGAAAACCTCACCGTGCTGTTTCTCGCCGGCCCTGATCTGAAGACCGAACGCGAGCCGCTCGCATGGATCGGCAAGGCTGCAACGGGCAAGGTGAGCGACTACGAGGCGAAGGCCGGCACCACGCGTGCTGTCCAGGCATGGAAGGCGACGATCGCGCAGGCTGCCCATAACGCCAACGTCGACCCTGCAAGCATCCAGTTCGTCGTGCACGATGCGGGCAAGGGCAGCGATTCGGCATCGGCGCGTCTGGCCTCGCTGTCGCAGACGCTCACGGAAACGCTGCCTGAATTCGACTATACGAAGCAGGTCTTCAACACGCCGGCGCTGCTCGGCGACATGGGCGCCGGTACGGCGCTGACGAACGTCGCACTCGCGATCGGCCGGATCAATCATTTCGGCGGCAATGCGCTGGTTGCCGGCACAACGGACGCTGGCCATCCGACCGCCGTTGTCATCCTTCCGCCGTCCAAGCTCACACCGATCAACCCGAACGGCGACTGGTTCCGTGCACGCGGCGAAGACAACGCCTATCTCCCGTGGTGGGGGCGCCGTCACGACACGAACTACGGCATCCAGGGTTACTCGTACTGAGGAGCATCCATGCGCGGCATCATTCGTGTAGGCGACGTGCATAGCCACGGTGGTCGTGTGGAGACCGGTGCCGCGAACAGTGAAGTCATGGGGCGCGCTGTCGCGCGCCAGGGAGATCGCTGTACGTGCCCGCTGCATGGCGAGGTTGTGATCGTCGATGTTGAGGCAGGTTTTGATGTGGAGGGCGCCCCAGCGTCGTTCGACGGTCATAAAACGTCGTGCGGCGCGGTGCTGATTTCTTCCGTACCCACCTCTGGGCTTGCCTAAGCCGGACGTGATGACACATCCCGACTTCCCCGGAGCAGCGCAGTATCGCTTCGTTCGATCCGCACCTCTTTGAAAGAACATAGAGCGGAGATATCGGAGCAGCCCTGACCAAGTGCAAAAAGATGTGCGTCACGCGCCAACACTCTGCTGCGGGAACGCCTTGACGGGCGAGAGCTCAAGTGCAGGAAGATGGTACCCGCCGAGTGCAAGAACTTCCGTCCTGTCTCGGTCGCAAAACCGAGCCCTTTTTGTTTTCAGGGCGCTCTGCATGGGGCGACCGCACCCGGCAGCCTCGATCCTATTCATTGATCGCGTCGCGCCCGCGTGCCGATCCGGCCGGCGCACGCTTCACCGCACGGTAGTGCCGTCGGGCCTTCGCGACGTTGCCGCAGGTCGCCATGTCGCACCACTTGCGGCGTCCCGTCTTGGAACTGTCGATGAACAGCCACGCGCAATTCGATCCTGCACACATCCTCAACCGCCCATTCGGTAACGCATCGAGAAGCGTCACGGCGCCGAGCGCGATTCGGTGGGCGGGCAGATGCAGGTCCACCACGCCTGCCGTGTCGGGCGGGTCGCTGAATGCGACGCGCCCTTCGATCGCGACCAGCCGCCGGCCGCTGATCGCACGTCGCCATGCCTGCTCCAGCGTTTCCAGATCCGCCGCGACCGGCGGGACTTCATGCGCGAGCGCGCCGAAGATGCCGAACAGCGCTTCACGCAGGCGCTTGGCGTCGCGCAGCGCGCGGTCGGCAGCAGCCGGCGCTTCGGCCGCGCGGGCCGCGAGCTGCTTCAGGTCGCGCGCGGGCAGGGTCGACGACGCGGCCAGCCACGCGAGCCAGGCATCGTAGTCGGGCAGCCAGTCGCGCGGCGCCCGATCGCGACCGGTCACCGTATTCACGAAGTCGAGGACCAGGTGGCCGCCAACGAAATCGCGGGCCACGAACGTATGGGCTTCCATCACCGCTGACGTGTTGGACATGGGGCAAATCGATGCTAACCTTTCATAACAATTTAAAAGGTTAGCACACCCGGCGGGCCGGCGATCGTGCGAGGAGAAATCATGACGGTGTCGACCGCTTCACCCGACCTGCAGGACGGGCATCCGCAAACCGGCGTCGCTCGCCCGGTCGAGTTCATCGCCGCGCCCAGCAGCCTCGGCCTGCGGCCGAACGCGGTCGGCCGCGAGCCCGAGACCTGGCGCGGCCCCGAGGTGCTGCTGGCCACCGGCCTCGCCGCGCGTCTCGGCGCGCGCGTGTCGTGGCTCGCGCATCCCGCCTACGCATTCGAGCCGCAGTCCGGCACGCGCATTCGCAACGGCGTGTCGATCCGCGACTTCTCGCTCGAACTGGCCGGGTACGTCGTCGATGCGCTCGGGCGGCACGCGTTTCCGGTCGTGCTCGGCGGCGATTGCAGCGTGCTGCTCGGATGCCTGCTGGGCAACCGGCGGGCCGGCGGCAGGGGGCTGGTCCACGTCGACGGGCACAGCGATTTCTTCCATCCCGGCAACTACGACACCGCGCAGCGGCTCGGTTCCGCGGCGGGGATGGATCTCGCGCTGGCGACCGGGCGAGGGGAGCCGCTGCTGACCTGCTGGCCGGATCTCGACGGCCCGCTCGTCGACGATCTCGACGCGTGCCAGATCGGCGAGCGCGATGCCGAAACCGACGCCTTCGAGGCTGCGTATGGCGATATCGTTCGCACCGCGATCACGCGCGTGACGATCCAGCAGTTGCTGGCGCGCGGGCCCGGCGTCGTCGCCGGCGAGCTGGTCGACTGGCTGCATCGGCGCGCGCTCGGGCGAGCCTGGCTGCACGTCGATCTCGACGTACTCGATCAGGCGCAGCTTCCGGCCGTGGATTCGCCCGGTTCGCCGGGGCTGGACTTCGACGGGCTCGACGCGTTGCTCGGTCCGCTCGTCGCGTCGGGCCGTATCGCGGGGATCGACTTCACCATCTACGACCCGGGGCTCGATCCGGAGCTCGCGTACGCCGATCGAATCGCGCGCAGCATCGCCGATGGCGTGGCCGCGCTGCCCGTGCCGCGCGGTTGATAGCGAGCGCGATCGTTCGAACCCGGCGCGCACACGCCGCCATCCGCCTGTCCGTGACGAAGCGCGGCGGGCGGGCGTTTCGGCGCGACGCGAACGTATCGCCGTTCTTATCCCCGCCCGAAACTCGGCCGCTTCGGATCGTACGTCCACCCCGGCACGAGATAGCGCATCGCGACCGCGTCATCGCGCGCAGTGCCGCCCACCTCGTTGTACAGCGCATGCGCGGCCTCGACCTGCGCCATGTCGAGCTCGATCCCGAGCCCCGGCCGCTCCGGCACGGCCACCTTGCCGCCGACGATCGCGAGCGGCTCGCGCGTGAGCCGCGCGTCGCCTTCCTGCCAGATCCAGTGCGTGTCGATCGCGGTGATCGTGCCGGGCGCGGCGGCCGCCGCATGCGTGAACATCGCGAGCGACACGTCGAAGTGGTTGTTCGAGTGCGAGCCCCAGGTGAGCCCCCAGTCGCGGCACAGCTGCGCGAGCCGCACCGAGCCCTGCATCGTCCAGAAATGCGGATCGGCGAGCGGGATGTCGACCGCCTGCAGCCGCACCGCATGATCCATCTGCCGCCAGTCGGTCGCGATCATGTTGGTCGCGGTCGGAATGCCGGTCGCGCGGCGGAATTCGGCCATCACCTCGCGGCCCGAATAACCGCCCTCCGGCCCGCACGGATCCTCCGCGTACGCGAGCAGGTGGCCTTGCCCGCGGCACAGCGCGACGGCCTCGTCGAGTGACCATGCGCCGTTCGGGTCGAGCGTCGTGCGTGAGTCCGGGAAACGCACCTTGATCGCCGCGATCGCTTCCATCTCGTCTGCGCCGGCCATCACGCCGCCCTTCAGCTTGAAGTCGGCGAAGCCGTAGCGCTCGACCGCGGCCTCGGCCTGCCGCGCGATCGCGGCCGGCGTGAGCGCCGCTTCGTTGCGCAGCCGGAACCACGCGTCCGATGCGTGCGTCTCGTCGCGATACGGCAAATCGGTGCGGCGCCGGTCGCCGATGTAGAACAGGTACGCGAGCATCGGCACCGCGTCGCGCTGCTGGCCTTCGCCGAGCAGCGCCGCGACCGGCACGTCGAGATGCTGACCGAGCAGGTCGAGCAGCGCGGCCTCGATCGCGGTGATCACGTTGTCGAGCCGCAGGTTGATCTCGTGCGGCTGGCGCAGCACGGCCGCTTCGCCGGCCGACGTCACCTCGTGCCGGATCGTGCGGCCCGCACCTGCACCCGCGCCGGACAGCGCCGCGCGCACTGCGTTGAGCGTCGCCTGGTAGCGTCCGATCGACTGGCCGACCACGAGATCCGTCATGCGCTCGAGCGCGTGACGGATCCCTTCGCCGCCCGGCACTTCGCCGACGCCGGTGTGCCCGCTGCTGTCGTCGAGGATCACGAGGTTGCGCGTGAAATAAGGCGCGTGTGCGCCGCACAGGTTGAGCAGCATGCTGTCGCGGCCGGCGACGGGAATCACCTGCATGCGCGTGACGCGCGGGGTGCCGGCACGGCGGGATTCGGACATCGGTTCGCTCCTGGTTCCGGTGGCGCGCGGGCCGCCGGACGCGCCGGCGCGGCCCGCGCCGTTCAATGAAGCTCGACGCGGCGGATCTCGCCGACGACGAACAGGTAGCAGATCACGGCGACGAGCGCGTGCGCGACGACGTACACGAGCGCGCCGTTGAACGAGCCGCTGCGGTCGACGATATAGCCGATCGCGATCGGCGTCGTGATGCTCGACAGATTGCCGCACGTGTTGAGCAGCGCGCCGCTCAGCCCCGCGATCTGGCGCGGCGCGGTGTCCGCGTTGACGGCCCAGCCGAGCGCGCCGAGCCCCTTGCCGAAGAACGACAGCGCCATGAACAGCACGACGAGCACGTGCGAATCGGTGTAGTTGCAGACGATCATCGACATCGACAGCAGCATGCCGAGCACGATCGGCACCTTGCGCGCGACCGACAGCGAGCGGCCCTGCCTGAGCAGCGCGTCGGACACGACGCCGCCGAGAATCCCGCCGAGGAACCCGCACACGGCCGGGATCGACGCGACGAGCCCCGCGTTGAGGATCGACATCCCGCGCGCCTGCACGAGATAGACCGGAAACCACGTGATGAAGAAATAGGTGAGCGCGTTGATGCAGTACTGCGCGACGTACACGCCGATCAGCATCCGGCTCTTCAGCAGCGCCTTCACGTGACGCATCGACGGGCCGCCGCCGTGCGCACCCGTCGCCTGGTCGATGTTGACGAGCGCGCCGCCTTCGGCGAGATAGTCGAGTTCCGCGCGGTTGATGTTCGGGTGGTCCTTCGGGTCGTACATCGTGCGGTTCCACACCGCGACGAACGCGAAGCCGAGTACGCCCATCACCGCGAACACCGACTGCCAGCCGAACGCGTGCACGAGCCAGCCCATCAGCGGCGCGAACACGACGGTCGCCGCGTACTGCGCGGCGTTGAAGATCGCCGACGCGGTGCCGCGCTCGGCGGCCGGGAACCACGCGGACACGATCCGGCTGTTGGCCGGAAACGACGGCGCCTCGGCCGCGCCGACCAGGAAGCGCAGCCCGAACAGCAGTGCGAACGCGGCCGCGCCGCCGAAGAAGCCGATCGCGCCCTGCAGCAGCGTGAACAGCGACCAGAAGAAGATGCTGAACGCGTAGACGATGCGCGACCCGTAGCGGTCGAGCAGCCAGCCGCCCGGCAGTTGCGCGACCACGTACGACCAGCCGAACGCGGAGAAGATGAAGCCGATCTGCACGTGGCTCAGGTGCAGCGCGCGGGCGAGGCTCGGTCCTGCGATCGCGATCGCCGCGCGATCCGCATAGTTGATCGTCGTGACCGCGAACAGGACGGCCAGCACGAGCCAGCGCACGCGCGTGCGCCGGGCCGTTGCCGACGCGGACGCCGGCAGCGCTTGAAGCGGATTCATGACTGTCTCCTCCGAATGGCGGAAGGTTGCCGTCGTGCGGCAGGCGCGTCGGGTGCGCGCGTTATGGGTGCAGGTGCCGCCGGCCGGAGGCCGGGCGCCGGACGCCGATGCAGGCAGGGCGTCCGGGCCATTCTGTCATGTCGATATTTGCGCTTTCATGCCAATTGCTGACTTGATCGATTCAGCATTTGAATCGATCGAGTCATTCGATCGCTCGGGCGCGCGCGCCGTCCACCCCGGCGCCATGATGGCGCTCCACGTGCCGCACGAGAAACTCGACGGCGGCGCGCACGCCGGGCAACTGGCCGCGCCGGTGCGGCATCAGCAGCGTCGTCGTGACGGTGCCCGCCCGCCAGCCGGGCAGCACGCGCGCGAGCGCGCCGGACGCAAGTGCATCGCCAGCGATCCAGTCGGGCAGGCAGGCCATGCCGAGGCCGGCCATCGCAGCCTGCAGCAGCAGTGTCGATTCGTCGGCCAGCAGGCGGATGCGCGGCGCCACGTCGACGGTGTCGCCGCCGCGCTGCAGCCGCCACGGCTGCTGGCCCGGATGGAGCCCGTCGTGCCGCGAGAGGTCGGCCGGTTCGTCCGGTGTGCCGGCACGCGCGAGATAGCCCGGCGACGCAACGACGATGATCGGCGACGTCGCGAGCGGTCGTTGCACGAGCGTGGAATCGGGGAGCGGGGCGAAATGGCTGCGCACCGCGATGTCGAAACCTTCCTGAGCGATGTCGACGAGGCGGTCGCTCGCGTGAATCTGCAGCAGCAGCTTCGGGTGCGCGATGGCCAGCGCCGGCAGGCAGGGCGCGAGGATGTGCTGCGCAACCGGCACCGAGCTCGTGATGCGCACGATGCCGGCCGGTTCGGCGGCCTGCCGCAGCACCGCGTCGCGCGCGCTTTCGGCCTCGATCACGGCCGCGCGCGCATGGTCGAAGAACTCGGCGCCCACCGGCGTCAGCCGGAAGCTGCGCGACGTGCGATGCACGAGCCGCGCGCCGAGCGTGCGCTCGAGCTCGGCAACGCGCTTGCTCACCGTCGATTTCGGCAGGTCGAGCCGGCGCGCGGCCGCCGACATGCTGCCTGCGTCGACCGCCTGCACGAACAGATAGAGATCGTTCAGATTCACTGTCAGCGTCTACAAAAAGAAACGACGGGTTTCGATTCTAACGGCTACTGCGTCATCGTTCGCCGTGGGAGCATGACCGCTCGTTCAACTTTCCGCGGAATACCCCGATGTCCCCGATCCTTCTCTACGGCGTTCCCGCCGGCTGCTCGTTCGGCTCGATCGTCGCGCTCGAATGGGCCGGCCACCCGTACCGGCTGTCGCGCATCACGATGCCGGGCCTCGTGACGAGCGACGCGTTCCTCGCATTGAACCCCGTCGCCGAGACGCCGGCGTTCGTGACCGCAAACGGCGACGTGCTGACCGAAAGCCTCGCGATCCTCGGCCACATCGGCGTGCAGGCGCTCGACAGCGGCCTCGCGTTCCGCCAGGGCAGCGTGGATTTCGACCGGCTGAACCGGATGCTGGCCTGGTTGAACACGACGTTCTTCAGCGCGTTCGGCGCGCTCTGGCATGTGTACGAACACGGCAGCGAAGGCGCCGAGAAAGCGGCCTTGCAGGCATACGGCCGCGGCAAGGTGCTGAAGGCGCACCGGCAGCTCGAGGCGCTGCTCGCGCGAGGCGAGGGCCCATGGCTGCTGGGCGCGCAGCGCACGCTGGCCGACGCATACTTCGCCGGGCTCGCCCGCTGGGCCGACTATCACGCGGTGTTCGAGCGCGACGCGTTTCCACGCATCGCCGCGCTGCGTGCGCGGCTCGCCGACGACGCAGGCGTGCGCTTCGCGCACGCAGTCGAGGAAAACCTGCCGCTGCCGGCGTCGCTGGCGTTCGAAGGACATGTGTCGCTCGACGACGTGCTCGCAAGCGCGCACGGCCTGGCGATTCCGGTCCGGACGATCTGATCGCGCAAAGGGTGGGTGGGGGGGGGCTGGTGATATTTTTACCCGGATGATATTGACATCCAATTTATACCCGGATAAAAATAGCGCCATTCCGATTCCTGCCTGCGGGCGACCACGATGACAACTTCCACGCTCCTTCCTTCGTACACGGCCTTCGACGGCCACCGGCGGCTCGCGTCGGGCCCGCTCGCGACGGTCGCACTCGCGGTCCGGCAAGCCGGCGATGCAATGTCCGGCACGATCCTGATCTTCGACGACGCAACGGGCCGCTCGATCGACCTCGACCTGCGCGGCACGGCGGACGATATCCGCGCGAGCTATGCGCCGCCGCCGGGCGACGCGTCGGGTGCCGCCGGCGAGCCGGCCGGCGCGGGCGAGCAGCGCGGCCGCGGCCGGCCGAAGCTCGGCGTCGTGTCGCGCGAGGTCACGCTGCTGCCGCGTCACTGGGAATGGCTCGGCGCGCAGCCGGGCGGCGCGTCCGTCGCGCTGCGCAAGCTCGTCGAGGACGCGCGGCGCACGCATGCGGAGGCCGACCGGCGCCGCGACGCGCAGGCGCGCGCGTACCACTTCATGTCGGCGATGGCGGGCGACCTGCCCGGTTTCGAGGAGGCTGCGCGGGCGCTGTACGCGAACGACGCGGTACGGCTGGCCGAGCTGGTCGCCGGATGGCCGGACGACATACGCGACCATGCGCTCGCGCTGGCGCGCGGCGACCTGCCGCCGTTCGCCGAAGACTGCTGAAGGAACGTCCGACGCGATGACCACATTCGATCTGAACCGCGGCGCGATCGCGCCGGTCGCCGACGAGGTCGATCTCGTCGACCTGCGCGTGACCGGCGCCATCCCGCGCGAACTCGACGGCACGCTGCTGCGCAACGGCCCGAATCCGCCGGGCGGCCGCTTCGAAGGGAACGACGTGCTGTCGTGGTGGCCGGAAGCCGCGATGCTGCACGCGATCGCGTTCGAACACGGCCGCGCGGCCGGCTACCGGAACCGCTGGGCGCGCACGCGCCGCTGGGCCGCCGTGCATGCGCCCGCGCAGGCGCCGCATCTGCCGGACACCAATCCGAACGTGAACGTGCTGCAGCACGCCGGCGAATTGCTCGCGCTGGCGGAGGGCGGCGCGCCGTTCGCGATCACCGCCGCGCTCGATTCGCGCGGCGTGTCGGAGCGGCATGCGGGTTTCGACGGCGGGATGACCGCGCATCCGAAGGTCGATCCGGAAACGGGCGAACTGATCGCGTTTCGTGCGGACTGGCGCGCGCCGTGGCTGCGCTACGGCGTCGTCGACGCGCAGGGCGTGCAGCGCGTCGATATCGCGCTCGACGTGCCCGCGCCGTCGATGATGCACGACCTCGCGATCACGGAAACCCGCAGCCTGCTGCTCGACCTGAACGTCGGCTACGACTTCTCGATGCTGAAAGACGGCCACCGGATGCCGCTGCGCTGGCACGACGACCGGGCCGCGCGCATCGGCGTGATCGCGCGCCACGGCGGCGACGTGCGCTGGTTCGGCATCGAGCCGTGCTTCATCCAGCACGTCGTGAACGCGTACGACTGCGACGAATCGTGCATCGTGCTCGATGCGGTGCGCTATCCGTGGTACCTGCGGCTCGACGCGCGTACGGGCCGCTTCGCCGACAACCCGGTCGGCGAGCTGTGGCGCTACGTGATCGATACGGCGAACGGGCTGATCGACGAAGGGCCGCTCGACGACGGCGGCATCGAGCTGCCGCGGATCAACGAAAGCCGGACGGGGCGCCGCTACCGCTATGTGTATGCGGCCGAGCAGCCGAACAATACGGAAATGCGCGGCGTGATGCGCTTCGACCACACGCGCGGCACGACGACGCGCTACGCGGTGCCGGCCGGCGACCAGAACGGCGAGCCCGTGTTCGTGCCGCGCCCGGGCGGCGTCGACGAAGACGACGGCTGGCTGCTGGTGATGGTCTACCGCGCGGCGACGGATACGAGCGACGTCGTGATCCTCGATGCGCGCGCGATCGATGCGGGGCCGGTCGCGACCGTGCACCTGCCGCGCCGCGTGCCGGCCGGCTTCCACGGCGCGTGGGTGCCGCGCGTGCGCTGAGCGGCCGTGCGCGTCACTGCGCGCGCAGCGCGTCGACGATCTTCAGCCGCGCGGCGCGCATTGCCGGCAGGAATCCGCCGACGAGCCCCATCACGAGCGAGAACATCAGCGTCTTCACGACGATCGCGGGCGTCAGCACGAAACGGAACGACAGGTCCGCGAAGGTCTGGAAGTTGGTCGTCGAGAACGACGCGAACTGCATCAGCGACGCGCACGCGAGCCCCGCGACGCCGCCGACGAAGCCGAGCAGCAGCGCTTCCAGCAGGAACGCGGCGAGCACGCTCATGCGCTTGAAGCCGAGCGCGCGCAGCGTGCCGATCTCGGCGACGCGGTTCGCGACCGACGCATACATCGTGATCATCGCGCCGATCATCGCAGCGATCGAGAAGATCGTCGACAGCGTGATGCCGAGGATGTTGATGAACTTCGACAGCGCCTTCGACTGGTCGCCGTAGAAGGTCTGCTCGCGCTTCGCCTCGTCGGTCAGCCGCGGGTCGACGTCGATGTCGGCCTTGAAGCGCGCGAAGCCGTCGGCGCTCGGGATGCGCAGCACCATCGACGAATAGCTCGTGCGCCGGAACGACTGCATCAGCTGGTCGACGTCGCCCCAGATCTCCGAATCGAAGCCGCTGCCGCCCGCGTCGAAGATGCCGACGATGGTCCAGTCGCGCTGCGCGAAATGCAGGCTGTCGCCGAGCTGCGTGCTGCTGAAGCCTTTCGCGATCGCGCTGCCGACGATGATTTCCGACGAGCCGGGCGCGAACATGCGGCCGGCCGCCAGCTTCACGTGCGGGCGCAGCGCGAGGCCGGACGGCGACACGCCGCGGATCACGACGTTCGACGGCTTGCCGCTCGACGTCTTCACGAGCGAGATCAGCACCACGGCTTCCTTCGACACGAGCGGCCGGCCGTCGGGGCCGAGCGCGACGGCCGGGTGCATCTCGAGCGCGTTGGCCTGCTGGTGGTCGATCGAACTCTGGATCTCGGTCTCGGCGCCCTTGCGGATCACCACGGCGTTGTCGGGTTCGCCGGTCGACACGAGCGTCTGGGTGAGCCCCGCGTCGAGCATCTGCACCGTCGCGAACACGAAGATCACGAGCGCCATCCCGCCCGCGGTGAGCGCGGTGGTGAGCCGCCTGGTCCACAGGTTGCGCGCGATGTAGGTAAGCGGGATCGTCATGCGCGTGCCTACCCGATCGCCCGCAGGCCTTCGACGACGCGCACGCGCGCCGCCTGCCACGCCGGCACGATCGCGGCCGCGACGCCGACCGCGACCGAGCACGCGGCCTGCAGCACGACCGTCTCGGCCGACACCCTGAACACCGGGAAGATGCCACCGGCCGCCTGCTTGAACAGGCTCGCGGCGGGCGGCGTCGCGAGGATCCCGAGCCCGCCGCCGGCCACCGCGATCACGACCGATTCGCCGAACACGATCAGCGCGAGGAAGCCGGGCCCGAAGCCGAGCGCTTTCAACGTCGCGTATTCGGCCGTGCGTTCGCGCGCGCTCATCGCCATCGCGTTGGCCATCACGGCCATGATGATCAGGATCACCACGTACGACACCAGGCGGATCGCCGCGATGATCTGGTTCGACATCGCGACGAAGCCGAGCTGGAACGCCTGCTCGGTCTCGGTCAGCGTCTCGGCGAGCGAGTTCTTGAACACGGCGTCGACGTTGCGCGCGATCGTCGCGCCGTCGTCCGGGTTCGCGACGCCGAGCACGAATACGCCGACCTGGTCGGCTTGTTTCGGCGTGCGCTTCCGTACCGTCTCGTTCAGGTAGTCCCAGTGGAACACCATCTGGCGCGTGATCGTCGAATCGTCGCGGCCATCGAGGATCCCGCGCACGACGAAGTCCCACGTACCGGGATAGATCGTGCCCTTCAGCGGGATCACGTCGCCGATCTTGAAGCCGAACTGCGTCGCGAGCTGGCGCCCGACCAGGCAGCCGCGGCGGTCGCGGTTGTAGTCGGCGCGCTGCTGCGCCGGGATGATGAATTCCGGATACAGGTCGAGATAGTTCTCCGACACCGCGAAGCTCGCGAAGAAGTTCTTCGGGTCGCGGTAGATGCCGCCGAACCAGTTCGAGCGGACCACGGCCGTCACGCCGTCGATGCCGCGTATCCGGTTCTCGTAGCTGACCGGCAGCGGAAACACGAGCGAAATCGCATTGCGCGTGACGAGCCGTCCGCTGGACGCGGCGGCCGCGCCCGCGTACCACGCGTCGACGACGGTATGCAGCAGCCCGAACGCCAGCACCGCGATCGTGAGCCCGAGCACGGTCAGCAGCGTGCGCAGCCGGTGCCGCAGCGCGTTGCGCGCGATCAGCTTCAGCACGTACATCGCGCGCGCTCCCGCAGCCGGTCAGCCGGCGTGCCCATCGATCAGCTCCCCTTTTTCCAGATGCACGACCGATCGCGCGGCGTCGGCCGCGTGCGCGTCGTGGGTCACCATGATGATCGTCTTGCCGAGCTCGGCATTCATCCGCTGCAGCATCGCGAGCACGTCGGTGGCCGACGCGCGGTCGAGGTCGCCGGTCGGCTCGTCGGCGACGATCAGCACGGGATCGGTGATCAGCGCGCGCGCGATCGCGACGCGCTGCTGCTGGCCGCCCGACAGCTCGGACGGGTAATGGGTCATCCGGTCGCCGAGGTTCACCATGTCGAGCACGAGCTCGACGCGCTCGCGCCGCTCGCGGCGCGACAGGTGCGTGAGCATCAGCGGCAGCTCGACGTTCTCGAACGCGGTGAGCACGGGCATCAGGTTGTAGAACTGGAAGATGAAGCCGACGTTCGCCGCGCGCCATTCGGCTAGCTGCGCCTCCGCGAGCTGCGAGATGTCGAGGCCGCCTACGCGCAGCTCGCCGCTGTCGGGCCGGTCGATGCCGGCCACCAGGTTCAGCAGCGTGCTCTTGCCGGAACCCGACGGCCCCATCAGCGCGACGAAGTCGCCTTCGCCGATATCGAGCGTGATGTCGGTCAGCACGGGCACGATCTGGTTGCCGCGCCGGTACGACTTCGCGACGTGGCTGATCTCGACGAGGGGCGGCGGTGCGTCGTTCACGCTGGCGCTACTTCTTCGCGACGGCCACTTTCGCGCCGTCCTTCAGCTTCGCGCCCGGCGCGAGCACGACCGTATCGCCGGGTTTCACGCCGCGGATCGCGACCAGCTCGCCGATTCGCATGCCGGTGGTCACGGCCGCCGCGCGCACGGTGTCGTCCTTCACGACGAACACGACCGGCCGGCCGTCGCGCTCGACGACCGCGCTCGCCTGCACGGCCGTCACGGGCTGTCGGTCCTGCGCCGACACGGGCTTCGACAGGAACGCGATCTTCGCGCTCATGTCGGGCAGCACGCGGTCGTCGCGGTCGACGAAGCGCACCTTCACGAGCACGGTGGCCTTCGAGCGGTCGACGGTCGGCACGATGCGCGACACGCGACCCGCGAAGCGCAGGTCGGGCAGCGCGTCGAGCTGGATCTCGCACGGCTGCTCGGCGCGGATCTTCGCGATGTTCGATTCGGCGACGTCGGCCTCGACTTCGAGCGTGTCCATGTCGGCGATCGTCACGACTGCGCCCTTGCTGTCCGATGCGGACGAGAACGGCGTGATGTTGTCGCCGACGTTCGCATGCTTCGCGAGCACGATGCCGTCGAACGGCGCGCGGATCACCGTCTGGTCGACCGCGACCTGCGCGGCCTGCGCATTGGCGTCGGCGGACGCGATCGCGGCTTCGCCGCTGTTGAGCGACGCGCGCGCCTTGTTCACGCGGGCCGTGTCGATGTCGAGCTGCGCGGCCGGCACGGCGCCCTTCGGCGCGAGTACCGCGGTGCGGCGCAACGCGATTTCGGCGTCCTTCAACTCGGCCTGCTGCACGCCGAGGTTCGCGCGGGCGACCTTCGCCTGGGCGAGCGCCTGTGCCCGCGACGCCTCGACGTCGCGGCTTTCGAGGCGCGCGATGATCTCGTCCTTCTTCACACGCGTGCCTTCGAGCACGCCGAGCCATTCGACGCGCCCCTGGCCCTTCGACGCGACCGCGGCCTTGCGCTGCGGCACGACGTAGCCGGTCGCATTGAGCTGCGTGTCGTTCTGGTACGGGTAGGCGGACGTGACGGACGTGGTTTCGACCGTCGGCCGGCCGGTGAGCGCGACGCCGGCGACGATCGCGACGATGACGAGCGCGGCTGCGACCGCATAGCGGACCCACCGGCGCCGCCGTGGCACCGGCGCGATCGGACGCCGGTCGATTTTCAGTTTGTCCAGATTGTGATCGGGCAATTTGAGCGCCTCGCGACGCGGCGGTCTGGCGACCGGCCGCGATCCGGTTTCCGGGGAAAGGGACGGATGGACGCCCAGTATAGCGTCGCGGGGCAGCGCGCGAGAGCCGGTTTGCCAGGCCGCCGCGGCTGCCGGCGGACGGGCCGCGCGATGCCGGATACGCATGCCGGGGCGGCCGGAAACCGACGTCGTCGGGGAAAACCCGAGAGGCGCAAGCCGCGTGTCAACTTGCCGCGAAGGCGGCGCGTTATGGAGCCAGTACGTCAGTCTTTGTCGCGGCGAAACGGCGCAAGCCGGCCGCCCGGCGGCGACCGGAAACCCCGGCGCGACTGGCGTTCCGATGCGAATGCCTCGCATCTCTTACCGGTACGTTTGACTTTTTCTCCGCTAAAGGAAGAACAATGAAGAAGACGCTCGCTTCGATCATGACCGCAGCATTCGCACTCGCATCGGTTTCGGCATTCGCACAGGAGTCGGCGTCGTCGCCGGCAGTCGGTGCGGCTCCCGCTTCCGCACCGGCGAAGAAGGATCACAGCAAGCCGAAGCACCAGCTGAAGACCCACGGTTCGGCGAAGGGCAAGGCGAAGGCCGCCGCCGCTTCGGCTGCAGGCACGAACGACAAGGGCACGCAGAACTAAGCGATTCGCCCGGGGCCGGCGCTGCCGGCCGCCCGTCGAAAAACCCCGCATGCTCCGGCATGCGGGGTTTTGTTTTTTCAGGCGTCGCCGGGGCTGGCCGGCGGCGCCGGCGCGCGCATCGCGTCGACCACCGACCGCATGCGCCGCCAGTGCGAGCCTTCCCAGAACACGCGCCGGCAGACGTCGCACGCGGCAAAGCGCCGGTGCCGCTGCCGGACCCCGTCCGGCACGTGCGGCGCGGCGGCCTCCGCGTCGAGCGGATGCAGCGGCGCATTGCAGCGCAGGCACAGCCGGAACGGCCGCATGTGCGGCGCGAGATCGAGCCGTTCGAACAGTTCGCGCAACTGGTCGGCCGGCTGCACCGCGTGCAGGTAGCAGCCTCGCGCGACCGCGCGCCGCTTGAGCAGCTCGCGGTCGCGGGTCAGCACGACCCGGCCCTCGCGGCCGGCGAGCGCCGCGAGCTCGTCGTCGCGGTAGTGGTTGTCGTAGCAGGTGTCGAAGCCGGCGAGGCGCAGCAATTGCGCGAGGCCGCCGAGATGCGCGTCGGCGACGAAGCGCCATTGTTCCGGTTGCGGCGCGGTTGCACCGTTTACCGCCGGCTGCGCGCGCTCCGGAAAGGCTTCGACACGGTCGCCGTCGTCGAGCGGCCGGTCGAGCGCGGCCGGCGCGTCGTTCACGCGGAGCCGGCCGATTTCGGTATGCGGGACGCCAAGCGCCTCGATCGCATGCTTCACCGTCGCATCGCGCGCGCACGCGTGCCCGAACGCGCGGTCGCGCTGCGCGCGCGGGAGAAAGGCGTTCAGTTCGCCGTGGAAGCGGAAGGTCGCGGTCGCCATCCGTGCAGTATCGCACCGCGCCCGGCCGACGGCAGGCGCTGCAGACGGCCGGCATCTGTGTTTAACTCGCGGCTTCACGGAGCGAAGGAGCGGGCAATGGATCTCGGGTTTATCGGGCTGGGCGAAATGGGGCAGGCGATCGCGACGAACCTGCTGAAGGCGGGGCACACGGTGCGGGTCTGGAACCGGTCGCGCGAGCGGGCCGAGCCGCTCGCGGCATTCGGCGCGCAGATTGTCGACACGCCGGCCGACGCGTTTCGCGGCGACGCGGTGTTCTCGATGCTCGGCGACGACGCGGCCGCGCGCGCCGTGTTCGACGACGCGCTGCTCGCGCAGGCGCCGCGCGGCCTGATCCACGTGAACATGGCGACGGTGTCGGTCGCGCTCGCCGAATCGCTTGCGCATGCGCACGCGTCGCGCGGCATCGATTACGTCGCCGCACCGGTGATGGGGCGGCCCGACGTCGCGGCCGCCGCACGCCTGACGATCATGGCGGGCGGCCCGGCCGAGGCGATCGACCGCGTGCAGCCGTTGTTCGACGCGATCGGCCAGAAGACCTGGCGGTTCGGTTCGCTGCCGCAGCACGCGAACGTCGCGAAGATCGCGGCGAACTTCACGCTCGCGTCGGCGATCGAGACGCTCGGCGAGGCGTCCGCGCTGCTGGGCGCACACGGCGTCGCGATGCGCGACTTCCTCGACGTGATCACGAGCAGCGTGTTTCCGGGGCCCGTCTACGAAGGCTACGGCTCGATGATCGCCGAGCGTCGCTACGAGCCCGCGCGCTTCAAGGCGCGCCTCGGGCTGAAGGACGTCCGGCTCGCGCTGGAGGCCGGCGACGCCACGTCGGTGCCGCTGCCGGTGGCGAGCGTCGTGCGCGACAGCCTGCTCGATGCGCTCGCGCACGGCGGCGGCGAGCAGGATTTCGCGGTGCTCGGCGAAGTCGCGCTGCGCCGCGCGGGCCGTTGATCCCGGGCGCGACAGGAGCGCGGCGCGCACGGCATAATCGGCGTTTCGTCTTTCTACTTTCTTTCACGCAGAGGCGGGCATGAACTTGCATACGTGGTGGCTTTTCGTGGCGACGGTGTTCGTCGTGTCGGCGATTCCGGGCCCGAACATGCTGCTCGTGATGACGCATGGCGCGCGGCACGGGCTGCGGCGCTCGTCGGCGACGATGGCCGGCTGCCTGAGCGCGCTGGTGCTGATGCTGTCGGTATCGGCGGCGGGCCTCGGCGTGTTTCTCGAAGCGTGGCCGACGATGTTCAACGCGCTGCGCTTCGCGGGCGCGGCCTACCTGATCTATCTCGGCGTGAAGGCGTGGCGGGCGCGCGTCGACGATGCGCCGTCGGCCGCCGACGTCGAAACCGTGTCGCGCCAGGCTGCGTCGGCATCGCGCTGGGTACTGTTCCGCAACGGCTTCCTGGTCGCGGGCAGCAACCCGAAGGCGATCCTGTTCGCGGCCGCGCTGCTGCCGCAGTTCATCAACGCGGCCGAGCCGACGCTGCCGCAGTTCGGCATCCTCGTCGTCACGTTCGCGGTGATCGAGGTGAGCTGGTATCTCGTCTACGCATCGTTCGGCACGCGCATCGGCGCGACGCTGAAGAGCCAGAGCGTCGCGAAGATCTTCAACCGGCTGACGGGCGGGTTGTTCGTCGGCTTCGGCGCGATGATGGCGCTGGTCCGTCACTGATCCCGGGCTGACTCAGGCGCGCCGAACGCCCCGTCCCTCGCAAGGGGGCGGGGCGTTCGTCTTTTTGCGTCCGCTTCACGTTCGCTCATGCACGCGGGCGAGTCGACGCCGCCGCGCCGGCCAGGCGCCCGGCCGAGAGGCCGAATGCGGCGGCCGCACCGGCGAACGCGAACCCGACGCCGCACACCGCACTCCATCCGCCCGATGCCCACGCGCTGCCCGCGAGCGCCGCGCCGAGCGCGCCGCCGACGAAGAACAGCCCGACGAACAGTCCGTTCAGGCGACCGCGCGCGGCCGGGCTCAGCAGGTTGATTTCGCGGCGGCCGATTGTCTGGTCGACGATGACACCCGCGTCGAGCAGCGCCGCGCCGCCGGCGAGCAGCGCCAGTGCGAGACCGCGATGTGCATGCGCGTCGAAGCCGAACCAGCCGGCGCCCGCGATGCCGAGCACGATGAGCGCCGCGAGCATCGTGCCGTGCGCGATCCGCTGCGCGGCAGGGCCGTATCCGCGGTCGCCGGCGCGGCCGGCGAGCGGCGTGACGATCGCGCCGCTGGCGCCGGCGAACGCGAACAGCGCGATCCCGTGCAGGTCGAGGCCGAACGGCGGCTGCGCGAGCCGCAGCCCGACGGCGGTCCAGAACGCGCTGAACGCGGCCATCGCGAGCGCGGCCGACAGCGCATGCCGGCGCAGCACCGGTTCGTCGGCGAGCAGGCGCCCCATCGACGCGAGCAGCGCGCGATAGCCGGCCGTGATCGACGGCGTGCGCGACGGCAGGCGCAGCGCGAGCACGACGGCGATCGCCGCGTTCGCGAGCGCGGCCAGCGCGTAGAACGCGCGCCAGCCGGCCGAGCCCGCGATCAGGCTCGCGAGCGGCCGCGACAGCAGGATGCCGAGCATCAGCCCGCTCATCACGTTGCCGACCGCGCGGCCGCGCTGCGCTTCGGGCGCCATCGACGCGGCCATCGGCACCAGCATCTGGATCACGCTCGACGCGGCGCCGGCTGCGAGCGTCGCCAGCAGGAACACGGAGCCCGACCGCGTGAACGCGGGCAGCGCGAGCGCAGCCGCGCATGCAACGAGCGTCGCGACGATCAGGCGGCGGTTCTCGAGCAGGTCGACCAGCGGCACGAGCAACACGAGCCCGGCCGCGTAGCCGAGTTGCGGCAGCATCGCGACGAGGCCGGCGAGGCCCGCCGGCAGGTGCAGGTCGGCGCTGATCGGGCCGGTCAGCGGTTGCGCGGCGAACAGGTCCATCACGATCACGCCGACCGTCGCGGCGAAGAACAGCGTCATGCCCGCGCTCAGCGCGGGCGGCGCGTCGGCGGGCGTGCGAACGGCGGCGGGACGGGAGTCGGCAGGGCAGTTCATCGGAAGCCTGGGGTGCGGGTCGAAGGAACTCCCATCGTAGGTGGCTGATGTTTATGCGACAATTGAAATATGTCTAACATGATTATGCGAGTTTGTTTTGAATACGCGTGATCTCCTGGCGTTCGTCGCGGTGGTCGACAGCGGGTCGATGGTCGCCGCGGCCGCAAAGCTCCACCTGACGCAGCCGGGCCTGACGCGGCGCGTGCAGAATCTCGAAACGCTGCTCGGCATGCCGCTGCTCGAACGACAGAGCAAGCCGCTGAAGCCGACCGCCGCCGGGCGCGACGTCTATGCGCTCGCGCGCAACGTGCTGGGCGCGGTCGACGAACTGATGGCGGCGGGGGCGCCGGACAGCGAGCCGTCGGGCGAGCTGCGCATCGGCGTCCCGCCGTTCCTGTCCGAGCTGGCGCTCGAGCGGCCGATCGACCGGCTGCGCGACGCGTTCCCGCGCCTGACGCTGCGCGTGACGGCCGGCTGGTCGCCGGCGCTGATGCAGGGCATCGAGCGCGGCACGCTCGACGTCGCGGCCGTGATGGTGCCGGCGAGCGCGGTGCTGCCCGACGCGTTCACCGCGACGCTGCTCGCCACGCAACCGACGGTGCTCGTCGCCGCGCGCGACTTTCCGCTGCCGGACGGTCCGCTGTCGCTCGACACGCTGTCGGGTTTTCCGTGGGTGCTGAGCCAGGACGGCTGCGGGATGCGCTCGGCGCTGAGCCGCGCGCTCGGCGCGGCCGGACTGCCGTTCGACGTCGCGGTCGAGGCATTCGGCTCGGAGCTGCAACTGTCGCTCGTCGCGCGCGGCGCCGGCATCGGGATCGCGCCGCCGAACGCGCTGGCGCGCAGCGCGCATCGCGATGCGCTGAGGGTGGTGGAAACGGCGGGGCTGGAGACGCGGATCAACGTATGGATCGTGCACGGCGCGCTGCCGGGCCGGCTGGTGCGGCCCGTCGCGCTGCTGCGCGACGCGCTGGCCGAGGTGCTGGACGGGGAGATCGGGAAGGGGTCAGAAGCCAGCGAAGCGATTTAGAGCCGGCGTTCGAGGGAAAATCCTTATTTTCTCTACGGAAATGTTGCATTGCGGAAACCGATTCGCTATAGTGGCACCTGTCTCCTCCATGTCTCCTCTGATATGGATTCAGCCCGCCTCTTAGGCGGGCTTTTTTTTGCCTGCGATTTTGCCGCGGCGTTCCATTCTTTCCATTCGTCGTCCGTCGCCGGGCTCAGAACTTGTACGTCATCCCGACGTAGCTGATGATCGGGTCGGCCTTCAGGTCCGATTTCGACTCGGCCAGCACCGAACCGTCGGCCGCCTTGATCGTCACCGTCGACGTCGTCTTCAGCGGGATATACGTCACCGACGCGATCAGCCCGAAATGCTCGGTCATGTTGTACTGCAGGCCCGCGTTGAACACCGGCTGCCATGACGACGACGCCTTCGCCTCCACCGATGTCGTCCCCGGCTTGCCCGCGCCCGCCGCGAGAATCGCGCCGAGGTTGTCCTGCGTCTGCTTGATGAAGTTCGTGTTGAGCTGCAGGTCGCTGAACCAGTTGTACGACACGCCGAGGCCGAGGAACGGCCGGAACTTCGCGGTCGCCTGCCCGAAGTAGTACTGCAGCAGCACGGCCGGGCTCCACTGCCGCACGCTCTTCACGATCGGGTTGACCGATGCCAGCCCGATGTTCTGCGTGCCGAGCGCGCCGGCCGGGCCGGGCGGCTTGATCGTGCCCTGGCCCGACACCTTGAACACCGGCGGCACGCCGGCCACCGACGTGACCGCGATATGGTCGGTCAGGAAGTGGCTGATCGTCAGGCCGACGGTGTCGGCGCCGCTCGTGCGCAACCCGGTGCCCGGCGACGTGAACGACGGCGGCAGCCGCAGCGGCGTGTTGATCGGCGTCGGCGCGACGTTGGTCGTCATCGGCGTGCTGCTCTGCTGCGGCATCACGTGGAACCAGCCCAGCGTGACGACGTTGCTGCCGGCGCTCTGCGCATGCGCCGCGAGCGGCGCCAGTGCGGCGGCGCCGGCCGCCGCGCAGAGAAGGGTTTTCTTCATCACGGCTTCCCTCCGCTTACTGGACGAACGCGCCGATCGTGAAATACGGCGTCGATCCCGCGTTATCGAGGAAACCGAACACGCCACCCGAGAAGATGAACTTGCCGGTCGGCGACGTGCTGCCCGAACCCGTGTGGATCGTCGTGACCGTGCCCGGCACCTTCTGCGTGTAGTCGAGGTCGAGCACTCGCGTGAGCGATGCCTGAGACGGCTGGAACGGATCGAGCAGCGTCGCCTGGGTGTTGATCAGCGCGGTGGTCCGGTAGTTGAACTCGCTGTCGACGCCGATGTACTCGCCGTTCTGCGAGCCGGCCGCGACCGCCGTCTGCGGCGCGAGGATCGAGATGCTCGATTCGTCGTCGGCGGTGAGGCCCGGCACGCCGTTGCTGTCCGGCGTCGGGTTCGGATTCGCGACACCGGTGCGCACGAGAATCGGCACAAGCTGGTTGCGCAGCTTGCCGACGATCATGAAGCCCTTGCCCTGCGGCGTCGCCGACAGCGTCGGCTTCAGCTGGCTGCGGTAGTTGTTCGACTGGAACGCGCCGCTGCCGTCCGCGGACTGCACGAAGTTCGTGCCCTGCTGCGTGCACGCGCCGCCGGCGAACTGGCCGGTCGTGTCGCACTTGGTCCACGAGCCGTCCGCGTTGATCGTCACCTTCGCGTCGATCGACGCGGGCGCGAAGTTCTGCGACGGCACCTCGCCGAAGCCGACATGGCTGTACGTGCCCGCGACTTTCGTGATGTCGGTCTCGATCGACGAGAAGCCGATGAACGGGTAGTACGGGAATTTCGTGTCGGGCACCGCGGCCTGGCCGAGCACGCCGCCGAACTGGATTTCCTTGCCGGGAATCGTGCCGCCGGCGACGCCGAAGCCGACGAAGATCCGTGCCGGGCGCGTCGAGTCGAGGCTCGCGCCGTTCAGCCGGAACGCGCACTGGTTCAGCTTGTTGGTCGGCAGCAGCGTTTCCTGCGTGAGCGTGCCGCTGTCGACGGTGCCCGCGCGGGTCGGCACGACGGTACCGGTCTTTTGCGGAACCGCCGATTCGACGTACGTCACCTGCCAGGTCATCTTGGTCGTGTCGAGCTGGACCTTGGCGAGTTCGCCGCTGCCCGCGCCGCCGGTAAACACGGTGCTGTAGTCGAGCGACGCGGGACAGAGCCGGTCTTCGACGAGCGGGGGCGGGTTGTCGCTGCCGCCGCCGCATGCGGAAAGAAGGGGGGCGGCAAAGGCCGCCGCCAGAATGAGGTTGCGCTTCATGTTGCTCCTCCAGATTTGTCTTGTGTGGCGGCCAGCTCCCTGTCGGCCGCTTCTGTTGCTTGTGCTCGTCCTGCGTACGCGGTGCCGCGCGCTTCGTCCGTCGCGCGGCGGCGGGTGTGCCGCCGCCGCGTCCTCGATCGCTACTTGCTGATCTGCGCGCCCACGCCGAAGTACGGTGTCGACGAAGTCGTCGAGTTCGACGACGTCGACGTGACGCCGCCGTTCACCGTGCCCTGCACGAGTGCCGCGTACAGCCCGCCCGTTGCGATCACCACGCCCGATGCTGACGGGTAGGTCGCGCCGCTCGGCGGCGTCGTCTTCGCGTTCAGCAGGCCCGGCGTCGCCTGGCCGTAGTCGAGCGTGAAGCCGTCTTCCTCGGCCTGCGTGGTCGGGTTGATGAACGATGCGTTGCTGCCGCGGATCAGGGCGGCCGTGTACTTGAAGTTCGAGTCCGCACCCGCGTAGCCGCCGTCGATCGAGCCCGACGTGATCGCCGTCGCCGCGCCGAGCACCGCGATGCCCGATTCGTCGTCGACCTGCGCGTCGAGGTGCAGCGGCGGCGTACCGAGGTTCACGTTGCCCGTGCGCACGATCACCGGCACCGTCGCGCCGTTGAGCTGGCCGATCACCATGTGCGCAGTCGCCGATTTACCGGTCGCGCCGACGATCGGCAGTTGCGTTTGCGGCAGCGTCTGCGGTGCCTTCGTGCTGTCGAAGTAGCCGCCGTTCGCGCTCGTCTTCCACGGATCGCCGGTCGTCTGGCAGCCGCCCGAACCGGACGACGTGCACGCGCCGTTCGCATCGAACGTCTCGCTCGAGTTCGATCCCTTCGTCGCGTAGTTGCCCGACGGCACGAGGTGGTAGATCAGCGCGTTGTACGTGCCCGGCAGCTTCGACAGGTCGGTCGTCGTGTTCGCGAAGCCGAGGAACGGATAGAAATCGAAGTGGCGGTTCGGCACCTGGCCGACGTTCTGCACGACGCCCGGGATGATCGTCAGCCCGTCGTACTGGATCGTCGCGCCGGGAATGCCGCCGCCCGCGACACCCATGCCGACGAGCAGCATCGGCGGGTTCGCCTGGTTGAAGTCGGCGGCCGTCGAATAGGTCGAGCCGTCCGGCGCGGGGCCCGTGCCCGGCGTGAGAACGAACGCGCAGCGCGTCTGCTCGGCGGTCGGCAGCGTGCCGGTCGGCGGGTGGATGACCTTGCCGGTGATCGTCGTGCCGACGCGGCTGGGCGTGACGGTGCCCGTCTTCAGCGGAATCGGCGATTCGAGCCACTTGAGCGTGTACGTCATCGCGACCGCGTCGATGTTGACGCTGACGATCTCGCCGCTACCGGCGCCGCCGAGATACGTGCTCTTCACGATGTCGGCGTTGGCCGGACACAGCGAACCGTTGACGGGCTGTGACGGCGGCGGCCCTTGCGTGCCGCAGCTCGATCCGGAACATTGGGGCGCATTGATCGGCGCGAGCGCGCCGCCGGAATCCCCCCCACCACAGGCAACCAGGAAAGGGGCAATGGCAAAGGCCGTTGCCACCCCCTTCGATAAGGCGTGCGACATGCCGCTGTCTCCAATCGTTTAATTGTGCGAGCTAATGTCGCTGCCTTGATTTTTGCTGTCAATTGATGAACTCGTCTAAAAAAGGCGATTGAAACGGATGCCGTGTTTTTAATCCTTGTCCGACATGGCATTCGGTAAGAATTAAAACGGATGAAGGGCTGCCGAAAGCTGCCGGAGTGGGGGATGTGCCGCGCCCGGGAGGCTGTCGAAGAGCCTTCGCGCGTATAACGGTGGCGTTTAAAGCGGGCGGTATCCGGTTTATCCCTATTCGGGATTGACTGGAGAAAGAAGGGGGCAATTAATTCGCTGGTAATCGCGCAATGGAAAGCTTGTAAATAATTGTAAATGCGCGAACAGAATTTTATTTATTGCCTGATATGGGTAAATAAAAAGCCGGCCAGCGGCCGGCTTTGCATCGCAAGAGAGGATGATCAGCGCGTGAGGCCCGCATCCTCGGCCGCGCCGATGCTGAGGTTCATGCACTGGATCGCGGCGCCCGACGCACCCTTGCCGAGGTTGTCGAGGCGCGCGACCGTGACGAAGCGTTCTTCGTTGCCGAACACGAACAGGTCGACACGGTTCGTGTCGTTGTTCGCCTGCACGTCGAAGAAGCCGCCATCGAGGTTTGCGTCCGCGTTGAACGGCGCGACGCGCACGAACGCTTCGTCCGCGTAGTACTCGGCGAACACGCGCTGCACGTCCTGCGGCGTCGCACGCTTCGCGAGCTGTTCGGGCGTGAAGTAGGTCGTCACCGCGAGGCCCTTCAGGAACGGGCCGACGATCGGCGTGAAGATCGGCGGGTTCGCGAGGCCCGTGTGCGCGGCCATTTCCGGCAGGTGCTTGTGCGTGAGGCCGAGTGCGTACGGGCGCGGGCTCGCGAGCTTGCCGCCCGGCGCCGCGTTCTCGTAGTCGGCGATCATCGACTTGCCGCCGCCGCTGTAGCCGGTGATCGAGTAGCTGTGCGCGGCGAACGTCGGCGCGACGATGCCCGCATCGACGAGCGGACGCATCGCGAGCACGAAGGCCGATGCGTGGCAGCCAGGCACCGCGATACGCTTCGACGTGCGAATCTTCTCGCGCTGCGCGCGGGTCAGTTCGGGCAGGCCGTAGGCCCAGTCGGCGCTCGTGCGGAACGCGGTGCTCGCGTCGATCAGCGTCGTGTTCGGGTTCTCGACGAGCGACGCCGATTCGCGCGACGCGACGTCCGGCAGGCACAGGAACGTGACGTCCGACGCGTTGATCAGGCGGCGGCGCTCGTCGACGTCCTTGCGCTTCGCCTCATCGATGCGCAGGATCTCGATGTCGTTGCGCGCCGACAGGTATTCGAAGATCTTGAGGCCGGTCGTGCCTTCCTGGCCGTCGACAAAAACTTTGGTGCTCATTTCGCTCTCACTGGATGAAACGGGGGCCCGCGCCCGGAGACCGCCATTTTAAGACGTCATCTGGCGCGCCTGCACCGCGCGGGGCGAAAAAAAGACGGCCGGCGGGCCGTCTTGTGTCCCTTTGATGCGTGACGGCGCGGGCGCCGGGGCGGGCTCAGCGGCTGCCGGCAACCCAGCGGGCCGTCGCTTCGGCGATGCGCCGGCCAAATACCTTCCCGGTCTCGAGGTCGCCCGGCAGCGGGCCTTCGTCGGGCGTCGCATCGGCCGGCGACTGCGCGAGCAGGCCCGTGGAGCCGCCGAGGTAGTTGATGTCGTTGCGCGTGGCCGCCTTCGAGTTGGCCGGCATCAGGCTCGTGCCGACCCACACCATCCCATGCTGCATCGACAGCGTGACGAAATATTGAATCGTCGAGAACTTGTCGCCGTTCATCGTCGCGGAGTTCGTGAAGCCCGCGGCGATCTTGTCCTTCCACTTCTGCGTGAACCACGCTTTCGACGTCGCGTCGGCAAACTGCTTGAACTGCGCCGACGGGCCGCCCATGTAGGTCGGCGCGCCGAAGACGATCGCGTCGGCCGCGTCGAGGGCGGCCCAGCCCGCGTCGTCGAGGTCGCCGACGGCGATCAGGCGTACGGCCGCGCCGGCGTCCTGCGCGCCCGCGTGAACGGCCTCGGCCAGTTTCTGCGTGTGACCGTAGCCGCTGTGATAGACGATGACGATGTTCGACATGAAGCGTTCTCCGGAAAGGGACGGGAACGGCAGCCGCAGCGGCCTGCCGGGTCACGCGTCGCCGGCGGGCGGCGCGACCGATGCGCGGCGTGTGATGCCGCGACCGGTGACGACGAGTCTAGCAAGCCGAAATGACGGGAAAACGCGCGCATGCGGCGCACTGAAATTCGCGGCGGCCGGCACGCGGCGTGGCGGCGTGGCGTCGCGTGGTGCCCGCTACTGCCGTCACTGCCCGTAGCTGACCGTGAATTGCGCGCTGCCGATCGCGAGCGTGCCGATCTCGTGCTCGAACATCGGCGCGGGTCGGCCCTGCGCGATGCGCAGGTCGTCGCCCTTCAGCGCGTAGACGGTGATCACGTAGCGGTGCGGCTTGCCGGGCGGCGGGCATGGGCCGCCGTAGCCGTCGATCCCGAAGTCGTTGCGCGCCTCGATCGCGCCGATGCGCCGCAGGAAGCCGGACGCGCTCGCGTCGGCGGGCAGGCTCGTGACCGTGGCCGGGATGCCCGCCACGGCCCAGTGCCACCAGCCGCGCCCGGGCGCGTCGGGATCGAAGATCGTGACCGCGTAGCTGCGCGTGCCGGGCGGCGGGTTGTGCCACGCGAGCTGCGGCGAGTGGTTCTTGCCCTTGCAGTCGCCGCGGTCGAACACGTTCGCGGCGCGGACGGGGCCGCCGGGCGTCAGGTCGTCGCTCGACACGATGAACGGGCCTTCCGCATGAACGGGCAGCGCCGCGAAGACGGCGGTGCAAACGAGGAGAGCGATGAACGGAGACGGGCGACCCGATGGCGCAGGCGGAGTGATCCGGCGATCCACACGCATATGGCGCTTCTCCCGTCACGTGGGCCGGACCGATGCTCCCGGCGTTGTTGGCGTTGTGCGTTGCCCGCGTAGCTGATGGCGGCGATGGATCAAGTCTAGCATTAGGGTTCGATGAGCGATGCACACCGCGACCCGCGGTCGCGACCGGTTCTTGCGCGGAACGACGGACGAAAAAAAGCCGCCTGCGATGAAGCAGGCGGCTTTTTCAGCCGGGGCGCCGGCATGCGTGCCGGCGCGGCGTCACTCCTGGGCGCCCGTCGCGCCGCCGTGCGCGGCCGACCACTCGGCCGGCGCGTGCAGGAATTTCTCGACTTCGTCGAGCGTCTTCGTCTCGAAGTAGCCCGAAGCCTTCGCGACGCGCAGCACGTCCCACCACGTCGCCAGCGCGTGCAGGTCGACGTCGATGTCCTTGAGGACCGACACGCTTTCCTTGAAGATGTCGTAGTGGAACAGCACGAAGCAGTGGTTCACCGTCGCGCCCGCGGTGCGCAGCGCGTTGACGAAGTTGATCTTGCTGCGGCTGTCGGTCGTCAGGTCTTCCACCAGCAGCACGCGCGAGCCTTCTTCCAGATGGCCTTCGATCTGCGCGTTGCGGCCGAAACCCTTCGGCTTCTTGCGCACGTACTGCATCGGCACCATCATCCGGTCCGCGATCCATGCCGCGAACGGGATGCCGGCCGTCTCGCCGCCCGCCACCGCGTCGATCTGCTCGAAGCCGATGTCGCGCGTGATCGTCGTTTCCGCCATTTCCATCAGCGCACGGCGCACGCGCGGATACGAGATCAGCTTGCGGCAGTCGATATAGACGGGGCTTGCCCAGCCGGACGTGAAGATGAACGGTTTTTCGGCGTTGAAGTGCACCGCCTGCACTTCGAGCAGGATTTTGGCGGTCGTATCCGAGATCGACTGACGATCGTAGCCTGTCATGGGCATTCCTTGGGTGTTGAGCGAGGAGCGGGCGCGGGCCCGGTGGCGCAGCACGGGAACCCGGCCGGGGGCTGGGGGCGCGATCGGAAGGCCGATCGCATCGCTGCGCGCGTAGCCGGCTATTTTACCCGATTCAGGCCGGTTTTCGGCGGAATTCGCGCGGGTTCGCGATGCCGCCCGCCACCGGCGAAACAAACGGGGGCGGATCGCTCCGATGCGATGCCGGGGATGCGGCGCTGCACCAACATGTGTCATGCGCGGGGTGTACACTAGGCGACCCTTAGAAATCGTTCAGTACTTTGTACTTTCCTCTTGCCACCCGCCAAGGTTCGATGGCGTGCCGACCCGGCGCGTCGCGTGCCGTCTCGCAGTCGACCATCCCCTCGATTCAAGCAGACGCGGCCGAAGGTGCTGTGTACTGAACCGTCAAAATTTCGCATGTCTCTCGCAGGTCAATCATGGACGAACAACTGAAGCAGGCCGCTCTCGCTTATCACCTGAACCCGAAACCCGGCAAGATTTCGGTCACCCCGACCAAGCCGCTGTCGAACCAGCTCGATCTGTCGCTCGCGTATTCGCCGGGCGTCGCCGCCGCGTGCGAGGCGATCCACGCCGATCCGCTCGACGCGCAGAAGTACACGTCGCGCGGCAACCTCGTCGGCGTCATCACGAACGGCACGGCCGTGCTCGGTCTCGGCAACATCGGCCCGCTCGCCGCGAAGCCGGTGATGGAAGGCAAGGGCTGCCTCTTCAAGAAATTCGCGGGCATCGACGTGTTCGACATCGAACTGTCGGAGTCCGACCCCGACAAGCTCGTCGAGGCGATCGCGATGCTCGAGCCGACGCTCGGCGGCATCAACCTCGAGGACATCAAGGCGCCGGAATGCTTCTACATCGAGCAGAAGCTGCGCGAGCGCATGAAGATCCCCGTCTTCCACGACGACCAGCACGGCACCGCGATCATCGCGTCGGCCGCAATCCTGAACGGCCTGAAGGTCGTCGGCAAGAAGCTGTCCGAAGTGAAGCTTGTGTGCTCGGGCGCCGGCGCCGCGGCCATCGCGTGTCTGGACCTGCTGGTGAACCTCGGCCTGACGAAGTCGAACATCCTCGTCGCCGATTCGAAGGGCGTGATCTACGAAGGGCGCGGCAATCTCGATCCGTCGAAGCAGCGTTATGCGGCCACGACCGACGCGCGCACGCTCGCCGATGCGATCGTCGGCGCGGACGTGTTCCTCGGCTGCTCGAGCGCGGGCGTGCTGAAGCAGGACATGGTCAAGACGATGGGCGACCGGCCGCTGATCCTGGCGCTCGCGAACCCGGAACCGGAAATCCGCCCGGAAGACGCGAAGGCCGTGCGCCCGGACGCGATCGTCGCGACCGGCCGTTCGGACTACCCGAACCAGGTCAACAACGTGCTGTGCTTCCCGTTCATCTTCCGCGGCGCGCTCGACGTCGGCGCGACGACGATCACGGAAGAAATGAAGCTCGCGTGCGTGCGCGCGATCGCCGAGCTGGCCCAGGAAACCGACCAGAGCGAGGAAGTCGCGAAGGCGTATGAAGGCCACTCGCTCGAATTCGGGCCGGAATACCTGATTCCGAAGCCGTTCGACCCGCGCCTGATCATCAAGATCGCGCCGGCCGTCGCACAGGCCGCGATGGATTCGGGCGTCGCGACGCGTCCGATCCAGGACATGGACGCGTACCGCGAGCAGCTCGGTGCGACCGTCTACCGCACCGGCATGGTGATGCGCCCGGTGTTCGCGACCGCGAAGAAGAAGCAGGCCCGCATCGTGTTCGCCGAGGGCGAGGACGAGCGCGTGCTGCGCGCCGCGCAGTTCGTGCTGCAGGAAAAGATCGCACAGCCGATCATCGTCGGCCGTCCGTCGGTCATCGAGATGCGCCTGCAGAAGATCGGCTCGAAGCTGAAGGCCGGTGTCGATTTCGAGATCGTCAATCCGGAAGACGACACGCGCTACCACCGCTACTGGCAGGCGTACCACGACATCGCCGCGCGCGACGGCGTGACGCCGGAAGTCGCGAAGGCCGCGATGCGCAAGTTCAACACGCTGATCGGCGCGATGCTCGTGCACCTGGGCGACGCGGACGGGATGATCTGCGGGATGATCGACACGTTCCACAGCCACCTGAAGTTCATCGAGCAGGTGCTGGGCCGTGCGAAGGGCGCCGAGCACTTCGCGGCGATGAACCTGCTGATGCTGCCGGGCCGCAACCTGTTCCTGTGCGACACGTACGTGAACGAGCAACCGAGCGCCGAACAGCTCGCCGACATGACGATCCAGGCCGCGGCCGAGATCGAGCGCTTCGGCATCACGCCGAAGGCCGCGCTGCTGTCGAACTCGAACTTCGGCAGCGCGCCGTCGTCGTCGTCGCGCCGCATGGCCGAGGCTCGCAAGCTGATCGTCGAACGTGCGCCGAACCTGGAAGTCGACGGCGAAATGCACGGCGACGCGGCGCTGTCGGAAGTGATCCGCAAGCAGGCCTTCCCGGGCACGACGCTGTCGGGCGAAGCGAACCTGCTGATCATGCCGAACGTCGAAGCGGCGAACATCGCGTACAACCTGCTGAAGATGGTCGGCGGCGAAGGCGTGACGGTCGGCCCGTTCCTGCTCGGCGCGGCGCAGCCGGTCCACATCCTGACGCCGGCCGCGACCGTGCGCCGGATCATCAACATGACGGCCGTTGCCGCCGCGAACGTGAACACGAAGTAAGTTCGCGCCCGCGTGCGCCGCGCTTCAGGCGCGGCGCAATGAAAAACGCCACGGAACCTGCGTCCCGTGGCGTTTTTTTTATCGTGAATCGCTACCGGCGCGGGCGGGCGTCCGAGCTGCGAATGCCCGCCGCGCGCCGTTACGCGACCTGCTGGTGCGACTGGCCGCCCGCCGGCGAACGCCACTTCGCGAGCAGCGTGTTCCACTTCGTGCGAACCGCGCGCAGGTTGTTCTCCTTCACGTGGCCGTAGCCGCGAATGCCGTCCGGCAGCGCCGCGAGCTCGAGTGCGAGCGGACGGTTGGCCGCGTTCAGCCTGCCAAGTACTTCGCCGATCAGCGCTTCGTACTCGCCGATCAGCGCGCGCTCGGTGCGGCGCTCTTCGGTACGGCCGAACAGGTCGAGCCCCGTGCCGCGCAGGAACTTCGCCTTCGCGAGCAGCCGGAACGCCGACATCATCCACGGGCCGTACGCCTTCTTCACGAGATGGCCGTGCGCGTCCGTCTTCGCGAACAGCGGCGGCGCGAGGTGGAACTTCAGCTTCCAGTCGCCTTCGAACTGCGCGGACAGGCGCGCGAGGAACGCCGGATCGGACTGCAGCCGCGCGACCTCGTATTCGTCCTTGTACGCCATCAGCTTGAACAGGTTGCGCGCGACCGCTTCGGTCAGTTGCTCCTGCATCGTGTCGCCGTCCGCCAGCGCGCGCTCGGCCGCGCGCACCTTGTCGACGAACGCCGCATAACGCGATGCGTACGCGGCGTTCTGGTACGCGGTGAGGAATTCCACGCGCTTCGCGATCAGCGCGTCGACCGCCTTCTTCGTGTGCAGCGCGATCACCGTGGCGCCTTGCGCGGGGCGCGCATCGCCGGCCGCGGCCTGCTTCACGCTCGCCAGGTCGTATGCGGCGCGCCGGCCCCAGTCGAAGGCCGCGCGGTTCTTCTCCACCGACACGGCGTTCAGCTCGATCGCGCGTTCGAGCGACGCGAGCGTGAGCGGCAGCCAGCCTTTCTGCCATGCGTAGCCGAGCACGAACGGGTTCGTGTAGATCGCGTCGCCGAGCAGCGCGACCGCGAAGCGGTTCGCGTCGATGAAATCGACGGCAACGCCTGCCGCCGCGCGGATGTCGTTCTCCGCGGACACGCCGGGGAACGCCCAGGTCGGGTTCTTGATGAACTCGGCGGTCGGCGTCTGCGCGCTGTTGACGACCACGCGTGTCGCGTCGTGCCGCATCCGCGACGTGCACTCGTCGCCGGCCGTGACGATCGCGTCGCAGCCGATCACGAGGTCGGCTTCGCCCATTGCGATCCGCGTCGCGTGGATGTCGGTCGGCGCATGCGAGATCTGCACGTGGCTCATCACGGCGCCGCCCTTCTGAGCGAGGCCCGTGACGTCGAGCACGGTCACGCCCTTGTTCTCAAGGTGCGCGGCCATTCCGAGCAGTGCGCCGATCGTGACGACGCCCGTGCCGCCGACGCCCGTGACGAGCACGCCGTACGCGCGGTCGATGTCCGGCAGCGTCGGTTCCGGGATCGGCGGCAGCGCAGCGCCGTCGACCGAAACCGCCTTCGGCTTCTTCAACTGGCCGCCCTCGACCGTGACGAAACTCGGGCAGAAGCCCTTCACGCACGAAAAGTCCTTGTTGCAGCTCGACTGGTTGATCTGGCGCTTCGTGCCGAACTCGGTTTCCAGCGGCTCGACCGACAGGCAGTTCGACTGCACCGAGCAGTCGCCGCAGCCTTCGCATACCGCTTCGTTGATCACGACGCGCTTGGCCGGGTCCGGATAGGTGCCGCGCTTGCGACGGCGGCGCTTCTCGGTTGCGCAGGTCTGGTCGTAGATCAGGATCGTCGTGCCGGCGATCTCGCGCAGCTCGCGCTGCACATCGTCGAGCTGGTCGCGGTGATGGATCGTCACGCCCGGCGCGAGCAGCGCCTTCTGGCTGTCGTACTTCTCCGGCTCGTCGGTGACGATCACGATCTTCTTCGCGCCTTCGGACGCGAGCTGGTGCGTGATCTGCGGCACCGTCAGCACGCCGTCGACCGGCTGGCCGCCCGTCATCGCGACCGCATCGTTGTAGAGGATCTTGTAGGTGATGTTCGCCTTCGACGAGATCGCCGCGCGCACCGCCAGCAGGCCCGAGTGGAAATAGGTGCCGTCGCCGAGGTTCGCGAACACGTGCTTCTCGTCCGTGAACGGCGCCTGGCCGATCCACGGCACGCCTTCGCCGCCCATCTGGCTGAAGGTGCTGGTGCTGCGGTCCATCCACACGGTCATGTAGTGGCAGCCGATGCCGGCGATCGCGCGCGAGCCTTCCGGCACGTTGGTCGACGTGTTGTGCGGGCAGCCCGAGCAGAACCACGGCTTGCGCTCGGTCTGCACGTGCGGCTTCGCGAGCGCCATTTCCTTCGCGTTGATCACCGCGAGCCGCGCGGCGATGCGCGCGCGCACGTCGGACGGCAGCTCGAACTTCTCGAGGCGCGTCGCGATCGCCTTCGCGATGATCGCGGGCGACAGTTCGTAGTGCGCGGGCAGCAGCCAGTTGCCCATCGGCACCGACCATTCGCCGCCGGCGCCGTCCTTCTCGTCGAACTTGCCGAACACGCGCGGCCGTTGCGCGTCGGGCCAGTTATACAGCTCTTCCTTGATCGCGTATTCGAGGATCTGGCGCTTTTCCTCGACGACGAGGATTTCGTCGAGGCCGCGCGCGAATGCCTGCGCGCCCTGCGCTTCGAGCGGCCATACGCAGCCGACCTTGTAGAGCCGGATGCCGATCCGCGCGCAGGTTTCGTCGTCGAGACCGAGGTCGGTCAGCGCCTGGCGCACGTCGAGGTACGCCTTGCCGCCGGTCATGATCCCGAAGCGCGCGCTCGGCGAATCGATCTCGATCCGGTCGAGCTTGTTCGCGCGCACATAGGCGAGCGCCGCGTACCACTTGTAGTCGAGCAGCCGCGCTTCCTGCACGAGCGGCGGGTCGGGCCAGCGGATGTTCAGGCCGCCGTCCGGCATGATGAAGTCGGTCGGCAGCACGATCTCGGTGCGATGCGGGTCGATGTCGACCGACGCCGACGATTCGACGACGTCCGTCACGCACTTGAGCGCGACCCACAGGCCCGAGTAGCGGCTCATCGCCCAGCCGTGCAGGCCGAAATCGAGATATTCCTGCACGTTGGACGGGAACAGCACGGGCAGCCCGCAGGCCTTGAAGATGTGCTCGGACTGGTGCGCGAGCGTCGACGATTTCGCCGCGTGGTCGTCGCCGGCGAGCACCAGCACGCCACCGTGCTGCGACGAGCCGGCCGAGTTCGCGTGCTTGAAGACGTCGCCGGTGCGGTCGACACCCGGGCCCTTGCCGTACCACATGCCGAACACGCCGTCGTGCTTTGCGCCGGGGTACAGGTTCACCTGCTGCGAGCCCCACACGGCGGTGGCGGCGAGATCTTCGTTGATGCCGGGCTGGAAGACGATCTGGTGGGCCGCCAGGTACTGCTTGGCCTTCCAGAGCGACAGATCGAGGCCGCCGAGCGGAGAGCCGCGATAGCCGGAGATGAAGCCGGCCGTATTGAGACCGGCGGCGCGGTCGCGTTCCTGCTGGAGCATCGGCAGGCGCACGAGGGCCTGGATGCCGCTCATGTACGCGCGGCCGCGTTCCAGTGTGTATTTGTCATCAAGCGTGACGGACTTCAGCGCGGCTTCTAGCGACGCGCGTTGGCCTGCGTCTAGCGGGGCATTCATTAACAGTCTCCTCCACCCAGTTTGGGATCACCAAAACTCGACTGCTCCGGCGTCTTGTGAACGCGTCGACAGTGGCCGGCATATTGGCCGGTTTTAAGCGATGGTAGCACTGGGGCAAACCCGCCGCCCATCGGCCGGAATGCGGCGGCGCACCAGGAAAAAGGGCTTGACCATGCGTTACATCATGTAAATGCATGTAAAGCCGGCTCCATCTGCGGGCAAATGCCGTTAATCTTGTCGGCCTGCCGGAGGTGCCCGGCCGCGTTGGTTCGTTTCGACGCAATCGGGGAGGCGCCGGCAGTTTTACAGGAGGTGCAATGAACACACGTCATATCCAGAGTTTCCTGATCGTGTCCGCCGCGTTTTTCGCGATGACCGGCCCGGTGCGCGCGCAAGGCGCGAGCGCACTGGCGGCAGCCGGCGTGCAGATGCGTCAGATCGTGCCGGCCCAGGATGCCGTCGCGCAGCCGGCGGCAGAATGCGTCGTCGAGTCCAAGGCGAACGCGCGTTGATCCGGTCGCGCGGCCGGCAGGCCGCGCCGGAATGTGAAAAGGGCGGGAATCGTCGGATTCCCGCCCTTTTTCTTTGTGCCGCCGGATCGTGCGGCCGGCCCGGTTGCCCCGGGCCGCCGCTCGCCGGACGCGTCAGGCCTTGTCCTGCACGACGCCGCGGCGGATCTGGTCGAGCTCGATCGATTCGAACAGCGCCTTGAAGTTGCCTTCGCCGAAGCCCTGGTTGCCCTTGCGCTGGATGATCTCGAAGAAGATCGGCCCGATCTGGTTCTCGGTGAAGATCTGCAGCAGCAGGTCGTCGCGCGCGCCGTCGATCAGGATCTTGCGCTTCTTCAGCTCGTCCAGCGATTCGCCGTGGTTCGGCACGCGGCGGTCGACCAGCTCGTAATACGTGTCGATCGTGTCGAGCAGCTTCACTTCCTTGCCGCGCAGGCCGTCGACCGCGCCGTAGATGTCGTTCGTGCCGAGCGCGATGTGCTGGATGCCTTCGCCGTGGTACGCGTCGAGGTATTCCTGGATCTGGCCGGCCGTGTCCGAGCCTTCCTCGTTGATCGGAATGCGGATCTTGCCGCACGGCGACGTCATCGCCTTCGACTTCACGCCCGTCACCTTGCCTTCGATGTCGAAGTAGCGCACTTCGCGGAAGTTGAACAGGCGTTCGTAGAACTCGGCCCATTCCTGCATGCGGCCGCGATGCACGTTGTGCGTCAGGTGGTCGATGTAGGTGAGGCCGTGACCGACCGGGTTCGGGTTCGCGCCGGCGATCGGCTCGAAGTCGACGTCATAGATGCTGATGTCGCCGATCGCGCCCGGTTGCGCGCCGTTCTTGCCGCGCCAGCGGTCGACGAAGTAGATCAGCGAATCGCCGATGCCCTTGATCGCCGGAATGTTCAGCTCCATCGGGCCCGTCTTGTTGTCGAAGCCCCATGCGCCGAGTTCGAGCGCGTGCTTGTATGCCTTCGCGGCGTCCTGCACGCGGAATGCGATCGCGCAGATCGACGGGCCGTGCAGGCGCGCGAAGCGTTGCGCGAACGAATCGGGTTCGGCGTTGATGATGAAGTTGATGTCGCCCTGGCGGTAGACCGTCACGTCCTTGTGGCGGTGGCGCGCGATCGCGGTGAAACCCATCCGTTCGAACAGTTGTCCGAGCGCTTTCGGGTCCGGCGCCGTGTATTCGATGAATTCGAAGCCGTCGGTGCCGACGGGGTTGTCCCAGTTGGGGATCTGCATGTCGTGTCTCCTGTGCGGGGCGATCGGCCGGGGCGACGTGCGCGTGCCCGGCCCGGTTCGATGTCGAAGGCTGCGCACGCGTCGGCGTGCGCAACGAATCGGTACGTGCGACAAAGTGTAGCGGGCGGCCGCGAGCGGAAACTTGCGAACTTAATCGTCCGTGCCTACGATGACGCAATTTCCAGTCTCTAAACAATCATTGGAGGGCAGAAGATGGCGCAAGCCGAATTGGATGCCATCGACCGGCGGATCCTCGCGATTCTTCAGGAGAACGGGCGCCTGTCGAACCAGGAGATCGCCGAGCGCGTGAGTCTGTCGCCGAGCCCGTGCCTGCGGCGGATCCGGCGGCTCGAGGAGATCGGCGTGATCACCGGCTATGTCGCGCTGCTGGATCCGCAGAAGCTCGGGCTCGACCTGCTCGCGTACGTGAGCGTGCGGCTCGAGAAGCGCGGCGGCCTGGCGCCGGTGCGGGCCGACGAGACGTCGGCCCGCGCGGGCGCGACCCACGCGGAGCTGTTTCGCGCGGCCGTGCAGACCTGGCCGGAAGTGGTCGCGTGCCACGCGATGACGGGAGACATGGATTACCTGCTGCGCGTGCAGGTCGAGGACATGGCGCATTTCTCCCGCTTCGTGCAGGAGCACTTGCTGCATCACCCGTCGGTGATCGACGTGAAGACGAGCTTTTCGCTCGAATGCTTCAAGGAGACGACGGCGTTGCCGATTCGTTCGGTGCGCTAGCGCGCGCCGATGGCGGAGGAAGGGGAAAAGGGGGCCGGGCGTGCCGCAGCAGCGCGCCCGGTCGGCCGATGTTACGCCGTCAGCGCGGTCGGCATCAGCGATTCGATGAACTTCGACGTGCGGTGCGCCTGGCGCTTGAGCGCGTAGTCGAACACCGCGGCCTGTTCCTGCAGCATCTCGGCGATGATCGTCGAGTGGTCGGCCGGCGGCAGCGACAGGTACGCATCGGCTTCGCCGTACGCGTACTCGATGCGCATCCCGGATTTCTTCGCGATGTGCATCATCGTCGCGTTACGCGACAGGCAGTGCATGTACAGCATCGTCACGTGCGTGTTGCGGCTGCGGATCGCCGCGCGCTCGAACAGCTTCGAGCCGACGCCGCGGCCGCGTGCGCTTTCGAGCACCGACACGCCGAATTCGGCCGTGCGCTTGTCGCCCTCGGCCGGCAGGTAGGCCAGGTGGCCGACGCCGATCAGTTCGAGTTCGTGGTCGAACACGCCGAACACGGTGTCGCGACCGAAGTCGATCGTGCGGACATAGTTCTCGATCACGTGGTCGGGCACCATCTGGCCGAAGCGCAGCAGGCGGTCCTCTTCGTCGAGCGAGAGAAAGTGGGTGAGCATCTGCTCACGGTCTTTGGAAGCCAGTTCCCTGACGAGAACCGGCGCACTACCGGCGGTGCCGACGACATCGGCATTGCCGTTCAATTGCGTGTTCATCGTGGGTTCCTCAATATGTGACCGTACAGCGGGTTGTGCAACGCAACAGCATTTTACCCGACCGTCGGCCCCTGGATTGGGGAAAACCCGTATTTAACCTTATTTATGCTGGAGGATGAATTCTAAATCCGCTTAGTTAATCCTGTATCTATTTGATTTTGAACGGATTTAAAATTCATCATATGAAATGCGCGACGGGCCGCCGCAGTGTACCCGCCCTGCAACGCTTGCTGCTGTGCGGCAATCAGGCCGCCGTCGACAGCCCGCGTTCGATCAGGTCGATCACCTGCTCGGCGAAGTCGCGGTAGCCGAGACGGCCGCCCGGCTTCAGCCACGTGAACGTCCAGTTGATCATCCCGAACACCATCATCGTCACGGATGTCTGGTTTTCCTTCGAGATACGGTCAGGGTACGCGCGCGCGAGCTGCCGCGTGAACGCTGCGACGATATCGCGCTGGCGGTCGAGCACGATCTCGCGCTGCGCGTCCTCGAGGTACTTCACGTCGTTGAGCAGCGCGACGTGACGGCTGTGCGACGTCTCGTATTCGGAGAGGAACGCGCGCACGAGCTCCGCGAACGCGTCGCGCTCGCTGAGGCCGCGCCGCTGGCTCGCCCCTTCGACCTCGGCGATGATCAGCATCAGCCGCTTCGTGTAGCGGTCGAGCAGGTCGAACAGGATCGCTTCCTTGCTCTCGTAATAGTGATAAAGGCGTGCCTTCGACGTGCCGCTCGCGGTCGCGAGATCGGACATCGACGTGCTCGGGTAGCTCGTCTGCGCGAATTTCTCGGCGGCGAGATCGAGGATCTGCTCACGCTGGGATTCGTGGTCGGGCGCTCGGGTACGGGCCATGGTCGAATGCGGAAGATTAGCGGTGCGCGGTGGCCGCGCGGGCCGCGCGCACCTGCGTGAAAGAGAGGGCGGCGGGCGCGTCGTCCTGCAGCTCGAGCCGGCCGGCCGCCGCGAGTTCGCGGCAGCGCCACCAGGCGATCGAGTCGCTGACGAACAGGCTGCCGCGGTCGGCGTCGGCCATGATGCTGCCGACGAGGCGCCGCGCGGGCAGCCAGTCGGTTTCCGCGCGCGCGACGATCAGCGCGTCGAGATCGGCGTAGTAGCCGCTCTTGATCGTGTTGCTGACCCAATAGCGAAGTTCGGCGTTCAGGTGCTTCGCTTCCTGCCATTCGAGCGCGAGGCGGCCGATCCGCAGCACCGAGATCGGCGCGGCCGCCGGCCGTTTCCGCGCCAGTTCCGCGGGCGAGAACATCCCGGTCGAGCATGCCTGGTCGGTGCGCGACAACGATGCGCGTTGCGCCGAGTCGAGATCGGCGGCCGACAGCCGCACTTCGTTCAGGCGCTGCGGGACATTGCGCAGGTGATAGGCGACGCGGCGCAGCAGCAGCTTGTCGCCGACGCTCGGCGCGTGCCACACGACCACCTGGCCCGCATCCATCGCGAGCTGGTCGAGGCGCGCGAATTCGTCTTCGATTTCCGCGTTCCAGTCGGGGATCTGGTCGCCGAGCACGCGCTCCCAGAAGGCGGCGCGCGTGTCGGGCGTCTCGTCGGCGCCCTTCAGCGGCCCGACGCCGAGATCGTCGAGCAATCCAACGACGCGCTCGTCGCGTCCGGCTTGCGCGAGTGCCTCGCTCAGCGACGCGGCGGCGGTGCCGCCCTGAATCACATGAATGGTACTCATCGGCCTGTCGTCAACAAAAGAAAGCCGCCGGCCGGGCGGACGTTGCGATGTCCAGCCGGCCGGCGGCCCCTAGTGTAAGCGAGATGTGTGACGGCGAGAAACCGTCCGGCGCCGCGACGCGATGCCGCTCAACGCTCGTCGAAGCTCACGACGACCTTGTCGCTGATCGGATGGCACTGGCACGTGAGCACGAAACCGTCCTTCACTTCGTGCGCCTCGAGCGTGTAGTTCTTCTCCATCCGCACTTCGCCCTCGATCACCTTCGCGCGGCACGTGCAGCACACGCCGCCCTTGCACGCGTACGGCAGCGCGAGGCCCGCGCGCAGGCCGACGTCGAGCAGGCTCACGCCTTCGTACGGCAGGCGCAGCTTGCGCTTCTTGCCGTCGAGCACGATTTCCAGCTCGGCGGCCGGCGTCTGGTCGGTGATCTCGACGACCGGCGCGCCGGCCTGCGGCAGCGGCGTGCCGAAGCGCTCGACATGCACCTTCGCCTGCGGCACGCCGGCCGCCTTCAGCGCCGCTTCGGCCGCATCCATCATCGGCGCGGGGCCGCAGATGAACGCCTCGTCGATCGCGTCGGCCGGCATCAGCGTAGCGAGGAATTCCGCGCATTTCGCCTGGTCGAGCACGCCGTTGAACAGTTCGACGTCCTGCTGGTCGTCCGACAGCACGTGATAGAGGACGAAGCGGTTCATGTAGCGGTTCTTCAGGTCCTCGAGCTCCTCCGCGAACATGATCGCGTCGACGCTGCGGTTGCCGTAGATCAGCGTGAACGTGCTGCGCGGCTCGAGTTCGAGCGTCGTCTTCACGATCGCGAGCACGGGCGTGATCCCCGAGCCGCCGGAAAACGCGACGTACTGCTTGCCGTGGTCCGCGTTCAGGTGCGTGAAGAAGCGGCCGTCCGGCGTCATCACGTCGATCGTATGGCCCGGTTTCAGCGTATCGAACGCGAAGTTCGAGAAGCGGCCACCGCGCACGCGCTTGATGCCGATGCGCAGTTCGCCGTCGCGGTCGTAGTCCGTCGTGCCGACGCAGATCGAATACGAGCGGCGCGTCTCCTCGCCGTCGATGTGGGTCTTCAGCGTGACGAACTGGCCTTGCGTGAAGCGGTACGCGTCGCGCAACTCCGGCGGCACGTCGAAGGAGACGGTGACGGCGTCGGCGGTCTCGGGCCGCACGTCGCGGATACGCAGCGGATGAAATTGCGGGGTCGCCATATTCAGTAGGGTTTGAAGTAGTCGAAGGGTTCGCGGCAGTCGACGCAGCGATACAGTGCCTTGCAGGCCGTGGACGCGAATTGCGCGAGACGCTCGGTGCGGGTGGAGCCGCAGCGCGGGCAGGCGGGTGCCGCGACGGGCCGCGGCACGAAGCGCACGACGTTTTCCCGCGGCGCGGCGCTGCCGCACTGGCCGACCGGCGGCGCGATGCCGTACGCGCGCAGCTTGTCTCGCGCTTCCTGCGTGATCCAGTCGGTCGTCCACGCGGGCGCGAGCACCGTCTCGATCCGGTGCGGCGGGAGGCCGGCCGCCTGCAGCGCGGCGGCGACATCCTCGGCGATCTGCGACATGGCCGGGCAGCCCGAGTAGGTCGGCGTGATCACGACTTCGAGCAGGCCGTCGTCCGCGCGGCGGACGTCGCGCAGGATGCCGAGCTCGCGGATCGACACGACCGGAATCTCGGGGTCGGGCACGGCTTCCAGCACGTCCCATGCACGGGCGAGCAGCGGATCGTCGTGACGCGCGGCGGGCGCGGCGTCGGCGGGGGCGGCGGTCTGGACGGACATCGTCGGGCTCCGTGGCGTTGGCCGGTTACCAGGTCGCGCCGGGGTGCTGGCGCGCGAGGCTCTGCATTTCCGCGAGCAGGTAGCCCATGTGCTCCGAGTGCTCGCCCTGCTTGCCGGTCGTCACGTGCATCACGGGCGCCGGCAGCGTGAGCGTCGCCTCGGCGAGCGCATCGTCCACGTCCGCGCGCCATGCGGCTTCGATCGCGGCCGGCGCCGGGCCGATGCCCGGTGCGGCGATCGCGTCGTCGATCGCATCGGCTGCGAAGAATTCGCGCGTGTACGGGGTCAGGTAGTCGAGCGCATCCTGCGCGCGACGGTGCGATTCGTCGGTGCCGTCGCCGAGGCGAACGAGCCACTCGCGTGCGTGCTGCACGTGATAGCGGGTTTCCTTCACCGATTTCGCGGCGATCGCGGCGAGTTGCGTGTCGGTCGACGTTTCCAGCGCGGTCCACACGTGCAGCATCAGCGCCGCATAGAGGAAGTTGCGCACGATCGTCACCGCGTAGTCCTTGTCGGCGTGCGCGGTGCCGGAGACCGGGCCGTAGTGCGGCAGCTCGGCGAGCGTGAAGTTCGCGAACTCGCGCTCGGTACGGAAGTACGCGTAGTCGTCCTCGGTCTTCGTCGCGCCGGTGAGCTGACGCTCGAGTTCGGCCGCGTGCGTATACAGCATGCGCGCCTGGCCGATGAGGTCGAGGCTCATGTTGGTGAGCGCGATGTCTTCCTCGAGGATCGGGCCGTGGCCGCACCATTCGGCGTTGCGCTGACCGAGGATCAGCGCGTTGTCCGCGAGGCGCAGCACGTAGGAGAGGTGTTCGGGCGTGATCGTCATGGCGCGGGCGTTACATGTGGTTGACTTCGTCGGGCAGCGTGTAGAACGTCGGGTGACGGTAGATCTTGTCGCCCGCCGGCTCGAACAGTTCGGCCTTCTCGTTCGGATCCGATGCGGTGATCGCCGACGACGGCACCACCCAGATGCTCACGCCTTCCTGGCGGCGCGTGTAGACGTCGCGCGCCATGCGCAGCGCCATCGACGCGTCGGCGGCGTGCAGGCTGCCGCAATGCTTGTGATCGAGGCCCTGCTTGCTGCGCACGAACACTTCCCAGATCGGCCATTCCTTGTTCATCACTTTCTCCTGATTCCTGAATTCGATGGTGCCGCTCAGGCGGCGTGCTGTTCGGCGCGGGCGCGGCGCTTCGCTTCGTGCGCGAGCGCGGCTTCGCGTACCCATGCGCCGTCCTCGTGCGCTTTCACGCGGGTCGCGAGGCGTTCCTTGTTGCACGGGCCGTCGCCGTTGACCACGCGCCAGAATTCGTCCCAGTCGATCGTGCCGTAGTCATGGTGGCCGCGCGCGTCGTTCCACTTCAGGTCGGGATCGGGCAGCGTGACGCCGAGCACCTTTGCCTGGTCGACTGTCGCGTCGACGAACTTCTGCCGCAGGTCGTCGTTCGAGATCCGCTTGATGCCCCATTTCGCGGACTGGCTGCTGTGGACCGAATCGGCGTCGCTCGGGCCGAACATCATCAGCACCGGCCACCACCAGCGGTTCACGGCCTGCTGCACCATCGCGCGCTGCGCGTCGCTGCCCTTCATCATCGACAGCAGCGCGTCGAAACCCTGGCGCTGGTGGAACGACTCCTCCTTGCACACGCGGATCATTGCGCGCGCGTACGGGCCATACGTGCAGCGGCACAGCGGGATCTGGTTCATGATCGCGGCGCCGTCGACGAGCCAGCCGATCACGCCGACGTCCGCCCAGGTCGGCGTCGGGTAGTTGAAGATGCTCGAGTATTTCGCCTTGCCTGCGTGCAGCGCGTCGATCAGCGAATCGCGCGACACGCCGAGCGTTTCGACCGCGCTATAAAGATAGAGGCCGTGGCCGGCTTCGTCCTGGACCTTTGCGAGCAGGATCGCCTTGCGCTTCAGGCTCGGCGCGCGCGAGATCCAGTTGCCTTCCGGCAGCATGCCGACGACTTCCGAATGCGCGTGCTGCGAGATCTGGCGAACCAGCGTCTTGCGATAGGCGTCGGGCATCCAGTCTTGCGGTTCGATCTTGCCGTCCGCGGCCATCACCGCATCGAACCGCGCCTGCTCGGGCGACTCGGCTGCGGCGTCGAGTGGCGCGACGTTGCCGGGGATGTCGAGGGATTGCGTGTACATAGCGAGATTCTCGTCCGGTTGAATGTGTGCGCAGTATAAACCAACCGACCGGTCGGTTAATAAATTTCTTGCGGATTTGCAGCGGGACTCGGGTAAACGAGGGACGTGGGGGCCTGATCAGGTTGCGCGAGCGCGGACCGCCGCGTGAGTCGCGCGTCTTCTGCGGCACAATGCCCGCTTTCCGATGAGGATTTTGCTGATGTCATTCCGAAGCAGTTTCGCCGCGGCCGTGCTGGGCGCGGCCGTTTTCGTGTCGCCGTTCGCGGCTTCGGCCGCGCCGGCGGGATGGGTCGCCGCGTGGGCGACCGCGTTGCAGCCGATTCCCGACCTTGCCGCACCGCCGCCGCTTTATCGCGCACCCGACGTGGCCGGGCGTACCGTGCGCCAGATCGTCTACCCGACGGTGTCGGGACGGGCCGCGCGAATTCGCATGAGCAATGCATACGGTCACGCACCGCTGGTCGTCGAGGCCGCGAGCCTCGCGCGCGCCGGCAGCGGCGCTGCACTCGCCGGCGGCGCGGCCGTGCCGGTCCGGTTCGGCGGCAAGGCGTCGGTCACGCTCGCGCCGGGCCAGGAACTCGAAAGCGATCCGGTGGCGATCGACGTGGCGGCGGGGCAACCATATGCCATCAGTCTCCAGATGGGACCGAATCAACGGATGATGGTCTGGCACCGTGTGTCGAACCAGTTCAACTATGTCTCTGCGCCGGGCGATCACGTGAACGATCCGGGCGCCGCCGCGTTCCGCACCCGTTTTACCCAATACGCATGGGTGACCGAGCTGGCCGTCGAGGCCGGTTCCGCGCGCGCCAGCGTAGCCGCGATCGGCGATTCGATCACCGACGGGCTGCGTTCGAGCGTGAACCGGAACCGCCGCTGGCCGGACGCGCTCGCGCGTCGGCTGGCGGCGTCGGGCGCCGATTCGATCGGCGTTGTGAATCTCGGCATCAGCGGGAACCGGCTGCTCAGCGATTCCGCGTGCTACGGCACGTCGCTGGGGGCGCGGTTCGAGCGCGATGCGCTGTCGCGCGCGGGCGTGAAGGCAGCGGTCGTGCTGATCGGGATCAACGACATCAACTTCGCGGCGATGCCGCCGCGCGCGGGGCTCGATTGCGACCATCCGCACACACAGGTCACGGCCGCGTCGCTGATCGACGGCTATGGTCGGCTGATCGACGCGGCACACCGCCAGGGTGTGAAGGTCTTCGGCGCGACGCTCACGCCGGCCGGGTTGCCGGCCGGGCGCGAGGCGATCCGGCTCGAGGTGAACCGGTGGATCCGGAGTGGTGGAGGGTTCGACGGCGTGGTCGACTTCGATGCGGTGCTGCGCGATCCGGCGCGCCCGAGCGTGCTGCAGCGTCGATACGACAGCGGCGACGGCATCCATCCGAGCGATGCGGGCTACACGGCAATGGCCGACGCGGTACCGGTCGAGCAGTTGCAGGCTGCCGTGGGCGGCAAGTGACGCGCTCCTATATATAGAGGAAGCGTTGCCGGCGGTCTGGACGCCAATAGCGACACCCGGCCCATTCTGTTCAAAGCCACCGTGCGCGCGAGCGCACGGTGGCTTTTTCAAAATAATTTCACGAAGGGGCTTGCGCGAAGGGTGCGGGGTGCATAGAATCACGCCTCTTTCGCGCTAACGGAAACGCGGCGCGGGAGAGGGAAGCGAAGTCGGTGGTGTGCAGCGGGTTGGGTGCACGGCTGGCGCAAGAAGATGAACCCCGCAGTCGCAACGAAGCAGTTAAAAAGTTGTTGACGAGCTGCGAAACACGGTTCATAATCTCGCTTCTCTGCTGCTGAAAACGCAGCGCTGCTGAGAAACACGAAGTTTCTCGCAGACATGCTCTTTAAAAATTAACAGCCGATAAGTGTGGGCGCTTGATGGCAGCGAGCTGATCTTCGGATCAGAAAGCGAAAGTATCAAGAGTCTCACACTAAAGTAAGTCAGGTTTATGAAGCAATTCATATTCCTGTCAGCTTTGAGTGA
>NZ_JAGXKA010000090.1:0-629 GCF_019091065.1 Burkholderia sp. GbtcB21
GTACGCCCAGCCAGCGTAGCCCGCCCGTATGGAGGTGAAGCTGCTTGAGCATGTTTGGAATGCAGGACTCCGGAGGAGTTGACGTTGCAGTACCGGAGCATGCCCTTCCTCTGCTGCGAGAGGAAGTGAGCCGAAGCGGCGGTGACTTGCCGACACTGGCAAGGTGACGTAGTCCGTGGGAAACGAGGCTTGCGGCGAAGCGGTTACGCCAAGATGAGCCTCCAGGCTGAGCGTGGGACGGTTGAGGAACACGAACCTGTTAAACCGCATCTGAGGGTTGAAGTGTCACCCCTGCCCACACCGCTTTACGGGCAGGTGCGAACTGCCGCTGGTCACACGTATGGCCCGGCGGCACGAATGCTGACTGGACATGTATGCCGGACAGCAAGGAATTACGGGGAGCGCGCAGCTAGACCGGGATGTTCGCGACGACTTGCGGCAAGCAAGGATAAAGACTGCGACAGGCAACCTCGCCCATGCGTTGAGTCCAGCATGTGAACTGGGGAAGGTCTGCACGGATGCCAAGGGAGTGTGTCCCCGATGACGTGCAGGCTGGCGGAGCCTCCGTAGTAGTCCGAGGTCGGGAAAGCCGGCCACATGGCGAAGGGAGGCAGTTGAAGTGGTTTGCT
>NZ_JAGXKA010000091.1:0-629 GCF_019091065.1 Burkholderia sp. GbtcB21
TACGCCCCCCGCGAAGCGGCGGCGGTTCGCACGCAGGCCGCCTGCCTCAAGCAGGTGAGCTTCGGCAATGCGCGCGCAGACCCGGCACCGTGGTCGACCGCGCAAGGCTTCGAGCCGGCCACCGAGCGCTGGCTGTTCGCGCTGGTGTTCGACTACGGCGAGCATGCCGACACGCCGCAGGGGCCGGCCTGGGCCGCGAGCCGGCCGTGGCATCCCCGCGCCGACCCGTTCTCGCGCTTCGATGGCGGCTTCGAGCTGCGCTGCGAGCGGCTGTGCCAGCGCATCGTGCTGTTTCATCGGCTCGACGAACTGGGTACCGCGCCGGTGGCAGTACGCGCGCTGCAGCTCGACTACGCGGAAACCCCGTACCTGACCCAGCTGACCGACGTGCGCCAGCACGGTTACCGGCAAACCGGCGGGGCGCCCGAGCAGGCCGCGCTGCCGCCGCTGGCGCTGACTTACACGGGGTTCGACCTGAGCCGCGCGCGCTTCCGTCAGCTCGATGCGGGGCTGGTCGGGCTCAATGCCGGCTTCTATCAGGTGGTCGACCTATACGGCGAGGGTATGCCCGGAATCCTGTACAACGATGGCCAAAGCTATCTGTATCGGCGCGCCCGGACGGTCACGCC
>NZ_JAGXKA010000092.1:0-629 GCF_019091065.1 Burkholderia sp. GbtcB21
GCCCGCCTGGATATCGTCGATTGGATCGAGGGCTATTACAATCGGCAACGCCTGCATACCTCGATCGACTTCCTCACGCCTGTCGACTACGAGGCTAGCTTGATCGCCGCATGAAATGCTGTACGTGAAAACGAGGCAGGGTCATGCGGCGTAATTTAACTTACACATACGGCGTAATTTACTTGACATGACCCAGGACCTCCGGCCTCAGGTCGTCGATTAGCGCGCGCAGCCTCCGAAGGTCGTCGACACGAAAGGCGGAGCGACCCGCCGCAGCCTGCGCGAACGCGTCCGGCTCATCCACGTTCGTCCATGAGGCCAGTATTGATACCAGCTGGCCATGTTCGTCGTAGAACATGACGCGGTCCTCTCCCCAGTTGATGCGCCGGGTAGCCAGCTGGATTCGTGTACCGCGTCGCGGGTGAAAGGGATGGGTGATCTCGACCGTTACGGCCGTGCAACCGTCGTGACGACAAGCAGTTGCTGACTTACGATAACGGAATGGCCGAGAGCTTCGTGAAGACGATGAAACGCGACTACGTCGCCTTCATGCGGACCTATCCGTCATTTCGTGGGCGGGGCATATCATGAGGTATAAAAGTCATGGATATGCCGATGAAAAAGAAGAG
>NZ_JAGXKA010000093.1:0-611 GCF_019091065.1 Burkholderia sp. GbtcB21
CCAAGAATAGGATAGTAATTAATCATTAACAATTTGGGTAAACAACAACAGGATTCTCCTCCCTATTGTCTCATCTTGCTCAACTTTAAACTGTGTTATTAAGTTTTCTGAATTTCTTTCAAATTTTACTGTTTTTAAACTGTAATTGCTTTTGATTTACCGAATAGAATCATAAGTATAATTTAGTAGTACTTAATCCAATTCCCTGTGGGATCGACCCCACCTGTGTGAGATTTACTACTTGATTGCGTATACTTGCGTATTGTTCTTAATTTTCGTAACAGGTATGGGCGTCTGATCATGACCGGGATTATGTATGAGTATTATTATGCTTTTCTTACTGAGTCTGTCGACTCACAGTTCTACGTTTATGTGTAGGTAAAGGCAAGGCTGTAGCTGATGGACCGTGAGCGAGCTTATGAAGGTTGTACATGTCGGGGCGGGTAGGCCTGGGGCGTACGATCATCGGGACAGCGAGGCTGATTTTTGTAACTGGTCGTTAGACGACTTTTATTTTATGTAACAGTTAATCAGTTAAATCTTTTTGTAAATGATTTTATAATCGGGATCCGGAGGCTTTTGTAATATTGTTTTATAAGTTTAATTAAAAA
>NZ_JAGXKA010000094.1:0-602 GCF_019091065.1 Burkholderia sp. GbtcB21
GGCAAGGAGAACTCGATGAAGAAGCGATTTACCGACGAGCAGATCATCCGCATCTTGCGAGAGGCCGAGAGCCGGGACGAGCCGGTGAAGGATCTGTGCACGCGCCACAATATCTCGGAACAGACGTTCTATCGTTGGCGCAACAAGTTCGGCGGGATGGACGTGGCCGACGCCCGCCGGCTCAAGGATCTGGAATCTGACCCTGCCTCGATTCCACGTACAGCAAGAAGTTTGATAACTTTTTGCCTGTATGGAGAAGAACATGGCAGAGAACGTGGTACCGAGACGGCAGTACGCGAAGGAATTCAAGGTTGAGGCGGTGCGGCTCGCTGAGAGCGTCGGTCAGCATGAAGCCGCTCGCAGGCTGGGCGTGCCGGTGGCGACGCTGGGGAACTGGTGCCGTGATCAGCGCGATGGCAGTGCGCAGGCCGCAGCGGGGCCGGCGTCGAGTGCACCGAGCTCAAGTCTTCGTCCGGTCAGCGACCTGGAGGCCGAGAACAGCCGTCTGCGTAAGGAACTGGCCAGCGCAAAGCTGGATATCGAAATTCTTCGAAAGGCGACGGCGTACTTCGCGAAGGGGTCGCGGTGAGGTACGCCTGGAT
>NZ_JAGXKA010000095.1:0-595 GCF_019091065.1 Burkholderia sp. GbtcB21
CGTCCGTGACGCCGTTGTGAATCGTGCCGTCCGGCTCGAGGACACGATACTGAACGCCAGACAGCGGTTCGCCGGTAGACGGGTTCTTCAGCACGAAGTGGTGATCATGCGGCATCAGTTCCTTGCCTTCACCGAACGAGAAACCTGGCGTGGGCATCGATCCGCCCGCTCCACGGGATATCGAGCCACCGCGCAGCTTGAGATCGCCGGGACAAACGATTTCGATGTTGCCACCGTCAAGCTTGATATAGGCGCCACCGCTGGTCAGGGTCAGTGCCTTGTTGGCCGAAACAAGCACTTCGCCGTCCGCACTGATAATCTGGATAGCGTCGTGCGCGGCGAGCTCCATCGCGTTGCCTTGGGCATGCAGGTGTACCTTGCCTTTTTGCGATATCACCTTCATCGCCCCCCGCCATGCGAACATCGACATTCCGTCACCGGCGGCGAACGAGATGTTCTTCATGGCGCCGAAATCCGCATTGCCGCCAGCCGTCGCAACAATGTTTGCCTGGGCTGCCAGCTGCAAGTGCGATCCGCTGGTAAACGCCATGCCTTCAGGGGCACTCGCAAGCAGCACGGCCTCCTTGAGTTCGTC
>NZ_JAGXKA010000096.1:0-562 GCF_019091065.1 Burkholderia sp. GbtcB21
ACGAGGCTCCGACTGTTTGTATGCATGCGGTTTCAGGATCTATTTCACTCCCCTCCCGGGGTTCTTTTCGCCTTTCCCTCACGGTACTGGTTCACTATCGGTCGATCACGAGTATTTAGCCTTGGAGGATGGTCCCCCCATCTTCAGACAGGATTTCACGTGTCCCGCCCTACTTGTCGCACACCTAGTTCTTTCATACTGTTTTCGCCTACAGGGCTATCACCTGCTATGGCCGCACTTTCCAGAGCGTTCGGCTAACAATACAAATAAAGAGTGCAAGGCTCATCCCATTTCGCTCGCCACTACTTTGGGAATCTCGGTTGATTTCTTTTCCTGCGGTTACTTAGATGTTTCAGTTCACCGCGTTCGCTTCACTGGACCTATGTATTCAGTCCAGGATGACCCAAAAGGGCCGGGTTTCCCCATTCGGACATCTACGGATCAAAGCTCGTTTGCCAGCTCCCCGTAGCTTTTCGCAGGCTACCGCGTCCTTCATCGCCTGTGATCGCCAAGGCATCCACCACATGCACTTGTTCGCTTGACCCTATAACGAGTCTGTCTC
>NZ_JAGXKA010000097.1:0-555 GCF_019091065.1 Burkholderia sp. GbtcB21
ATGTGGAGGTTGACATTTCAACAGATAACTAACGAGTGTAAGAGTAAGGAAAAAACTTGTTAAAATTTCCCATGAAAAGAAGAATATTTTCAATTAGGGGGCCATTTCAACAAATTTTAACCCAAAACCATTCTTCATATTCATTTCTTAGTAGTACAAATTGATTGTGACTAGTGGCAAAAAATATTCCGAGATTGGTCCGGGCCACATTTCACAAAGGGGTACCACTATCAGAAATGTGAGATTTTCACTATTTCGATTAAAACGATCGTTAGTGCAAGAAAACTAATTTTTCTCTCAACGTGTCCAAGAGAAAAGTGATGCACAACGGTCTTGGCTAGGCCCCCGTGAAATTTCATGATCTTTGGAGATGTGTAGGTTGAGATTTTAACAGATAACTAACGAGTGTAAGAGTAAGGAAAAAACTTGTTAAAATTTCCCCTGAAAAGAAGAATATTTTCAATTAGGGGGCCATTTCAACAAATTTTAACACAAAACCAATTTTCATATTCATTTCTTAGTAGTACAAATTGATTGTGACTAGTGGCAAAAAAT
>NZ_JAGXKA010000098.1:0-548 GCF_019091065.1 Burkholderia sp. GbtcB21
AACGCGAAGCTGGTCGCGTTTGCGCAGCACTACGGCTTCGCGCCGCGCGCCTGCAAGGCGTATCGCGCCAAGACCAAGGGCAAGGTCGAGCGGCCGTATCGCTATATCCGGCAGGACTTCTTCCTGGCGCGCCGCTTCCAGAACCTCGCCGACCTGAACCGCCAACTGCGCGAGTGGCTCGACACGGTTGCCAATGTCCGCGTGCACGGCACCACGCACCGCGTCGTCGCTCAGCACTTCAGTGAGGAGCGTCCTACGCTGCAGGCGTTGCCGGCCGGCACCTTCAACGGCGTGATCCGGCTTGAGCGGCGCGTGAGCCACGAAGGTCTCGTCTCGGTCGGTGGCAACTACTACAGCGTGCCCGATCGTACGCGCAAGCGCGTGCTCGACGTCCACAGTCTGGCTCACGAGATCCGTATCTACGAGGACGGTGAACTGCTGGCGGTGCATCCCGTGTTGGAAGGCCGGCGACGAACCTCGCTGTTGCCCGGTCATCGGCGTGCAAACCAGCGTAAGCAGCCGGCACGGCACCCCGTGCCATCGGTGAC
>NZ_JAGXKA010000099.1:0-525 GCF_019091065.1 Burkholderia sp. GbtcB21
TGTGTGAGCCTCTATGATTTATTTCTATTATAGTTCCATGGAGGTTGTTGTTGCTAAATAGAATGTCATAACCTGATAGATTTTATTTAGGCCCATTTAGTTAATGGACCTATTCAATTAATAACAGTTGTTCATTTTAAGGTTAAATTCCTCTCTTTTGGGCCTTGTGTGAGAGTTGGGAGCCATAGTAGTGGGTACGACATACTGAACCCAGCACCCCCTCACATGAACCATCCCAATTGTGAAGGCCAATTTTCCTGATTTGAATAACTGTACTAGGTTAATTAAACTAGTTTAACCTAATAAAATTGATTAGCAACATAATTAATTTCATTTATTTTGAAATTAATTTAAGAAAACCATAGTTTAAAGAATTTTATTCTAAGCTAAACTATATGTATTTTCTTGTATTTAATTAAATATAGAATTATAACCATCTAGATTCGTTCTGAAGCTTAATTTAAATTTTTCATTAGATATTCCTATTTAAGTTGATATTTAGTTATCTTCAACTAACCAACTTAA